>NZ_CP106759.1:957500-1577500 GCF_025642255.1 Stenotrophomonas maltophilia
CCGGTGGCACCAGTGAGGGCAGGTGCGAGCGTTCGACACGGGCCAGCAGCGTCTGGCCGTCCTCGAGCACCGTCTGCGGATCGAAACCCTGTGATTCCAGCCAGGCCCGCGCGCTGTGCCGCGCGTGCTGCGGGCCGATCTCGGCAATGTCGCCGGCCTGCCAGCGCACGCCGTCGATGGCAGGCGCCTGCAGGCGCAGCCAGTACACCGGTCCGCCCTGGCTGCCGGGATTGAGGTGCCGGCGTTGCAGCAGCGTCCACGGCTGATATTCGGCCGGGCTCCAGTCGGGCAGTTCGCTGGCCCCACCGGCAAGTTGTCCGAGCAGTTGCTGCCAGTGCCGCAGTGCAGCGGGATCGGCGTTGTCGACCTCGATGGCGTCGAACAGGGCATGTGCGCCGTGCTGGCGCAGCCAGTCGTCGAGCTGGTGACCGAAGGCGCAGAAGTGACCGTAGCTGCGATCACCCAGGGCGAGAACGCCGTACGAAAGATGCTGCAGCGATGACGGCAGGGCCATCACATGGCGCAGGAAGGGCACTGCATGATCGGGCGGGTCGCCTTCGCCGGTGGTACTGGCGATGAACAGTGCACGCTGGCTGCCGGCCAGCAAGGTGGCGTCGACCTCATGCAGACCGCGCACACGCACCGGCACGCCGGCACCACGCAATGCCTCGGCACTGCGTTCGGCCAGTTCGCGGGCGAAGCCGGTCTGGCTGGACCAGACCAGCAGGATCGGCGCGACGTCGCCAGAGGCAGCATCGTCGCGCGGTCGCCCACGCCACCACAGTGCGGTGCAGACCAGTGCATAGAGCGCGGTGGAGATGATGGCGATCTGCGATTGCCGCGCCGGCGGTGCGCCCTGCCACCAGGCTTCGCCGAGATGCAGTCGCAGCAGCGCCCAGCCGATCAGCGCCAGCAGGATCAGTACAAGCGCGTTGCCGAGCAGCGCGCGCGACGGCCGTGCGCTCATGCGTCCCGCTCGTCGAGCAGGCGCTGGAAGGCGCTGCTGAGAAACTCGTGCGGGCCATCCGCTGCGCGATGCAGGTAGCGTGCGGCCAGTCCTTCGCGTTCGGCCAGCGCCATGCCGTGCTCGCGGCCGAGTACGGTGAGTGCGGTGGCCCAGGCATCAGCATGCATCGCGTCGTCGGCGACCACCGTCACCGCCGCTGCAACCTGGCGTACCGGCCTGCCGGTGCGCGGGTCGAGGCTGTGGCTGTAGGCCTCGCCATCGGCCTGATAGTGATGCCAGCGATCGCCGGAGGTAGCGACCGCCTTGCCGTCCAGCGCCAGCACCCGCGGTGGTGTTTTGGCGTGCGCGTCTTCTTCCGGCGCCGATTCCACCAGCACGCGCCACCGTTGGCCATCGGGCTTGCGGCCGTAGCCGGCCAGTTCGCCACCGACCTCGATCAGTGCAGCAGCGATGCCCTGATCGCGCAGCCACGCGGCCACGTGATCGACGCCGAACCCCTTGGCGATCGCAGAGAGATCCAGTTCCAGTCCGCCGGGTTGCAGCAGCGCATCGCCGCGCCATTGCAACCGCTGCCAACCGCAGCGCTCGCGCGTGGCCTGCACGGCGGCGGCATCGGGTTGGCGGCGTTCGCCGGCATGTGCACCGAAACCCCACAGTGCCACCAGCGGGCCGATGGTGGGATCGAACGCACCGTCGCTGGCGGCGGCGATGGACTGCGCGCAGGACAGGACGTGACGGGTTTCGGCAGGCAGGGTGCACCACTGGCCTGCATCGGCGCTGTTGTAGCGGCTGAGGTCCGAGCCGGCGTCCCACGTACTCATCTGCGCGACCACATCATCCAGGCGCGCCTGGATGCCGGCGTGCAGCGGGTGCAGGTCGCGCTGGCGCGGCGCGACCAGCGACACGCTCCAGGTGGTGCCCATGGTGGTGCCGCCGAGGCGGGCGATGTCGAGCAGGGAATCGGTCATGACGGGGCGTGGCGGCTGCGATGCCGGGGCGTGCCCGGCATCGCGGTCCCCATTACTGCGGCAGCACTTCCAGCGTGGCCACGTAGCTCAGGCGACGCTTGGCGGCCTGCTTCACCGAGGTCTTGTTGTCTTCAGTGCCGGTTTCCAGCCAGTACATGCCGGCTTCCGGCCAGGTCACCTTGATTTCGCCCTTGGCGTCGCTGGTCACCTTCAGTTCGTCCTGCGCGTTGCGGTAGCGGGTGGCGCCGCGCACGATCTCGAAGGCAAGGCCAGCCGTCGGCTTGCCGTCGACCAGCACGCGGAAAGTGGCTTCCTCGCCGGCGAACAGGTCGTTCGGGTGACCGACCGCAACCAGCTCGATGCCGCGGTTGGTCGGCTTCAGTGCGGTATCGTTCGGCGCGCCATTGGTCACGAACGTCTCCACGCGGCCGACCGACTGGCTCACTTCCAGCTTCTCCGCGTCCTTGGGCAGTTCGCCGAAGGTGGCGGCGGTACCGCGCCAGCGCTTGCGCTCGCCGTTCTGTTCGTAGGTGGCGAACAGGCCGTCATTGACCGAAGCGATGCGGTAAGTGCCCTGCTGCTTCAGCTCCAGATCGAACACGCTGCGGTACTTGCCGGTCGAGGCGTTCTGCGGCTGCACGGTGCTGCCGTCCGGCGCGGTGATCACCAGCGATTCCAGGCGCAGCGGCACGTGGTTGAAGTAGAACAGGTCGTTGGAGACCGCACCATCAACAGTGATCCACGGCGCATTGCCGGCGATCACGGTCTGCGAAGGCAGCAGCCAGGCCTTGTGGGCGAGTGCGGAAAAGGGAAGGGCAGCGGCCAGAGCGGCGGCGAGGACGAGCGTGCGCTTCATGCGGAAGACTCCAGGGACGTTGGATGGGTGGGGTCAGAGCCCTTCCTGCGGAAGGGATCCGACCCCGGAGTCAAATCCCCTTCCAACGGAAAGGGCTCTGACCCCGGCTCAGGCGGTTACGGTTTGATGGCGAGGGTCACCTGGCCCAGTTCGGTGGCGCCCTGCGCCTTGCCGTTCTGTGCGGCGGTGGCCGGCCAGGTGAAGGGGATCTTCAGCAGTTCGCGGCCACCGACTTCGCGCACCGCTTCCACCACCAGGGTGTAGTTGCCCGGGGCCAGCTGCTTCAGCGCCGGCTGCTTGTCGTTGAACGACAGCGCGTGCTTGCCGGCCGGGCGGGTTGGGCCGGTCACGCCGTCCACCGGCACCTGCAGGGTGCGGCCGCTCTTGCGCCACCACTGGCGCAGGTCGGGCAGCCACTTGGTGCCATGGCCTTCGTTGTTGCTGGTCTGCTGGTACCAGACCGACAGGTTGGCCGCGACTTTCTGGTCGGCGCCTTCCAGCCACACCGCTACGTAGGGACGGTGATACTCGGCGACATTGAGCTTGGGCACCTCGACGTTGATGTCGAGCGTGGCGGCATAGGCCGGCGAGGTGGCCAGCAGGCCGCTGAGGGCGATGGTCAGGGTGACGCGCATGGGGCGGCTCCGGTGAAGGGGATTCGATGGTTCAGTGGATCAGCAGCAGGGCGATCAACAGCGGGATCATCAGGCCGAGGCCGACCAGCGGCCAGGTCATGCGCCGCTGCCGTGCATGCAGGTGCAGCAGGAACAGGCCGGTGATGCAGAACACCAGGCAGGCCACGGCGAACAGGTCCAGGAACCAGCCCCACGCCGGGCCCGCGTTGCGCCCCTTGTGCAGGTCGTTGAGGTAGGACACCACGCCGCGGGAGGTTGATTCGTATTCCACCGCGCCGGTTTCGCGATCGATGCTGAGCCAGGCGTCGCCGCCGGGTCGCGGCAACGACAAGTAGATCTCCTCGGCCGACCACTCGGCCGGGCGACCGCCGATGGCGATGCCCAGCTGCGTATCCAGCCATTGCCGGGCCGGGCGGGGGATCGGCGCGTGGCCGTCCTCGCGCGTGCCGAGCTGGCCGAGCAGATCGGCCGGCAGTTGCAGCTGCTGGTTCTGCACCTCGGGCTTGGCCTCGATCTTCGCTGCATGGTTGAGGGTCAACCCGGTCACCGCGAACAGCAGCATGCCGATCAGGCACACCGCCGAGCTGATCCAGTGCCACTGGTGCAGCGTCCGCAGCCAGAAGCCGCGGCTCTGTTGCTGTTGCACGTTGGAGGGAGCGGAACGGCTCACGACGGGATTCAGGACGGATGCGGACTGCGCATTACATCATTGATGAGAATAGCTCGCAATTGCGTATCGTTCTGTATCCCGGTACCGGCCAAGGCCGGCACCGGGCAGGGTCGCCTCAGAACTTCGCGTTGAGCGAGATCCAGTAGCTGCGGCGCTGGTCCTTGGTCGCGTAATCGTCCACGCAGCTGAACTCGCTCTGGCTGATCAGCAGGCACGACTGCGAGACGAAGTCCTTGTCGAGCAGGTTGTTGACGCGTGCGTTGACGGTCAGCCATGCGTTGGCCTTCCAGCTGCCGCCGAGGTGGAAGATCGTGTAGTCCTCGTAGACGCGGTCGTGGCTGTTGCCGGCCGCATCGAGGATCGTATCGCGGTAGCGGTCGTAGCGGCCTTCGCCGATCAGCGACAGACTGACCGCGTCGCTGACCTGCCAGTTGAGGCTGGCGTTGGCCATATGCCGGGCCGGCATGGTGCCACTGATCGGCAGTCCCTTCTGCGGGCCACTGGTCTGTTCGCTGCGGGTCCAGGTGTAGTTGCCCCGCAGCTGCAGGGTTTCCAGCAGATCGACGTGCGCGGCCAGTTCGGCGCCACGGGTTTCGGCCTTGTCGATGTTCACGCTCTGGGTGAAGGTGCTGTAGCCCAGCGAGGCCCAGCCCGGCCCGATGTCCACGCAGTAGCCGCTGCCGGCCGGAGCCACTTCGCAGTTCGGGAAGGTGCCGCCGCTGGCGATCTTGTCTTCGAACCGGTTGAAGAAGCCGGTGACGTTGAAGCCCCAGCGCTGGCCTTCGTAGTAGGCAGCCAGCTCGTAGTTGGTGCTGGTTTCCGGCTTGAGGTTCGGCGAACCCACCAGCGGCAGCACGCCCTGCCCACCGAAGCCGGTGATGCCCGGGAACAGCTGGTCCGGGCGCGGGGTCTTGTAGCCGGTGCTGACACCGCCCTTGAAGGTCCATGCGTCGCTCGCATTCCACACCAGGTAGCCGCGCGGGCTGACATGGCTGCCGAACACGTTGTGGTCGTCGTAGCGCAGGCCGAAGGTCGCCGTGAGGGTATCGGTCAGTGCCCAGTTGTCCTCCGCGAACAGGGCCCACATGCGGTGCTTCTGCCGGGTGTTGCTGCGGTAGCCGGCGCCATCCATGCCGAACACCCCGTCGACCATGTCGGTGTCGTTGTACTGTCCGCCAACGGTCAGCTTGTGCGCGCCGAAATCGAGGTCGAGCATCGTGTCGAGCACGTAACCCTCAAGCTCCATCGTGCGCAGCGGACGTGGCAAGAACGCCTGCAGGCGCGCCATCTCGCTCGGGTCGAGGGCCGACAGTGCATTGCCACGACCGGCCGCACAGTTGTTGGCGGCGCCGGTGCGGCGGCAGACGTCATTCCACAGCGTCTGCAGGTTGGCGCGCTCGTCCAGGGTCAGTGGCAGCGAACGGCCGAGGTTGCTGCTCTTGCTGTGGGTCAGCGAGGTCTGCCAGGTGCCGAAGCTGTAGCGGCCCTGATGGGTCAGCGATACCTGGTCACGCTCATAGCGCTGGTAGGCGGTGTAGCCCACGCGCGGCTGCACCACGCGGCGGGTGATGGTGCCGCCGCCATCCGGATCGGGGATGACCGCATTGCCGACGCGCCACAGGCTGGCCAGGCTGTCGAGCGTGCCGGTCTGGCCCTCGCTGTTGTCGTACTTCTGCCGCGACACGTCGTAGTCCAGCCACAGTTCGTGGTCGTCATTGACGTGGACGTTCAGGCGCACGCCCGTGTTCCAGTTGGTGTTGGCCACCGACTTGCCGCCACCTCCGAAGCCGATGCTGCGTTCCCACAGGGTGCCATCGGGCAACGGCAGCGCATCCCATTCCGGATTGGACGCCTTCGCATCGTAGTAGCTGCCGCGCACGGACAGGCCCAGGCGGTCCTTCAGCAGCGGACCACTCAGGTACACGTCGGTGCTGCGGGCATCGCCGAACTGGTCGTCCTGCTGCACGGTGAAGCCCTGGGTCAGCGCGCCGTGCCAGCTGTCCTGGTTGCGGCGGGTGATGATGTTGATGACACCGCCCATCGCATCCGAGCCGTACAGCGTGGACATCGGGCCGCGCACCACTTCGATGCGCTCGATCGCATCCAGCGGCGGCAGGTAGGAGAACTGTCCGCCACCGAAGTTGTTGGGATACAGCTGGCCGACGTTGCTCTGGCGGCGGCCGTCGATCAGTACCAGGGTGTATTCCGAGGGCAGGCCACGCATGGAGACGGTGGCGCGGCCATTCTTGTCGGTGGCTTCCAGGCCGACGTCGATGCCTTCCACATCGCGCAGCGCATCGACCAGGCTGGTGTAGGGGCGCTTGCTCAGTTCCTCGCGGCTGACCACGCTGATGCTGGCCGGGGCATCGGTGATCTTCTGTTCGAAGCCGGAGGCGGTGACGACGACCTTGTCCAGGGTCTGCGGCGCACCGGCGATCTCTGCATGGGCGAAAGCAGGGGCCGCCATCGCTGCCAGCACGGCGCTGGTCAGCAGGGGGCGGGACAGGGACGAACGGACACGATGGCGCTGGGCCATGGCAGATACCTCGAAAGATGCAGAGAGGTGCGATGCCGGGCGCGGAGCGCGCACGGCAGGCAGGGAAAGCCCGGTCAGGGGCGGCAGGGATGAAGCAGGCAGCGGCGTGTGGACGCGACCGCGCAGGCGGTCACGTCGGGCCGTGGATCAGGCGAGCGGCGGCGCCTGGCCGCGTTGCTGGCGACGCCCGGGCGCGTCGGCCCAGGGCGTGTCCGGAGCGGCCAGCGGCCAGTCCGGGCGCACACCGGGCATGGCCGGCGTGGCGGGTACGAGTTCAAGTTCGGTACGCAGCCACTGGCTGGCCAGCAGCAGCGGCGGCGCCTTCTCGGCCGCTTTTACCGGGGCGGAGGCACAGCGGCGCAGCTTGGCCGGGGCTTCTTCCTGCAACGGGCCTTCGCCGCCACGTTCTTCCAGCGGCATCTGCAAGGTCATCGCTGTGGCCGGGTGCGGCAGCAGCGGCAGAGTGCCCAGCAGCAACGCCAGCATCGCCACCCATGCCAGCAGGCTGGCCAGCGCGGGACGCTGGCCGCGCATGGCGGTGCCCATCTTGCGATGGATGAGTGGGCGAGGGCGGAGCGGGCGCAGCAAGCGGGGGTCCCCAGATGGTTTGCCGGCAACGGCCAGCATCAACGGGGCGTGATTGTAATGAGAGCTGTTAGCGGATGCAAATGAGAATGATTGCTAAAATGTAGGGGCGCGGACTGGAGTGGCTCAGACCTCGCTCCAGCGTCGCAGCAGGTTGTGATACACGCCGGTCAGCTGCAGCACCGCATCAGCGTCGCCTCCGGTCTGTCGCAGGCGCTCGATGGACGTGTCCATTTCCCACAGCAGGCGACGCTGTACATCGTCGCGGATCATGCTCTGCACCCAGAAGAACGACGCCACGCGTGCGCCCCGGGTAACAGGATTGACCTGGTGCAGGCTGCTGGAGGGATAGACGATCAGGTCGCCGGCTGGCAGCCTCACCTCGTGCTCGCCGTAGGTGTCGCTGATGATCAGCTCGCCGCCGTCGTACTCGTCCGGCGCCGACAGGAACAGGGTGCAGGAGATGTCCGAGCGCAGCTGCTCGCCGTTGCCCAGGTTCATCACTGCGCCATCGACGTGGAAGCCGTAGGTGCCGCCGCCGCGGTAGCGGTTGAAGCGTGGGGGGAGGATCTTCAACGGCAGTGCCGCAGCGAAGAACAGCGGGCTGCGCCGCAGTGCGGCGAGCACGCCGGCACCCAGCTCGGCTTTCACTGGTGACGCGTCCGGCAGCTGTTCGTTGTGCTTCACCTGCGCACCCTGGGCACCCACGGTCTCGCGGCCATCGGTCCAGTCGGCGGTGTCCAGTTGCTGGCGGACCTGTGCCACTTCATCAGCGGTGAGCACGTTGGGAATGTGCAGCAGCATGGTGTTGCCTCGTCGTTGCGCGGGGGAGCCGGGCTCCCCCGCGCCAGGACATCAGAAGCGGATGTCCGCGCTGAGCAGGAAGGTGCGCGGGGCACCCGGGGTGTAACGGTAGCCGCTCTTGTTGATGCTGGCCACGTAGGCCTTGTCGAACAGGTTGTAGCCGTTCAAGCGCAGCGAGATGTTCTCGTTGACCGCCCACGACACCACGGCGTCGTACACCACATAGGACTTGGTGAATGACGGCGTGCCGACAGCACCGTCGGTGCCACGATGCATGCCGGCGGCGTAGCGCACGCCACCCCCGACGGTGATGCCGTGGGCCAGCGTGTAGCTGGTCCAGCCGGTGAACGTATCGTCCGGCGTGTACGT
Organism: Stenotrophomonas maltophilia; assembly: GCF_025642255.1. Classification (NCBI taxonomy): domain Bacteria; kingdom Pseudomonadati; phylum Pseudomonadota; class Gammaproteobacteria; order Lysobacterales; family Lysobacteraceae; genus Stenotrophomonas; species Stenotrophomonas maltophilia. The sequence goes on from NZ_CP106759.1 coordinate 965,891, forward strand.
CAGGTTGGTGGTGCCGTCGGCAGCGACCTTGGCGCCTTCCTTCACTTCGGTGTCGAGGTGGCTGAAACCGGCCGACACCGACCAGTTGTCGGTCAGGCGGCCCACGGCGGACAGCTCCACGCCCTTCACGCGCTTGCTGCCGGTCTGGGTCGGGTTGCCGGCCTCGTCGAGCACGGTGGTATTGATCTCGTTGTCGACGTCGGTCTGGAACAACGCCAGGTTGACGGCCAGTGCATCCTCCAGGAATGCCCACTTGCTGCCGACCTCGAAGGTCTTGGCCTTCTGCGGGTCCAGCTTGGGGTTGTCGGCGCTGCTGGTCGAGCTGCTCAGCTGGAAGTTGGCACCGCCCGGGGGCTGCTGCGAGATCGCGTAGTTGGCATACACGCTGACCGTGTCGCCCACCTTGTACAGCGCGCCCAGCTTCCAGTTCAACAGAGTGTCGGAGGCCTCCAGCGTGGGGTTGCGCAGCACGGTGCCGGCCGGATTGCTGCCGCAGGCGGGACCACTCCGGCCGCCGCAGACCGAGGCGCTGGCGTACTCGGTCTTGTAGTGGTCGGCACGCACGCCGGCAGTCAGCAGGAAGCTGTCGCCGAATGCCAGCGTGTCGAACAGATACGCCGAGGACGTGGTGGTCTTGCCGTGGGCATCGGCGCCGTTATGCGCCCAGGTCAGCCCGGTCACGTTCCAGTCCGGGTCGTACAGGTTCGCGGCAGGCCAGCTGGTGCCGCCGGTGGCCGCCTGGCCGTAGCTGTCCAGTTCTTCGCGGGTGAACTCCAGGCCTGCGCTCAGGGCATGGCCGATGGCGCCGGTGCTGAAGTCGGCCCGCAGGTTCAACTGGTCGGTCAGGATGGTGTTGCGCTGGTCCTTGAAGGTCGGCAGGCTGCGCGCGATCGTGTAGGTCGAACGGTCGGCGGGGTTGGTGTAGCCGATGTTGCCGGTCGGACGACCATTGGCGCCGAGCGCGCCGGTACCCATGAAGGCGGTGAGCAGGTAGTCCTGCTCGGTGCGGCCCCAACGCGCGGTATTGGTCAGGCGCACGCTGTCGTTGAAATCATGTTCGAAGCGGAACGTGGCCATCTTCGCGGTCACGTCGTCGTGGTCGGCACGGGTGCCGTAGAAGTTCTCCGGATCCACCGGATGCCCGGCCAGCGCTTCGAGCGTCGGCTGCGGCGTCCAGCCCGGCAGCCCCAGGGTCGGCACGCCGCCGTCGGGGACGTTGTCCTGCTTCACGTACAGCAGGTTGAGGTAGTAGCGGGTGGCCGTGCCCAGGCCGAACGCCAGCGACGGGGCCAGGCCCCAGCGCTTGTTCTGCACGTGATCGCGTCCGGGCTGGTCGCTGTCCTGCCACATCGCGTTGACGCGCAGCGCACTGGTCGCACCCAGCGACTGGTTCCAGTCACCGGTCGTCCGGCGTTGGTGGTCACTGCCCAGCGAAACGCTGGCCGACGTGGCGTCCTGCAGGGTCGCCTGCTTGCTCACCAGGTTGATGGCACCGGTCGGCGCCGAGCGACCATTGTCGGTCCCTGCCGGCCCCTTGGTCACTTCCACCTGTTCGATGTTGAACACGTCGCGCGAGATCGAGCCGAGGTCGCGCACGCCATCGACGAACAGGCTGTTGGAGGTGTCGAAGCCGCGCATGAACAGCGCATCGCCGGTGGTGGTGTTGCCGTTCTCGCCGGCATAGAAGGTGCCCACGCCCGGGCTGTTGCGCAGCGCTTCGGTCAGGGTGGTGGCGCCCTGCTGGTTGAACAGGTCGCTGGTGATGACCTGGATGGTCTGCGGGGTGTCCTGCAGCCGCTGGGTGAACTTCGGCGAGGCGACCTTGTCGGCCTTGTAGCCATGTGTGGCGTGCACGTCGATCTTGTCCAGCGTGCGGGCATTGTCGGTCGCTTCGGCGTGGGCCAGCGCGGGCAGCGTGGCCAGGCCGAGGCCGGCGGCCAGGCTGGCGGTCGCCAACGGCAGGTTGCGGAGTGGGGAGGCGTGCTTGCGGCTCTTGATCGGGTTCATGGGTCTGGGTGGGTAGCGGGACAGGAACGATCCGCCGGTGCCGGATGACGGCGCGGCAGGCAGGATCGGAAGCGGACTCGAAGCGGGATCGGAGGTGGAGGTCCGGCAAGCGCCGGACGCCCGGGCGCGGCCGGGGAGAGCGTCAGCTCAGCAGGGACGGAGGCGCCTGGCCGGGGGGGTAGTGGTAGCGCGACGGGAGCGCAGGGGCCGGGTAGGGTGACGGCGCGGTTGCCGGCACCGGTGGCGGCACCGGAAGCGGGCCACACAACCGCCGCAGCAGCGGGGACTTGATGCTCCGACTGTCATCGGGCTCGGCTTCCACCCGCGGCATGGCCTGCTCGCGGGAAGGCGTGCCAAAAGGCGCTGCGGGCAGGCTGTCCTGCGCCTGCAGCGCCGGCGTGGTGACCAGCGAGTTGCGCGACCCTTCATGCAGCGCCGACCATCCCAGCAGCAGTGCCAGCAGCAGCGCAGCCAACAGCGGCCCGCCCTTGCGGGCAAGCTGGCAGAGCGTAGCGATGGGCGCGGGCGAGGCCATGGCGCGGCGGTGGGCATTACGAAGATGTTACGTAGAGTAACAGCAACGATAATGATTCGCATCTTCGGTGTTGCGGGAGGCCCGTGTCTGGCTCCTCGCGGCCCTGTGCGCGCCTGCAGGGGCCTTCCCGGGGGCGGGTGTCGTCCCGGTCAGTCTCGGTCGTCGCGGGTCCAGATGGCGTCGTGCTCGCGCTTGACCGGGAACTTGGGGACCGGGCTGTACGCGGGGGCACACAGGGCACGGCCATCACGCACGTCGAAGCGGGCACCGTGCAGCACGCACTCGACGCTGCCTTCGGTGGTGTTGAACTCGCCGGAGGACAACTCGAATTCCTCGTGCGTGCACTGGTCTTCCAGGGCATACAGCTCGCCGTCGAGGTTGAACACCACGATCGGCGTACCGGTAACCTCGTCGAACACGCTCTTCATTTCACCCGGCAGCAGGTCGCTGCCGGCGCAGACGAAGGTCCACGCGTCGCTCATGCGGGGGCTCCCACCAGCGGCTTTTCCAGGATCTCGAAGCGCAGATCGTCGCGCTTGGGAATGCCGAAGCGCTCGTCGCCGTAGGGGAACGGCTTCTTGATGCCGGTGCGGCGGTAGCCACGGCGCTCATAGAAGGCGATCAGTTCGTCGCGCACGTCGATCACGGTCATCTGCATCACCGGCACGCCCCATTCGCGCGCGGCGTGGGCTTCGGCCGCATCCATCAGCTGCTTGCCGACGCCGCCACCCTGCTGGGCCGGATCGACCGAGAACATGCCGAAGTAGCCCTTGCCGTCGACATCGGCGACGTGGGCGCAGGCCACGAGGCGGTCCTCGCGCTCCGCCAGCAGGATGGTCGAGCGGGGCCGGTCGAGGTCGGTCTGGATGCCTTCGGCATCGATGCGGGCGCCGTCCAGCAGGTCGGCTTCGGTGGTCCAGCCGGCCCGGCTGGCGTCACCCCGGTAGGCGGAGGTCACCAGCGAGATGAGGGCGGGGATATCGGCCGACGTAGCGGCGCGGAAGGTCAGGGTGCTCATGGCGCCATTCTAGGTGGGGCGTGGGCCAGGCCGCACGCCCTTCTGCACTGGCGATGCGAGCCGGGGATTCGACCGCCGATGGAAGCACTGTCGTGAACGGAGCCTTGACGCCTTTCGATTCAGTGCGGCCCGGATTGCGCCAATTGTCCTCGTGCCGACCAATCATATTATGGAGAATCAAAATGGAGCGCGAATCACTATAAGGGATGAGGATGCGGTACCAGGTAACGATACGACGCCTCGGAATCGACAATGGGTTCTGACGGGTTGAAGGACAACCTGATGCGAGGCGTGTTGATGAACAACTTCCGGGAAAGTGACTGAAGCAGGGATTTCGATGAATACTGGATTTTTTCTGTCTGCTGTAGTGTCGCTACCGCTTCTGGCCTCTTGCGTGCAGGATCAGGATTGTGTGCTCAAGGTTGCCAATCAGGATCACGATAGTTCTGCATCTCAGAAAATACATGCTGAGATGGATAAAATCATTCGGTCCCGCCCTGTCGCTGGAAAGGGTGAGGTCAACGCGGAATTGGTGGTGTCGCAGCTCGAGCTCTCCCGGGACGGTCGAAGGGATAGAAGGATTTTCTACGTACTAACGGGTGGTGGCGGAAGTTTCTTGGCTGCTTCGACGTGTGATGCTGACGAAGGTCAGTGTGCTTCGGTCATTGTGGAGAGAATGATCGGATTCTGTGAAAGAACATAAATGTGGTGTGCGAAGTCTCGGGAGCGATTCCAGTGAGAAATTCCCCTGTGCTTGGTGGCTTTGGAAGACTGGTCGGTATTCTTGTGGCCGTGCTTTGCCTGTCAGGACTCGCAGCCTGCGATGGAAGGGAGGGGGAGGGGAGTAGGGTCATAAATAACGACCCGGGAAATGTGAGGATAAATCGATATGCGGCGTTGCTTGAGTCCGATTTCGAGGCTTCCGAAAGTGTGCCGGAAACTCAACTCTGTAGGGTGCATTTGATCGACGCTAGGCCATCATTTGATCAGGCGGGGAACGAGAAGCTGAGGATCTATTTCGTCTTGACCAACCATCAAGGTGTCGTCATGTCAGCGGACACCTGTGGACTTCCAGTCGACGAGTGTGTGGCTCTGATCTCCCGGAGGTCAAGGGAGGAATGCCGATTGCCTGATCGTTGGGCGATAGACTGAGCCCGAAGGTGATAATGACCCTCCCGCGATAACAGGGCGATACGATTTTTAGAGAACCCATGCGAGCGGCATTTGGGATTGCCGCTAAGAACGCATTACTCTGGAATTTCCGTGCCAGAGCCATTGCTTGGAGGGCAGTAAGATGTTTCCTATTACCACGGCTTTCCTAATGCTTGTTGCGACTGGCGTGGGATGCGATTGCAGATCCGGTGGCTGGGCACAAGTGGTTCAGAAGACTGAAGCGCTCGTTTTGCACAGGGAGTCATTTAGGGTGTCGAGAGATCCAGTGGGGTCTGAATACGAAGCCGCCTGTGTCAGAATTCGATTCCAGATTGATAAGCGTGGGGAGCCGATCAATGTCAGCATTGACAAGAGCTCTAGAAATAGGGCGATCGATGTTGCTGCTAGAGAAACATTGAAGAAGTTCAGGTTTGAGTTGCCTCAAAGCGATTCTGAGGGAGAATTTGCATTGGTGTTTGACTATCCGTCGAGAGATGCTCCATAAATCGAAAGTCGGAAAGTGATCCAAGATTGGCCCTTGACAGCCTATGGAATACCAGGCCACACATTGCGGGCCTTGTCCTCATTGCGGAGATCGGGTGGATTATCGCCCAGCATGCGCCGACAGCGAGTCCGGAACCTCGCTCACCATCTTCTGCTTGGCCTTCGGCAGCTCGCTGATTCACTCCAACTGCTGCTGCAGCACGGTTGGGGTCATGTTGCTACCGACGGCTGTACATCACTGTGCGTCGAATCCGCTCATGCCTGGCAGCTGTGGTCATTTCACTGGGGCTGCAAGGTTGTGATTGGTTGTCGGATCCTGTGATCGTTGTAAAGAATGTTGGAAGGGACGTGATCCACGACATCAGCTTGGAGGTCGGCGGTGGTGCGATTGATCTCGGAACAATTCCTGCCAGTGAAAGCAGGGCTGCAAAACCGGAGATCGCTGCTGATTCCTCGCTTGTTGTAACGTACTACGAGAATAATGCCCGTGTGGCTTGCTATGGAGACGTGTATTTTACGAACAATCTCTATGTCAAGGTTGAGGCGGATGGGGGTGGAGGGGTTTGCCGTATAGCGGAAGTTGCGGATTGATGTGAGCGGTGGAGTGTGTCTGGAGAATTTTTATAGTGCAGTGTCAACGTGAGGGGCGATGAAAAGCCTTGTTGAGAGTTACCCCGTTTGGGCTTCCATCATTCTAGGTGCCATGTGGATAAACGCATTTGCGGCTCACAGGATGTTGCTGAAAATCGAGCGCGAACGACCAGAAGTACTTGCTGCAGCCGGAATCATCAAGGTTGATTGGTGGCTTGGGTGCTTGCGTGGTATCGCAGTGCTTGCCCTCACTTCCAAAGGGAAGGCGCTCCATCACGGTGAACGGTGGGTGTTGAGGGGCGTCGTGATGACGTACGTCTTCTTGATTGCTTCCGGGGTATCCATGCTCGTTGGCATGTGAAAGGCGAGGTCTCAAGGCCGCTGATGGTGGAATGGTTCGGCATTACGATGAGATTGCCCGTTCCTGGCATCACTCGGCATTTCCCAGTTTCACCTCTACTGGCTTGCTTCCCACGAGCAATAAAAAACGCCGCAGTCCCCTGCGGCGTTCCCGTATTTCCCTGGCTCTGGCGAATCCTCAGCCGAGCAACTTACGTACCTTGGTCAGCGCGGTCATGAACCGCTCGATCTCTTCGTGCGTGTTGTAGAACGCCAGCGAGGCACGGCAGGTGGCTGCGACGCCGAAGTATTGCAGCAACGGATGTGCGCAGTGCTGGCCGGAACGCACGGCCACGCCTTCCAGGTCGAGCAGGGTGGCCAGGTCGTGTGCATGCGCGCCGTCGATCAGGAACGAGACCACGGCCGCCTTCTCCGGCGCTTCACCGATGATGCGCAGGCCCTCGACGCGGCGCAGCTCTTCGGTGAAGTGGGCGAGCAGCTCGGCTTCCCGCGCCTCCACGTGCTCCTGGCCGATGTCCTGCAGGTAGTCGGCGGCCACGCCCAGCCCGATGAAGCCGGCGATGTTCGGGGTGCCGGCCTCGAACTTGTGCGGGGCATCGTTGAACACGGTGCCGTCAAAGCTGACTTCCTTGATCATCTCGCCACCGCCGAGGAACGGCGGCATCGCGTCCAGATGCTCGCGGCGTGCCCACAGGGCGCCGGTGCCGGTCGGTCCGCACATCTTGTGGCCGGTGATGGCATAGAAGTCGCAGCCGATCGCGGCGACGTCGACCTTGCGGTGTGGCGCGGCCTGCGAACCGTCCACCACGGTGATGATGCCGCGCTTGCGCGCCTCACGGCAGATCTCGCGCACCGGGTTGACCGTGCCGAGCACATTGGACACGTGGGTGACCGCCAGCAGCTTGACCTCGGGGGTCATGGCCGCACGCAGCGCATCAAGGTCGAGCGCGCCATCCGGGGTGATCTCGGCCACGCGGATGGTGGCGCCGGTACGCTGCGCGACCAGCTGCCACGGCACGATGTTGGCGTGGTGCTCCATGCGCGAGACCAGGATTACATCACCGGACTTCAATCGCGGCAGCGCCCACGAGTATGCCACCAGGTTGATGGCGAAGGTGGTGCCGCTGCACAGCACCAGATCGCTGGGGCGCACGTTGAGGAAGCGCGCCAGTTTGTTGCGCGCACCTTCGTAGGCATCGGTGGCTTCACTGCCCAGGGCATGCACCGCGCGGCTGACGTTGGCGTTGTAGCGGCGATAGAACTCATCCACCGCGCCGATCACCTGCACCGGTTTCTGGCCGGTGTTGGCGTTGTCGAAATAGACCAGCGGCTTGCCATGCACTTCACGCATCAGCAGCGGGAAGTCGAGACGCACGCGATCCCAGTCAGGGGCGCTGGCGCGTTCTTCGATCGGGCGCGGGGTGGAGAGATTCATGCCACACCCGCCTCGGCCAGGGCCTTGTCCAGGCGGCGTGCCAGCTGCTCGCGCAGCGCGTCCGGCAGTACCTTCAGCGGCTCATGGCAGAACGCGGCACTCAGCAGTGCCTGCGCCTGTGCCTGCGGCAGGCCACGCGAGCGCAGGTAGAACAGCGCGTTCGCGTCGAGCTGGCCGACGGTCGCACCGTGTGCGGCTTTCACTTCGTCGGCATCGATCACCAGCACCGGCTGGGTGTCGATCTCGGCGTCGGCCGACAGCAGCAGGTTCTTGTTGGACAGGTTCGCGTCGGTGCCGTCGGCGCCTTCGCGGATCTGGATGCCACCATGGAACACCACGCGGCTGCGGTTGGCGGCCACGCCGCGCCACAGCAGCTCGCTACGGGTATCGCGGGCGATGTGGTCGATGCCCAGGCGGGTATCGACGTGGCGGCGGCCATTGCCGAGCAGCACCCCATTGGCGGTCAGCTGCGCGTTGTCGCCCTCCAGCCGTACGTTCAGTTCGTGGCGGCTGAGCGCGGCGCCCAGTTCCAGGTCCACGCGGTGATACTGCGCGTCACGGGCCAGCACCGCGTCGGTGCGCAGGATGCTGGTCTGGCGTGCACTGCCGGCCTGTACGCGCGCATGCTTGAGCACGGCATCGCGCGCAACGTGGACGTGCAGCACGGTGTTGTCCAGGTGGGCGGAGTCACCGACGCTGAAGCGGTGTTCGACCACGCCCAGGCTGGCGCCGGCACGCAGTTCGATCAGGTGGCGGTGGTGCCAGGCCAGATCGGTGTCACCGGCGACGCTGGCGAACACCAGCTGCAGCGGTGCCTCGACCTGCACGCCGTCGTCCACGCGCAGCACCGCGCCTTCATCGGCCAGGGCGGCATTCAGGCGGGCGAACACTTCGTCGCTGCGCTCGTAGCGGCGGCCGAGGAAACGCGCGGCATCCTCACCGGCGGCCAGCGCCGAGGACAGCGGTTCCAGCTGCACGCCGGCCGGCAGGCCGTGGGTGTCGCTCAGTGCGTCGCTGAGGCGGCCGTTGACGAACACCAGGCGCGGCGCGGGGATGTCTTCCAGCACGGCCACATCCAGCACCGGCGGCGACAGCGGCGCGGCGGCGAAGGCACGGCGCTCCAGCTGGCGCAGCGAGGTGTACTTCCAGGCTTCGTTGCGGGCGGCCGGCAGGCCATCACGCAGGGCCGCATCCAGCACTTCGCGGCGCGCATCGCTGCCGCAGAAGGCCTGGGCCATGGAATCAAGCAGGGCGCTCATCAGACCGCCGCCTCGGGCACGACCCGGTCCTTCAGGAAGTCATAGCCGTGCGCTTCCAGTTCCAGCGCCAGTTCCGGGCCACCGCTCTTGACGATGCGGCCGTCGGCCAGCACGTGCACCACGTCCGGCTTGATGTAGTCCAGCAGGCGCTGGTAGTGGGTGATGACCAGGAACGAACGGTCGGCGGCGCGCAGCGCATTGACGCCGTCGGCCACGCTCTTCAGCGCATCGATGTCCAGGCCCGAATCGGTTTCGTCGAGGATCGCCAGCTTCGGTTCCAGCACGGCCAGCTGGAAGATCTCGTTGCGCTTCTTCTCGCCACCGGAGAAGCCTTCGTTGACGCCACGGTGCAGCAGTTCGTCCTTCAGGTGCAGCACGGCCAGCTTCTGCCGTACCAGCTTGAGGAACTGCATGGAATCGAGTTCGTCCTCGCCGCGTGCCTTGCGCTGTGCGTTCAGTGCCGCGCGCAGGAAGTAGGTGTTGTTCACGCCCGGGATTTCCACCGGATACTGGAACGCCAGGAACAGGCCGGCAGCGGCGCGCGCTTCCGGGTCCTGGTCGAGCAGATCGACCCCGTCGAACCGGACGCTGCCCTCGGTCACTTCATAGCCGTCGCGGCCCGCCAGGACGTTGCCCAGGGTGGACTTGCCGGCGCCGTTCGGGCCCATGATGGCGTGCACCTGGCCGGGCTGGACGTCCAGCGAAAGGCCCTTGAGGATTTCCTTGTCGCCGATGCGGGCGTGGAGGTTTTCGATCTTCAGCATGGTGGGAATTTCCGTGAGGCGGGCCGCAGCCCGCCGATAAAAAGAATGCGTTGCGAGGGCAGGGCTCAGCCCACCGAACCTTCCAGCGAGACTTCCAGCAGCTTCTTGGCCTCCACTGCGAATTCCATCGGCAGTTCGCGGAACACCTGCTTGCAGAAGCCGTCGACGATCATCGACACCGCGTCTTCCTGGCTGATGCCACGGGCGCGGCAGTAGAACAGCTGGTCATCGGAAATCTTGGAGGTGGTGGCCTCGTGCTCGACGGTGGCGCCCGGGTTCTTCACCTCGATGTAGGGGAAGGTGTGGGCGCCGCACTGCTTGCCGATCAGCAGCGAATCGCACTGGGTGTAGTTGCGTGCGCCCTCGGCATTGCGGTCGACCTTGACCAGCCCGCGGTAGGTGTTCTGGCCGCGGCCGGCGCTGATGCCCTTGCTGACGATCTTGCTCTTGGTGCGCTTGCCGACGTGGATCATCTTGGTGCCGGTGTCGGCCTGCTGGCGATGGTGGGTCAGCGCGACGGAGTGGAATTCGCCGACCGAGTCATCGCCCAGCAGCACGCAGGAGGGATACTTCCAGGTGATTGCCGAGCCGGTCTCGACCTGGGTCCAGGTGACCTTGCTGCGTGCACCGCGGCACTCGGCGCGCTTGGTGACGAAGTTGTAGATGCCACCGACGCCGTTCTCGTCGCCCGGATACCAGTTCTGCACCGTGGAGTACTTGATCTCCGCATCTTCCAGCGCCACCAGCTCGACCACCGCGGCGTGCAGCTGGTTCTCGTCGCGCATCGGCGCGGTGCAGCCTTCCAGGTAGGACACGTAGGCCTTGTCCTCGCACACGATCAGGGTGCGCTCGAACTGGCCGGTGTGGCCGGCGTTGATGCGGAAGTAGGTGCTCAGCTCCATCGGGCAGCGCACGCCCCTGGGAATGAACACGAAGCTGCCATCGGAGAACACCGCCGAGTTGAGCGCGGCGAAGTAGTTGTCACCGACCGGCACCACGGTGCCCAGGTACTGGCGCACCAGTTCCGGATGTTCCTTGATGGCTTCGGACATCGAACAGAAGATGATGCCCTTCTCGGCCAGCTCCTTGCGGAACGTGGTGCCGACCGAGACCGAGTCGAACACCGCGTCCACCGCCACGCCGGCCAGCTTGGCGCGCTCGTGCAGCGGCACGCCCAGCTTGTCGTAGGTATCGAGCAGTTCCTTGGGCACGTCATCCAGCGAGGCGTACTTCGGGCCCTTCGGTGCCGAGTAATAGCTGAGCGCCTGCAGGTCGATCGGGGCGATCTGCAGCTTGGCCCAGTTCGGCATCGGCATCGTCAGGAAGTGGCGGTAGGCGTCCAGGCGCCACTGCGTCATCCATTCCGGCTCGTCCTTCTTGGCGGACAGCGCACGGATGGTGTCCTCGTCCAGGCCCGGGGGCAGCGAGTCCGATTCGATGTCCGTGACGAAGCCGGCCGAGTACTTGCGGCCGAGCTGCTCATGGATCTCGCGGTTGGGGGTGTCGTCGTGGGCGACGGTTTCGATGGTTTCGGTGGCCATGGGGGGCTGCCTACGGATCAGGAGACGACGTCGACAGCGATGGTGCGGCGCTGTTCGTCATCGACAAGGGGAAGAGGGGGCAGGATCTGCGCCAGGCTGACATCGCGCAGGGCCTCGGAGACCACGTCGTTGATCAGCCGCCAGCTGCTGCGCGCGCCGCACTTGGGCGCCATGCCGCACTGGTGGTGGTCGTGGCTGCACTCGGTCAGGGCCAGCGGCCCTTCCATTGCTTCCACCACTTCGAACAGCGAGACCTCCACGGCGGGCCGGGTCAGCCGATAGCCGCCGCGGACGCCGCGCAGGCCCTCGACCAGGCCGGCCTGTGCCAGCGGCTTGAGGACCTTGCTGACGGTGGGCGGCTCCAGGCCGGTGAATTCGGCCAGCTCGGTGGCGCTGAGCACTTCGCCCGGACGGGCGGCGAGCACGGTCAGCACGACGGTGGCGTAATCGGTGAGTTTGGTGACGCGCAACATGGGGGATGCGAGCGGTTCTTAAAGCGGACTGAAATTGTACGCTTTTCTTCGCCGGCATCCAACCCGGGCATTCAGCCGGCGCTGGGAGACCCTGGCCGGGGCCGTTCACCCGCGGTCACGATCGGGGCGACATGCTGGAGCATCGGGACGATTTTCGCAATTGCCCGGAATGGGCGAGAATCCGGGTTCCTTTCGCTGCAAACAGCCCGTGCCGATGCCGAAGAAGATCCAAGCCCGCAAGTCCGCCATCCATGGCAACGGTGTGTTCGCCGTGGCCCCGATCAAGCAGGGCGAGCGCGTGATCCAGTACAAGGGCCTGCTGCGCAGCCATGGCGACGTCGATGCCGATGACAGCGGTGACGTCGAAAGCGGCCACACCTTCCTGTTCACCCTCAACGACGACTGGGTGATCGATGCCAATTACAAAGGCAACGATGCGCGCTGGATCAACCACAGCTGCGACCCCAACTGCGAGGCGGTGATCGAGGAAGATGCGGACGGCGACAGCCGTGGTGACAAGGTGTTCATCGAAGCGCTGCGCGATATCGCCGCCGGTGAGGAGCTGACCTACAACTACGGCATCGTCCTGGCCGAGCGCCATACGGCCAAGCTGAAGAAGATCTGGGAGTGCCGCTGCGGTTCCCCCAAGTGCACCGGCACCATGCTGCAGCCCAAGCGCTGACCGGCACCGGGTACGGCCGGCCGATCGCCGGCCGCATCGCGGACATGCACCTGCCATCGACACGCGGGTCACTCCGCTTCAATGTACGTTGCCGCACGCTGGGTACTCATCCTCACCAACGGGAGTGCACCCATGGCCCAGCGCCTCAAAGGCAGACAGATCGCCATCCTGGCCACCCACGGCTTCGAGCAGTCCGAACTGATTGAACCCAAGCGCCTGCTCGAAGCGGAAGGCGCCCGGGTCAGCGTGATATCGCCGGCGAAGGAAGCCACCATCAAAGGCTGGAAAGAGAAGGACTGGGGCGAGGCGGTGGCGGTGGACATCCCCCTGAGCGAAGCCGACGCGGCAGGGTTCGACGCGCTGGTATTGCCCGGTGGCGTGATCAATCCGGACACGCTTCGCACGGATCAGGCCGCCGTGGACTTCATCCGCGACGTGGCGGCGGCCGGCAAGCCGGTCGCGGCGATCTGCCACGGCCCCTGGCTGTTGATCAACAGTGATCTGGCCAACGGCCGCGAGGTCACCTCGTGGCCGTCACTGCAGCAGGATCTGCTCAACGCCGGTGCGCGCTGGCAGGATGCCGAAGTGGTGGTGGACGGCAATCTGATCACCAGCCGCAAGCCCGACGACATTCCCGCTTTCAGCGAGGCCGTCGTCCGCGCGCTGGCTGCCTGACGATCTGCCGCTGTGTCACACCCGTGCCCGGCCGCTGGAGGCCGGGCATGGTGCTGCAGCTCGGCTCAGTTGCCGAGCAGGCCCGCAGGTACCAGGTTGCCGAGGTTCTGGTTGAAGGTGACGACCAGCTTGCCGTTCTTCACCTGTGCCGATTGCACCTGCAGCGCACCGAGCATGCCGGCCACGGCCGGATCAAGCTTGTAGATCGGTTCACGCTGCGCATAGTCGCTCAGCCAGGCATTGAGCAGCCCACGGGTACGTGAATCGAGGCGGCCGCCCTGATTGGCCGGGGTGAAATCGTCCACGCTCGGCTGCTGCAGGTGGAAGCCCTGGGTCTGGGCGTCATAACGCAGGCCGCTGCTGAGCTTGACCGTACCGAGCTTGGCCGGACTGCCGCCGGCGGTCGCAAGCGCCACGTCCATGCCCAGGTTCAGGCGTTCGCCTGCGGGAAGGCTCAGTTGCGGATGGCTCATCGTCAGCGCGATCAGGCCGCCAAGTGCATCCTGGGTACGCGGGAAACTGCCGTCCAGGTACTGCTGCACGTCGCTGGCGCCAACCGAGAGTTCGCGGCCGGAAATCGAAGGTGCGGCCTGCGCGCCGATCGCAGCGGCGATCAGGACGGTGGCGGCGGCGAGGCGGGTCATCAGGGGACGCAGGCGCATGGCGGTGACCGGAAAGGGCGGGGTGGCTACAGAGTAGCTTTGCAGGCTGAATCGAGCGTGCATGCCGTTGCAGCGGTTCAGTCCAAAGAGGGCCGCAGCTGCGCCGACTGGATCTGCCAGGCACTGCCGTCGGCGTTGGGCTGCACGCGATACCAGCCACCAAAGCGGAAGGTGCCGTCGGCGGTCACCGCGCGGACCTGCACCGGAACTTCCAGCAGCTGCGGCGGAAGCTTGCCGTCGACGGCGACCGGCGTCTGGCTGCGCAGGCGCAGGGCGCGCACGTTGTCCAGCTGGCGCAGCGCGGCGTCATCCGCCCGCCGCGGGTCGGCGGGTGGGAAGGTCCAGGCAGCGTCGCTCGCGGCGTGGTCGCGATTGAGCAGGTCGGTCATGTACCGGCTGAGCATGTCCCCGGGCGGTTCAGCGTCGTCGGCCACTGCGGCCAGCAACGGGAGGACGGTGGGTGGCCGCAGCGATGCAGCCTCATCGTCCGCGGCCGTCGGTTGCCGGTGTGCATCATCCGGTCTGGTGGCGACCGGGGCGGTGATATCCACTGCGGGGGGCGGCCGGGAACAGCCCAGCACGACCAGCGGCATCAGCAACAGCAGGGTCCTGCGCATGGTGCCTCCTCCCCGAGGCGACCTGGAGGACGGCAGTGTATCGACTACGGGGCCTTCAGCGGGAGGAGGGCAGCTGATCCAGCGCATCCAGCGCCGGCAGGACCTGGGCGGCGAGTGCGGCCAGTGCATGACCGTCGGTGTCGGCATGACGCTGCACGATGTCGCGCAGCAACTGGGTGGCGACCACCAGCGTGGCGCGCTCGTCGCCACTGAGCCCTGCGGTGCGCGGTGCCGCTTCGAGCAGTCGCATCAGGTCGCGACTGGCGCGATGTTCCAGTTCGATGGTGCAGCGCCCGGTGCACTGCAACCCGTCCTTTTCGATCGGAGTCACCGAGATCCGGTAGCGGGTGGAGGGGCTGGCCATGAGAGGTGCTCGCCGTTGCTGTGGGGGAATGTGCCCACCATAGGCAAGGCCGCCGCCGGCGGCGACGGCCGGCGCTGCACGCAGTGTTCCACCCGGTTGGACGAAGTGCGGGGGAAGCGTGGCCGCAGCCTTTGGTGGCGGGCCTGGGAGGCCGATTGCGCTGCTGGGGCAACGCTGTGTTGCGATGCCCGGCGCCGTGCCCGGAAGATGGTCGCTGCCTGCGCGGAACCGCCGGGGGCGCCAAAAAAAACGGGACGGCCTGGGCCGTCCCGTCATGCATCCGCCGAATGGCGCGCGCTTACAGCGCGGCGTCCTTCAGCTTCTTGAGCGGACGAACCTTCAGCTTGGTGGTGGCCGGCTTGGCGGCGAACCACTGCTCTTCCTTGGTGAACGGGTTGATGCCCTTGCGCTTCGGCTTGGCCGGCACATTGACGGTGGTGATCTTCAGCAGGCCCGGCAGGGTGAAGGAGCCAGCGCCCTTCTTGTGCACCGAAGAGGCGACAGCGCCTTCCAGCGAGGCCAGCACAGCGCGCACGTCCTTGGCGACAACGCCGGAGGCTTCAGCGATGTGTGCAACCAGGCCGGACTTGGTCAGCACTTCCTTGATCGGCTTCGGAGCGGCCGGCTTGGCGGCAGCCTTCGTCGCGACTTTCTTCACTGCCTTCTTCGGGGCAGCCTTCTTAGCGGTCTTTGCCATGGTTTCCTGTTCCGTGAACGGTTGGTTGTTTGGTCGGCGCCGAACCCCGTCGGCAAGCGCAATGTAGGGCAACTCTCGGGCGCCGCCAATAGCCCGGAGCGCGGAAAGTGCATGTTTTTTCATATCCAGGCCGATTCAGTACATGGCCGGCGGTAGGGGGCAGGGGCACCCGGAGGGGCAGGAAAGCGCCGGCCCTTTCGCCGGGTGGAAGTGCGAAACCGCTGAAAACAAGGGAAAAACGGCATGGCGCGGAGCTGGCGCGAAGCAACCGGAGCACGCGTGCCGGGCACGCTGCAATGCGGCAGAGCGACGCAGGCATAACGTGCGCCATGCGAGGGTGACCGTTCATCACCGCCACACAGGAGCAGCAAATGGGAATCTCGCGACACGCCACCGCGCACTGGGAAGGCGATCTGAAGTCCGGCAAGGGACAGTTGAGCACGCCGCAGAGCGGCCTGCTGGACAAGACCCGCTATGGGTTCAACAGCCGTTTCGGCGAGGAGAAGGGCACCAACCCGGAAGAGCTGATCGCCGCCGCGCACGCCGGCTGCTTCACCATGGCGCTGTCGGCCAAGCTCGGCGAGGCCGGTTTCACTCCGACGTCGCTGGATACCGAGGCGAAGGTGGATCTGTCGATGGAAGGCGGCCCACAGCTTTCGCAGATCCGGCTGAAAGTGAAGGCCGTGGTGCCGGGGATCGATGCGACGCAGTTCCGTGCCATCGCCGACGATGCCAAGCAGAACTGCCCGGTGTCCAAGGCACTGAGCGCGGTGCCCATCAGCCTGGAGGCCGAGCTGGGCTGAGGTCGGTAGCGCCGGGCCATGCCCGGCGTCCCAGGGCAACCACCCATCACCAATCAAGGGTGCCGGCGATCACCGTCTGCACCTGACCGCCGGACCAGACCTCGCCGGCCTCGTCCACGCGCAGGGTCAGGCGTGCGTCATGCCCGACCTCCCGGCCCTGGCTGACGTCGAATGCCTCGCGGCCCCGCGGCAGGGCGCCGCGCAGGTCCAGCCATGCCGCCAGCACGGCGTTGGCGGCGCCGGAGGCGGCATCCTCGAAGCGGCGCCCGTTGCCGACGAACGCGCGCACGGCCAGATCGAAGCCTTCGTTGCCGTCGGCGAATGCATAGGCGAACACGCCCATGCTGTCGGTGGATTCGGCCAGCGCAGCCACCGCGTCCCAGTCCGGGCGCAGCGCGCGCAGGGCCGATTCATCGGCAACCTGGACCACCCACCAGCTGCGCCCGCCCTGCATGCGTGCGGGCGGCAACCGACCCAGTGGCCAGCCCTTCAGGGCCGCCTGCAGGCGCGGATCGTCCGCCCGCGCGGTTTCGGCCAGCTGCGCGCGCGGGGTGCGGATGGCAATGCGCTGCTGCGCGCCTTCGCCGCTGACCCGCAGCGGCAGCGCACCGGCAATCCCGTCCTGCACCAGCAGGCCATCCACCGCCTCCGCCAGGCCCGCCTGCAGCACAGCATGCGCGGTGCCTACGCTGGGGTGGCCGGCAAACGGGACTTCCTTCTGCGGACTGAACATGCGCAGGCGATAGCTGGTTCCCGCCGTCTGCGGCAGGAACACGAAGGTCGTCTCGGGCAACCGCGTCCAGCGGGCGATGGCCTGCATGGTGTCGTCGTCGAGTCCGTCGGCATCCAGCACCACGGCCAGCGGATTGCCGGCACCGGCGCGGGGGGAGAACACATCCAGTTGCAGGAAACGGCGTGCGGACATCAGTGACAACTCCAGGAAACAATGGGACGGTGGCGCGGGGCCATGCTCCGCGAGCGCGCAGCGCGGCGAGTCGCCGGGCATGGCCCGGCGCTACCGGCAAGGCGGCATAGGGTAGCGCGGGGGGCTACCAGTGAATCTGCCCATCGATCACCGGCTGCACCTGGCCGCCGATCCACACCGTGCCCTGCGCATCGACCTGGACCTGGACCTCACCATCGCGGCCCACTTCGCGGCCCTGGCTGGCCACGTAGCCGGCGTCCGTGCCCGGCAGCGCGCTGCGTTGCCGCAGCCAGGCGCCAATCAGCGCATTGGCGCTGCCGGTCACTGGATCCTCGGGAACGTTCACGGCATCGCCGGGGCAGAAAGCGCGCACCACGAGCGCGTGCGCAGCAGCCTGTTCCGGTGCGAACACGGCCACGCCGGTGGCGCCGGTGGCATTGGTCCAGTCGCGCACGGCGGCCATGTCCGGCGCCAGGGAGCGCACGCTGGCGGCATCACGCAGGGGCAGCAGCCACCATCGTGGACCGTTGTCCCACAACTCGGCCACATGGCCCTCGGCGGCCTGGGCCAACAGCGCTTCCGGCACCGCCCCGGGAGCGGTATCCAGGTGCCGTGCTGCGGGGCTGGCGAGCTGGATCGTCGGTGCGGCAGCCGGGCCGGACACGCGCACCGGCAACAGCCCGGCGGCGCACTGCTGTACCAGGGCACCGTCGCGCGGCACGGCCAGGCCGCTGGTCACCGCTGCCCAGGCGGCACCGACACTGGGGTGGCCGGCGAACGGCAGCTCGCTGCCCGGGGTGAAAATGCGTACGTGGTAGTCGGCACCGGGCGCGGTGGGGCGGATGAAGAACACTGTCTCGGACAGGTTCAGCCAGGCGGCCAGCGCCTGCATGCGGTCGCTGGAAAGCCCGTCAGCGTCAAATACGACACCCAGTGGGTTGCCCGTGCCGGGACGGGGAGCAAAGACATCGAGCTGCAGGTAACGATAGGCGGTCATGGCGGGGATATTGGGCTTAGAATCGAAGGTTCCGCCCCCAGGGGCGGCTTCCCCACAATACACATAGCCAATCCATGTCAGCTTCCCCCCTTGTCGATCGTTGGATCGTACTGAAGTTCGGCGGCACCTCGGTGTCGCGTCGCCATCGCTGGGACACGATCGGGAAGCTGGCGAAAAAACGCGCGGAAGAGACCGGCTCGCGCGTGCTGGTGGTGGTTTCGGCGCTGTCCGGGGTGACCAACGAGCTGACCGCGATCGCCGACGGTGCGGCGGACAGCCGTGATCGCGTCGCCGCGCTGGTCGAACGCCACGAGGCATTCCTGGTCGAGCTGGGCCTCGGCCGCGAAGTGCTGGCCGAGCGTCTGGCCGCCCTGCAGGGCCTGCTGGACGATCCGCGCGCGGCCACCCGGCCGCTGGACTGGCAGGCCGACGTGCTGGGCCAGGGTGAACTGCTGTCCTCGACCGTGGGCGCGGCATACCTGCGCGCGTCCGGGCTGGACATGGGCTGGATGGATGCCCGGCACTGGCTGGATGCACTGCCGCCGCAGCCGAACCAGAGCGACTGGTCGCAACGCCTGTCGGTGAACTGCCAGTGGCGCTCGGACGCGGACTGGGCGCAGCGCTTCCGTGCGCAGCCGACCCGCCTTCTGATCACCCAGGGCTTCATTTCGCGGCACGCGGACGGTGGCACTGCCATCCTCGGCCGTGGCGGTTCGGACACCTCGGCGGCGTACTTCGGTGCGCTGCTCGGTGCCAGCCGGGTGGAAATCTGGACCGACGTGCCGGGCATGTTCAGCGCCAATCCCAAGGATGTGCCGGACGCGCGCCTGTTGACCCGCCTGGATTACTACGAGGCGCAGGAAATCGCCACCACGGGTGCCAAGGTGCTGCATCCGCGCTCGATCAAGCCGTGCCGCGATGCCGGTGTACCGATGGCGATCCTCGACACCGAGCGCCCCGAGCTTCCAGGTACCAGCATCGACGGCAATGCCGCGCCGGTACCGGGCGTGAAGGCAATCAGTCGTCGCAACGGCATCGTGCTGGTGTCGATGGAAGGCATCGGCATGTGGCAACAGGTCGGCTTCCTGGCCGATGTGTTCGCCCTGTTCAAGAAGCACGGCCTGTCGGTGGACCTGATCGGTTCGGCCGAAACCAATGTCACCGTGTCTCTGGATCCGTCGGAGAACCTGGTCAACACCGATGTGCTGGCCGCGCTGTCGGCCGACCTGTCGCAGGTGTGCAAGGTCAAGGTGATCGTGCCCTGTGCGGCGATCACCCTGGTCGGGCTGGGCATGCGCTCGCTGCTGCACAAGCTGTCGGATGTGTGGGCCACGTTCGGCCGTGAGCGCGTGCACATGATCTCGCAGTCGTCCAACGACCTGAACCTGACCTTCGTCATCGATGAGGCCGATGCCGATGGCCTGCTGCCGATCCTGCATGCGGAACTGATCGACAGCGGCGCCATGCCGGTGGAGGAAACCGAGGTGTTCGGCCCGCGCTGGCGCGAGATCGCCGGCACGGTTCGCCCGCGCGGCACGCCCTGGTGGCGCGGCCAGCGGGCACACCTGCTGCAGCTCGCCGACGCGGGCACCCCGCGCTACGTCTATCACCTGCCGACCGTGCGGGCGCGTGCCCGCGCGCTGGCTGCGATCAAGCCGATCGACCAGCGTTACTACGCGATCAAGGCCAACAGCCACCCGGCCATCCTGCAGTTGCTGGAGTCGGAGGGTTTCGGCCTGGAGTGCGTTTCGCATGGCGAGCTGAAGCATGTGTTCCAGCACCTGCCGGAACTTTCGCCCAGGCGTGTGCTGTTCACCCCCAGCTTCTGCCCGCGCAGTGAGTACGAGGCCGCGTTCGCACTGGGCGTGACCGTCACCGTCGACAACGTCGAAGCCCTGCAGCGCTGGCCGGACCTGTTCCGCAACCGCGAGCTGTGGTTGCGCGTGGACCTGGGGCGCGGCGAAGGCCACCACGCCAAGGTCCGCACCGGCGGCAAGGAGTCCAAGTTCGGCCTGCCGATCGCCCGCGTCGATGAGTTCGTCCGTGCCGCCACCGAACTGGGCAGCCGGGTGGTCGGCCTGCACGCCCACCTGGGCAGCGGCGTGGAAACCCCGCAGCATTGGCGCCTGATGTGCGATGAGCTGGCAGGCTTCGCCCGCCGCATCGGCAGCGTGCAGACGATCGACATCGGCGGTGGCCTGCCGATTCCGTACAGCGACGAGGACGAGCCCTTCGATCTGGACGCGTGGGCTGCCGGCCTGGCCGAGGTCAAGGCGTTGCACCCCGCATTCCGCCTGGCCATCGAGCCGGGGCGCTACCTGGTGGCCGAGTCCGGCGTGCTGCTGACCCATGCCACCCAGGTGGTGGAGAAGGACGGCGTGCGCCGCGTCGGCCTGGATGCCGGCATGAATACGCTGATGCGTCCGGCCCTGTACGACGCTTGGCACGACATCGAGAACCTCAGCCGCCAGGGCGGGTACGCCGAGGCGGCATTCGATGTCGTCGGCCCGATCTGCGAGTCCAGCGATGTGTTCGGCAAGCGGCGCAAGCTGCCGGTGTCCACCGCGCCGGACGACGTGATGCTGATTGCTGACGCTGGCGCCTATGGCTACGTGATGTCCAACACCTACAACCAGCGGGCGCTGCCGCGCGAGGATGTGATCGAGTGATCGCCCTGCGCGCGCTGCACCCGCCCACCGACACGCCCCGCGCCACCGCGCGGGTCCGTGCCTGACCGGATACACCATGACTGCTTTCGACAAACACCAGGTCTCCCGTTTCCGCTTCGTCCGCTGCGAATTTGCCGCGGACAGCGGCGTGGCACGTCTGGTCTACGCCTTCGATGATGGCCCCGAGATGGTGGAAACCATCACCGTTCCCGGCGCCCCGTTCGTCCTCGACCCGGCGCGCGCCGCTGCCGTGCAGCGAGCGCTGCAGCTGCTGCACCTGATCGCCGGCGTCAGCTACTACAAGGCCGGCGTGCCGGAGATCGTCAGCATCGACAGCTACGCCATCGATGCCGATACCGCGGCGCTGGTGGAAGCGATCTACCTCAACGGCCTGGGCGAGTTCGCCTACCGCAACGGCCTCAACCTGCGTGGCCGCTTCCGCCTGCCGGTGCAGGGCGAGCCGGTGCAGGCACCGGAGGTGGGCCTGCAGCCGCATGCGCTGGTCGCCATCGGTGGCGGCAAGGATTCGCTGGTCAGCATCGAAGCGCTGCGACGGGCGGGTGTGGACGAGACGGTCACCTGGATCGGCGGTTCGCAGCTGATCCGTGCCTGCGCCGAACGCACCGGCCTGCCGACGCTGAACCTGGGCCGCGCGCTGGCGCCGGAGCTGTTCGAGCTCAACCGCCAAGGGGCGTGGAACGGCCATATCCCGGTGACCGCGGTGAACTCGGCGATCATGGTGCTGGCAGCCCTGCTGCAGGGCGTGGACCAGGTGGTGTTCTCCAACGAACGCTCGGCCAGCTACGGCAGCCAGATTCCGGGCACCGGCGAGGTGAACCACCAGTGGTCCAAGGGCTGGGCGTTCGAGCAGGCCTTCGGCAGCCATGTGCAGGCGCACGTGGCCGCAGACCTGCAGTACTACTCGCTGCTGCGACCGATGTCGGAACTGGCGGTGGCCCGCCAGTTCGCCAAGAGCGACTTCTACGACGCGCATTTCTCCAGCTGCAACCGCAACTTCCATATCCTCGGCGAGCGCCCGGTGAACCGTTGGTGTGGCGTCTGCCCGAAGTGCCATTTCGTGTTTCTGGCGCTGGCCCCGTTCATGCCCAAGACCCGCCTCGTGCGCATCTTCGGTCGCAATCTGCTGGACGATGTCGAGCAGGCCGGTGGCTTCGACGCGCTGCTGGAGTTCCAGGATCACAAGCCGTTCGAGTGCGTGGGCGAAGGTCGTGAATCGCGTGCAGCGATGGCGACCCTGGCGCAGCGACCGGAGTGGAAGGAAGATGCGCTGGTGAAGCGCTTCTGCAACGAGATCCAGCCGCAGCTCGACGCGGCCGAACTGGAGCTGGCGCCGATGCTGCAGCTGCAGGGCGAGCACCGCATTCCGGCTGCGCTGTGGGAACGGGTGCGTGAAGATTTCTCAGCTTGAAGGAAAGCGCGTCGCGCTGTGGGGCTGGGGGCGTGAGGGCCGTGCCGCATTCGCGGTGCTGCGTGCACGCCTGCCGGCGTTGCCGCTGAGCCTGTTCTGTCCGGCCGCCGAAGCCGATGCGGCGCGCGCGGAAACGCAGGGGTCACTGGAGGTGCATGGCGAGCCTTCGGCCGAGGCGCTGGCCGCGTTCGACGTGGTGATCAAGTCACCCGGCATCAGTCCCTACCAGCCGATCGCGGTGGCCGCGGCGGCACGGGGCACGCGTTTCATCGGGGGCACCGCGCTCTGGTTCGCCGAGCATGCCGCTGACGACGGCATCGTCCATGACACCGTGTGCGTGACCGGTACCAAGGGCAAAAGCACCACCAGCGCGCTGGTCGCGCACCTGCTGCGTGCGGCCGGTCATCGCACCGGCCTGGTCGGCAACATCGGCCTGCCGCTGCTGGAAGTGCTGGACCCGCAGCCGGCGCCTGAGTATTGGGCGGTGGAACTGTCCAGCTACCAGACCGGCGAAGTGGCGCGCAGTGGCGCGCGACCGCAGGTGGCGGTGGTGCTGAACCTGTTCCCCGAACATCTGGACTGGCATGGCAGCGAACAGCGCTATATCGAGGACAAGCTGCAGCTGGTCACCGATGCCGCTCCGTGCATCGCCGTGCTCAATGCCGCCGATCCGCATCTGGCGGAACTGACGCTGCCGCACAGCCAGGTGGTCTGGTTCAACCAGCCGCAGGGTTGGCACATGCGTGGCGACATCGTGCATCGTGGCGAACAGGCGGTGTTCGATACACGCAATACGCCGCTGCCGGGCCGCCACAACCGCGGCAACCTGTGTGCGGTGCTGGCCGCGCTGGAAGCGCTGGGCCTGGACGCGGCGGCGCTGGCGCCGGCCGTGCAGGATTTCCGTCCGCTGCCCAACCGGCTGCAGCGCATCGGCGTGGCCGATGGGCTGACCTACATCAACGATTCGATCAGCACCACGCCGCACGCCAGTCTGGCGGCGCTGGAGTGCTTCAGCGGCCAGCGCATCGCGCTGCTGGTGGGCGGGCATGACCGCGGCCTGGACTGGACCGATTTCATGCAGCACATGGCGCACGATGTGCCGCCGGTGGAGATCGTGACCATGGGCAGCAACGGCCCGCGCATCCACGCGATGCTGCAGCCGCTGGCCGATGCAGGTCGATTCGGGCTGCATGCGGCCGTCGACCTGCCGGAGGCCATGGCGCTGGCACGCGCTGCGCTGGGCCAGCAGGGCGGGGTGGTGCTGTTGTCACCGGGCGCGCCGAGTTTTGGGGCCTACCGCGATTACGTTGCGCGCGGACGTCACTTCGCCGAGCTGGCCGGATTCGATCCGGACAGCATCAGCGCGATTCCGGGCCTGGGCATCGCCTGAGGGGGGGCGGATCCCTTTCCGCAGGAAAGGGCTCTGACCCCGGCGGGATCCCGGCCGGCAACCCGCCGGCAAATTCATCCACGCAGGCGTGGATCTACGCTTCCTCGATGAACGCGTAGTCGCCGTCAATCAACCGCTGCAGATACGCATCGAAGCCGGGCGCGATGACCGCATAGCTGTCCGGATCATGCAGGTAGCGCACCACCTGGCCGACGGAGCCACCCGGTGCCGGGTCGAAATCCAGGTACAGCATCGAGGTGCCGCCGTTGTTCATGCAGTGCGAGAAGCACAGGCGGCGATTCATCGGTACATCGGCATCGATGCCGTCGCCGAGAATCTCCGGTTCGTCGTCCAGCCATTCTTCGTAGATCGAGCGGATGCTGTCGTCCCAGTGCCGCTGATCCTCGAAGATCTGTGCGACCGAGCGCAGGTAGTAGGGGTATCCGCCGCCTTCCACGTCCGAGCCGAGCATCAGCACGCAGACCTCGCCCTCGGGATACCGGCGGAAATGCGTGCCATCCACGCGCGACAGCAGCGCAACCAGACTGTCAGGTACCTGCGGCCACTGCGCACGCAGGCGTTGCAGGTCTCCGGCGCTGGCGCCCTGGACATGCGCCCATTGCGCAGCATCGTCGGCGGGCAGGCGCGGCATCAGGCCGGACAGGAATTGATCGACAAGGTTCATTCGCAAACAGGGGCTGGGCGGAATCAGGGCGTATCCAACCACACCTGCGTCACGCCGCCAATGCAGAATGCGGACGGGAGGGGGACATCAGGCGACCCCTCTGTTTCCTTTTCTCTGGAGCAGGCGCATGAATGCATGGCGTTGCGGTGTGGCGATGGTCCTGGGTCTGGCGGCGCTGCCGGCGTGGGCGGCGATGAAGACCCAGCCGGTGGAGTGGACGCACCAGGGCACGACCTTCAGCGGGGTGCTGGTCTATGACGACGGGGACAGTGACAAGCGCCCCGGACTGGTGATGGTGCCGAACTGGAAGGGTGTGAACGCATCGGCGGTCGAGAAGGCCAAGCAGCTGGCCGGCGATGATTACGTGGTGCTGGTGGCCGATGTCTATGGCAAGGGTGTGCGGCCGAAGACCGATGCCGAGGCAGGGCCGGTCGCCACCGCGTTGCGCAACGACCGGCCGCTGCTGCGTGCGCGTGCGCTGGAGGCGGTGAATGTGCTCAAGGCACAGGCCGGCAAGGTGCCGCTGGATGCCAGCCGCATCGGTGCGGTCGGCTTCTGCTTCGGCGGTACCACCGTTCTGGAGCTGGCCCGCGCGGGCGCGCCGCTGGCCGGCGTGGTCAGCCTGCATGGTGGGCTGGGCTCGCCGCTGCCGGCGCAGGCCGGTGGAGCGCATCCCTCGGTGCTGGTACTCAATGGTGCCGATGACAGGAGCGTGACCGCGGCCGACATCGCCAGCTTCCAGAACGAGATGAATGCCGCCAAGGTCGACTGGGAATTCACCAACTACAGCGGTGCCGTGCATTGCTTTGCCGAGCGTGATGCCAACAATCCGCCGGGGTGCCAGTACAACGAACGGGCGGCGAAGCGCGCGTGGAAGGCACTGGATGAGTTCTTCGAGGAGCGCTTCGAGAAGCGCTGAGGCACCGGGTTCGCCGGGCATGGCCCGGCGCTACCACAGCACACCGCTCACGCAGGGCGCAGCGGCACCCGGTAGCGCCGGGCCATGCCCGGCGAGCGCGGTCAATGCGTGCGCTGCACCGCGTAGCGGGCCAGTCCACGCAGAGCGGCGACGGCATCATTGTCGCCCAGCCCGTCGAGCGCACGCTCGGCGCGCTCTGCGTATTCCTCGGCCCGGCGGCGACTGTAGTCCAGGCCGCCGGTGGCGTGGATCGCGGCCAGCACTTCCGGCATTGCCGACGCATCGCCTTCCTGCACGATGGTGCGCAGGCGCTCGCGGGTGGCGTCGTCGGAGTGGGCCATGGCATGGATCAGCGGCAGCGTTGCCTTGCCTTCGGCGAGGTCGTCGCCCAGATTCTTGCCCAGCTCCTCGGCGTTGGCCGAGTAATCCAGCACGTCATCGGCGATCTGGAAGGCGTAGCCCAGATGCATGCCGTAGTCGTACAGCGCCTGCTGGGTGGCTTCGTCCACGCCGCTGGCCAGCGCGCCCAGGCGGGTGCCGGCAGCGAACAGCACGGCGGTCTTGCGCTCGATCACGCGCAGGTAGGCCGCTTCGTCGGTATCCGGGTTATGCACGTGCAGCAGCTGCAGCACTTCGCCTTCGGCGATGCGATTGGTGGTGTCGGCCAGGATCCGCATCACCGGCATGCGGTCCAGCTCGACCATCAGCTGGAAACTGCGCGAGTACAGGAAGTCGCCAACCAGCACGCTCGGTGCGTTGCCCCACAGGGCATTGGCGGTGCTGCGGCCGCGCCGCAGGCTGGATTCGTCCACTACGTCATCGTGCAGCAGGGTGGAGGTGTGGATGAACTCGATGATCGCCGCCAGCTGGTGGTGCTCGGGGCCGGCATGGCCGACCGCATGACCGGCCAGCATCACCAGCATCGGCCGCAGGCGCTTGCCGCCGGCGGAAATGATGTGGTCCGCGATCTGGTTGATCAGCACGACGTCCGAGGACAGCCGGCGCCGGATCAGGGCGTCGACGGCGGCCATGTCGGCCGCAGCAAGCGACTGGATCTGGGGCAGGCCCAGGGCGGGGCGGGTGTCTTCGGTGATGGTCATGCGATCAGGCTTTCAGGCTCGTCGATGATTATAGGCGCTGCCCGTGAATTCGGGCGCAAACCGGCCTGCGGGCCTGATCTCCCCGGCCGTCCGTGACTGCCTGGCGTGAATACGTATGCAGGTGGCGCCATCCCCGGGGAGGCACCGCTAAGCTTGCGGGACTTGGTTTTCGGCCCGCTTCCGGCGGGTCCCGCATGCCCGGAGGGGGGCTGTCGATGTCGCACTATCCATGGTGGCGCGGAGCCGTCATCTACCAGATCTATCCGCGCAGTTTCCTTGACGCCAACGGCGACGGGGTCGGTGACCTGCCAGGGATCATCCAGCGCCTGGACCACATCGCCACGCTGGGTGTGGATGCCATCTGGATCTCGCCGTTCTTCAAGTCGCCGATGGCCGATTTCGGCTATGACATCGCCGATTACCGCGACGTCGACCCGCTGTTCGGCAGCCTGGAGGACTTCGACCGCCTGCTGGCCAAGGCCCACGGCCTGGGGCTGAAGGTGATGATCGACCAGGTCCTCAGCCATACGTCGATCGAGCACGCGTGGTTCCGCGAGAGCCGCCAGGATCGCAGCAATCCGAAGGCCGACTGGTACGTCTGGGCCGACCCGCGTGAGGACGGCACGCCGCCCAACAACTGGCTGTCGCTGTTCGGCGGCTGCGCCTGGCAGTGGGAACCGCGCCGCGAACAGTACTATCTGCACAATTTCCTGGTCGACCAGCCGGACCTGAACTTCCACAATCCGCAGGTGCAGCAGGCCACGCTGGACAACGTGCGGTTCTGGCTGGACCGTGGCGTGGATGGCTTCCGCCTGGATGCGATCAACTTCTGCTTCCATGACGCGAAGCTGCGCGACAACCCGGCCAAGCCCGCTGACAAGCGCGTTGGCCGAGGCTTCAGCCCGGACAACCCGTACGCATACCAGTACCACTACTTCAACAACACGCAGCCGGAGAACCTGCCGTTCCTGGAGCGGCTGCGCGCGCTGCTCGACCAGTACCCCGGTGCGGTCAGCCTGGGTGAGATCTCCTCGGAGGATTCGCTGGCCACCACCGCCGAGTACACCCGCGATGGCCGCCTGCACATGGGTTACAGCTTTGAACTGCTGGTGGACGACTACAGCGCGGCCTACATCCGCGAGACTGTCTCGCGCCTGGAAGCCGCGATGACTGAAGGCTGGCCGTGCTGGGCGGTGTCCAACCACGATGTGGAGCGCGCGGTCACCCGCTGGGGCGGCCATCCGGCCGATCCGCGCCTGGCGCGCATGCTGGTGGCGCTGCTGAGTTGCCTGCGCGGCTCGGTCTGCCTGTACCAGGGCGAGGAACTGGGCCTGGCCGAGGCCGAGGTGCCGTTCGAGGCGCTGCAGGATCCCTACGGCATCACCTTCTGGCCGAACTTCAAGGGCCGCGATGGCTGCCGCACTCCGATGCCGTGGACGGATGCGCCACTGGCCGGTTTCACTACCGGCCAGCCGTGGTTGCCGATTCCGGCCGGGCACCGGGCAGCGGCCGTCGCGGTGCAGGACGCTGACCCGCAGTCGGTGCTGGCGGCCTTCCGGGCGTTCCTGGGCTGGCGTCGCCATCAGCCCGTCCTGCAGCATGGCAGCATCCGGTTCCTTGACAGCAGTGAGCCAGTGCTGCTGTTCGAGCGTATGCTTGCAGATGAAACCCTCCTGCTGGCCTTCAACCTGTCGGGCGAGGCGGTGACCCATCCGCTGCCGGCCGGCCGTTGGCAGCAGATGGATGTGCCGGGCCCGGATGCGGGCACGGTGCAGGGTGGCGAACTCCAGCTGCCGCCGCGTGCGGTGTTCTGCGCACGACGCAGCTGATCGATTTCTCCGGTGGCGGTACTTGCGGGGACGGGGCCGAAGCGCCCCGTCCCTTTTTTATGGGCGGTGCCGTGGCTGGCGGGTCGCGCCCAAAAGAAAACCCGCTGCAGATGCGCAGCGGGTTTCCGGTCATGCCTGCGGTCCTCGCCGCCGGGCATGGCCCGGCGCTACCGATGGAGCGGTTGCCGGGCAGCGTCCGGCATTCGATGGGCGGTTGCCGGCCTGGGGCCGGCATTGCCCGGTGAGGGTCAGAACTTGTAGTTCACACCCAGCACGTAGGTGCGGCCCCACTCGATGTATTCCAGCGGGCGATCCTTGGTGCCGGCGTAGGTGCGGTACGGCTCGTTGGTCAGGTTGCTTCCCTGCAGCAGCAGGGTCAGCCCGCGCAGGGCGCTGCTGTCGCTGAAGGTGTAGCTGATCTGCGCATCGGTCACGTTCTCGCCCACCACATAACGCAGGGTGCGGTTGCCGTTGAAGTTGCCGATCTCACCGATGAAGTCCGAACGACGGCGCTGGCTCACGCGGGCCTCGAAACCATTGCGCTCGAAGTACGCGGTGAAGTTGTACACACGCTTGGACAGGCCCGGGAGGCTGATGGGATCGGTACCCACGCTGGAGGCGCTTTCCGGGTCGAGGATCTTGATGTCGCTGTCGTTGAACGTGGCACTGGCCTGCACGCCGAAGCCGCGCAGGCTGTCGGTGAGCATCTCCAGCGGGAACGAACCGGTCAGCTCGAGGCCGCGCAGGGTACCGCCCTCACCGTTCACCGGCGTGGAGAAGGTGCCGGTCGGCAGCACGGGCACCACCATGCCCGGCGGCGGCACGTAGTTGCCGAGCAGCCCGCTGAAGTCGTAGTTGTCCACCGACTGCGTGTAGACGTAGCTCTTCAGGTCCTTGTAGAAGATCGCCGCAGCGACGTAGGCCTTCTCGCCGAAGTACTTCTCATAGGACAGATCCAGCGCGGTGGCGCGCCACGGGTCCAGCCGCGGATTGCCGCCGCTGCCGCCGGGGCGACCGGTGGAGGTATCCACGCCGAACTCCAGGCCGGCGCGCATCTGGTCCACGCGTGGGCGCGCGACCTGCTTGGCTGCCGCGAAGCGCAGGGTCTGTTCGTGCGGGAACATGAAGGCCAGATTCAGGCTCGGCAGCCAGTCGTTGTACTTGCGGCCGTCGGAGTAGGGCTGCACGTTGCTGCCGGCGGGCTGCGACGCGTCCCAGTAGCGGGAGTCCGAACTCTGATCGGTGCGCTGCATCTGCACGCCGATGTTGCCGCGCACGCCGACCACGCCGATGTCGGTGTTGATGTTCAGGCGCGCCCAGGCGGTGGTGATCTTCTCCTGCACCGTCCACGACTTGGGAATCAGGTAGTCCAGGTTGTCGACCGGATCGAAGGTCATGTAGCGGGCGACCGCCGCCGGTACGTTCCAGGCCGGGATGGTACCGAGGCCGGCAAAGCCCAGGTTCACCGGATCGTACTGCAGGTCCGCCGCGATGTTGGCATCGCCCTGGGCACCGAGCAGGATGTTGCCCTCGGACTGGGTCTTGACCTTGCGGCGATCGGCATAGTTCACGCCGATGTCCAGGTCCGGTGCCCACGACGCCATCGCTTCGGGCAGGGCGATGGTCGCCGCCAGCTTGCCGCCCTTCAGGCGATCTTCCACCTTCGGCACCTTGCCGTAGCCGGACCCATAGATGGTGTTGGTCAGGAACAGGGCATCGGGATTGGAGTAGTTCAGCCCCGGGCTGATCTGCGAGAAGCCGTTCTGGCGGATCTGCACGCCGACCGTATCCAGCTGCGGCATGGGCGTGAGCTGCAGATTGTTCTCCAGGTTCAGCTCGTCACGCGTGGCCTTGGAGTAGTTCAGGTCGGCGACCAGCTTGACGCTGCCGAAGTTGAATTCGTTGTTCCAGCCGAACGCGTCGATCTTGTCCTTGCGCTTGTTGTACATGCCGCGCACCAGCGGGTACACGCCGCTGGCGGTACCACCGGTGAAGGTGCCATCGGCGTTGATCTGCGGATTGCTGATCAGCAGGCCCGGCAGGTAATTGCCGTTGTAGTTGCTGAGGTTCAGTTCGAACTGGTTGGCGGTGTCGATCTGCTCGGCTTCGGTGTGGAATGCATCGAAGGTGCTGCTCCAGCTGTTGTTGGGCCGGAACTGGATCGTGGCCATCACGCCATCGCGCTTGTTGTTGCCGGTACGGCGCAGCGCCTTGATGCCGTCGGAGAAATAGGTGCCTGCAGCAACGCCGGGACGTTTTCCGTCCGTGGTGTACTGGGTGGTCCACGGCTCGTACAGGCCGACCTGGTTTTCCTGGATCGGGTTGTCGCTGTGCGCGTAACCGATGGCGATGCCCAGGGTCTTGTCGAAGAACTGGTCGATGTAGCTGGCGCTGAAGCGGTTGCCGAACTCATCGACGTTGGCCGCATCGCCGAGCGAGCTCTTCTGCAGGCGCCCGCTGACGGCGATCACCCGGTCGGGGAAGCTGAGCGGACGGGCGGTCTGCATGTCGATGGTGCCCGACAGGCCCTGGCCGACCAGTGCCGCATCGGGCGTCTTGTACACCGTCACGCCGTTGACCAGCTCGGATGGATACTGGTCGAACTCGACGCCACGGTTGTCGCCGGTGCTGACGACCTCACGGCCGTTGAGCAGGGTGGTGGCGAAGTCCGGGGACAGGCCGCGCACGCTGATCACCTGTGCACGCCCGGCGACGCGCTGCGCGGCCAGGCCGGGCAGGCGCGAGATGGATTCGGCAATGCTGACGTCGGGCAGCTTGCCGATGTCCTCGGCGGAGATCGCTTCCACCACCGAGGTGGCGTCCTGCTTGATCGCGATCGCGTTCTCGATGCCGCGGCGGATACCGGTGACCTGCACCGTATCCAGGTTGGTGGCGGCGGTGCCGGCCGGCGTGGTGGTGCTCTGCGTGGTCTGTGCTGCCGCCAGTGACGGCGCCAGGACAACGGCCAGCGCGATGCTCAGCGCGCTGCGCTTGTGGTTCAACATTTTCCCCTCCCAGGCAATGTTGTTGTTCATTTCGAGGTCGTTCCGGCAACGCCGTGAACGTGCGACGCGGTGGCCGCTGTCGTCGCCGCTATGGTAGGCAGCGGGTTCTCCGCGGGAATCACCCTGCATACGTATTCAATGACGTTTGCAGGGTTGTAATCGCTTTCAGATCCCCGCCACGGTAGCGCCGGGCCATGCCCGGCGAACGTCACGCGGGGGCATTCATCACTCCAATGGCGTGAACCGAATGGCCTGCCCGCCGCCCGGCGCCAGCATCAGGGTCAGTGCATCGGCGCTGGTCACTTCACGCGTCTGCCGCGTGAACGCGAACGGATTGCTGCGGTAGTCCGCACCGTCGCCATCGCGATAGATTTCCGCGCGGTAGCGCACGCCCGGCTCCAGGAAGCCCAGCGACACCGGCAGCACGCGGCCATGCTCGTCGGTGATGCTGCCCAGGAACCAGTCACGGCTGTTGCGGTCGCGGCGCACGATCGTCACGTAGTCGCCCACTTCACCATCGAGCACGCGGCTCTGCTCCCAGTCCACCGCCACGTCTTCGATGAAGCGGAACGCCTCCCGATGCTGCAGGTAGTGTTCGGGCAGATCGGCGGCCATCTGGATCGGGCTGTACAGCACCACGTACAGCGCCAGCTGACGTGCCAGGGTACTG
This sequence comes from Stenotrophomonas maltophilia, assembly GCF_025642255.1. Classification (NCBI taxonomy): domain Bacteria; kingdom Pseudomonadati; phylum Pseudomonadota; class Gammaproteobacteria; order Lysobacterales; family Lysobacteraceae; genus Stenotrophomonas; species Stenotrophomonas maltophilia. The sequence goes on from NZ_CP106759.1 coordinate 997,648, forward strand.
GGGATGGCCTGGCCGTGGCGGCCCTTCAGGCTGAGGATGCCGGGGGTGTAATCCATCGGTCCGGCCAGCATCCGGGTGAACACCAGATTGACTTCGTGTTCGGGCGGGTTCGGCGGCTGGCCCCAGGCGTTGTACTCCATGCCGCGCGCGCCTTCGCGGGAGATCCAGTTGGGATAGGTGCGGCGCAGGCCGGTGTCCTTGATCGGCTCGTGCGGATTCACCGACAGGTGCCGGCGCGCGGCTTCCTGCACGACATGCAGGTGGTGGCGCGCCATGAACTGGCCGTCGTGCCACTCTCGCCACAGCGGGCCACCCGACGGGTTGCGGCGGTCGACCTGGCCGTCGTCGCAGACGTAGCCGGTCTTGAACTGGTCCACGCCCAGCCGCGCATACAGGTCCAGCGCGGCGTCGAGCTGCGCCTCATAGTGTTCGATGGCACAGCCGGTTTCATGGTGGCCGATCAGGTGCACGCCCTTCTTCAGTCCATATGCCGAAAGCGCTTCAATGTCGAAATCGGGCGTGGCGCGAGTGAAGTCGAAGTCGTAGCCATTGCCCACCCACATGCCGTCCCAGCCGGGATTCCAGCCCTCCACCAGGACGCCACGGAAGCCGTGCGCGGCGGCGAAATCGATCACCTTCCTGGTCTTGGCGGTGGTCGCCGCATGCTTCGGTCCGGTCGCCCAGCTTTCGTTGTCCAGGTGCATCGACCACCACACGCCCAGGTACTTGGCCGGCTTCACCCAGCTCACATCGCCCAGTGCATTGGGCTCGTTGAGATTGAGGATCAGGTCGGACTCGACCAGGCTGCCGGCGCGGTCGGCGATCTGCAGCGTGCGCCAGGGCGTGACGAAGGGCAGGGCACGGCGCACCTTCCACCCTTCGGCCGAGGGCGAGAGCTGCGCGCGCAGGCGCTGGCCGTCGGTGCGGCGCAGCCACATGCCGGCGTAGTCCACCAGCGCAGCCTCATGGATCGCAACGTGCAGGCCATCGCGGCTGCGCAGCGTCATCGGCGTGTGCACCAGCGGGATCTCGCGCAGCGGCGTACGCTGGTAGAGATACTCGTAGTGGATCGGTTCGCCGGCGGGGATCCACCATGCTGTGGAGTCTGCCGCGATGGCGAATTCGGTCAGCTCGTCATCGATGATCGCTTCGCGCAGGTTCGGTTGCTCAGGGAACACATAGCGGAAGCCCAGGCCGTCGTCGTAGACGCGGAACACCACATCCAGCCGGCGCTTGCTGCCGGTGGTTTCGGCCAGCTGCACGGTCAGCTCGTTGAAGTGGTTGCGGGTGAGGCGGCGTTCCCCCCACGGCTGTTCCCACGTCTCATCGACGCTGCGTCGTTGCTGCCCGAGCAGGATGAAATCCCGGTCCAGGCGGCCATCGCGCAGTTCGAAGCCAAGCCTGGAATCCTCCACTACGGCTTCACCGAAGCGCTCCACCCGGTAGCGGGCGGTGCCGCCGTCCAGCACCAGGCTGACCTTGAGCACGTCGCCGGGCGATTGGACGCTGGTGATCTGGGGGGCGGCCTGCGCCAGCGTGGCCAGGCCCAGCAGCGCAACGCCCATGATTCGCGCGAACACCGCACGTACAACACTGGATGACATCGGCATTTCCCCTCCCAAGGCGCCGTTGGCAGACCCGGACCATAAGCCAGCCCGGCGGGCGTACTGCCGCGTCGGTGCATGAATACGTATGCAGCTGGACGCAGGCGACAGCCCCGCGTCTACCATGGGCCCAAGGCACCTTGAGGGAGGCGCCGCGCCCGCGCGCCGGTCACGGCTGCGCGGACCTATAAACGGTGCAGAGAGGGAGGGAGGTCGACGGGCGCAAGCCGGTCTGCCGCTTCGATGCTGAAGATCATTTGCCTGACCGCTGCCCTGGGGGCAGCGCTGGGGACGACCGCGCATGCGGCCGACCTGGAATTCGACGGCCGCCATGCGCGTGCCGAAGCGGCTGCCAAGGGCAGCTTCGTGCTGCACACGCCGAACGGCGCTGTGCCGATTGCCGCCGCGCCGATGCGCAGCCAGACCGGAAGCGTGATGTTCGACGCGCTGTTCGCGCTGGCCCAGCAGGAGATGGCGCAGGACCGGGTCGATGCGATCCGCGACCCCGCCTTTGACGAAGGACGGCCGGTGCCATGCGACTGCTTCCAGACCGGCGCCCGCTGGCCCTACGTGTGGACCCGCGATGTCAGCTTCGCCGCTGACCTTGCGTTGGCGCGGCTGGATCCGCAGCGCACGCGTCAGTCGCTGCAGTTCAAGTTGTCGGCTGCCCGTGATGGGCGCACGCCCGGCCTGTTCGTCGCGCAGGATACCGGCTCCGGCGGCAGCTGGCCGATCAGCAGCGACCGTGTGGTGTGGTTCCTGGCCGCACGCCACCTGCTGGATGATCCTGCTTTTGCCGAACAGGTCTGGCAGGCGCTGCAGGGCACGCTGGCGCAGGACCGGGCGATGGTGTTCGACCCACAGATGGGCCTCTATCGCGGCGAAACCTCGTTCCTCGACTGGCGTGAACAGACGTATCCGGACTGGACCCGGGAGAACGTGCGCTTCATCGGTGATTCCTACGCGCTGTCCACCAACGTCCTGCACTACCAGGCACTGCGGCTGGCAGAGCAGATGGCCGCGCAGCGGGGCGATGATCGCCGTGCGCAGTACAAGGCGTGGGCCGATGAACTGGCGGTACGGATCGATGCGCGCTTCTGGCGCGACGACATGGGCCAGTACATGAGCTACATCGGTGAGGCGGCGCATCCGGTGCCCTACGCCAAGGTCGACCTGCTGGGCCTGTCGCTGGGCATCCTGGCCGACGTGCTGCCCGAGGCGCGGGCGCGCCGCGCGCTGGCGAACTACCCGATGGGGCCGGCCGGCAGCCCGGTGGTGTGGCCACAGGAAGCCCAGCAGCCGATCTACCACAACCGTGCGATCTGGCCGTTCGTCAGTGCGTATTCGCTGCGTGCTGCGCGACAGCTGGACGACGCGCCGCGCATCGCCGCCGAGATCCGCTCGCTGATGCAGGGGGCGGCACTGGCCGGTTCCAACATGGAAAACTACGAGCTGGTCAGCCAGGCCGTGCATGTGGACGAAGGCGCGCTGAGCGGGCCGGTGGTCAATTCAGAGCGCCAGCTGTGGTCGGTGGCCGGCTATCTGGCCATGGTCACCGAAGGCGTGTTCGGCGTGCAGGACGATGGCCGCGTGCAGCCCAAGCTGCCGGCCGCGCTGGTGCCGGAACTGTTCGGCACACATCCCCGTATCACGTTGGAAGCCAACGGCAAGCGCTATGTGCTGGAGCGCCCGCAGAACGTGGGCGATGGCCTGCTGGTGGCCGGCAGAACCACCACGCGTGGCAGCACCACGACGGTGCAGCTGGTCGCCGCCCCGGCAGCAACCGGTTTCGCTGCCACGACTGCGGATGCCAACATGCGTGCGCCGGCCACGCCGGTTGCGCCGCAGGCCCTGCGCAAGGGCGCGGGCTGGAACGTTCCGGTGGCAGCCGATCAGGTGCTGTGGAAGGACGGCAAGGCGGTCACCGACAGCAAGGGCGTGGCGCGCATCAGCGACGATGGCCTACAGCATTGCCTCAGCCTGACCCGGCGCGCAGGCACGTTGGAATCGCTGCACAGCCCGATGCTCTGCGTCGGTCCGCAGCAGGTGCTGAAGGGCGAGGAACGCTGGCAGTTCACCTCGGCCAAGGCCGGGCAGGTGCGCCTGCGCCTGCAGTACCGCAACCCGAACGGGCCGATCAACACCGGCGTCACGGCTGCGGTCAAGCAACTGGTGCTGCAGTGCCCGGGCCAGCCATTGCAGCGGCATACGGTTGCGATGCCGCACAGCGTGGCCGTGCAGGACTCGACCTCGGCAACGTTCGCTGTGCCCAAGGGGCCGTGCACGGTCGCGCTTGAAGAAGGCTTCAACATGAGCGCGCTGCAGCATTTCGCGCACTACACCGGCGGAAAGGGCGGGCGCGAAGGCGTGCTCAACCAGGCGCAGGTGAAGGCGCTGACGCTGGCGCCGGTCGCCACGGCGGAGGACGCACGATGAACCGCCCTGCCAAACCGCAGCTGTCGTTCTGGCAGATCTGGAACATGTGTTTCGGCTTCCTCGGCATCCAGTTCGGTTTTGCCCTGCAGAACGCCAACGCCAGCCGCATCTTCGAGACGCTTGGCGCGGACATGGAGTCGGTGCCCGGGCTGTGGATCGCCGCACCGTTGACCGGCCTGCTGGTGCAACCGGTGATCGGTTATCTCTCCGACCGCACGTGGACGCGCTGGGGCCGGCGTCGCCCGTTCTTCATGATCGGTGCGGTGCTGACAACGCTGGCCCTGCTGGTGATGCCCAACTCACCTGCCTTGTGGATCGCGGCGGGCACGTTGTGGGTGCTGGATGCTTCGATCAACGTATCGATGGAACCGTTCCGGGCCTTCGTGGGCGACCAGCTGGCACCGCGGCAGCGACCGGCCGGTTACGCGATGCAGAGCTTCTTCATCGGTGTCGGTGCCATCGTCGCCAGCTTCCTGCCGTTCATCCTGGCCCACTTCGGCGTGGCCAACACCGCCGCTGCCGGCGAGGTGCCGCATACAGTGCGCTACGCGTTCTATTTCGGTGCGGCAGTGCTGCTGGCGGCGATCACCTGGACCGTGGTCAGTACCCGCGAGTATTCACCGGCAGAACTGGCCGGGTTCGATGACGCCGAGCCGCCGGCGCACCATGCCGCCGCCGCTGCGAGTGGCCCCGCACCGTGGGCGCAGGTGGCGCTGTGGCTGGGTGCAGGCGTGCTGCTGGCCGCTGTGATCGCCGCGCGCCAGGGCGACAGGATGCTCTACGTGCTGGCGGGTCTCTGCGCGGGCTATGGTGTGCTTCTTGCGCTGGCCCGTACGCTGCCGCAGGCGCACATGCTGGCGGCGATCGTGGGTGATCTGCGGGCGATGCCGGTGACCATGCGCCGGTTGGCCTGGGTGCAGTTCTTCTCGTGGTTTGCGTTGTTTGCGATGTGGATCTACACCACCGCAGCGGTGGCCGGCACGCATTTCGGCTCCACCGACCCGCAGTCGGCGGCGTACAACGAGGGTGCCAACTGGGTCGGTGTGCTGTTCGGCGCCTACAACGGCTTCGCCGCACTGGCCGCCTTGCTGATCCCGCCGATGGTGCGCGCCATCGGCCTGCGCTGGAGCCACCTGGTGAACCTGTGGCTCGGCGGGCTGGGCCTGATCTCGCTGATGTTCATCAAGGACCCCACCTGGCTGCTGCTGTCCATGGCCGGCGTCGGCTTCGCCTGGGCCTCGATCCTGTCGCTGCCGTACGCCCTGCTGTCCGACAGCGTGCCGGCGGCGAAGATGGGCATCTACATGGGCCTGTTCAATTTCTTCATCGTCATTCCGCAGCTGGTCGCCGCCAGCGCGCTGGGCTTCGCACTGCGCGAGTGGCTGGGCGGAAATCCCCTGCACGTGCTGGTGCTGGGTGGAGTGAGTCTGTTCATTGCCGGGCTGTGCGTGCTTCGCGTGCCGGCCCATCAGGAGAGTGCGTGATGCATGTGTATTCCAGAATGTCGCTGGGGCTGTCGCTGGCCCTGCTCGCCACGGCGGTACAGGCCGCATCGCGCCCGGACTACGTGGGCACGCTCGAACCGTTCGCCAGCGATGCCGTGTACTTCGTGGTGACCGATCGTTTCGTCAACGGTGATCCGTCCAACGATCATCGCGATCAGGGGGGCAGCCACCGCACGTTCGACATTCCAGTGCCCTGCCCGGACAAGGTGGACGGCAACATCGGCTACCTCGGCGGCGACTTCAGGGGCGTGCTCGACAACGCCGACTACATCCGTCAGCTCGGCTTCGGTGCGGTGTGGATCACGCCGATCGTCGACAATCCGGATGAGGCGTTCACCGGCAGCAAGCCGATCAGCTGCACCAGCACGCTGACCGACCGCGGCAAGACCGGCTACCACGGTTACTGGGGCATCAACTTCTACAAACTCGACGAGCACCTGCCCAGCAAGGACCTGGACTTTGCAGGCCTGACCAAGGGCCTGCATGGTGCCGGCCTGAAGGTGGTGCTGGACATCGTCGGCAACCACGGTTCGCCGGCCTGGACCATGCCGACGCGGCAGCCGCAGTTCGGCCAGATCTTCGACAAGGATGGAAAGCTGATCGCCGACCACCAGAACCTGCCCCCGCAGAAGCTGGATCCAAAGCACAACCCGCTGCACGCGTTCTACAACACCATCGGCCCGGTCGACAGCAAGGAAGGCTCGATCTTCGATGGCAACCTGGCCGAGCTGTCCGACTTCAACCAGAACAACCCGGCGGTGATGGACTACCTCGTCGGCGCGTACCTGCAGTGGACCGCGCAGGGCGTGGACGCACTGCGCATCGATACCATCGGCTGGCTGCCGCACCCGTGGTGGCACGAGTTCGTGAACCGCATCCGTGCCGAGCATCCGAACATGTTCATGTTCGGCGAGGCCTTCGATTACGACGCCAGCAGGATTGCCGAGCACACCTGGCCGCGCAACGCCAATGTGAGCGTGCTCGACTTCCCGCTGCGTGGCGCGCTGGAACAGACCTTCGGTACCGCCGGCAAGGGCTTCGAGACGCTGGCCGAGCCGCTGCACCTGACCGGCGGCCCCTATGCCAATCCGTACGAGCTGATGAGCTTCTACGACAACCACGACATGCCACGCCTGCAGGCCAGCGACAACGGTTTCATCGACGCGCACAACTGGCTGTTCACCGCCCGTGGTATCCCGGTGGTCTACTACGGCTCGGAAACCGGCTTCATGCGGGGCCGTGCCGAGCATGCCGGCAACCGTGCCTACTTCGGCCAGGCGCGGGTGGATGCCGCACCGCAGAGCCCGATCTTCGCGCCACTGCGGCGCATCGCCCAGCTGCGCCAGGCCACCCCGGCGCTGCAGCGCGGCCTGCAGGTGAACGAGCGCCTGCGTGGCAATGAGGCGGTGTTCTTCCGTGTGCTGCAGCAGGGGGATGTGGCACAGACCGCATTGGTGCTGTTGAACAAGGGCGACAAGGCGACGGTTTTCCAGGTGGAGCGCTACCTGCAGGCGGGCCGCTGGCGCGACGCGCTGGACGGCGGTTTGTTGCAGGTGGATGCCTCCCTGAAGGCCGAAGTGCCCGCGCATGGCGTGAAGGTGTACGTGCTGGATGCCTCCGTGCAGCAGCCAGCGCTGCAGGCAGAGCTGGACAGGGCGATGGCCGACCAGAAGGCTCGGGACCAGCGTCTGGGACGGTGAGGGCGCCGCCGGGCGTGGCCCGGCGCTACCGCTCTGGTGGGTGCCAACCTCGGTTGGCACTCCCGCTCTGGTAGGTGCCAACCTTGGTTGGCACGCTCTTCGAGCAGGCTCGACCCTACAATAGGCACCCCTCACGCCGCGCCGTACCGCCATGTCCGACCTCGCCCCGCAGACCCCGATCGAAACCCTGCTGAAGGCGGCCATGGACGGGGCGGTGCCGATCCGCGCCTTCATGGAGGCCTTCGTCGCCTCCGAGGTGCTGCTGCTGACCGGCAGCCTGGTCACCCCCGACGGCAGCGGCTTCGACCCACTGCTGTTCGACAAGCAGGGCACGCTGCACGTGGCCGTGTTCACCGATCCATCGCGGGTGGGCATCTACAGCCAGCAGGCCGAACACCAGATCCGCTGGCTGATGCTGGACGTGCTGCGCCGCGTGCCGGGGGGCTACGGCGTGGTGATCAACCCGGGTACCTCGCTGGGCTTCGAGATTTCGCCCAGTGGCGTCGGCGAGATCCTGAAGGACTTCGCCCAGGGCTGAGGCCACCCGACGGGGCCGTCCACCTGCGGGCCTTGCGGCACCCGGTCCGGTGCCCGCAGGCCGGGTTCACTGCGTAGTCCCGTCCGATCACGTCCGCTGTTTCAGCCGCGCAGCGATGATTCCCGCACCACCAGCTTCACCGGGATGCTCTGGCTCTCCACCGGCTGCCGGCTGATCGAGGCCAGCAGCCGTTCCACCAGCAGCTGCCCGGCCTGCTTGGTGTCCTGCTGCACGGTGGTCAATGCCGGCGATACAGATGCGGCCAGCGGGATGTCATCGAACCCGGTGACCGCCACGTCCTGCGGCACCCGCAGCCCGGCCTCGCGCAGTGCACGGATCGCACCGATGGCGATCAGGTCGCTGGCGGCGCAGATCGCATCGATGTGTTCGCCTCGCGCGAGCAGCGCCTGGCAGGCTTCCTGGCCGGACGCTTCGGTGGTGATGGCATCGTGCTGCAGGGCCGGTTCGGCATGCAGCCCGTGATCGCGCAGGGCTGCCACGTGACCGCGATAGCGCTCCTCGAATTCCGGGTAATGGCTGGAGGCGTGGCCGAGGAAGGCAATGCGCCGACAGCCCTGCTGCAGAAGATGGGTGGTGATGTCGTGCCCGCCCTGGAAGTTGTCGCTGCCGATCGATACCCCGGGCTGGCCGGGCAGGGCCGCACCCCAGCGCACGAAGTGGGTGCCCTGTTCGACCAGCCGCTGCAGGCGGTCGCGCGATTCGTGGTAGTCGCCATAGCCCAGCAGGATGATGCCGTCGGCCTTGTTGCTGTCCTCGTAGTCGGCCTGCCAGTCGGTCGACAGCTGCTGGAACGACACCAGCAGATCCTGCCCGTGCAGCGCGCAGGCGCGGGTGATCGAACCCAGCATCGAGTGGAAGAACGGGTTGATCAGCGAATCGTCGTTGGTCGGGTCCTCGAAGAACAGCAGGGCCAGCGTGCCGGCATTGCGCAGGCGCAGGCTGGAGGCGTTCTTGTCCACCTTGTAGTTCAGCTCGCGGGCGATGCGCAGGATGCGTTCTCGGGTCTCCGCATTGACCATCGGGCTGCCGCGCAGGGCCCGCGACACCGTCGGCTGGGAGACGCCGGCCAGATGGGCGATGTCCAGGGAGGTGGCTTTGCCTTTGATGGTCATGGGGGAAGCGCGCGAACGAATGAGTAGATGCCCCGGCATGATGCCATGGGGGCGCCATCGCAGCGCCGGCCGTCACTGCGGCCGGCCGCGCCGGGGTGTCCGGCCCGGACGGCTAAGTCATTGCCTTACAAGGATTTCAGTAGGATCTTTCGGTGTCTTTCGTCGCTTCTGGCCGGGCACGGAGCGGCGGCAGTGCTAAGATGCGGTGTTCTTGCATTCCCCCAAATTCATCGGGGGCGGCCCAGTGTCCTGCACCCCCGGCCGGGGCTGTGCTATCACTGGTCGACTGCCCCTGGACAACGGACGAAGGTACCTATGGCGCGCGGCATCAATAAAGTCATCCTGGTCGGCAATCTCGGCAACGACCCGGACGTGAAGTACACCCAGAGCGGCATGGCGATCACCCGCATCAGCCTGGCCACCACCAGCGTCCGCAAGGACAAGGATGGCAACCAGCAGGAACGCACCGAATGGCACCGCGTGGTGTTCTTCGGCAAGCTCGGCGAGATCGCCGGCGAGTACCTGCGCAAGGGCAGCTCGGTCTACGTCGAAGGCAGCCTGCGTTACGACAAGTACACCGGCCAGGACGGCGTGGAGAAGTACTCCACCGATATCGTCGCCGATGAGATGCAGATGCTGGGCGGCCGCGGTGAAGGCGGTGGTGGCGGTGGCGGCAACTACGGCGGTGATCGTCCGCAGCGCCAGCAGGCACCGCGCCAGGAGTACGGCGGTGGTGGCCAGCGTGGTGGACAGGGCGGTGGCTATGGCAACCAGGGCGGCAACCAGGGTGGCGGTTACGGCAACCAGGGCGGCAACCCGCGCCCGCAGCCGCAGCAGTCGGCGCCGCCGATGGACGATTTTGCTGACGACGACATTCCGTTCTGATCGGACGCGCGTCCGCAGGAAACAGAAAGCCCCGCCGATGCGGGGCTTTTCTTTTTTCCACGGCAGGCCGGCGTTGTGCCGCGCAGCATGGATTTTTCGTGCACCGCGTCTTGCAAAAAAAAGAATTCCTCCCTTATGGTGCAATCGATTGCATTGCTGTGAATCGTTGCGTTTGATACCGGTTGGGAGGCCGGCAGATGGATGTCCATCCATTCGATCGGACCGGCATCGGGGCTTACGCGGCGCGATGCGTTGCGCATGGCGTTCGCTGGCGGCCTTGGCCTGGCTGCGGCAGCCGTGCTGCCCTCGTTCGCCGCCCAGGCCCCACTCAAGGGCAACCTGAAGCATTCCGTCGCCCGCTGGACGTTCCCGCAGCAGTCGGTCGCCCAGCTCTGCCAGACGGTGAAGGATATCGGCTTCGCCGCCATCGATCTGGTGGGGCCGGCGGACTGGCCCACACTGAAGGCGCATGGCGTCTACAGCTCCATGTGCAACGGCGCCGAGATCAGCCTGACCAAAGGCTTTGCCGGCCGCCAGTATCACGATGCACTGGTGGAGCGCTACGCGCGGCACATCGATCTGGTGGCCGATGCCGGCTACCGCAACCTCATCTGCTTCTCCGGCAATCGTGACGGCATGGATCCGCGGGAAGGCCTGGAGAATGCCGAAGCCGGGCTGAAGCGCATCCTCGGCCATGCCGAGAAGCGTGGTGTCGTGCTGGTGATGGAGCTGCTGAACTCCAGGGTCGATCATCCCGATTACCTGTGCGATCACTCCGCATGGGGCGTCGAGCTGTGCCAGCGGCTCGGATCGGACAATTTCGGCCTGCTGTACGACATCTATCACATGCAGATCATGGAGGGCGACATCATCGCCACCATCGGCAGGCATCACCGCTTCTTCAAGCACTACCACACCGCAGGTGTGCCAGGCCGGCACGAGATCGGTGACCAGCAGGAACTGCATTATCCGGCCATCTGTCGCGCGATCCGCGACACCGGCTTCGAGGGGTATCTGGCGCAGGAGTTCATGCCTGCGGCACCCGATCCCGTCGGCTCGCTGCGCGAGGCGATCCGCCTCTGCGACGTCTGAAACGATATCCACCCAGGTGAAGTAGACCCATGGCAGACAATCATTACGACGCCATCGTTGTTGGCTCGGGAATCAGTGGCGGTTGGGCGGCGAAGGAACTGACCGAGAAGGGCCTGAAGGTCCTGATGCTGGAACGCGGGCGCAACATCGAGCACGTCAAGGACTACGTCAATGCGATGAAGGAGGCGTGGGATTTCCCGCACCGCAACCGGCCGACACAGGCGATGAAGGCCGCCTTTCCCGTATTGATGCGTGACTACGGCCTGGCCGAGAACCTGGAAGGGATGTGGGCCAATGAGCAGGAATCGCCGTACGTCGAGACCAAGCGCTTCGACTGGTTCCGTGGCTACCACGTAGGCGGCCGTTCGCTGATGTGGGGGCGGCAGAGCTACCGCTTCTCCGACCTGGATTTCGAAGCCAACCTCAAGGACGGCATTGCTACTGACTGGCCGATCCGCTACGCCGACATCGCACCCTGGTACGACCATGTGGAGAAGTTCGCCGGTATCGCCGGTACGCGCGAGGGACTGGACGTGCTGCCGGACGGTGAATTTCTGCCGCCGATCCCGCTGAACATCGTCGAGAAGGATGTGGCCGCGCGGATCAGGAAGGCGTTTGGCGGAACGCGGCACATGATCCACTCGCGTACCGCCAACATCACCCAGCCCATGCCCGAGCAGGGGCGCGTCAACTGCCAGTACCGCAACAAGTGCATCCTGGGCTGTCCCTTCGGTGCCTACTTCTCGACCCAGGCGGCGACGCTGCCGGCGGCGATGAAAACGGGCAATCTGACATTGCGGCCCTTCTCGATCGTCAAGGAAGTGCTGTACGACAAGGACCGCAAGCGCGCGCGCGGTGTGGAGGTCATCGATGCCGAGACCGGGTTGACCTATCAGTACACGGCCAAGGTCATTTTCCTCAACGCATCCTCCTTCAACTCGACCTGGATGCTGATGAACTCGGCCACCGATGTCTGGGAGGGCGGTCTGGGGTCGTCATCCGGCGAGCTGGGGCACAACGTGATGGACCATCATTTTGGTGCCGGTGCCTCCGGCCGGGTCGAGGGTTACGACGACAAGTACTACTTCGGTCGCCGCCCCTGCGGCTTCTACATTCCACGCTTCCGCAACGTCGCTGCGGACAAGCGCAGCTACCTGCGCGGATTCGGCTACCAGGGCGGTGCCAGCCGCACCGGGTGGTCGCGCGAGATCGCCGAGCTGAACATCGGTGCCGACCTGAAGGAGACCCTGACCCTGCCGGGCGACTGGCGCATCGGCATGACCGGATTCGGCGAGATGCTGCCGCACCACGACAACACGATCCGCCTGGATCCGCAGCGCAAGGACAAGTGGGGGCTGCCGGTGCTGGCGATGGACGTTTCGATGCGCTCGAACGAACTGGCGATGCGCAAGGACATGGCGGCCGATGCTGCCGAGATGCTGGAGGCAGCCGGCGTCAAGGACGTGGAGATGCACGACAACGACTACGCCCCGGGCAAGGGCATCCATGAAATGGGCACGGCCCGCATGGGCCGCGATCGCAGAAGCTCCGTGCTCAACCAGCACAATCAGGTCTGGGATGCGCCGAATGTCTATGTGACTGATGGCGCCTGCATGACCTCCAGCGCGTGCGTGAATCCATCGCTGACGTACATGGCGCTGACGGCACGGGCCGCCGACCATGCCGTACGCGAACTGAAAGCGGGGAACCTGTGATGGACCGTCGCGAACTGTTGAAGATGATCGTCGCCGCCACCGGCGCGGCCATGGTGGGCGTGCCCGCACTGGCCGCAGGGCAGAGCGCGACGACAGGATCGAAGGCCGCGTTCTCTGCCGCTGACATCAGCATGCTGGACGAGATCGCTGAAACCATCCTGCCGCGAACCACAACGCCGGGCGCGAAGGATGCCGGCGCGGGCCCGTTCATGGCGCTGTTCGTCACCGATTGCTACACCCCCCGGCAGCAGGCGATATTCCGCGCCGGCCTGGTCGATATCGACAAGCGTGCCGGTGGCCGCTTCGTGTCGCTCCCCTCGCAGGCCCGCAGCGAACTGTTGCGCACCCTGGATGCGGAAGCCCGGGCGCACGTCGTCGAGGTCACCGAGACCGGTGCCGCGGAAGAGGGGGAGGCTGCGCCGCACTACTTCACGATGATCAAGCAGCTGGTCATCTTCGGCTTCTTCACCTCGAAGGTCGGTGCGACCGAAGTGCTGAAGTACGTTGCGGTGCCGGGTCGCTATGACGGCGATCTTGCCTATACGCCCGGCACGCCGGCGTGGGGGACCAGCTGATGGGCCTCCACGCCTCGACCCTCCACCTTGATCCGGAAGCACGATGAACCGACCTCTCCTGACAGTGGCCTGCCTGCTGGGCACCGCACCCGTGTTCGCGCAGGACGGCGGCGACCCTGCGCGCGATCCGGCGAAGACCGAAGCGTGGACGCCGGTTCCCGCGGTCGTAGCGACGCCGCCAGGCCGTGCCCCCTCCGATGCGATCGTGCTGTTCGATGGCAAGGATCTGTCGCGCTGGGAGTCGGAGCAGGGCGGACCCGTGCCCTGGACCGTCGCCGATGGCGCGCTGACCGTGGTGCCCGGCAGCAAGGGCATCCGCACCAGGCAGCGCTTCTGCGATGTCCAGCTGCATGTCGAGTGGCGCACGCCCACCGCGACCGCCGGATTCGACGGCCAGCACCGCGGCAACAGTGGCATCTTCCTGCAGGAGGTGTACGAACTGCAGGTGCTCGACAGCTACAACAATCCCACCTATGCCAACGGCCAGGCCGGATCGATGTACAAGCAGGCCATTCCGTTGGTGAATGCCTCGCGTGCGCCCGGCGAGTGGCAGGCCTACGACATCATCTGGAAGGCCCCGCGCTTCTCGGCAGGCGGCGGGCTCACCTCGCCGGCCCGCATCACCGTGCTGCACAACGGTGTGCTGGTGCAGGACGACACGGTGCTGGCGGGCAAGACCGAGTACATCGGCGCGCCTTCCTACGCGCCACATGCCTGTGCGCCGCTGTACCTGCAGGAGCACGACGCCAGGGTGAGCTACCGCAACATCTGGGTGCGCGAGCTGTAGCGCACCCTCATGCCTACTTCGCCAGGTAGCTGGCGATGTTGTCGATCTCCTGCTGCGACAGCTGCGGGAAGGGGGGCATCAAGCCGCCGCCCTGCTTGATCTTGTCCTTGATCTGCGCAGGCTGAAGCCGTTTGCTGACGTCGGTGAGCGCAGGGAACGTCGGTGGCACGCCGGCGCGCTCCGCACCGTGGCAGGCCACGCAGTGCGTTGCGTAGAGCTGCGCTCCGGCAGCAGGGTCTTCCTTGCACCACGCCGCAGCGGCCAGCAGGGTGCCGCACAGCGCGACAGTCACTTTCAGAATCGTTTTCAAGCTGGGCTCCTTCGCGGGCTAGCGCTGTGCACCGGCAGGCACGCGGGCAGTCAGGTGTTCACGCAGATAGTCCGCACCGGTGCGGATGACGGTGGCTGGATCGCGGGGTTGGTCATGCTCGAGGATGTACCACTGCACGCCGGCCGTGGCGGCGGCGGGCAGGATGGCTTTCCAGTCCAGGACGCCCTGGCCCACGGCGGCGAAGCCGCCTTCATCCTCAGCCTGGCCCTTCGGGGCATTGTCCTTGGCGTGCACCGCGAACAGGCGGCCTTTGAATCTGCCCAGCATCACCACCGGGTCATGGCCGGCCCGTGCGACCCAGGCCAGGTCCAGCTCGGTCTGCAGATCGGGGCCGGCCGCGGCGAACAGCAGTTCCAGTCCGGTCGTGCCATTGACGTCGACCAGCTCGAAGTCGTGGTTGTGATAGGCCAGGCGCATGCCCTTGGCACGGGCCTGCTTCGAGAGCTGGCCCAGTTCCTTGCCCAGCGCCGTCCAGCCGGCAGCGTCGGTGGGGCGGTCTTTCTCGGCCAGATAGGGCACCACCAGCGTGGTGTTGCCGATGGCCCGGTTGAAGGCGACCACGCCATCCAGGTCACTGCGCAGATCGGCCAGCTGCGTGTGCGAGGAAATCGCCTTGATCGAATACTTGTCGAGCAGCTGCTTGAGTTCGGCAGCGCTGACATTCTGCGTACCGACTGTTTCCACGGCGCGCACGCCGGCGTCGTGGACGATCTTCAGCTGCTGGTCGAGCGAGCCGGCATTGCGCAACGTGTACATCTGCACCGCGATGGGCGTGTGCAGGTCGCTGGCATCGCGCGCGAAGGCGGGCAGGGCAACGAGCAGCAGCAGTGCAAGGCTTGCGGTCCTGCGGATACGGATGTTCATCAGGCAGTCCTCCGGGAATTCAATCGATGGCCGTCCAGGCACGTGACCTGGCGGATGCGATGACACGTGTGACGATCCGCGCCGAGCGCAGGCCGTCATCGAAGGTGGGCAGGCCCTCCGGCTGCTCGCCTGCAATGGCACGGTAGGTGTCGGCGACAAACGCTTCGAAGCAGTTGCCATAGCCCTGCGCGTGTCCGGCCGGCAAGACCGACAATCTGCGTTGTTCGGCGCTGCCGGCACCGGGCCCGCGCACGAAGCTATCCTCGCGCTGGTCGGGCCGGCCGATCCACAGCCGCTCGGCATCTTCCTGGTTGAAGGCCACGCTGGCCCTGGCGCCGTCGATCTCGAACCACAGCCGGTTGTGGCGTCCGGCCGAAACCTGGCTGACCGTCAACGAGGCGAGCGTACCCGCACTCGTGCGCAACATCGCCGTGGCGACATCCTCGCTGGAAACGGCCTGCGTCGTGCTGCCGGCGGCCGGCGTGGTGAAGCTCTGCCCGGTGACCGCGCCGCGCTCGGCGATGACGGTGGCGAACGCGGCACTGACCTCGGCGAAGCGTTCGCCGCTGACCCATTCCACAAGGTCGCACCAGTGCGAGCCGATATCGGCGAACACGCGCGAGGTGCCGCCCAGCGAGGGGTCGACACGCCAGTTGTTGCTGGCCGGATCCAGCAGCCAGTCCTGCAGGTAGCTGCCGTGGATCAGGTGCAGTGGCCCCAGCTCGCCCTGCGCGATGCGTGCGCGTGCCTCGCGGACCACCGGGTGATAGCGGTAGACGAAGGGGACCGTAGCGACCAGACCGGTCCTGGCGGCCAACGCGGCCAATGCCTGGGCGTCGTCCAGGGTGGTGGCCAGTGGCTTCTCGCAGATCACGTGCTTGCCGGCTTCCAGCGCGGCCTGCGCCATGGCGCGGTGCAGATGGTTGGGCGTGCACACATGCACGACCTGCACCTGCGGATCGCTGACCACCTCCTCGATATCGCGGTAGGCATGCGCGACGTTCCACGCCTGCGCCACCTCCTGCGCGCGCTGCGGGGAAGAGGCCGCCACGCCGCGGACCTCGGCCCCGGCCAGCAGTGCCGCGCGGCGATGCACCGCACCGATCATGCCCGTGCCGACGATGGCGATTCCAAGCTTGGACATCCGATGGGTTCCTCAGGGTGCGGTGGGAGCGGGCGCGACAGCGGGGCGGTCGCGGAACAGCAGCAGGAAGGCGATCAGCACCACCAGTGCGACGCCGGCCGGGAACAGCCAGATCTGCTGCCAGTCCGGACCCGCCGCCGTGGTGAAGTGCTCCACCACCGCACCGGACAGGAACGTGCCGATCAGCATGCCTACGCCGTACGTCGCCAGGGTGATGAAGCCCTGCGCGCTGCTGCGCGCGTCGGGGCCGGCGTGTGCGTCGGTATAGATCTGGCCGGTGACGAAGAAGAAGTCGTAGCAGATGCCGTGCAGCACGATGCCGATCACCAGCAGGGAGAACGCACCGCCCGCATCGCCGAAGGCGAACATGACATAGCGCACCACCCACGCGGCCATGCCCACCGCCAGCATCGTCTTGACCCCCAGGCGGAGGAACAGGAACGGCATGGCCAGCATCAGCAGCACTTCCGAGACCTGGCCCAGCGACTGCAGGCCGGCCGCGCCGCGCACGCCCAGGTCGTTGAGATACGGATTGGTGAAGTTGTAGTAGAACGCCAACGGAATGCAGATGGCGATGGAGGCGAGGAAGAACACCAGGTAGGAGCGCGACTTCAGCAGCCGCAGCGAGTCCAGGCCCAGGATCTGCCCCAGTCCCGCATCGCGCTGCCTGGCCAGCGGCGGTGTGTGCGGCAGGGTAAAGGCATACAGACCCAGGGCCAGCGACGCCATCGCCGCCATGCGGAAGGTCAGTTCGAGCCGATGCGCCTGCTCCCAGCCCAGCCAGCCGATCAGCACGCCGGCCACGATCCAGCCGACACTGCCGGCCACGCGCACCAGCGGGAACTGCTTCTCAGGCGACTGCATATGGCGCATCGCCACGCTGTTGGCCAGGGCCAGCGTCGGCATGAAAAGCAGCATGTAACCCATGACACAAGCGAAGAACGTGTTGAAGTCCGTCGCCGTGGATGCGAACCACATCAGCACCGCACCGGCCAGGTGCAGCACCCCGAGAATGCGCTGCGCCGCAAAGTAGCGATCGGCTATCAGGCCGACCAGGAACGGGGCGACGATGGCACCGATGGACTGGCTGAGGAAGGCGGTGGCCACCTGGCTGGCGCTGGCCTGCAGCGGGCCCTGCACCAGATACGTCCCCAGGGTCACGAACCACGCGCCCCAGATGAAGAACTGCAGGAACATCATCGCGCCCAAGCGCGACATGGCGTGCGTCATGGCTTGCCCTCCCGGGGCGGTAGTGGCTCAGAGTCCCAGCATGCGGCGCAGTGATTCCGGCGGCGTGCCGCTGCCGGCGAAGTCGTCGAAGGCATGTTCGGTCACGCGGATGATGTGGTCACGGACGAAGGCGGCTCCCTCGCGTGCGCCGTCCTCCGGGTGCTTCAGGCAGCACTCCCACTCCACGACCGCCCAGCCCGGGAAATCGTACTGCGCGAACCGGGAGAAGATCGCCTTGAAGTCGATCTGGCCGTCGCCGAGCGAGCGGAAGCGCCCCGGCCGGTCGATCCAGTCTTGGTAACCGCCATAGACGCCGCTGCGCGCGCTGGGCCGGAATTCCGCGTCCTTGACGTGGAAGATGCCGATGCGATCGTGATACCGGTCGATGAAGCCCAGGTAGTCGATCTGCTGCAGCAGCAGGTGGCTGGGGTCGTACAGCATCTTCGCGCGTGGGTGGTGGTCCACCACATCGAGGAAGCGCTCGAAGGTGGCACCGTCGTGCAGATCCTCACCCGGGTGGATCTCGAAGCACAGGTCCACGCCGCTGGCGTCGAACGCCTCCAGGATGGGACGCCAGCGCCGGCCGAGTTCGGCGAAGGCTTCTTCCACCAGTCCCGGTGGGCGTTGCGGCCAGGGATAGAAGTAGGGCCAGGCCAGCGCGCCGGAGAACGTGGCATGCGCGGTCAATCCCAGGCGTTGGCTGGCGCGGGCGGCCAGCTTCAACTGTTCCACCGCCCAGGCTTGGCGCGCGGCGGGGTTGCCGCGCTTGTCCACCGGCGCGAAGCCGTCGAACAGGCTGTCGTAGGCGGGGTGGACGGCGACCAGCTGTCCCTGCAGATGGGTGGACAGCTCGGTGATCTGCAGGCCATGGTCGGCCAGCATGCCGCTGATGTCGTCGCAGTACGCCTGGCTGCGCGCGGCCTCGGCCAGATCGAACAGATGCGGCGCGTTCGTCGGCACTTGTACGCCACAATAGCCCAGGCCCGCAGCCCAGCCGGCCAGCGTGTCCAGCCGATCAAAAGGAGGTGTTTCGCTGATGAACTGCGCCAGGAACAGCGCCGGACCCTTGAGCGTCTTCAACGTGGTTCGCCCGCGATGCAATCGATTGCATTACCCTAGCAGGGTCTCCCGCAAACCCTGTTGTGCACTGCACAGCGGAAACAAGAACTGACGCCATGGCCACCATCTACGACATCGCCAAGCACGTCGGCGTCTCCGCCGGTACGGTGTCGCGGGCGCTGTCCCGGCCGGACAAGGTGCTGCCGGCGACGCGCACGCGCATCGAACAGGCCGCCGCCGCGCTGGGCTATGTGCCCAATACGGTTGCCCGCACGCTGAAGACGCAGCGCAGCGGCAAGATCCTGGTGACCGTGCCGGACATTGCCAACCCGTTCTTCGCACAGATCCTGCAGGGTGCCGAAGACGCGGCCCAGGCCGTCGGCTACGCGGTCCTGCTGGGCGACACCCAGCATCGACCCGACCGCGAGGAGCGCTATGCGCAGATGCTCCGTCGCAACGAGGCCGATGGCCTGATCGTACTGGGCCATCGCCTGCCGCCTACCGCGCGCGCGATCGTCGAGCAGCAGGGCGCCGCCGCGCCGGTGGTCAACGGCTGTGAATTCGACCCCGCGCTGGGCCTCCCCAGTGTCCACATCGACAACGCTGCCGCCGCGCGTGCGGTGATGGAGCACCTGTACGGACTGGGACATGAGCGGATCGCCGTGGTGGGCGGGCCCCCCGACAACCCCCTGCACCAGCAGCGGCTGGAAGGGGCACGGGCGGCGGGCAGGGCGCGCGGCCGACTGCGCCAGTTGAGTGTTGTGCCGGGTGACTTCTCCGTCGAATCCGGCCATGCGGCGGCGACGGCACTGCTGGCCGCCGCGTCGGCGCCGACCGCGATCTTCTGCTTCAGTGACCAGATGGCACTGGGAACCCTGGCGGCCTGCCGGGAACTGGGCGTCCGCGTGCCCGAGGAGCTGTCCATCGTCGGTTTCGACGACCTGGCGTCGTCGCGTTACCTCACGCCGCCGTTGACGACCATCCGGCAGCCCATGCGGGAGATCGGCGACCGCGCAGTCAAACTGCTGCTCGCCATCATCGAAGGTGTCGATGTCCCGCTTCAGCAGACGCTGGACTTCAGTCTGATGCTGCGTGGCTCGACAGCGTCGCCCGGGCACAGGTGAAGGCAGCAGGCAGGAACCCCGGCAGGCCTGCGCCTGCCGGGGACGTTTCATTGCCTGTGATCGCAAGCGCTGGCCCCAACTCCATTCATTTCGGTGTCCGGAGCGTTCCACTACCATGGGCCACCCCGCCCGGACTCATGCCATGCAAGACGCCCTCGTTGCCCAGCCCCGGCCTCCCGTTGCAAGGATCGCGGCCTGGTCATTGATGCTGCTGGGGATGTGGCTGGTACTGAAGCTGGGCCTGGTGGTGACGCTGCTGTCGGGCCTGCTGGTGTTCCAGTTGACCCACCTGCTGGCGTCGACAGTGGAGCGGCGCCTGCCGCCCGGGCGCGCGCGTGCGATCGCGGTGATCGTGCTTTCGGCCGTCATCATCGGCGTGCTCGTGCTGGCCGGCATCGGCGTGGCGTCCTTCTTCCGCACCGAAACCGGCGGGCCGGATGCGCTGCTGGCGCGCCTGATGGACATCCTCAACACCTCGCGTCACCAGGTGCCGGCGCTGCTGCAGCCCTATATTCCCGAGGACATGCCGGCACTGCGTGCGGCATTGAACGAGTGGGCGGCAGAGCATCAGCGGCAGCTGGGCGTCGCCGGCACATCGGCGGTGCAGATCGGCGTGCGCGTGCTGATCGGCATGGTGCTGGGGGCGATGATCGCGCTGTACGACGAGCTTCCGCTGCCGACGATGGGGCCGCTGGCGCAGGAACTGATCGGCCGTACTGGCCGCCTGGCGACCGCATTCCGCCAGGTGGTGTTCGCGCAGGTGAAGATCTCCCTGCTCAATACCGTGTTCACCGCGATTTTCCTGCTGGGGGTGCTGCCGCTGTTCGGCGTGCACCTGCCCCTGTCGAAGACGCTGGTACTGATCACGTTCATCGCCGGCCTGCTGCCCGTGGTGGGCAACATCATCTCCAATACCGTCATCACCATCGTTGCCCTGTCGGTATCGTTCTACGTTGCGGTGGTGGCGCTGCTGTACCTGGTGGTGATCCACAAACTCGAGTACTTCCTCAATGCCCGCATCGTCGGTGGCGAGATCCAGGCCCGTGCGTGGGAACTGCTGCTGTCGATGCTGGTGATGGAAGCCGCCTTCGGCCTGCCGGGGCTGGTCGCTGCGCCGGTGTTCTATGCCTATGTGAAACGGGAACTGGTGGACCAGCGCTGGATCTGACAGTTGCCGGTGCCAGCGGGCGCCACTGCAGCGCCACGGTGGACGCTTGTGGGTGCCGCCAGCCGGCAGCTACAGTGGTCCGCACTTCAGGGGAATGGTGAATGGCCCGCAAGGTGTCGCCGATCGGGTTGCGGACCTGGGTCTGGATCCTGGCCGGGCTGTTCGTGGTGTGCACGCTGCCCTTGATGGCCATCGCCCTGGTCCAGGGCACGCTGCGCTACACCGATGCGGAGGACAACCTCCGCAGTCTGCGCCGGTTGCGGCAGACCTTTGATCTGGCCAATCTGGCCTCGGCCGAGCGCGGGCCAGCCAACAGCCTGCTCGGCAGCGATTGCGCCGATGCCGGCGAACGCGCGCGGCTGGCGGGATGGCTGGCACAGGCGCGAAGGCGGGTCGACATGGCGATGACGCAGATGGATGCCGTGATCCTGTCCGGGCCGTCCCTGCCTGACGAGCGTCGCACCCTGTTCGAGGCCCAGCATCAGCTCCGCCAGGCGCGCGGGGCGGTGGACCGGGTCGCGGCCAAGCCGGCAGACGCGCGGACGGTCGACGACGTGGAGCATGCGATCAACAGCATGTTCATGGTGACCGATCGCCTGCATCGCCTGGGTTCGGCGCAGATCAACGTGCTGGTGGCCACCGGGCGCGAAGCGGCGATTCCGGCGATCCAGGGCCAGATCCTGATGGACCTGCGCGAGCATGGCGGCCGACTGGCGTCGAATGTGATGGCACCGGTGGCGGTTCCCGGGGCCTGGCACGTCCGGCAGGTACGCGCGGCGCAGCAGACCGAGGGCCGCCTGCTCGAGCTGTGGCGACTGGCAGCCAGCCACGAGTCGGTGTTCCGCAGTGATCCCGAGCTGTCCTGGCACTGGGACATGGCACGCCGGCAGTTCTTCTCCGAGTCGCTGCCGATGATCGAACAGCTGATCGAGGACGGTCGCCGTGGACGGCCTCCGCCGTGGAGCACCGCGAAATTCACTGCGCGCTATGTTCCGACGCTGCAGTCACTGGAGGCGCTGCGCGACGGCTACCTGAGCATGTCCATCGGTCGCTTCGAACAGGCGCGGAATCGTGAGGCGACACGGCTGGCCGTGTTGTGGGCCACCGCGCTGGGCACGCTGGCGGTGCTGGGCGTGGCCCTGCGCATAGCCCACCGGCAGATCCTCAGGCCGCTGCTGCAGGCACAGGAACAGGTGGTGCAGATTGCGTCCGACGCGCCGGGCCCCGCGCAGCACGTCACTCATCCATTGGCAGAGATGCAGCGGCTGTTCGACGCGATTGAAGTGCTGCGCGAGACCTCACGTGAACGTTCCGCACTGACCAGCGAACTGCGCCAGCTGGCCGGCACCGATGCGCTGACCGGGTTGCTCAATCGGCGCGCGCTGGACGAACACGTGCAGCAGCGGCACGCCGCAGGCAACGGCATGGCGGTGGTGATCCTGCTCGACGTCGATCATTTCAAGGCAATCAACGACGGCCAAGGCCACGCCGCAGGCGACGAGGTACTGGTGCAGGTTGCGCAGCTGCTGCGCAGGTACCTGCGGCACACCGACAGCATCGCCCGCTACGGTGGCGAGGAGTTCCTTGTGCTGCTGGCGGATGGGGATCTCGGCGCGGGTGGCCGGTTGGCCGAATCGCTGCGCGTCGCACTGCAGCAGTCGGATATCGTGCTGGGCAATGGCAACGTGCTGCGTGTAACTGCCAGTTTCGGTGTGGCCGAGGGCAGTACCGATGCACTGGGCTGGCGTTCCCTGCTGCGTGCTGCCGATGCCGCCATGTATCGGGCCAAGGCGCAGGGACGCGATCGGGTAGGGATTGCCGGTGCACGCTGAGTGCCACGGCGCTGGCGACGCCGGTCATGGCGGTACATCAGGGGCAGCATGCCCCCTTGCGCCGCACTTCATCTGCATCGCACAGGGCGCGGCCTAGACTTGCAGCCTGACACTGCAGGAGCCCGCCATGTCCGTCGATCCCGCCTTGGCCAGCGCGCAGCCGGCGTCCGTGCTGGCGCGCACCGACGCCGATGCGCCACGCCCTCCGTCGCTGCGGCGCCGCGGTGATGGTCGTGTGGCTGTGCAGTGAGATCGGCCGTGGCGATGCTGGAGATTCCCACGCTGCATACCGCACGGTTGCGCCTGCGCCCGCAACGGCTGGAGGATTTCAACACCTATGCGAGCTTTCTTGCATCGCCCCGTGCGCGCGGCATGGGCGGTCCATTTGGTGAGGTCGCGGCCTGGGGACAGTTCTGTCACGACCTGGCCAGCTGGCCCTTGTTCGGCCACGGCGCGCTGATGATCGAACGGCGCGACAGCGGCGCCTGCATTGGACAGGTCGGCATCAATCACGGCCCGTTGTTTCCGGAAAAGGAACTGGGCTGGCTGTTGTACGACGGCCACGAAGGGCAGGGCTTCGCCAGCGAGGCCGCGGCCGCCCTGCGCGACTGGGCGTTCACATCGCTGCAGTTGCCGACGCTGGTGAGCTACATGGCGCCGGACAACCTCGCGTCGCAGGCCGTGGCCCGGCGGCTGGGCGGGGTGCTGGATGCGGACGCGCTGCGCAACGATCCGGACGATCTGGTGTTCCGCTACGCGCGTTGAGTTCGGACAGTAAACCCCTCGGCAGTTTGCGGAACACGGCAACGGCGTTTCATCCCGCCTTCTATGGACTCAGCGAAGCGAGGCTTCACCGGTCCAGGCACCGGGAACCGCCAGTTCGGGCGCGAGCGCATGTTCGACTGCGCGCCGCAGCAGTGCAGGGGCGATGTAATGCCGGTGCACGCCATCGATCAACGCCATGTAGACACGCCCGAAGATGTTGCGGGTCTGCACACGCGTGCCAAGGCTGATATCGATGCGGCCGTCGGTATGCCGCTGCACGCGGACACTGCTGCGGAAGCGCAGGTGGCGATCGTCGGCGCCCAGCAGTACTTCGGCATAGCGGCCATGTGCATCGACCTGTGAATCCAACACGGGATAGCGGCCCGCAAAGAGCTGCGTGTGATCGCTGCATGCCAGCGACGAGACCGGGCAGCCCAGCCGCGCGGTGCGCAGCCCCAAGGGAGCCACCAGCCAGTTGCGCACCGCCATCAGCTGGCTGACGCCGCCCGGTGGGTTGCACAGGAAGCCTTCCAGCACGTTTGCCAGCAACTGCGAAACAGGTGGCTGCTGCAATTGAGCACCGTCCAGCCGGAGCACCGTCAGATCATGGTAGTTGCTGGACTGCAGTGCTTTACCCAGCAGTCCGTCATCGCTGGGCGCGCGGGACTCGAGGGTAAATGGAAGGGGGGCACGTTCGACGAAGCCACGCAGTGGACGCAGATTGATCCGTCGCAGCGGGCCGAGCAACGCCCGGGTACGGGCGCACAGGGACGCGCACAGGCTGGGAGGTGCGGCCTGCAGCGAGAGACGCAGCAGCGGGGTGGCCGCCAACGTGGCCATGGTGGGCCAGTGCACCTCGGGAAGCACCTCAGTCAAGCTGGGAATATCAGCACCGTTGCATTGCACCTGCGCTCTTGTTTCAGCGCTCATCGCACCGGCCAGTTCGTTGCTGTGGCAAGACAGTGCGAACAGGGCAGGGTGGCCAGGATGGTTCGATACAAACTGGTGCCAGGTACCTCCGCCAAATCGAACGGTGAAAAGGCAGTCCGGTGGGATCTGGACGCGACGCAGCGAGCGCAGGAGCGCGACGGGATCGATTGCGAGCTGTGCATCGGAGGCCATCGCGAAACGCAGCTCAGCGCCTGCGCTGCCGGCGATGGCGGTGAACATGCGTGGGCCGGCGTGGCGATGGAACGGATGTCCGCCTTCGCCGACCATGAAACTGTACAGCGAGGACGCATCGCCGTACTGCAGATGCATGCCACCGAGCCGTGCAGAGGGCTCATCGAGTGCATCGATGAAGGCGGGGTGGTGGCGCTGACGCTGGCTGGCATCAGCCACCAGCGCGTCTCCGGCACCGATGCCGAGCTGTGCGATCAGTGTGACTTCAACGGGGCCGCCGCCCTCCTGAGCCGCAAGCTGTACACCTGGAAACGAGCGGCTGTCGTGGGTCGGTCCAGGCATCGGGCGGCTCCTCAGGGGGCGGGTGACTTGCGGCGTGCGCGCGCTTCGCGCTTGAGTGGGCCGCCCACCGGGCAGACTTCGGCAGCCCACGAGAACAAGGTGTTGGCAAGCCGGTCGGGCACCTGTCGGAAGTACACGTACTGGCCACGCTTCTCGCGTTCGATCAGACCTGCCTCTTCAAGGATGCGCAGATGGTTGGACAGTGCCGGCTTGCTGAAATCGAAGCGCTCGGACAGTTCGCCCGCACTGAGTTCACCGGCGCTGAGATAGGCCAGGACCTGCCGCCGGGCGGTTGAGGCGAGTGCTTCGAAGATGCGATCCATGAGAATGTGATTAACTAATTAGTTAATTAATAATCAAATCGTCACTGGGGTGTCAAGTGCGGAGGCGGGTTCGAAGCTCGCGTGCAACAGCGCCGACGTTCAGCCTTTCACTTCGGGATGTGGTATATCGTTTATCGATAAATCCACCCCGGGGCGGCAGGGCCACCCCAATACCGGAGGCCGCTTGACCGCTCGTCCCGCCCGCGCCAGACCCGCGCGAGGCTTGTTCACCCTGGCCCAGACCGCCGTGCAGGCCGTGCGGGCCATGTGCTGGCTGGGCATCCTGGCCGCACTGCTGGCCGTGCCGCTGGTCGCCTACGACCGCCGCTGGCTGCTGGATGCCGTGCATGATGCACGTACTGCCGCCGCCCACGGAGGCGATCTGTTCCTGCACTTCTGCATCGGCCTGGGCACCATCGTTGCCCTGCTGGTGCTGTGCCTGGTGTTCCTTCGACACCTCGCGCGGATGCTGAGGTCCGCTGCCCGCGAACGCCCCTTCACCCATGCCAATGCCCGGCGCCTGCAGCGCATGGCCTGGTTGATGCTGGCGATGGAACTGCTGTCGATCGTGATCGGCCTCTACGCTGCCTGGATGGGGCCTGATTTCGCCTGGATGGAGGTGGGCGGAGGCATGTCCATCACCGGTCTGGTCGCGGTACTGATGCTGTTCGTGCTGGCGCGCGTGTTCGCGGTCGGCGCGGCGATGCGCGACGACCTGGATGGCCTGATCTGATGGACCTGACCTGATGGCCGTAGTGATCACGTTGGACCGCATGCTGCAGGCGCGTGGCATGACCCTGTCCGAGCTGGCGGGGCGCATCGACATCACGCTGGCCAATCTGTCCATCCTGAAAACCGGCAAGGCCCGCGCCATCCGCTTTTCCACGCTGGATGCCATCTGCCGGGAGCTGCAATGCACACCCGGCGACCTGCTCGGCTACGACCCGACGCAGGCGCACGATGGCGGCTGAAGCTTTTGTTTTTCCCCCTGACCTACTGACGAAACGGACCCGAAATGGAATGGTTGGCTGACCCCTCGATATGGATGGGACTTGCAACCCTGGTAGTGCTCGAGATCGTGCTCGGCATCGACAACCTGGTGTTCATCGCGATCCTTGCCGACAAACTGCCGCCGCACCAGCGCGACCGTGCGCGGGTGATCGGCCTGACGCTGGCGCTGCTGATGCGGCTGGTGCTGCTGGCCGCGCTGGCGTGGATCATGAAGCTGACCGAGCCGCTGGTCACGCTGTTCGGTCACAGCTTCTCCGGACGCGACCTGATCCTGCTGGGCGGTGGCCTGTTCCTGCTGTTCAAGGGCACCATGGAGCTGCATGAGCGGCTGGAGGGCCGCAGTCACCAGGAAGACGGCAAGAAGGTCTACGCCAGCTTTGCCATGGTGGTGGCACAGATCGTAGTGCTGGACGCCGTGTTCTCGCTGGACTCGGTGATCACTGCCGTGGGCATGGTCGACAACCTGGGCGTGATGTATGCCGCGGTGACCATCGCGATGGCACTGATGCTGGTGGCCAGCAAGCCGCTGACCCGCTTCGTCAACAAGCATCCCACGGTGGTGGTGCTGTGCCTGGGCTTCCTGTTGATGATCGGCTTCAGCCTGGTCGCCGAGGGGCTGGGTTACAAGATTCCAAAGGGCTACCTGTACGCGGCGATCGCGTTCTCGATCCTGGTGGAAGCCTTCAACCAGTGGGTGCGCTTCAACCGCGAGCGCAACGAGCGTCGCCAGCCGTTCCGTCAGCGCACTGCCGATGCCGTGCTGCGCCTGCTGGGCGCCCGTCCGGCCAATGGCCACGACGATGCCAGCGAAGAAGACCACGGTGATCCGGAGGAACGCCTGCAGCCGGCCGAACACGAGATGATCCGCAGCGTGCTGGGCCTGGCTGACCGGCCTGTGTCCAGTGTGATGACCGTGCGCGCCGACGTGCAGTGGATCGATCTGGCGCGCGGCCAGGACGACGTGGTGGCGCGCCTGGTGGCGTCGCCGCACACGCGCCTGCTCGTGGGCGAGGGTGATCTGGACAGCCTGCGTGGTGTGGTGCAGAGCCGCGACCTGCTGGCCGACCTGCTGCAGGGCAGGCCGCTGCAGCTGGAAGCCAACCTGCGCCAGCCGCAGTACGTGCTGTCCAGCGCCAGCGCGTTGCAGGCGCTTGAACTGATCCGCCTGCACCCGGTACCGCTGGCGGTAGCGGTGGACGAGTACGGCAGTGTGGAAGGCCTGGTGACCGCCAATGACCTGCTGGCGGCGATCGCGGGCGATCTGGTCGATACCCAGGACGAGCGTTACGGCGTAGTGGCGCTGGACGAGGGCCAATGGGAGGCCGACGGCGCGTTGACGCTGGATGACCTGCAACGGCTGGCCGGCGTGTCGCTGCCCCGCAGTGCCGACTACATGACCATCTCCGGCCTGGTGCTGGACCAGCTTGGCCGCCTGCCGGATGTGGGCGATGCGGTCGAAGTAGCGGATGCCCGCATCACCGTACTGGCCATGGAGAAGCGGCGCATTGTCCGCCTGCGGGTGGAGCGCCTCGGGCTTCCGTAGCGTCCAGCGTGCTCGACTGCGAACTGAGCAGCCGGGCATGGCCCGGCTCTACACAACGCTGTCCGCAGCCGTCACCATGGCGGGCTCTTGTCTTCGTCCAGGAACGTCGCAGTGCTGAGTACGATTGGTTTGCTGATGGGCGTGTATGTGGCCCTTCGCCTGTTCTGGCCGCTGCGCCTGCCCGTGTGGTTGAAGGTACTGCTGTCCCTGCTGCTGGTCGCCATCGCCGTCCAGCTGCGGATCGTGGCCACGTTCTGGGGCACGATGGCCTCGCCGGAAATCCCCAAGCTGGCCATCGCCGTGCTCGCCACCGGCTCCACTGCGGTACTGCTGCTGGCACTGGTGATGCTGGTAATGGACGTGGGCCTGCTTGGCGCGTGGGTTCTGCGCAGGCCCCGTGTGACCGCAGCGCTGCGCGCGCCGTGGCTGCGCCCGGGCGCAGGCCTGCTGGCTCTGCTGGTCAGTGCCTGGGGCGTGAGCCAGGGCATGGCGGTGCCCAAGACCCGACAGATCGAGGTGGCCATTGCCGGCCTGCCTGCCGCGTTCGAGGGTTACCGCGTACTGCAGCTTACCGACATCCACGCCAGCCGCCTGCTGACCGGCGACTGGGTGCGTCAGGTCGTGGCCGAAAGCAATGCCCTGGCGCCCGACCTGGTCGTCATCACCGGCGACCTGATCGATGGCACCGTGCAGGCACGGCGCAATGACTTCCGGCCCCTGGGTGAACTGAGGGCGCCGGACGGGGTGATCGCCATCACCGGCAATCACGAGTACTACGCCCAGTACAGCGAATGGATGCAGGCGTTCCGTGCGCTGCACATGCAGGTGCTGGAGAACAGCCACGTGCAGGTGCGGCGTGGGGATGCGGCGATGACGATCGCCGGTGTCACCGATCCGGTGGCCGCGCGCTATGGCCTGCCGCTGCCCGATCTGGAGGCGGCGCTGGCGGGTGCGGATCCGGCCGCCCCGGTGATTCTGCTCGACCACCGCCCACGCAATGCGAAGGACGCGGCCGCACGCGGGGTCAAGCTGCAGCTGTCCGGCCATACCCATGGCGGCCAGATCCTCGGCATGGACCAGCTGGTGAAGCGTGCCAACGGCGGTTTCGTCTCCGGACGGTACCGCGTCGATGACATGACGCTGTATGTGAGCAACGGTGCGGGACTGTGGGCCGGCTTCCCGGCACGCATCGGCGTGCCCTCGGAGATCACCCTGATCACCCTGCGCCGCGCACCCTGAGCCGTCTGCGGTCCGCGCCCGTCGTGCAGCGGGTCCACCGTGCCGTCACCCGCGTGGTGGCACCCTGCGCACGGACCGCAGACAGGGAAACGATGGTGGCGAAGGCGAACAGGCGATGAGTGCGACACAGCAGCGCTCGATGTGGGTCGCCGGCCTGTCCACCGTGGTGGAGTGGTACGACTTTACCCTGTACCTCTATTTCGCCACGGTGCTGTCGCGGGTGTTTTTCGGCGGCGGCGAACAGGCGATGCTGGTCACCCTTGCGGGATTTGCCGTGTCCTACCTGATGCGCCCACTCGGCGCGCTGTGCTTCGGTCACCTCGGTGACCGCTTGGGGCGGCGCTGGATGCTGCTGGCCTCGATGGCGCTGATGGCTGCAGCCATGCTGG
The DNA here is from genome assembly GCF_025642255.1 of Stenotrophomonas maltophilia. NCBI lineage: Bacteria > Pseudomonadati > Pseudomonadota > Gammaproteobacteria > Lysobacterales > Lysobacteraceae > Stenotrophomonas > Stenotrophomonas maltophilia. Next base: position 1,027,104 of record NZ_CP106759.1, read on the forward strand.
CCACCGCGCTGCTGCCTACCGCCGCGACGGCGGGCACGACGGCGGGTGTGCTGCTGCTGGTGCTGCGGTGCGTGATGGCATTCTCGGTGGGCGGTGAATACACGGGCGTAGTCGCCTATCTGCTGGAAAGCGCTCCGGCACGCCGGCGTGGATTGGTGACCTCGTTGGCCTCGGCGGCCAGCGAAGTGGGCGCGCTGCTGGCGGTGGCGATCTCCGCACTGACGGTCGCGCTGCTGCCGCAGGTACAACTGGACAGCTGGGGATGGCGCATTCCGTTCTTCGTCGGTGCTGCACTGGCGCTGGTCATCCTGATCGCGCGTTCGGGCATGCATGAATCGCCGGAGTTCGAGCGGCAGCGTCGCGAGGGCAGCATTCCTGCCACGCCGCTGCGCCACGTGCTGCGCCACCATCCGCAGGCGGTAGCGCGCACCTTCGCCATTTCCGCGCTGGGCTCGATCACCTACTACGTCGGCATCACCTATGTGCCCGCGTTCCTGCACGCACAGGGGCACGACGAGGGCGATGCCCTGTGGCTGTCGACGATCGCGGCGGTGGCCGTGATCGCCATCACTCCCTTGTGCGGTGCGTTGTCCGATCGCTTCGGCCGGCGCCCGCTGCTGTTGGGCCTGACGGTACTGGCGGCGTTGCTGCCGCTGTCGTTGTTCGGCTGGATGGCGCATACCACGCCGTTGGGTATCGCCGTTGCTGCGGTGCTGCTGGCCTGCGTGGCCGGTGGCGTGAGCGCGGTCGCGGCACCGGCCACGGCCGAGCAGTTTCCGGGCGAGGGCCGGGTAAGCGGGCTGGCACTGGGCGTGACCATGGCCACGGCGGTCTTCGGCGGTGCGACACCGTGGCTGGCGCAGTGGTGGGTGGAGCGCAGCGGCTGGGCGGCGGCACCGGGCGCGATGATCGCGCTGGTCGCATTGCTGGTGTTGCCGGTGCTGTGGACGCTGCCGGAAACGGCATCGACGCGGAAGACCCGCCCTGGCAAGCAGGGCGGATCCTAGCCGGTCACACCTTCAGCGTCTGCTCGATGTCGGCCAGCACGGCGGCGGCATCCACGCCAATGGCAATCGACTGCACCACGTGGCCGTCCCATACGCTGGGGCCGAATGCCAGGCCTTCAGGCTTGGGAATGGTCATGCCACGGGCGACGCCGTCGGTGGCCACGCGCACGCTTGCGCGCTCGAAGCGGAACAGCTCCGGGCGGGTGAGCGCGATGCAGGCGCAGCAATCGTGCACGACCATGCCCTTGTGGCCGGCCTGCAGGTAGAAGTCCACGTAATCCTGCGACAGCGCACGCACCAGTTCGGCATCGGTACCCCCGACCGCAGCCAGTTTGTCCAGGCCGTCACGGTCCATCTCGACGCGGGTGGTGACATCCAGGCCGATCGCGGTGACCGGCCATTGTGCGGTGAACACCACGTCGGCGGCTTCCGCATCGCCCCAGATATTGGCCTCGGCGGCCGGGGTGATGTTGCCGTTGACGTGGAAGGCGCCCCCCATGATGACCACGCCACGCACCAGGCCGGCGATCTCCGGTGCCTGCTGCAGGGCCAGGGCCAGGTTGGTCATGCGGCCGACCGCGACCAGCGTGACCTCGCCTGGATGGGCCCGCACCAGATCGATGATCAACTGGTGCGCAGGACGAGCGTCGGCGGTCACGTCCAGCTGTGCAGGTACCGGGTGATTGCCCAGGCCATTGTGGCCGTGGATGTGCACCGGCCAGGCTTCCGGAGTGGCATCGGGCTGCAGGGGACCCGCGGCGCCACGCGCGACCGGCGCAGTCAGCGCCCAGGCCTGCTTCAGGTACAGCGCGTTGTGGGTGGTGGACTCCACCGAGGCGTTGCCGAAGGTGGTGGTAACGCCGATCAGGTCGATCTGCGGATGCTTGTGCAGGTACAGCAGGGCCAGGGCGTCGTCGACGCCCGGGTCGGTATCGAAAATGACTTTCAGCATGTTGTTGTTCTTCTTCTTCCGTGTGGTGCGGGGGGCCCGGCGGCCAGGAGGCAGGCCGGCGCGCGCTACATTGTCCCATCTTCATGACAGGCAGGGCCATTGGCGGGGCGGCGGGCCATAATGGCGTCGATATCCATGCCGGGAGACGCCTGGTGCTGATCGTGACCCTTCTGCTGGTCCTGCTGGTGCTGGGCCTGAATCTGCTGGCGAGCTGGGTGATTCTGCGTCGGCAGGAATTGTCGTCGGGCAACCGGGCCGCGCAGGTGCTGGTGATCTGGCTGCTGCCGCTGATCGGCGCCGTCGTCTGCCTGCTGGTGGCAGCCGCCGAGGGCCCGCTCGGACTGCAGGCACGCAGCCAGGACGGCGCGATCTGGGCCAGCGATGGCGCCCACGAGGGCAATGCCCCCTCTGCGGACTGTGGCAGCGACGGCGGCAGCTGCGGCGATTGACGCCACAGGAACAGGGTCAGCCACCGCCCGCAATGCGGGCCACGCCCGGCGGGGCGACAGCTCGCTCAGGCACCGCCTTCGGTCGGCAGCGGCGCCGGTACGTTCAGCAGGCCCCCGGCCGCCACGTAGGCGGCCAGTGCCTGGCCCTGGCTGAGCAGGTGCCGTTCCATCGTGCGCTCTGCCGCGTCGGCATCACGGCGACGGAAGCACTCCATCAGCTCGCGGTGCTCGGCCAGCGACTGCGCAGTGCGTCCGGGCGTCAGCAGCTGCCGGCCGCGATGCATCTTCAGGATGCGGTGCAGGTCGTGGGTGATGCGGATCAGCCACGGATTGCCGGCATAGTGCTGCACGGTTTCGTGGATGAGGTAGTTGTTGCGGTAATACTCGGCGATGTTGCCGTCAGCCGCCGCCGCTTCCATCGCGGCATGCAGGGATTCCAGCTGGGCCACGCCCGCATCATCGATATGCCTGACCGCCTCATGCGCGCAGCGGCCCTCCAGCATGGCCATCACCGGGAACAGCTGGTTGAGGTCCTCCAGCGTCAGCCGGGTTACCCGGCTGCCGCGCCCGGCGTCGATCTGCACCAGGCCTTCGGCTGCCAGCAGCTTCAGCGCCTCGCGCAGCGGGGTGCGGCTGATGCCCAGTTCACTGCACAGCGCAGGCTCGTCGATCCATTCGCCGGGGGGCAGGCGATAGTCATAGATGCGCTCACGCACATGTTCGGCGACCTCCTCGTACAGAGGGGCGCGCTTCTTCGGGGACCGTGGAGCAGGGGCGATGGCCATTGGCAGAGTGTACCCGCTGGCGGTAGTGCCGGCCGTCAGCCGGCACGACCGGTCATCGCCTACATCCAGCCCGGCACCACGAACACCAGCCAGGCCAGCAGCGGCCCCAATGCCACCACCAGGCCGCTGTAGACCAGGAAGCGGCGGAACAGCGTCTCGCGTTCTTCCTTCGCCGCCGATGCCACGACCAGTGCACCGTTGGTGGAGAAGGGGCTGACATCGACGATGGTGGACGACACTGCCAGTGCGCAGATCACGCCGGCTGCACCCAGGTGCCCCTGCATCAGGAACGGCACCGCCAGTGGAATCGTTGCGCCGAGCACCGCCGCGGATGATGCGAATGCGGAGACGATACCGCCGACGTAGCACACCAGCAGAGCGCCCAGCAGCGGAATGCCGATGTTGGAGACCCCGTTGCCGATGAAGTCGACCGCGCCCGCATGCTCCAGCACGCCGATATAGGTCACCACGCCACAGATCAACAGAACGGTCGACCAGCTGATGCCATCCACCGCACCCTTCTGGCTCTGCGGCGAGAGCAGTGCCAGCGCCACTGCGACGGTGATCGACACCAGGCCGACGTTGAGGTTGTAGATCAGTGCCGCCACGCCCAGGCCGAGCAGGCCGACCAGGGTGAACAACCGCTCCCGGGTCAGACCCACTGCATCCAGCGCCGCCGGATCGTTGCTCAGGGTGCCGCCGCCGGCCGCCACCAGCGCGCCATGGCCTTCGATGGCGAACTGCCGCGACGACGCCTGCGGACTACCGGCCATTGCCAGTTCCGCACCGCCCGCGGTAATCGAGCCACGTCGCATCAGCGCGATGCCGCCGAAGGCGAGGAAGCAGATGATCGCCATCATGAAGTTGAAGCCGAGGCTGGTCAGGAACACTGCCATCTCGGTGACCTCCAGCCCGGCCTTCTGCACCACGCCATTGGTGATGCTGCCGTACACGCTGATCGGCGAGAAGCCGCCGGCCTGCGCACCGTGGATGACCAGCAGGCCCATCATCAACGGGTTGATGTTGTACTGCTTGGCGAAGCGCAGCGCGACCGGACCGATGATCGCCACCGCTGCCGGGCCGAGGGCGCCGAAGGCGGTCAGCACCGCGGTGACCACGAACATCACCCACGGAATGGCCACGATGTGGCCGCGCACCGCGCGTACCGCCCAGTGCACCAGCAGGTCGATGGTGCCGTTCTTCTGCGCGATGGCGAACAGGTAGGTGATGCCGACCAGGGTCAGGAACAGATCGCCGGGAAAGCCGGCGAGGACTTCCTTGCCCCCCATGCCGACCCAGACACCACCGATGATGAAGGCCAGTGCGAAGGCCACTGCGCCCATGTTGATCGGCAGTGCGGTGGCGACGATGAACATGATCACCAGACCGATGATCGTTGCGATTTGTGGACTCATGCGCCCTCCCAGACACGTGGCTCACGTACAGCGCGGATGGAGACCCGCCATCCCCGGGGTAAGGCGACGTACTGCAGTGTTGCGTGATACGTACTGCTCGAACCCGTTACTGCAGGCGCTGCAGCGCACTGCGGACCCATGCCGCAGCGCCATGCAGGCTCTGGAACTCTTCCACCGCGCGGAACTCGCAGCAGGGATAGGACGGCGCGACCATGCGTGCGAGCGCATTGCCCGGGCCCAGCTGCAGGAACACCCGCGCACCGCGCTCGAAGGCCTGCCGCATCACCTGTGCCCACTCGATGGTCTGTGCCAGCTGTGCCGACAGGCTGTGCACCGCCGTTGCGGCATCGCGCACGGGCCGTGCATCGATGCCCGCCAGCAGCGGCAGGCGGGGTGCCCGCATGCCCGAGCGCTCCAGCGCGGCGGCGAAGGGCGCCACCGCAGCCGCCAGCAGGGGCGTGTGGGCAGCGACGTGGACCGGCAACGGACGCACCTGCGCACCGAGCGCGTGCGCCGCATCGGCCAGCGGCTGCAGGGTGTGCCGGATGCCTCCCACAATGAAGTGATCCTCGCCGTTGACGATGGCGATGTGGGTACCCTGCGCATCGCACAGCGCTTGCAACGTCGTACGATCCAGGCCCAGCACCGCCAGCATGCCGGCGCCTGCCGCGCTGGCACCGTCCATCAGATGCGCGCGCTGTGCCGACAGGGCCAGGCAGCTGCCAGCGTCGAAGGTGCCGGCAATGGCATGCGCCGCCAGTTCGCCGATGCTGTAGCCGGCCACCACGGTCGGCACCGGCAATGCATCGCGCAGGGCGTGCCACTGCGCCAGACTGGCCGCGCACAGCAGCGGTTGTGCCTGCGCATTGTCGAACCGGTCCTCGGCCGCAGCAGCGGTGAACACGTCGCGCTGCAGCACCTCGCTGGCGGCGAGCAGCACGCCATGCGCGGCGTTGTTGCCGCGCACGTGATCGAACATCGCAGCATGCTGGGCACCTTGTCCCGGACAGAGCAGGGCCAGCATCACGCCTGCTCCTGCAACAGCAGGAAGACGCTGCAGGCCAGCAGATCGGCGCTGCCACCCGGGCTGAGCCGGCGTGCGACGAAGGCATCGCCGATGTCCTGCAGGCGGGGTTGCCAGCCGGCGGCAAAGGCACCGCCGGCGTCGAGGAATCCGCGTGCCTGCTGCTGGGCCCAGCGCAGTCCGGCAACACCGCCCCGATGCAGCAGGTTCAGATCCTCGACCTCTGCGACCAGATGCATCAGGGTATGGGCCAGTGCAGCTTCGCGTGGCAGCCCTGCGCCCAGCGCATGGCGCAGTGCCGGCAGGGCCAGCCCACGCAGCAGGGGATATCCAGCGGCCGCCTGCTCGCGTACGCCGGGCACGCCGTGACGGGCGCGCGCGCGCTGCCCCGGACTGTTCACATCCAGGGGCGAGGTGGCGAAGGCGTCCGCCCATTGGCAGACCGCCTGGCATACCTGTTCACCTGTCGCGGCTCGGCCCAGACGCGTGCGGCACGAGGCTGACGCTGCCACCAGCAAGCCCAGGCTGAAGATCGCTCCGCGGTGGGTGTTGACGCCGCCGGTGGCGCGCAGCATCGCCGCTTCGGCGGCCAGGCCGTGGTCGCGCAGCCGATGGAACGGCGCTTCGGCGGCGCCATCGCGGGCAACCGCAGTGAAATAGTGGCGCAGGGCAAACAGGCTGCGCAGGAACGTACCGGCATCCATGTCGTCATGGCTGCCGCTGTCGAACGGCGTGACCAGGCCGGGCTTGGGCGCACAGGCCAGCTCGGCATGCAGCGCGGCGATCGCCATGCGGCCTAGGCGTGCACTGTCGGGCGCGGTGCTGCGGCCGGCAAGGCGCGGCGCGACGGCGTTCATGCGGCCACCCCGCTGCCCTCGAATAGACGGTGGCGTGCTTCCAGGGCTGCGCCGTCAAGGCGTTTGACCAGCAGTTGACGGCTGCTGCCGGCGTACTCGCGCCAGTTCACCGCAGCGCCACGGGCCAGGCACAGCTCGCCGTCGACCCGCTGCGGATGCTGCGCTTCCCACGCCCGCAGCCGAGTCACCAGCGCATCGGCCCGTGCCGCATCCGGGACCTCCCAGAGCAGGTCGATATCGGAACGGTCATGCACATAGGGCAGGCCAGTAACGTGCTGCCAGGCGAATGCGCCGAACACACGGGCCGGCGCGAGCGTGGCGAGAGCGTGCAACGGTGCCTGCCAGGCGGGGCATACGCCTGCCGCGAGGATGTCGCTCAGTGCCGGCGGCGCCTGCCGACGCTGTACATCCTCCAGCGGCACCCGCAGTGCAAGCCGCTGTTTGCCTTCGCCCGGTGGCAACGGCACACCCAGCCGCAGGCGGGAATCGGGGTCGTCTGCCGCGCGTCGCGCGACCATTGCCGGCAATCCCTGCGCGAACCATGCGGCGAGCCGCGGTTCCTGCGCAGCCACATCGGCCAGCCAGTCGGCGTGGGCCGACAACCAGACCAGCGTGTGGCGGGCCAGACGCTCAGGCATCGCCGTTGGCCACCGCGCCCGCGACGGCAGCCGCCTGCAGGCGGCCCCCCCGTTCGGCACCCAGTGCGGCACGGTGGTCGCCGTCGGCCGGCGCGCGCAGGGCATCCAGCAAGGCCTGCGCCAGCTCGCCCGACCACAGCGACCGTACCGCACCCATCGCCACGTAGTTTTCCACTCCGGGTGCGAACACCGGCGAAGTCAGGCTCAGCGCCTGCAGCTTTTCCAGCGGTTGCTTGGTTACGCGAGCCATCGCCCGCAGGTCCATCACCCGAACCTGGGCATCCGGCAGCGCATGGATCGTGTCCGCCATCAGGCCGAACGATAGGAAGCCACCGCTGACCGACTCGCCATGGACCAGGGTCACCAGCCGTGCGCCGCGTCGCCGCGCCACGTCCAGGCATTGCGCGAGGTGGGCGAAGTAACCGTTGATGCCGAGCAGTTCGTCGCGGCGCGAAAGGCGTTGGCCTGCGGTATCCACCAGCATCACGATCGGTCGCTGCGGATGTGCGGCGGTGCTGGCGAGTACTGTTGCCGCCAGTGCCAGCGCATGATCGACACCGACTTCCAGCTTGTCAGTGGTGCCGATGACCGTGACCTCGCCATCTTCGGTACTGGCGCTTCCCGTCAGCACGGAATCGTGCACGGTTACGTCGTGGCCGCGCGGGAACAGCGCGTCAAGCAGGGGCTGCAGCGGCGCGGTCATGGCAGTTTCCTGTGGGCGGTGGCGGCGAGGAACGCGTCGGTGTCCAGCAGCGGCAGGCGCTCGGGATCATCGATTCCCTGGCGTGCCCAGATCTCCAGACCATCGCGGCAGTCCCCCCAGGCCTCTGCCCGGGCCTGCAGGGCGGCATGTCGCTGCTGCAGCGCGGCCAGCGCGGCATCGGCGTCTGCGCTGGCGGCGTCTGGCTGCAGCGCCTCGAATGCGGCCTGGGCGAATGCGTCGATGGCATCGGGAACCAGAACCTGCGCCTGGTCGATGAGGTAGCGGTGCTTGCCGCCTGTCACCCGCCATACGAGGGCACGGTCACGCGAGTCGAACTCCTCTACGCCGCGCACGGTCTCGATCACTTCCGGCCCGGACAGCGACAGTCGCCCTTCCTCGGACATGATCACCGTGGTGCAGCAGCGGGCGACGATGCCCATGCCGCCGAAGGCGCCGTTGCCGCTGCCGATGAGGGCCACCACCGGCACGCCGGTGGCGCGCGCGTCCAGGGTCGCGCGCATGATCTCGGAGATGGCGATCAGGCCCGCATTGGCTTCATGCAGGCGCACGCCGCCGGTGTCGAGCAGCAGCAGCACACCGTCGGGCCTGTGTTGCGCGGCCCGGCGCAGCAGGCCGGTCAGCTTGGCGCCATGTACTTCGCCGACACCGCCCCCCATGAATTCGCCCTGCTGTGCAGCAATCAGCACGCGCCTGCCACGCAGCGAGGCCGCACCGACCACGATGCCATCGTCGAACGCGGCGGGTTGGTCCAGCTGTGCCAGGTGCGGGCTCATGGCGCGCCGGGCCGGCCCGAGATACTCGGTGAACGATCCGGCATCGACCAGCCCGGCGATACGGGCACGGGCATCGGCCTCGTGGTAGCTGCGTCGTGGCATCGGATTCATCGCGGTTCTCCGGCGAGCAGTGTCTCCACCGCCTGGTCCAGGCGCAGGCTGACCACCGCTGGGGTGGCACCGGCATCGTTGATCGATACGCGCACGTCGCGCAGCGGATGCCGCCGGGCGAAATCACCGATGACCGCCTGCCAGATGGTGCCGAAGCCCTGCGCGGCGGTGACGACATGTACGGTCATTGCGCCGTCCTGCGCGGCAGGTTCCAGCAGGACTTCCAGATTGCCGGACGCTAGCACGCCCACCAGCACCGCGTCGTGCGGGAACCGCACCGGGGTTCTTCCGTCGAATCGATAGTCGAGGGTTTCCATCGCGTGCCCCTTACCAGTTGCGGAAGCGCTTGGGCGGGTCGTAGAGACCGCCGGACCAGCGCACCAGGTCTTTCACCGAGCGCGCGGCCAGCAGGTCACGACTGGCGTCGCGCACCGAAATGCCAAGATCTTCCGGTCGCCGGATCACGCCCCGGTCGCGCAGGTTCTCCACCATCGCGCGATCGCGGCCCAGACCGACCGTGGTGTAACCGGCCACGCCGCGGATCGCCTGTTCGCGCTCCTCCGCGGTGCGGCACAGCAGCAGGTTGGCGATGCCTTCCTCGGTCAGCACATGGCTCACGTCATCGCCGTAGATCATCACCGGTGGCAGTGGCATGCCAGCGCGTTCGGCCAGCGCCCACGCATCGAGGCGGTCAACGAACGCGGGTGCCATGTGTTCGCGGAAGGTCTCCACCATCTGTACCACCAGCTTGCGCCCGCGTGGCATCTCGCCCGGGCGTGCGGCCTGCTGGCCGGCCTTGATCCAGGCGTCGCTGGCATGACGGCGGCCGCGCGCATCCGAGCCCATGTTCGGCGCGCCACCGAAGCCGGCGATGCGGTCGCGGGTGGCGGTGGAGCTGTTGCCCTGCAGGTCGACCTGCAGCGTCGAGCCGATGAACATGTCGCACGCATACAGGCCGGCGGTCTGCGAGAACGCGCGGTTGGAGCGCATCGAGCCATCGGCGCCGGTGAAGAACACATCACCGCGCGCGGCGATGTACTTCTCCATGCCCAGTTCCGAACCGAACGAGTGCACGGACTTCACGAAACCCGACTCGATCGCGGGAATCAGCGCCGGATGCGGATTGAGCGCCCAGTGCTGGCAGATCTTGCCCTTCAGGCCCAGCGATTCGGCATAGGTCGGCAGCAGCAGTTCGATCGCGGCCGTGTCGAAGCCGATGCCGTGATTGAGCCGGTTCACACCGTATTCGGCGTAAATGCCCTTGATCGCCATCATCGCCATCAGCACCTGGATCTCGGAGATCTGTGCCGGGTCGCGGGTGAACAGGGGTTCGATGTGGTTCGGGCGCGGTGCCTGCACGACGAAGTTGACCCAGTCGGCGGGGATATCGACGCGGGGGAGGGTGTCGACGATCTCGTTGACCTGGGCGATGACGATGCCCCCACGGAAGGCGGTCGCCTCGACGATCACCGGCGTGTCTTCGGTGTTCGGCCCGGTGTAGAGGTTGCCGTCGCGGTCGGCGGCCTGCGCTGCGACCAGGGCCACGCGCGGCGTGAGGTCGATGAAGTAGCGGCCGAACAGTTCCAGGTAGGTGTGGATGGCCCCGATCTGGATCCGCCCTTCGGCTACCAGGTTGGCCAGTCGCACCGATTGCGGGCCTGAGAAGGAAAAGTCCAGCTTCGAGGCAATGCCCCGCTCGAACACGTCCAGATGCGAGGGCAGCGACAGCACCGACTGCACCATGTGCAGATCATGCACGCGGGCGGGGTCCAGCCCGGCAAGGCATTCGGCCAGGAAGTCGGCCTGCTTCTGGTTGTTGCCCTCGAGGCAGACCTTGTCGCCGGGTTCAAGCAGGGCGTGCAGCAGCTCGCCCACATCGTCGGCGGCCACTGCACGGCCTCTGCTCCAGGGCGCAGCCCGCTGCAGACGTGCCTGGCGGCTGCGTTCCAGCGTGTCCCAGCTCGGGTTCATCGACCGGCTTCCGATTGGCGTTGAGATAATTACGCCATAATTACGGAAGGCGACGCAACCTGCACCGCAGCAAAAAGAAGGGCCCGCCAATGGCGGGCCCGTTCAGGTTGCAGGCTTTCAGCGGGTCGTTCTCAGAACTTCCAGCGCAGGCTGGCGGCGACGAAGCGCGGTTCGCCGTAGTTGTTGTAGTCCAGGTTCGCCCAGTAGGTCTTGTCCAGCGCGTTGCGCACGCTCAGCGTTGCCGTCCAGTTGTCGCTGATGCGGTAGTTGGCGTTGAACTGCACGAGCGTGTAGGCCGGCTGGTTCACGGTTACCGTGCCGCCCAGCGGGTAGGGGATGTTGTAGCCCTGCACCTTGCTCTGCCATTGCACGCCGGCGCCCAGGCTCAGGCGTTCCAGTGCACCGCGCAGGCGCACCTGCGTGTTGAGCTGCAGCAGGTCTTCGGGCGGGTTGGCGTACAGCAGGTCGGTGGCGGCGCGGGTCACTTTGACATGGGTGAAGCCGGCGTTGACCGTCCAGCCCGGCAGGATCTCGCCGTTGACGTCCATTTCCCAGCCACGCGACTTGGTGCCGTTGACGCCGATGTAGGCCGAGGTGCCATCGCTGAGCGAGCCTTCCGGCACTCCCATGTCGCGCACGGCATAGTTGTCCTGCTTGGCCTCGAACACAGCGGCGTTGGCGGTCAGTCGCCCATCGAACCACTGCGTCTTGATGCCCGCTTCCAGATTCGAGCCCTGCACCGGCGCCAGCAGGTTCTCGTTGCGGTCCTTGAAGTTCTGCGGGTTGAAGATCTCGGTGTAGCTGGCATAGACCGAGAACTGCGGCGTGACGTCGTAGACCAGTCCCACGTACGGGGTCACTTCATCACTGACCTTGTAGGCCCCGCTGGTCCCGGTATACGCACCGGCCACGCTGTAGGAGCGGCTGAGGGTTTCCCAGCGGCTCAGGCGCGCACCCGCGATCAACGACAGCGGATCGGCCAAGCGCAGGCGCGCGGCCAGGTAGACGCCGCTCTGCGTGGTCTTCTGCACGCGGCGCGCGCCGGTACGGGTGTAGGTCACCTCGGAGATGTCGCCGTTCCAGTCGTACACGTTGGGGATGTAGTAGCAGCGCTCGCGGCCGCAGGTGGCCCAGTCGCGCGGGTAGTTCAGGGCAACGGTGTGGGTGGTGCCTTCCAGGTCGGACCACTGGGCACCCAGGGTGACGTCATGCTCGCGGCCGAACAGCGGGAACGTGCCGGTCAGGTAGGCATCGATGTTGCGGCGGGTGTCCTCGGAGTCGCCAGCGGCAGTGCGCAGGTAGATGCCCGCACCGGTGGCCGGATCGGGATTGCCGGTGCCGTACAGGCGCATGTTCTGCACATTGCCACGGGTGTGGGCGGTGTTGATCTTCAGCAGCCAGTCCTCGCCGAAGCGCTGCTCCAGGTTGGCGAACACCGTGCTGGTCTCGCGCTGCCAGTAGCTCCATTTCGGTGCCAGGTTGGTCGAGCGCGGCAGGTGCGCGAAGTCGCCGCGGCTGTCGAAGAACGGCACGGTACCCCAGGTCGAACCGACCGGGTTGTTGTCCTGGGTCTGGTAGCCGAGGGTGACCGTGGTGCTGTCGGTCAGGTCGCCCTCCAGCACCGCCATGCCGGCCATCTTGTTCTCCTTGTAGCGGTCGTAATAGAAATCACGATCGGTATAGGCGGCGACCACGCGGCTGCGGAACCGGCCATCTGCGGTCAGCGGCGCGGTGACGTCGGCCTCCATGCGCCGGTAGTCCCAGCTGCCGGCGCTCACCGAGAACGAGGCGTCGAAGTCCTTGCCGGGGCGCTTGCGCAGCAGGTTGACCGTGGCCGAAGGCACCCCCGCGCCGCTGAGCAGGCCGTTGGCACCGCGGATCACTTCGATGCGGTCATAGAAGGCGGTGTCGTATTCCTGGTTGGTGGAGCCGCTGTAGGTCGGAATGCCATCGACCTGGAAGTCCGTGATGGCAAAGCCGCGGGCGTAGTACAGCGGGCGCTGGGTGTCATAGAAGGACACGCTGACGCCGGTGACGTTGCGCAGCACGTCGTTGATGCTGAACAGCGATTCGTCCTGCAGGCGCTGCAGGCTGATGGCCGTGGCCGACTGCGGCGTTTCCTGCAGGGTGATCGGCAGGCGGGTGCTGCTTGAGGGCGGCGCAGCCTGGTCGGCGCGCACGCTGACGCGGTCCAGGGTCTTGGCATCGGCTGCGGCATCGGCTGCGGCATCGCCGGCGGCGAACGCTGACGGTGTCGACAGGGCCAGGGATGCGAGCAGCGCGGCCGGCAGCAGCGCGCGACGGAGCGGGCGGGTAGGGGAGTGCAGGGACATCTTGGTGGGCTCGATGCGGGAGAGTCGGAAGGGCGGCAACAGCCGGGCGGTACCCGGGGCGGCGGCTTCGGGCTGGGTCAGGTCCGTCTGGTGAGCGCGGGCGGTCCGCGCGAGGCGCAAATGTAAATCGTTCTTAACAACATTACAATTCGCCCGTGCTGGTCGATGCCTGGGACACGCACCGCGAGCCCCGGCAGAGCCGAGCTCCCTGAATGCGAACGGCCACCCGAAGGTGGCCGTCCGTAGGTGTCATCGAAGACCCGGGCTCAGAGCGCCTGCAGTTCCTCGTTGGCGTTGCGCTTTTCCTTGCCCGGCGTCGGCGCCGGCGGTGTGGCCGGTGCAGCCGTGGCATCGGCCGGCACTTCCAGGTAGGGCAGCTTCAGGGTCTGGCTGGTCATCGAACGAATCTCGTTGACCAGTGCCGCACTGTCGTTGAGCTTGCGCCCGTAGGAGGGCACGATCTCACGCAGGCGGGCTTCCCAGCCGGCCTTCATCTGCTCGGGGAAGGCCTTGGCCATCAGATCCAGCATGATCGGCGGCGACGTCGAGGCACCGGGCGAAGCGCCCAGCAGCGCAGCGATGGTGTGGTCCTTGTCGGTCACGATCTCGGTACCGAACTGCAGCACCGCACCCTTCAACGGGTCGCGCTTGATGATCTGCACGCGCTGGCCTGCGGTGACCAGCTTCCAGTCGCCCGGCTTGGCATTGGGGAAGTATTTGACCAGTTCGGCCTGGCGGTCGGCATCATTCAGCCGCGCCTGGCTCATCAGGTACTGCACCAGGTCCAGGTTGTCCTTGCCCACTTCCAGCATCGGCGCAACGTTGTTGTGGGTCACCGACGAGTACAGGTCCCACCACGAGCCGTGCTTGAGGAACTTGGTGCTGTACAGCGCGAACGGTCCGAACAGGACCACCGGCTTGCCGTCCAGCTTGCGCGCATCCAGGTGCGGCACCGACATCGGCGGCGAACCGGTCTCGGCCATGCCATAGGCCTTGACGCCATGGCGCGAGGTCACGTCCTGGCCCTGGAAGGCGAGGAACTGGCCGCCCACCGGGAAGCCGGCGTAGTCCTTTGACTCGGGAATGCCTGACATCTGCAGCAGCTTCAGCGCGGCGCCGCCGGCACCGATGAACACGAAGCGGGCGTGGGTGGTGCTCTCGGTGCCGGCCTTGAGGTCCTTCACCGTGACGTTCCAGCTCTTGTCCGCGTTCTGCCGCAGTGCCGAGACTTCGTGGTTCAGGTGCAGGCTGAAGTTCGGACTGCGCTGCAGGCCGGCGGTCAACTGGCGGGTGATCACGCCGAAGTTGACGTCGGTACCCAGTGGCATCCAGGTCGCAGCGACCTTCTGCTTCGGATCGCGGCCTTCCATCATCAGCGGAGCCCACTGCCGGATCTGTGCCGGGTCTTCCGAGTACTGCATGCCGTAGAACAGCGGGTTCTTCACCAGCGCCTGCTGGCGCTTATGCAGGTAGGCGATGTTGTCATCGCCCCAGACGAAGCTCATGTGCGGCGTGGGGTTGATGAAGTCGCTGGGCTCGCTGAGCCGGCCTTCCTTCACCTGGTGCGACCAGAACTGGCGCGAGACCTCGAACGATTCGGCGATGCCGACCGCACGCTTGGTCTCGATGCTGCCGTCGGGCAGTTCCGGGGTGTAGTTCAGCTCGGCGAATGCCGAGTGGCCGGTGCCGGCGTTGTTCCAGCCGTCGGAGCTTTCACCGGCGACGCCGTCGAGGCGTTCATAGACCTGGATGTTCCAGTCCGGCTGCAGTTCCTGCAGGTAGGTGGCCAGGGTGATGCTCATGATGCCGGCGCCGACCAGCACAACGTCGACAGGCTTGTCGTTGCTGGCGGCGGGTACGGAGCGCTGGGTCAGCGGCCAGTACAGGAACACGGCGGCAGCCAGCAGGAACAGCACGAGCAGGGCGAGCAGGGCCTTGCCAAATTTCTTCATGGGGGCGGGATCGTTGGCGGAGGGGAGGAGATCAGGATGCGCGCTGGGCAGGGGAAGGGCGTGAAGAAACAACGCCTTGCAGCATCCTTGCAGAGGATTCTACCCGGAACGGGTCCGGTTTTTGTGCAATGCATCATCCTGCCGGCGGTCGCTCCGGGGTAGACTTGTCGGCTGATTCCAGAACGACCACCGGCCACGGAGGGGCCGCGCAACGATGTCACGGATGCTGATCGTGGTGGGTGACGCCCTGCAGACGGGCGGTTCGGTCCTTACAGGTTCCCCGCATACCGATATCGAAGGGCGCGCCGTGGCGCGTGTCGGCGACCGTGTCATCTGTGCACGCCATGGTCCGGGTTCGATCGTTTCCGGCGATGCCACCCTGGTCATCGATGGCCAGCCGGTCGCCCGCGATGGCGACAGGGCCAGCTGCGGTTGCGCACTGGTATCGGGCAAGCAGCAGCGCGCCCACGTGGTGGCCGGCGGTGGAGGGCGCGCAGGTGCAGGCGCCGGAGTGGCGGCGATCGCAGCGATCGTCGCGCCGTTGTTGAAGCCGACCCTGCAGACACCCCCCTTCGCAGCGCCCGGCACCGCCGTGCGCGACGAGGACGCGCCGCAGTGCTGGGTGGCGGACCATGATGCGCAGATCGACCGTGACGTGGACGGGCGCTACTACGAAGCCTATGACGTCAATGGCGACAAGCATGACTATCCTTTCCAGGTCAGCTACCGCATCGATGTTCCGCTGCAGGCCCAGGGCGAGGTGGTGGTGTCGATCAAGGTGCAGGTGATGCCCAAGCCCGGCGTCACCGCTGCCGAGGTGGCGGCGGTCAAGGCGCGCATGGAGCGCGGCATCGATCAGTTCTGGAACGGCCGGTTCACGCTGGACGTCCATGATCCCGCGTGCGGCACCCGCAGCTTCCCGATCCGCTACGAGGTGCGGTGGGTGCAGGGCGGCAGCGACTACAGGCTGATCGTTCATCGCACCTATGACCGGGAGCAGGTGGAATTCCCGGATATCGATGTCTCCGTGTCGACCACGGCCTGGACATTCGCCCACGAGTTCGCCCACACCCTGGGCGTGCCGGACGAGTATTCGTATAACGACCCGGACGAAGAGACCGTGCGTTACGTCCGGCCCGATGGCACTCTGGATCCGGAGGTGCTGGTTGCCGTTCCGGATTCCCGTGAGCTGACCGATCCGGCGGCGACCATCATGAATTCCGTGGACTGCGCGGTGACCCGGCCGCGTCATGCCTGGAACATCGCGCGGGAAGTACGTGAACTGCTGAGCCGGGAAATCGGCCGGGAGATAACATGCACCGTCAAGTGATTTCGTTGATTGCCACTTTTGCCGCTGCCGCAGCGCTGCCGGCCCACAGCAAGGAGCTTCCTCCCATGATCGAACTTCATGCGCGCTGCGTGGACGATGCCCAGTGCCGTTTCCGTGGCGACACCCTCAACGTCGAACTGGAACTGCGCAACAGCGGCAGCGAGCCTGTGTCGCTGCCGCTGGAGTACATCCGCAGCCGTGGCCCGTCGGTCAGGGTGAAGGACAACCACTCCGAGAAGACCACGGCGTTGCGCAGCGGCATGGCCGCGGCCGCGCTGCGGCAGCAGATGCAGGAGCTGCGCGCGGGCCAGTCCCTGCGCATCGGTTTCCCGATCAAGCCGCAGGAGCTGACACGCTTCGCCCTGCGCCCGATGGATGTGACCCTGCAGTTCTCGATCAATCTGACACCCGGTTCCACCGGCGCCGAGGCGCAGGTGGTCCAGGCGCAGCTGCACGTGGTCGACGCCGACTGACCGCAGCGGCCAGCACTCCGCTTGGGGTCAACGCAGTTCGAGAATCTCGTCGCCGGTTTCGTCGATCTCGCCCGTCGGGCACCAGCCGAGATGGCGGTAGAAGCCATGCGAGCGCGAGCGCGGGTCGGCCGAGCACGCAAGGAACAGCCGGTGGTGACCGGCATCCCGGGCCAGGCTGACCACATCCTGCAGCAGACGTCGGCCGATGCCCAGATTCTCGTACTCCGGCAGCAGGGCCAGAACCAGCACCTCGCCGCTTTCGCGGTCGGCAAACCCGTAGCCGGCCATGCGCTCGCCGTCGCAGGCGATGCGTCCGATGAAATCTCCGTTGCAGATGCCTTCGGCCCAGCTCTGCGTCGTGATGCCCAGCTCGGCCAGCTGCGCGGCACTGAAGGCATTCTCGCGGGTACGCCCGCGCAGGTCGATGCAGGCGGCGGCATCGTCGGGATGGGCATCGCGGTAACGGATGGTCATGGCACTCCTTGTGACCGGGCGCTGAAGGAACTGCCCGTCTCGTTCAATCGTTGCCGATTGTGAAGTATTCGGCGGTGAAATAGCCGATCTGGTAGAGCAGGGTGGCCGCGGCCAGTCGCAGCTGTGCCCGGCTGGAGTGCAGTTTCCAGCCCAGCAGGACCACCAGCAGCATCAGCAGGGTGTGGGCCGGATACGCCGCGCCCAGCAGATGCCATCGGCTTGTGCCCTTGATCGCGGTGTCCACCAGATCCAGCAGCGTCAGCGCGCCGATCACGCCGAATATCCAGCGTCTGCGCTGCATCAGGTAATTGCCGTAGCTGCCGTAGTCGCGCAGGTCATCCGGGAACAACAGGGCGCAGAGCAGGAACCTGGTCGCGCAGTAGCAGATCACGAACAGATAGGTCTCGAACGTCCACCGGTGGACTTCGATCAGGCGGAACTCCCACCACCAGAAGGTGACCAGCGACACCAGCGTCCATGCCACCCAGCACAGATGGAGTGCCGAGCAGCCGCGTCGCTGCGGATGCTCGATGATCTGCGCAATCCCTTTCAGCAGGGTCGTGATCGACAGGCCCAGGATGATGCCCATCACCACGCGGATATGCAGGAACAGCGGATCGGTCTGCATCGGCCCGTCCTGTCATCGGATTCCGCACAGTAGAGGCATGCCCGCTGTGGACGGGATGCATACGGTGTCAGCGCCTGCGCCGCACCAGCGTCGAGGATGCCTCCAGCACCGCGCGGGTCAGCAGGGCCATGGTCTGTACATCGCCCTTCCAGTGCTGCCAGTACAGCGGCACGTCCTCCCACGCGCGCTGTCGCACGTAGACCAGGCGGCCGGCATCCAGGTGCCGCTTGACCAGCGGCAGGGGGTTCATGGTCCAGCCCATGCCGCCCAGGTTGGCCTGCACGAAGGCACGGGTGGAGGGAATCCACCAGGTCGGCGCGGTGCTGGGCAGATCGTCGCCGGCCATGCGCCGGGCAAAGCGCGATTGCATTTCGTCCTTGCGGTTGAACACCAGTACCGGTGCCTGTGCCAGCGCCTGCGCGGTCACGCCCTTGGCGAAGTGCCGTTCGCGGAACTCCGGCGTGCAGGTGGCCGCGTAACGGATGCTGCCGAGTGCATGGATCTGGCAGCCCTGCACCGGCTCGTCCAGGGTGGTCACCGCGCCGAGCACCGTGCCTTGCCGCAGCAGCTCCACGGTATGGTCCTGGTCTTCCACGCGCAGGTCGAGCGTGGTGCCGGTACCCAGTGCGAACTGCTGCGCCGCCTGCGGAAACCAGGTTTCCAGGCTGTCGTGGTTCACCGCCACCGGAATGCTGGCCTGGGGCAGATCCTCATCGGCCAGGCCCATCCGGTGCAGGGCGTCATGCTCGAGCAGGGCCGTCTGCTCGGCCAGCTGCACCAGCACCTGGCCTTCGGTGGTGGCAGTGGCGGGGGCGCCACGCTTCACCAGAAGGCGTCCGACACGATCCTCCAGCGCCTTGACCCGCTGCGAGATGGCCGAGGGGGTGACATTCAGCGACTGCGCCGCGCGATCAAAGCTGCCTTCGCGGATCACGGCGGCGAGCGCGCGCAGCTGGGCATGGTCGATGCGCATGGTATTAAGTTCCGCTAATGTTGGTTTAGTAAGTTTAGCTCGTCTTTTCTATGTTGCGGCGCGACAATGGCGCCCGTACCCGGTGCTGTCCGCCTTCGCGAGGCACCGTCCCCCCAGCAAGACAAGGCAGTGAATCCCATGTTTTCGGTCATCTCCGCCGGCACCGGCCTCGGTGCCTGGTTCTCTGGTGCAGCCACCGGCATCGGCCTGTTCGCCGTGGTCGGTGCCCAGAGCGCCTTCATCCTGCGCCAGGGCATCCTGCGCAAGCACATCGTGCCGGTGGTCGCCACCTGCGCGGCCATCGATGCGTTCTTCATCTTCGCCAGCGTGGCCGGCCTGCGCACGTTGACCTCGGCGCTGCCGTGGCTGACCTCGGCCGTGCTGTGGACCGGCGTGGCTTTCCTGGCCTGGTACGCGATGAAGTCGGCGCGCCGCGCCATTGCCGGTGGCGGTGGCATGGGTGAAGCCGACAGCGACGACGGCAGCCGCCGCGCGGTGCTGATGGCGGCGGTCGGCTTTTCGCTGATCAACCCGCACTTCTGGCTGGACATGATGGTCATCGGCTCCATTGCCGAGAACTTCGGCCACGCACGCATGGCCTTCGCGGCCGGCGTGGTCACCGCGAGCTGCCTGTGGCTGACCGCGCAGGGCCTCGGTGCACGCCTGCTGGCGCCGCTGTTCACCAAGCCCAGCACCTGGCGTGTGCTTGACGGCACCATCGCGGTGATCCTCAGCATCCTGGCCCTCACCCTGGCGGTGCGCGGGGTCCACTGACCCGGCGCACGCCCCCGAACCCACGTCCTGACTCTCTCTCCAAGGCAGTGGCAACGACGGCACCGGCAACGGTGCCGTCGTCTTTTCCGGCTCTGGCGGGACAGACGGCGCCTGCCTAGAATCCGTGTACAGGACAAGG
Source organism: Stenotrophomonas maltophilia (assembly GCF_025642255.1). Taxonomy (NCBI): domain Bacteria; kingdom Pseudomonadati; phylum Pseudomonadota; class Gammaproteobacteria; order Lysobacterales; family Lysobacteraceae; genus Stenotrophomonas; species Stenotrophomonas maltophilia. The sequence goes on from NZ_CP106759.1 coordinate 1,046,886, forward strand.
TGTCCATCGGAGCAGGGGGAAGGATGCGCAGGACGATGTTGACGGCCGCACTGGTCGTCGTGGGTAGCGTTGCCGCGGGCAGCGCATGGGCGGTGGATCTGACGCAGTTCCTGCGCCAGGAGACCTTCACCGACATCAAGATATCGCCGGGGGGCGAGTATGTCGCTGCCACCGTGCCGATGGAGGACAGCACCGCGATCGCGGTGATGCGGCTGGCCGACAAGCAGCTCGTGGGCAGCTTCCGCCCGCCGCAGAAGAATCACGCCTACGAATTCGACTGGGTCAGCAACGAACGGCTGTTGATCGGCCTGGCCGAGAAGTGGGGCGCGCTGGATAAGCCCAATCCCACCGGCGAGCTCTACGCCATCGATGCCAACGGCAATCGCGGCGAGCTGCTGGTCGGTTACCGCGTCGAAAGCAAGGGCCCGGGTACCCGCATCCAGCCGAAGAAAGTCGAGGCGGTCGCGGCGTTCCTGGCCGATGATCTGCCCGGCGACGAACGCAACGTGCTGGTGACGGTATGGCCGTTCGCGGAGGATCCGTTCACCCGCGTCGAACGCATGGACGTGGCCAGCGGCAGGCGTGTGCGCATGGCCTCCTCGCCGGTGCGGCGCGGTGAGTTCACCACCGATGGCCAGGGCGAAGTCCGTTTCGTCCACGGGTCCGGCAGCGACAATGTCAACAAGCTGTACTACCGCGAGCGATCGGGCGACAGCTGGAAGATGATCAACGATGAGGCGGTGAGCACGCGCATCGAGACCGCGATCGGCTTCTCCGCCGATGGCAGCCTGGCGTACCTGCAGGCCGAGCAGGCGCAGGGGCCGGATGCCATCGTCAGCTGGAATCCGCAGACCGGCGAGCGCGCTGTCGTGCTGCGCGACGAGGTGGTCGATCCGTACCGCATCATCCGCCGGCCCGGCACCCATGTGCCGGTGGGCGCCCTGTTTATGGGCGACACACCACGGACCCGGTTCTTCGACGAGAAGTCGCCGGAGGCGCGCCTGTACCGCAGCCTGGAGGCGGCCTTCGGGGGGCCGGTCTACATCACCTCCAGTACCCGGGATGGCCGCGTGGTGCTGGTGGAGACCTGGTCAGGCACCAATCCCGGCGACTTCTATGTGTACGACACGGAGGCCCGCAAGGCTGATCACCTGATCAGCCGCAGCGACTGGATCGACATCGATCGCAGTGCAACGGTGCGTCCGGTGGCACTCAAGGCGCGCGACGGATTGCCGCTGCACGGCTTCCTCACCGTGCCCTCCGGCAGCGACGGACGCAACCTGCCGATGGTGGTGATGCCGCACGGTGGGCCGTTCCACGTGTTCGACAATGGCCAGTACGACCGCGAGACGCAGATATTGGCCGCTGCCGGCTACGCCGTGCTGCAGGTCAACTTCCGTGGCTCGGGGAACTATGGCCGTGCGCATGCCCAGGCCGGCGCCCAGCAATGGGGAGCCGCGATGCAGGATGACGTCACCGACGCCACCCGCTGGGCGATCGCGCAGGGGATCGCCGATGCCAGACGCATCTGCATCTACGGTGCCAGTTACGGGGCCTACGCCGCGATGATGGGCGCTGCCCGCGAGCAGGGGCTGTACCAGTGCGCGGCCGGCTATGTCGGCGTGTACGACCTGCCGCTGATGTTCGCCCGCGGCGATGTGCAGGAGCGTGACTCGGGCGTGACCTTCCTGCGCGAATGGCTGGGTGATCCGGCCAAGCTGGGCGCGGTTTCGCCGGTGAACCTGGCCACGCAGATCAAGGTGCCGGTGTTCCTCGCGGCCGGTGGCGAAGACAAGCGTGCGCCGATCCAGCACACCGAGCGCATGGAAGCGGCACTGAAGCGTGCCGGGACGCCGGTGGAAAGCCTGTACTACAAGACCGAGGGGCACGGCTTCTACACCCTGGCCCATCGCACCGAGTACTACGACAAGCTGCTCGCATTCCTGTCGCGCAGCCTGGGAGGCAAGACCGCCCAGGCATCGGCGCCGGCAGGGAAGGGCAAGGCGCCGTAAACGCAGAGCGGCGGCGGATCCACGATCCGCCGCCGCGCAGTGCAGTTACCTGACCCCGTGCATCATCCGCTTCAGCAGCGGCGCGGCGATGAAGGCCAGCAGGGCGCAGCCCAGGCCGATCCACATCAGCAGCCAGAACAGGTGCGCATACGCACCGGCCGCCGCCGCCATGTCCAGCGTGCCGCCTTCGGGCACATCGATGGCCGCCAGCTTGCCGAACAGCGCGGCAAGCGTCTCGGAGAAGGCTGTGGCCAGGAACCAGGTGCCCATCATCAGGCTCATCACCCGCGGCACGGCCAGCTGCGTTACGGCCGATAGGCCCACCGGCGACAGGCACATCTCACCACTGGCCAACAGGAAGTAGGCCAGGACCAGCCACCAGACGCTGGCCATCTCGCCGGTGGCGCCGACCTGCTGTGCGGCCAATGCGAGCGGGACGAACGAGAGCGCGCCGATCACCAGGCCCCAGGCGGATTTGACCGGCTTGCCCGGCTCCCAGCCGCGACGGTCCATCCAGGTCCAGAGGGCGGCGAAGGCCGGCGCCAGCAGCACCAGGAACAGTCCGCCCAGATAGGTCAGGGAGCCGGCGGTCTGCGGAATCACCAGGCAGTCGCGCACCAGCAGGACCAGCATCAGCGCGACGATGGCAATGAAGAACCGGCGCGGCGCGGCCGACCCCGGTCGACGCTCGGTCAGGCGCGCGCTGACCACGAAGCCCAGCGGCGCCAGCAGCAACGACAGGATCGACCAGGGCAGCGGCGTGCCGTCAGTGATCACCAGCGAGGGAACGATGTCCTTGGTCAGCAGGCGATCGGTGAACGTCACCCACGAGCCATAGGACTGCTCGTACAGGGTGAAGAACACCAGCGCCAGGAAAATCAGCACCATCAGCGCGATCATCTGCTGGCGCTGCACCGGCGTGCACTGGCTGCCGGTGAACCAGGCGAACCAGACCAGCACGCCTCCCAGCACCACCAGCATCAGCATCAACGCCAGGCTGATTTCGCCGCCCAGAGCGAACGCACCGTTACCGGCGGCCCACATCAGCCACGCCAGTGGCAGCACCGCGAGCACCGCGCACAGATAGATCAGCCATTCACGCGGCAGGCCCAGCACCCGCTGTTTCAGCGCGGCCGGCTGTGGCGGCTCGGCATGCCCGTGCAGGTACTTCTGCCCCCACAGGAACATCGCCAGCCCGGCCAGCATGCCGATGCCCGCCGCGCCGAAGCCATACTTCCAGCCATAGGCCTCGCCGAGGAAGCCGCACACCAGCGACGAGAACAGCGCCCCGAGGTTGATGCCGGCATAGAACAGCGAGAAGCCCGAGTCGCGGCGCGGATCGTCCTTGGCGTACAGCTTGCCGACGATGGTGGAGATGTTCGGCTTGAGGAAGCCCACGCCCATGATGATCAGCGCCAGCGACAGATAGGTCACCGCCAGCGCCGAGGTGTCGCGCACCACTTCACCGTTGACCCGGTATGCCGCGTGGCCTTCGAAGGCCATGCCGAGATGGCCCAGCACCAGCAGGATGCCGCCGAACAGCACTGCACGGCGCATGCCCAGCCAGCGGTCGGCCAGCATGCCGCCGAACACCGGGATGCAGTACACCAGGCCACCGTAGGCGCCAAGCAGGTCCAGTCCGGCCTTGTCGCCGAACAGGTGGTACTTGGTCAGGTACAGCAGCAGCAGCGCCTTCATGCCATAGAAGGAGAAGCGCTCCCACATTTCGGTGAAGAAGCAGACGTAGACGCCCTTGGGGTGGCCAAGGAAGTCGTCGGAAGCGGGAGCGGCAACGGTCATCGACGGCGGGCACTGCGGAAAGGGCGCGATTATAGGCCCGCCGCCGCGCCCGTGGCGGGCAGCATCAGGCCGCGCCCGGCGAGCGGGGTCACAGGTATCGCAGCCAGCCCAGGTCGCGCCGACGCGCCTTGAACCGCGCGAATGCCCGCGTCGGCGGGTACAGCACCACCGCCAATGCACAGGCCACCAGGATCAGGCCGGCGACCGAATCGAGAGCGTACAGGCTGCCGTGGGTCGGCCCCCAGAACCCGAGCGCCGCCAGATACAGCAGCTTCAGCAGATACAGATGCAGCAGGTAGAAGAACATCGGAGCCGCGCCGATGTCTGCCAGCGGCCTCAACGCCCGTGCCATCGCAGGCCACTCAAACAGGCGCAGCCACAGCAGGCCAACGCCCAGGGTCAGCAACAGGAACTGCAGTGATGGCGGATACTTGGTCACGTTGAACACGCTCATCCAGGTGCGCAGCGCGTCCTGCTGGAACTGCCAGGGCGTATCGCCATAGCCGTTGCCGAACCGCAGCAGGGCGAACATGCCCAGCGCTGCCAGCCCAGCCCACACCAGCCAGCGGTGACGCTGCGCTGGCATGCGGTCCGCCGCGAACCAGGGCCCCATCAGATAGCCGAGCGCGATCACCCCGATCCACGGCAGCACCGGATAGGACGTGCGCAGCCGGAGTGCACCGGCCTCGATCCAGTCCCGCTGGTGCAGCACCTTCCACAGCACCGGCAGCACACCGTCGCCTGCCACGCGCACGCCGTCGAGCAGGTTGTGGCCGGCCACCAGCAGTACCGCCAGCGCCAGCAGCGCCGCGCGTGGCAGCCACAGCAGGCCGGCCAGCGCGACCATGCTCAGGCCGATCGCCCAGATCACCTGCAGGTACACGGTGTCCGGAGGCAGCTGGAAGGTCCAGGCGAAATTCACCAGGGTCAGTTCCAGCACCACCAGGAACAGCCCGCGTTTGAGCAGGAACGCGGCCGTGGCCCGGCGCGGATCCGCCTGGCGCTGGCCATACAGCCAGGCCGACAGGCCGGTCAGCAGCACGAACACCGGTGCGCACAGGTGGGCCAGCAGGCGGCACGCGAACAGCGCGGGGGAGACCGTGGATACGTCCATCGGGTCGCTGACCTGGTGCTGCAGGAAAAAGGTCTCGCGCACGTGGTCGAGCAGCATCAACAGCATGACGGTGCCGCGCAGCTGGTCGATGGAGGTGAGGCGGGCCGGTGGCGGAGAGGGCATGCGGACGGCGATGTCGTTCAATCGAAAAGATATAACATATCGTTTGCGGAATGCCCAGCCGGAATGTGCCGGATGCGTCTGCTGCCTGTGCCTGATCCGTGTCCTGCCTGATCCGCTGGCGCTTGTCATGCTGCGGTGTGCTGGACTTGCCGTCCCCTGAACGCTAGCGTGGCAGGGATTTTTTGCCAGCAGGGGCTCCCATGAACCACGACGCTGCGCCCAAGCAGCTCACCTTCCGCGCAGTGGCCCTGGCCATCGTGCTGGCGGTGGTGCTGTCCGCGGCCAACGCCTACCTCGGTCTGTTCGCAGGCCTGACCATCGCCACCGCGATTCCCGCCGCAGTCATTTCCATGGGCGTGCTGCGCCTGCTGGGCGGTGGCTCGATCCTCGAGAACAACATCGTGCAGACCGGCGCCTCGGCCGGTTCCTCGATCGCCGCCGGTGTCATCTTCACCATCCCCGCGCTGGTGATCATGGGCTACTGGCCGGACTTCAAGTACTGGTGGGTGCTGGGTATTGCCGGCCTGGGCGGCCTGCTGGGCGTGCTGTTCTCGGTGCCGCTGCGCCGCTCGATGATCGTCGAAGATCCGCTGCCCTTCCCGGAAGGCAAGGCGGCGGCGGAAGTGCTCAAGGCCGGTGAGAACCCGGGTCCGGGCCTGAAGATCCTGGGCCTGTCGGCGGTGATCGGCGCCTTCGTCAAGCTGGCCGCGGAAAGCGGCATGCGCCTGATTCCCGATGCCTGGGCCACCTCGGCCTACGTGGGCAGTTCCAAGGTCACCGCGTTCATCGGCACCAACCTGTCGCCGGCGCTGCTGGGCGTGGGCTACATCGTCGGCCTCAACGTCGGCATCGTGGTGGTGTCTGGTTCGATCCTGACCTGGCACATCGCCATCCCGCTCTACCAGGCGTTCTTCATGAACACCGACCCGGCCCTGGCCGCGTCGGTGGCCGCTGCGTCCTCCACCGAGGCCGCATTCGCCATCTGGGGCGCGAAGATGCGCTACCTGGGTGTCGGCGCAATGCTGATCGGTGGCATCTGGACCCTGATTTCGCTGCGCAAGTCGCTGCTCAACGGCGTCAAGAGCGGTTTTGCCGCCGCCCGCAAGAGCGGCGGACCGGTGCTGGCGCACACCGAGCGCGACCTGCCGATGAAGTGGATGCTGGTCGCCCTGGTGGTCTTCGTGCTGCCGCTGCTGGCCCTGTACCAGGCCATCGTCGGCCAGTGGCACGTGTCGATCCCGATGACCATCATCATGATCGTCGCCGGCTTCCTGTTCGTGTCGGTCTCGGCCTACCTGGCCGGCCTGATCGGTTCGTCCAACAACCCGGTCTCGGGCATCACCATTTCCACCATCCTGTTCGCCTCGGCGGTACTGGTCGTGCTGCTGGGTGCCGATGGCCTCAAGCCGGTCGGTACCGGCGGTGCACCGCTGGGTGCGGTGGCGGCGATCATGATCGGCGCGGTGGTGTGCTGCGCTGCCGCCGTCGGTGGTGACAATCTGCAGGACCTCAAGGCCGGTTACATCGTCGGCGCTACGCCGTGGAAGCAGCAGCTGATGCTGGGCATCGGTGCGTTCTCCTGCGCGCTGATCATGGCCCCGGTGCTGAACCTGCTGGCCACCGCCTATGGCATCGGCGTGAAGACCGAGCTGCACCCGAACGCGCTGGCTGCGCCGCAGGCCAACCTGATGGCGTCGGTGGCCAAGGGCCTGTTCGGTGGCGAGCTGCCGTGGACCTTCATCGGCATCGGTGCCGTGGTCGGCGCCGTCATCATTGCCTTCGACAGCTGGCTGAAGGCGCGCAACGCGCGCTTCCGGGTGCCGGTGCTGGCGGCCGCCATCGGCATCTACCTGCCGCTGGAGCTGATGGTGCCGATCTTCCTCGGCGGCCTGATCGCTTACCTGGTCGAGCGCTTCCACAAGGTGCGTGCCGATGATGAAGAGGGCCGCGACCGCGTGCACAAGCCGGGCGTGCTGTTCGCCGCCGGCCTGATCACCGGCGAGGCGCTGATGGGCATCGCCATCGCCATTCCGATCGTGGTCAGCAGCCGCGCCGACGTGCTGGCCGTGCCGTTCCATCTGCCGGCCGCGCAGTGGATCGGCCTGGCCGTGCTGTTCCTGGTGGGCTGGCTGATCTACCGCACCGGCAAGTACGCCAAGGCGTAAGTGATGGGTCGGATCCCTTCCCGTCGGGAAGGGCTCTGACCCCGGTTTGCCGGCGGTGGCCGGGCGGGGTCAGAGCCGATTCCTGCGGAATCGGATCCGACCCCGGGTCCACCCACAAACCGCGCTACGGCGCGGTTTGCTGTTTCTGGCGGCTGCCCGATCACGGCCATGACCGATGGCCTTGGCAGCCCCGGGCTGCGGGGCCTACCATCGCCTTTTTGCCGTCCTGCGGAGATCCCGATGAAACTGCGTCATGCCCTGCTGCCACTGAGCCTGCTGGCCGCTCTGCCCAGCGTCGCCGCTGCCCGTGGCCTGGAGATCCGCGACATGGTAGCCATGGATCGCGTTTCCGCGCCGGTGCTGAGCGCCGATGGCGGCACCGTGGTGTTCGCCAAGCGCAGCACCGACGCCAACCTCAAGGCCAGCACCGCCCTGTACGCACGCAACCTGCGCACGCGTGATGCGGCACCGCCGAAGCAGATCACCCCGGCTGGCTGGAACGTCAATTCCGCCTCGCTGTCGGCGGACGGCCAGACGGTGTACTTCCTCAGTGCCAAGAACGGCAGCCAGCAGCTGTACGCACAGGCGATCAACGGCGGCGCCCCGCGCCAGCTGACCGATTTCCCGGTGGATGTGGACAGCTACCACGTCTCGCCACAGGACGACCGCGTGCTGTTCAGCGCCGGCGTGTTCCAGGCCTGCGCGTCGGACCTGGCCTGCACCGAGAAGAAGCTGAAAGAGAAGAAGGACGCCAAGGCCAGTGGCCAGGTCTGGGATTCGATGTTCGTGCGCCATTGGGATACCTGGAACGACGGCCGTCGCAACACCCTGTTCGTCGCGCCGCTGCCGGGTGCCCAGGCCGGCCCGGTCAAGGGGGCTTCAGCGCTGAGCGCCACCCTCGATGGCGATGCGCCGTCCAAGCCATTCGGTGGCAATGATGACTTCGTGTGGTCGCCGGACGGCAGCAGCGTGGTCGCCAGCATCCGCGTGGCGGGCCGCGAGGAACCGTGGTCGACCAACTTCGACCTCTATCGCTTCGATGCTGCCGGTCGTCAGGCACCGGTGAACCTGACCGCCTCCAACCCGGCATGGGACGCGGGTCCGGTGTTCAGTGCCGATGGCAAGACGCTGTTCTACCGTGCGATGAAGCGCCCCGGCTTTGAAGCTGATCGCTTCGGCCTGATGGCGATGGATCTGGCCAGCGGCAAGAGCCGTGAGATCGCCCCGCAGTGGGATCGCTCGGCGGGTGGCATCGTGCTGTCCGCCGATGGCGCCAGCATCTATACCACCGCCGATGATCTGGGCGAGCACCCGCTGTTCCAGATCGATGTCGCCACCGGCAAGGCCACCCGCCTGATCGGCGATGGCAGCGTGACCGCCGTCGATGTGGCCGGCACCAGCGTGGCGATCACCCGCAACAGCCTGAAGAGCAACGACCAGGTGCTGGTCGGCCTGCTGCCAGCCGCCGGCCAGCCGATGGGCGAGCTGCGTGCGCTGACACCGTCTGCCGGCGACGTGCTGAAGGACGTCAGTTTCGGCGATTTCGAGCAGTTCTCGTTCAAGGGCTGGAACAACGACACCGTGCACGGCTATGTGGTCAAGCCGCACAACTACCAGGAAGGCAAGTCCTACCCGGTCGCGTTCCTGATCCATGGCGGTCCGCAGGGCAGTTTCGGCAACGGCTGGAGCTACCGCTGGAATCCGCAGACCTATGCGGGCCAGGGCTACGCGGTGGTGATGATCGATTTCCACGGCTCCACCGGTTACGGTCAGGCATTCACCGATGCGATCAGCCAGCACTGGGGTGATCGTCCGCTGGAAGACCTGCAGAAGGGCTGGGACGCGGCACTGAAGAAGTATTCGTTCCTCAACGGTGACAAGGCCTGTGCTCTGGGCGCCAGCTATGGCGGCTTCATGGTCAACTGGATCGCCGGCAACTGGAACGGCCCGTTCAAGTGCCTGGTCAACCACGATGGCGTGTTCGACCAGCGCATGATGGGCTACGCCACCGAGGAGCTGTGGTTCACCGAGTGGGAGCAGGGCGGCACGCCGTACCAGAAGGCGGCGAACTACGAGAAGTTCAACCCGGTCAACCACGTGGCGGACTGGAAGAAGCCGATCCTGATCATCCATGGCCAGCAGGACTTCCGCATTCCGGTCGAGCAGGGCCTGGCGGCATTCACGGCGGCGCAGCGGCAGGGGATCGAGTCGAAGTTCCTGTACTTCCCGGACGAGAACCACTGGGTGCTCAAGCCGCACAACAGCATCCTGTGGCATGACACGGTCAACGGCTGGCTGAAGCAGCATATCGGCGAATAAGCCGGTCCGGCGCCGCCCCCCCCAGGGCGGCGCTCTGCTTTTTGTAGAGCCGAGCCATGCTCGGCTGCTCTGTGCCTCCTTTCCCGCCAACAGCAGCCGAGCATGGCTCGGCTCTACCCGAGCGCCCGCATGACTTCGAACGCCCTGATCCAGAACGACATCGTGGTCTTCGGCCTGATCGCCGCCACTTTGGGGGCCGTGTTCTGGACCGCCTCGCGGGAGCAGGGGCCGTGGAAGCGCTTCTACACCTTCGTGCCGGCGTTGCTGCTGTGTTATCTCATTCCTGGCATCTACAACACCGTCGGCCTGATCGACGGGCAGAACACCGCGCTGTACAACCCGGTCGCGCGTGACATCCTGCTGCCGGCGGCGCTGGTGCTGCTGACCCTGGCCGTGGACATCAAGGGCATCCTGCGGCTGGGGCCGAAGCTGGTACTGATGTACCTGGGCGCCTCCGCCAGCATCATGCTCGGTGCCGTGGTCGCCTTCCTGCTGATGCGCGCGCTGCACCCGGAAACCGTTGCCGGCGACACCTGGGCCGGCATGGCCGCACTGGCCGGCAGCTGGATCGGCGGTGGCGCCAACATGCTGGCGATGCGCGAAGTATTCGACGTCAACGCCACCACCTTCGGCCAGTTCGCCGTGGTCGACGTGGGTGTCGGCTACGTCTGGATGGCGGTACTGATCTTCCTCGCCGGGCGCGCCGCGAAGATCGACGCACGCAGCGGTGCCGATACCTCGGCCATCGACGAACTGAAGGAACGCATCGCGCGCTTCCAGGCCGAACACGAGCGCATTCCCAGCCTGACCGATCTGATGCTGATCGTCGCCGTTGCGTTCGGTGGCGTCGGTCTGGCGCATGCAATCGGCGCGCCGCTGGCGGCCTGGTTCAAGGCCCATGTCGGCTGGGCATCGCAGTTCAGCCTGGATGCTCCCTTCGTCTGGGTGGTGGTGCTGTCGACCACGCTGGGCCTGGGCCTGAGTTTCACCCGCGCGCGCACGCTGGAGGGAGCGGGAGCGTCACGTCTGGGGTCGCTGCTGCTGTACTTCCTGATCGCCTGCATCGGCATGCAGATGGATCTGCTGGCATTGCTGGACCGTCCGTGGCTGTTCCTGCTCGGCCTGATCTGGATCGCCGTGCACATCGTGCTGCTGTGGTGCCTGGGCCGGTTGCTGAAGGTGCCGTTCTTCTATTTCGCCATCGGCTCGCAGTCGAACATCGGCGGTCCGGCCTCGGCGCCCGTGGTGGCCGCCGCCTTCCATCCTGCATTGGCACCGGTAGGCGTGCTGCTGGGAACAATGGGCTACGCCACCGGGACCTACCTGGCGTACATCGTCGGCATTACCCTGCGTGCGCTGGCAGGGCAGGGGTGATGGGGTCAGATCCCTTTTGCGCAGCAAAAGGGATCTGACCCCGTTTCGCGGCGCGTCACGCTACCGGCAATCCACGTTCGATCAGCCAGGCTCTCGCGTCTTCGGCGTCCTGCTCGAACCGCGCCGAGTGAAAAGAAGGGCGCCGCAGGGTTCGGCGCGTCGCCACGCGCCCGTGGCCAACCGCGCCCGCGGCCTCACGCCACTGGCAACCCGCGTTCGATCAACCACGCCTTCGCGTCTTCGGCGTCCTGCTCGAACCGCGCCGAGTGAAAAAAGGGGCGCCGCAGGGTTCGGCGCGTCGCCACGCGCCCGTGGCCAACCGCGCCCGCGGCCTTACGCCACTGGCAACCCGCGTTCGATCAACCACGCCTTCGCGTCTTCGGCGTCCTGCTCGAACCACGCTCTCGTCGATCCCAATCGGTACGTATACCCCCACGCATCCATGTCGGCCATCAGCCGTGCGCTGCCGACACCGGGCAGCTGCGCGGCCAGCACGATCTGCAGGTAGCACGTGGCATCTTCCTCGGCGACCGAATCAGTGGCATCGGTATGCACCTGCGCGCGCCGCTCCGGCGGCAGCACGATCAGATGGCAGGCCTCGTGCAGCATCGAATGCACGGGCGTGTCGTCGCGCACATACACGTTGCTGGCGATGATGCCTGCTTCAGGTTCGCCCCAGTAGCTGCCGGGAATCGGCTCGCCGGCGGCGACGTGGTGCAGCTCCAGCCCATGCGCGGCAAGCAGGCGCTGTGCATCGGCGAAGGCGATATCGCCCACGCAGGTGATGTCCACGGCGGTTGTCGTGTCAGTCATGCGGAATCGTGCAGCCCCGCCCATGCAGGCACGGGCGGGGCAGGGGGTCAGGGCTTTTCCGGGCCTTCCGGCAGCGCCACGGAGATGTCCAGCACGTCGTGCTGGCCATCCTTGACCAGGTCGACCTTCACCGCGTCGACGTCGATGTTGACGTACTTCTTGATCACTTCCAGCAGCTCGCGCTGCAGCAGCGGCAGGTAGTCCGGGCCACCGCGATGGCTGCGCTCCTGCGCGATGATGATCTGCAGGCGGTTCTTGGCGGTTTCGGCGGTGGTCTTCTTCGCTTTGAGGAAATCAAACAGGCCCATGCTTACCCTCCGAACAGCTTGCTGAAGAAGCCCTTCTTCTCCACGGTGGTGAAGCGCATCGGCCGCTCCTCGCCCAGGATGCGGCTCACCGCATCGTCATACGCCTGGCCAGCGATCGATTCGCCGTCGAGGATCACCGGCTCGCCCTTGTTGGAGGCGTTCAGCACGTCACCCGATTCGGGGATCACGCCGATCGCCTTCAGGCCCAGCACTTCCTCCACGTCGACGATGCTCAGCATCTCGCCGGTTTCCACGCGCGACGGGCTGTAGCGGGTCAGCAGCAGGAAGGCCGGCACGTCCTGGCCGGATTCGGCCTTGTGTGTCTTCGAGTCCAGCAGGCCGATGATGCGGTCAGAGTCGCGCACCGAGGACACTTCCGGGTTCACCACCACCACCGCGCGGTCGGCGAAGTACATGGCCAGGAAGGCACCCTTCTCGATACCGGCCGGGGAGTCGCAGATCACGAAGTCGAAACCGTCGGCGGCCAGGTCCTTCAGCACCTTGCCCACGCCCTCCTGGGTCAGCGCGTCCTTGTCGCGGGTCTGCGAGGCAGCCAGCACGTACAGGTTGTCGAAGCGCTTGTCCTTGATCAGGGCCTGCTTGAGGGTGGCTTCGCCGTGCACGACGTTGACGAAGTCGTACACCACGCGGCGTTCGCAGCCCATGATCAGGTCGAGGTTGCGCAGGCCGACGTCGAAGTCGATCACCGCCACCTTCTTGCCGCGCCGTGCCAGGCCGCAGGCCAGGCTCGCGCTGGTAGTGGTCTTGCCGACGCCGCCCTTGCCGGAGGTGACTACGATGATTTCAGCCAAAGGACTTCTCCTGGTTCTGCATGATGTTGGGGCTGCGTCAGTCCAGCGCAGCGATCTTGACCTGGTCCTGTTCCAGCCACACCTGCACGGCCTTGCCGCGCAGGTTGTCCGGGACATCGTCCAGTACCTTGTAGTGGCCGGCAATGGCCACCAGTTCCGCATGGAAATCACGGCAGAAGATGCGTGCCGCGGTGTTGCCCTGGGCACCTGCCAGCGCGCGGCCGCGCAGGGTGCCGTAGATATGGATGCTGCCGTCGGCGATGACCTCGGCACCGGCGCCGACAGTCGCCATGACCGTCAGGTCGCAGTTCTCCGCGTACAGCTGCTGGCCGGAACGTACGTTGCCGAGCTGCATGCGGCCCGGTTGCGGTGCCGAGCCCTCGGCCACCCTGGCCACCGGAGCGGCCGGGGCCGGCTTCGGTTCAGCGCGGGCGGCGCGGCGCGGCTCCGGCGCAGGCACAGGCGGCGGGGCCGGCTCGGTCTCGACACGCTCGTACTGGGCGCGGAACTTGGCCAGCAGCGGCAGGCCGAGCTGCTGCGAGAGCTGGTCGACCGCGCTGGTGCCATAGGCCAGCGCCACCGGCAGCACGCCGGCGCTGCGCAGGCCATCGACCAGCGCCTGGGCGGTGGCCACGTCCGGTACCTGGCTGAGGCCGCCGAAGTCCAGGATCACCGCGGCACGGCCGAACAGTTTCGGGGCGCGGGTCACCCGTTCGCGCATTTCCTGCACGAGCCGTTCGACATCGAGGGTCCGCACGCGCAGGTTGGCGATGCCGACCTGGCCGATCTTCAGTTCACCTGCCTGTTCGTAATCGAAATTCACCGCCACGCTCAGGTCCCCGTCGGCCGCTGTGCCTGCGCCGGCAGCTGCCGGTCGCGTGTCCATGCCACATCCGGCAGCTTGCCGCCGTAGGTCTCCTGTACCCACGGGTAGCTGCACAGTTCCTTGGCCAGCATGCTGGCACGCACATCGACCTGCGGCATGGTGTTCTGGCCCAGCTCGCGGAAGCCGAAGCTGCCGTGGAACAGCAGGGCGGCATCGGCACCATGGTCGAGGAAGACTTCGCAGGTCATCTGCGGGTAGCGCAGCTCGGCGAAGCTCTGCGCATCGGCGTAGAACGCCCGGCCGACGCCACCACCGCGGCGGCGGCTGGCGACCACGATGCGGTCGATATAGAAGAACGGGGTGTCCAGCTGCTGCTTGAACCAGGCGAAGTTGCTGCTGTCGTGCTGGCTGTCGCTGCCGAAGCCGATCAGGAACCCGGCCAGGTTGCCGTCGCGCTCGGCGACGCGGAAGTACTCAGCGGTTTCATAGAACAGGCGCAGGCGTGCGGCATCCAGCGGAAGGATGGCCAGGCCAGCGTTGTTGTTCAAAGCCAGGACGGAATCGAGCTCGTGCTCGCGCACGTCGCGGATGACAATCGACATTGTGACTCCGTGGGGTAACGCGGTTGGTCCTGCAACGGACCCTGCGCACGATTATTGCATGGGTGGCTGGCGGGGGCACGCCCGTCGCCATGACTTCTGCCCGGGGGCAAGAGCGCTGGTTCAGCCTAAGATGCCTCCATGTTGGGATATCTCAGCCAAATCCGAGTCCTGCGCCTGGCCGGCCTGTTCACCTGGGTCATGGTCGGCCTGCCCGTGGTGTATTCCCAATACGAGTCGATGCTGCGGCACGGCGGCAGCGGCATCGACAGCTGGTCCCTGTGGCTGTTTGCCGCCTACCTGTTCTTCGGCGCCGGCTACTTCTGGCTGACCCGTGGCCTGCGCGACAGCAGCCAGGCCGCCTGGTACGACCGGGTGGTGCTGGTGGTACTGACCGGCTCGGCCCTGGGCGTCAGCTACCTGAGCGGTTCGGGCCTGGGCAGCATCCTGATGATGGTGGCCGCCGGGGTGATCCCGTGGATGCTGCCCGTGCGCAGTGGCGTGATCTGGTTGCTGCTCAGCCAGCTGGCGGTGCTGCCGGTCTACTATCTGATTCTCGACATGCCGTTGTTCGAGGCACTCATGCAGTCGCTGCTGTATGGCGGCTTCTCCATGTTCATGTTCGTGACCAGCCTGGTCGCACGGCAGCAGACCGACGCCCGCGACGAGCAGCGCCGGCTGAATGCGGAGCTGAGGGCGACCCGCGCCCTGCTGGCCGAGAGCGCACGGGTCAACGAGCGCACCCGCATCTCGCGCGAGCTTCATGACCTGCTGGGGCATCAGTTGACCGCGCTGACCCTGAACCTGGAAGTGGCCGGCCATCTGGCCGAAGGCAAGGCGCTGGACCACGTGAAACGGTCGCACACGCTGGCCAAGCTGCTGCTGGGCAATGTGCGCGAAGTGGTCAGCCAACTGCGCGAGACCAGTGCCATCGACCTGGCTGCCGCGCTGCGCCCGCTGACCGAGAACGTGCCCTCGCTGGACATCCAGCTGGACATCGAGGACCCCCTGAACGTGGAGGATCCGCAGCGGGCCCACGTGCTGCTGCGCTGCACCCAGGAGATCATCACCAATACGGTGCGCCACTCCGGGGCCCGCCATCTGTGGATCCGGGTGTACCGTGAGGCACCGGACCGGGTGGTGGTCGAGGCGCGCGACGACGGTGTCGGTGCGGAAATGGTCAATGTGGGCAATGGCTTGCGCGGGATGCGCGAGCGCCTGCAACAATGCGGTGGCCAGCTGCAGGTGGAAACCCGCCCCGGCGAAGGCTTCTGCCTGCGTGCGACGGTGCCGGCAACCGTGCTGGTGGCCGCCCTTACCAAGGTTCCTGAAGGAGTGCGTTGATGATTCGCGTCTGCCTGGTCGACGACCAAACCCTGGTGCGGCAGGGAATCCGCTCGCTGCTGGCGCTGGACGACGGCATCGAGGTGGTGGCCGAGGCCGGCGACGGCCGGCAGGCGGTCGAACTGGTGCCCCAGGTCCGTCCGGATGTGGTCCTGATGGACATGCGCATGCCGGTGATGTCCGGGCTGGAGGCGCTGCAGGTCCTGTCGCGGCTGGAGCAGCTGCCGCCGACCATCATCCTGACCACCTTCGACGACGACCAGCTGGTGCTGGCGGGCCTGAAGGCCGGCGCCAAGGGGTATCTGCTCAAGGACGTGACCCTGGACCAGCTGGTGGGCGCCATCCGCACCGTGGCCGACGGCGGATCGCTGGTGCAGCCGGCGGTGACCCAGCGGCTGCTGTCCGGGCTGGAACACATGCGCAATGATTTCGTCAGCCTGGACCGGCCGGACCCGCTGACCGACCGCGAGACGGAGATCCTGCGGCTGATGGCCAGCGGGTTCTCCAACAAGGAGATCGCCAATTCGCTGGGCGTGGCCGAGGGCACCATCAAGAACCATGTGTCCAACATCCTGTCCAAACTGGGCGTGCGCGACCGCACGCGGGCCGTCCTGAAGGCGTTCGAACTGCAGCTGGTCTGACGAAAAGCCTTCTCCGGCAAAGGTTTGGCCGGCATTCCCGGGCCCCGGGGCGGGTTGCCCCCTACATGTGGGGCGGCCGGATGCGCTACCCTGCCAATCCTTTGTCCATACAAATACGCAGCCGGCAGGGAAACCGGTGCGCCAATCCCGATAAACAATGCCCGCGAAGCCTGCTAGGATTGGCGCTTCGCTTCAATCAACCCGGCCGTGGGATCGGCCCCGGAGACTCCTGAATGACCCGTATTATCGAGTTCCTGATCGCCTTGGGGATCGTGGCTGGCCTGTTCGTCATCATTGGCGTATGTCTGCCGGGCGAGCGCCACATCACCGAAAGCATCGAGACCAACCGCAAGATGACGATCGTGTACGACACGGTCAGCAGCCTGCGCCGCTTCAAGGACTGGAACCCGCTGGTACTGCGCGATCCCGCCGTTGAACTGAAGCTGTCCGGCCCGGCCTCCGGCGTCGGTGCCACCCTCGACTTCTCCTCCAAGGACCTGGGCAACGGTTCCTGGAAGGTGACCGAGGCCGAAGAGAACAAGCGTGTTGTGATCGCCATCGAAGACCCGACCAAGGGTCACGACAAGGTCACCACCTTCAATCTGGAGCCGACCGGCAAGGGTGGTCGCAACGTCAAGATCACCCAGGACTACTCGGTGAAGTACGGCTTCGACCTGTTCGGTCGCTACGCCGGCCTGTATGTCAGCCGCCAGATCGGCGACGACATCAAGCTGGGCCTGTCGCGCATGGCGAACATGCTGGCCACCGTGCCGAACGTCGACTACCGCACCCCGGAAGCGCCGCTGACCGATCTGGGTATCGTGCAGGTGCCGGCCGAAGACCTGCTGGTCGTCAACGCCGGCAACGTCGACCGCGGCCAGGACACCATCACCAAGTCCATCAAGGACAACCAGGAGTGGATCAAGCGCGTGATGGAGGCCAATGGCCTTGAAGCCGCCGGTCCGTTCCGCATCATCACCACCGATTTCGGTGCCGAGAAGTACGCCTTCGACATCGCACAGCCGGTGAAGAAGAAGGGTACCGAAGGTGCCACCGGTGAGGAGCTGACCGTCAAGATCGACGGTGGTGCCCCGGTCAAGTACGTGCATGTCGCCCCGCATCGTTCGGCGCATGCGGCCTACACCGGTCACATGGCCGGCCTGGACGTGGCCCGCAACGGCCTGCGTGCGTGGGCAGTGACCTCGGGCAACGAAGTCATCGACCGTCCGTACGAATCGTGGAAGGACGGCGTGGACAAGTCGTTCACCCAGGAAGGCACCTACGACATCTACTGGGCCGTCAAGTAAGCGCTGGCTGACCCATGTAGTGTTGGACACGAAAACGCGCCGCTTCCTGCGGCGCGTTTTTTTTCATCCCGCGTCCGCCGCCGGGCGGGCGCCGCGCAAGGAGCAGTCATGTTCAATCTGGAACGACGTGCGCGTAAGCCCTCGCTGCTGGCCTGCATCGGTGCGCTGTTGGCGGCCGCTTCGATCGGCCTGTCGGCCTATGCCTCGCATGGCGTGTCCGATCCGCAGGCGCAGCAGCATCTGAACATGGCGGCGCTGTATGCGTTCGCCCATGGTGCCGTGCTGGTTGCAGTGGGACGGCGCGCGCAGGGCGTGATCGCACATCTGGCGCTGTACGTGCTGCTGCTGGGCGTCGTGCTGTTCTCCGGCAGCCTGGTGGGCAGCGCGCTCTGGCAGTGGCCTACCCGGCTGGCGCCTGTGGGCGGCACCAGCCTGATGATGGGATGGGTGCTGCTGGCGATCGACGCCCTGCGGCGGTGAGGGCAGTGCGGGGAGGGGCTCAGCCGTTGGCCGGTCTCCAGCACCAGTGCCAGGGCTCGTAGACGATCCCGTGCGGGTTGCCGCGCGGGTAGCTCAGGTGGAATCCATGCCCGCGGGCGTGCGCCTGCAGCCACGCGAACGCATCGGTACGCTCGAACGATTCCTCTGCAGGTGCATCGCCCGGGGTGCCGATATCCAGTGCGTGCCCGCTGTGGTGCTCGCTGAAGCCCGGCGCGGCGTTGACCTTCAGGATCTCCGCCACGCTCAGGCCGCGGCCGCGCTTCCGCTCGAAGATTCCCAACTGGTACGCATGGCTGCGGAAGCCGGAAATGGCATCCAGGGCAACGCCATCGCGGGCCGCGTGCAGGCGCATCCGCCGCCACCCCTGCGCCGCGTCGCGGCGCAACCACAGGGGCCGCGAAAAGCGATCGCGGCCGGCGAAATGCAGCAGGCACGGCTCGGCTTCCAGCGGCAGCCCGGTGTCATCCGCGTAACCCTGCGCATCCAGGCCAAGGTGCTGCAGGCGTTGCTGCAAGCCCGCCAGGGGCAGCCATCGCTGCTCCAGTGCCGCAGCGACAGGGCGTGACGCGCGGGCATCCAGCAGTGCCAGCGCCTCCTCCACGCCAGGCTCGTGCGGCAGACGCGGCACCAGCGAATGAACGCCCTGCGTCAGCACGGCGGCCAGATAGCGGCCATCGCGCTTGCGCCGCAGCACCCAGCGGGCCCGCGCCAGCAGGCGTGCATCGAGGTTGCTGCGCGCGCGCAGCAGATCGGCCGGCCACAGTTCGATGGCCTCGGTGTTCAGCAGCAGCGGTCGGCGATGCATGTCCGCAGCTTACTGCCGTGGCGCGGCTGCGGCCACCTTGCGCAGGGCGTCAAGCAATGCCTGTGGGCGTTCCATGCTCAGCAGCAGGGTGCTGCCGCCGCGCACCGGGATCGCCAGCGTGCGGTGACGGTCGGTGACCAGGGCGAAGCCCTTGCCGCCGCCCTGCAGCCGCATATGCCCGGAATAGAAGCCGGGCATCGAGTAGCCGTTGGTCTTGAAGCGGATGCCATAGCGGCGGTCCTGCGCCAGGTCCACCACCTCGGCCTGGTCCAGCAGCATGTCGCGCACCGGTGTACGCCGTCGGTACAGCGTCGAGCGCACATCCAGCACGCCACCCACCAGCTCCACGCGGCGGCGGAAGAACGAAGTACCCAGGCCCACGCCGATCAGCACCAGCACGGCGATGCTCCATGCCGCGCTGCCGTTCATCAGGAAGAACGGCGGCGACAGGGTGACTTCCATCCATGGTGCAGGCGCACGCGTGCGGCTGAACTGCACGTACACGCTGATGACCAGCACGGCCAGCACCGGCAACAGCACCCACAGCACGCGCAGGGGTGAACTGCCAGCCAGCTCGAACGGACGGGCTTCATTGGGGCTCATCGTTGTGCCTCCACCCATCGGGCGATGTCATCGATCAACCCCGCATCGACATGGCCGGGCCGGGTGTACTCCTTCAACGAACTCGGGCCGCTGCCAGCGATGCCGATGTGGTTCAGCGCCGGATAGGTCCGCCACTGCACATCGTCGCGCCGGGCGAGGGCCTTCTGCCAGAGTGCCCAGTCGGCATCGGGAACCTGGAAATCGCGCCCGCCATGCAGCATCAGCAGCGGTGCGCGCAGCCGCTGTGCATCGGCGCGGGCATCTACGGCTTCGATGCTCTTCCAGAAGGACTGCGGAACGCCGAGTGGCAGTTCGCTGGCGGGTACCGGCGTGCTGCCACGTGCTGCGGCGATCTGGCTGTCCAGTTTGTCCAGTAGCGCCTGACCGGCCGCGCTGATGTCGCCGTCCAGGCTCAGCAGGTAGCGGTTCTGTTCCGGCAGCAGGTCCAGCAGCGTGCGCGCGGGAGCGGCCCACAGGATGGCGCCACGCGCCTGTGGCCAGCGGCTGGCGATGCGTGGCGCAAGCATGCCGCCCTGGCTGTGGCCGAGCACGAACACGCGGCGGCCGTCGATGCGCGGGTCGCTGGCGACGGCCTCCAGTGCCGCCACCGCATCGTCGGTGGATTCGTCATCGACAGTGAAGGTGCCGCTCTGGAAATCCTGGGGCCGGGCGAGAGTGCGCTTGTCGTAGCGCAGTACCGCGATTCCGTGCGCGGCGAGGCCACGGGCGATATCGAGGAAGGGACGGTTGCCGCCGATGGTTTCGTCACGGTCCTGCGGGCCCGAGCCGTGCACCAGCACCACTGCCGGGAACGGGCCTTTGCCCTTGGGCAGCGCCAGCGTGCCGGGCAGCGCACCGCGTGTCTGCGGCACACTGAAATCAACTTCGCTGTAGGTCGCATCGGCCGGCGGCGGCGGTGCCTTGGCCGCGGGGGCGGGGCGCAGCAGCAGGCCGGCGACCTTGTCCTGTGCATCCACGGCCACCTGCGCGATCACCGCGCCACCGGTGAACTGCAGCGGAACTTCCACCAGGTGCAGGCCCTGCTGCTCGCTGCTGCGGGCCTGGCCGCGCTGCTGCAGTTCGCCCAGGGACCGCCACACGCTGTCGAGCTTCTCGGCGGGAACGGCACGGGCCATCTGCGGGGTCAGCATCGCCTCCGCATCGGCGATGCGGCCGGCCTGCAGGTGGTCCAGCAACCGGGCGGCAACCTGCTGCGGTTCGGCGGCGAATGCGCCACCGCTCAGCAGCGCCAGTGAAAGGGCGAACAGCGAACGGCGGGTCTGCATGGTCAGAGCTCCTTCTTGAAGACCAGCACCGCTGCGCTCATCGGCGCGGGGATCACGATGTTGACCAGCTCCCAGCCAAGCTGGCCCTGCTTGTTCAACGCCTCCTGCACGGCTTCGGTCTTCATGCTGCCCATCAGCGTCGAGGGCACTTCCAGGGTCTGGTACGTCCAGCGCTTGCTCATTCCTTCTCCTCCTGAGGTGGCTTGGGATGCGGCAGCCTGCCGGCCTTGCGCAGCGCGTCGCGCAGCAGGTACTCGATCTGCGCGTTGAGGCTGCGCAGTTCGTCGTCGGCCCAGCGCTGCGCCGCGGCCAGGACGTCGGCGTTGATGCGCAGTGGATAGGCTTTCTTCTCGCTCATGGATGCTCCTGGCGGGGCGGTGGGGCGCCCCGTTGCGAGGGTGATTCAGTACAGCGAACCGGCGTTGACGATCGGCTGCGTGCCCCGGTCCGAACACAGCACGGTCAACAGGTTGCTGACCATGTGCGCCTTGCGTTCCTCGTCCAGCTGCACCACGCCGTTCTTCTGCAGTTCGCCCAGGGCCATCTCGACCATGCCGACCGCACCGGCAACGATGCGCGTGCGTGCCGCGATCACCGCGTTGGCCTGCTGGCGCTGCAGCATGGCCTGGGCGATTTCGGCAGCGTAGGCCAGGTGGCTGATGCGTGCGTCGATCACCTGCACGCCGGCGTCGGCCAGGCGCTCGGCCAACTCGTTCTTCAGGTGCTGGGAGATCTCGCTGGCGTGGCTGCGCAGCGCCAGCTGGCCCTCTTCATGCTGGTCGTAGGGATAGCTGGTGGCCATCGCGCGCAGCGCCGATTCGGACTGGATGTGCACGAAGCTCTCGTAGTCGTCCACGTTGTAGACCGCTTCGGAGGCATCGACCACCTGCCAGACGATCACTGCGGCGATCTCGATCGGGCTGCCATCGAGCTCGTTGACCTTCAGCTTGCCGCTTTCGAAATTGCGCACGCGCTGGCTGACGTGGCGCTTGCTGTAGAAGGGGTTGTTCCAGCGCAGGCCATTGTCTTTCACGGTGCCGACGTACTTGCCGAACAGGCTCACCACCGCGGCCTGGTTCGGCTGCACGGTGTACAGGCCCGCCAGCGCGAACAGCGCCACCACCGCGACCAGCGCGCCAACCAGCATCATCAGCAGGTTGGGGGAGCCGGTCGACGCCTTGGCGGCGATGCCCAGCACGAACAGCACACCGCCGAAGACGGCGACGAGCAATGCGCCCGCCAGAGTGCCCAGGCCGTTGAGGGAGGACAGCGACTTCTCTTTCATGGCAGTACGTCCTTGAGGGTTCGAGGCGACGATATCAAATTGATATCAGATGGCGACTACCGTTCGTCGGGAACCGCCGCTGGACCGGCTAGAATGCCCACCCGCCTTCACATCACTGCCGGACCCCTCCATGGCCAAGCTCGGAACCCCCCTCTCGCCCTCCGCCACCCGTGTGCTGCTGCTGGGCTCGGGCGAACTCGGCAAGGAAGTGGCCATCGAGCTGCAGCGGCTGGGCGTGGAGGTGATCGCCGCCGACCGCTACGCCGATGCGCCCGCCATGCAGGTCGCGCATCGTTCGCACGTGATCGACATGCTGGATGCGATGGCGCTGCGTGCGCTGATCGCCCAGGAACAGCCTCATCTGGTGGTGCCGGAGATCGAGGCGATCCACACCGAGACGCTGGTACAGCTGGAACAGGAGCAGGGCCTGCGGGTGATCCCCACCGCGCGTGCCGCACGCCTGACCATGGACCGTGAGGGCATCCGCCGCCTGGCTGCCGAGACGCTGGGCCTGCCAACCTCGCCCTACCGCTTTGTCGATACCGAGGCGGAGTACCGCGCCGCCGTGGCCGCCATCGGCCTGCCGTGCGTGGTCAAGCCGGTGATGTCCTCCTCGGGCAAGGGACAGAGCACGCTGCGCAGCGAAGCGGACATCGCGCCGGCCTGGGAGTATGCGCAGACCGGCGGCCGCGCGGGCGCCGGCCGCTGCATCGTCGAGGGCTTCATCGATTTCGACTACGAGATCACTCTGCTGACCGTGCGCCACGCGGCAGGTACCTCGTTCTGCGCGCCGATCGGTCATCTGCAGAAGGACGGCGATTACCGCGAAAGCTGGCAGCCGCAGCCGATGTCGGACAAGGCGCTGGCGCGTGCGGAGGAGATCTCGCGTGCGATCACCGATGACCTGGGTGGCTGGGGCCTGTTCGGCGTGGAGCTGTTCGTGAAGGGCGATGAAGTGTGGTTCAGCGAAGTGTCCCCGCGCCCGCACGACACTGGCCTGGTGACGCTGGTATCGCAGGAACTGAGCGAGTTCGCGCTGCACGCACGCGCCATCCTGGGCCTGCCGGTTCCGGTGATCCGCCAGAGTGGTCCGTCGGCATCCTGTGCATTGCTGGCGCAGGGCGAAGGCGTGCCGTACTTCAACAACGTCGCTGCCGCACTGCAGGTGCCGGATACGGCCGTGCGCCTGTTCGGCAAGCCGAGCGTGCACGGTCAGCGCCGTGTCGGCGTCACCCTGGCGCGCGCCGACACCATCGACGAGGCGCGCTCGATCGCCCGTGATGCCGCCGACGCCATCGGCGTCGAGCTGCGTCCGTAAGCCGGTAGCGCCGCGCCGCGCCCGGCGGCTTTCTGCAAGGCAGAGCAGCGCGCCTGGCGCCTGGGGTCACTTCACATCCACCCACACCAGGTGGTGGTCGCTGCCGTCGGCAATCTTCGCGTCAGGGCTGTTGCTGGCTGGCCAGAACACGCCACTGCCCACGTACTGGAACCCGGTGGAAGGCAGCACGTAATCCAGTCGCAGGGTGCCGGACTTCGGGCCAAAGTCGCCGGTGGCGTGGAAGGGCGCACCCTTACGCACGATGCCCTTGGCGGCATAGGCGAGGCTGGTTTCCTCACCCCCCGCGCTGCGCGGGGTGGGGTAGCGCAATACGCGTGCGTTCTCGATCAGTTCGACGATCGCCTCGTGGCGGCCATCGCCGTCGACCGGGTCGTTGTTGAGATCGCCGAGGATCACGAAGCGTGCATCCTGCGCCAGACCTCCGCACTGGCCCTTGTCGTCGCACAGCCAGGGCTTGTCACCCGCGGTGAGATACTCCTGCCACAGGCGCAGTTCGTCGTGGTTGCGCGCCGCGTTGCGCTTTTCCGGGCCGTCGAACACCGGCGGCGTCGGGTGCGAGACCAGCGCATGCACCACGCCTGCCGGGGTCTGCACCGGTACATCCCAGTGCGACTTCGACGACAGGCGCAGCTTCGACCACACGGCGTCGCTGTAGAAGCTCTGCCCGCTGCGCGGATCGACCGGACGGATCGCGCCCGGCATCGTGCTCCACTTCAGCAGCTGGAAGCTGCGTACCCTGGCTTCATCGATCGGGTAGCGCGACAGCACCAGCATGCCGTACTGGCCCGGGTGCAGGCCGTAGCCCCAGGCATCGTTGCCACGGCTGCGACCTTCGCCGCCGACCACGCCGTTGTTGTCCAGGTCCAGGCCACTGGGCACGCCGGTGTTGACCGGGGCCAGGTAGCGGTAGGCGAAGTGCAGCGGCGCGCCGCCGCCCGGCTGCGCCACTTCCAGGTAGCGCTTCTGGAACAGGTCGGCGGCGCGATGGGCGTCGTCGAAATCGAATTCGTTCAGCAGCACCAGGTCCGGGCGCACCTGCTGCAGCACGGCGGCAATCTTGCGCGCATGCGCGCTGTCGCCTTCAAGCTCCCGGATCAGGCCGCCGGCCTCATCGGAGTACAGCGACGTGTTGTAGGTGGCCAGGCGCAGCGATGCAGACGGTGTTTCGGTCATCGCAGGGGTCCTGGCAAGAGCAGGGGCCGCAGCGCCACACAGCAGGGCCAGGGCAAGAATCAGGGGTTGGGTGTTCATGCCGCCTATTGTGCACCCCGCCCGGTGTCAGCGGTTTGTCAGCGGCCGTCCAGATCGCGGTCGAAATCGTGCCAGCGACGGCCATCGTAGGCCTCCAGCGGACGGAAGCGGCGCTTGTAGTCCATTTTCTGGTGTTCACGGATCCAGTAGCCCAGATAGACGTGCGGCAGTCCTTCGCGACGCGCCCATTCGATCTGCTGCAGGATGGCGAACGTGCCCAGTCCCCGCGCTGCGTGGTCTGGATCGAAGAAGGTATAGACCGCCGAAAGGCCGTGCTCGGTGACATCGGTGACGGCCACTCCGAGCAGCTGGCTGCGCCGGCCATCGTGGCCCGGCAGGCGCATCTCCAGGAAGCGGGTGTGCGACCAGCTGCCGATCAGGAACTGCTCGAACTCGTGCGGGCCATGATCGTCCATGCCGCCGTTGGCGTGGCGGTGCACCAGATAGCGGTGGTAGAGGGCAAACAGGTCCTCGCGCGCAGTGGCGGCGGTGATCCGCACTTCCAGGTCGGCGTTGCGGGTGGCGCAGCGACGCTGGCTGCGGTCCGGTGCGAACCGGGCCACCGGAATCCGTACCGCCACGCAGGCATGGCACTGCGCGCAGTGGGGCCGATAGACCAGGTCGCCGCTGCGGCGGAAGCCCCAGCTGAGTGCGAGGGGATACAAGCCGCCCAGGCGACGGTCGTGGGGATCCATCACCAGGTCGCGCGCCACCCGGTCCGGCCAGTACCCGCAGGGGTGCTCGCCGGTCTGGAACAGCCGCAGTTCGTCGTCTCTGTCGCCGTGGATCGCCATGGCCACAGCATAGCCCCAGCGTGTCGCAATGAACGCGACTGTCCGCCGGATGAACGGAACTGGCGACCGCGTCAACCGCCGTCGCGGCCGGGCGTTGTTGTCATTCGAGGGTGAAGTGATCACCCCGACGCAACCTCATCCCCAGGAGTGACCTCATGATCCGTACCCCCCTGCTGCTGGCCCTGCTGCTTGCCACGTCCGCCTCCGGTGTCGCGCTGGCGGCGACTCCCCCGACCGCACCGGCACAGCGTCCGGCCAAGCTGGACACCAACGGTGACGGTGTCATCGACCGCAGCGAGGCCGCTGCCAACCCACGTCTGGCGGCCAAGTTCGACGAACTGGACCGCAACAAGGACGGCAGGCTGTCGCGCGATGAAATGCCGCGCGGGCAGCATGGTCGTCGTGGCGGCCATGGCGGCGAGCGCTGGGCCAGGCTGGACACCGACAAGGACGGCCGCATCAGCCGCGAAGAGGCCAAGGCCGATCCGCGCCTGGCGGCACGTTTCGACCAGCTCGATCTCAACAAGGACGGCTATCTGGACAAGGCTGATCGCGAGCTGCGCATGAAGCAGCATCGCGACGCCTGGTTCGCCGCTGCCGACACCAACAAGGACGGCCAGTTGAGCAAGGCCGAATTCGATGCGGCGAAGGGCCCGATGCATGGCGGCCCGCGCCACGGGGGCCCGCGTGACGGCGCCGCACCGAAGCCGCAGCGCTGATCACGGCGCGACGTTCAACGACGACGCCGGCAGACTGCCGGCGTCGTCCGTTACAGGCGACCGCTGTCGAGCAGCGTATAGGCCACCAGGGCGATCACCAGCAGGTTCATCGCGATGATGGCGCTGCGGCCGTACATCGCTTCGTACTTCCAGTTGATGCCCTGCCGCCCGCGCCGCGCTGCGTCGCGCACGATCAAGGGCCGCATCAGGCGCTGCAGCGGTCCCAGGCACTGGTAGTTGACCGCACCCAGGCCGATGGCCATGACCACCAGGTGTACCCATACCGGCGTCTGCAGCAGCACGACCAGCAGTATGGACAGGCAGCAGGCCATCACGGTCCAGGTGTTGAGATGGACGAAGCGCCGGACCTGGGTCCGCTCCGGTTCCGTTTCGGCGTAGGACAGCAGGAAGCGACCGCCCAGGTAGCTGCCGAGCACGCCGCCCAGCACGGCACCGGCGATCGCTGCCCAGTTGTGGGCGGGGACCAGATGCAGGTGCCCCAGCGCCGCTGTCAGCGATCCCATCGCGGTACCGCCGGCTGCGCTGGCGCCGCCCAACCCCAGCTTGCTGCCGCCAATGCCCACACCGGTGCCGAGCAGGATCGCGGCACTGGCCGTGCCGGGCGCAGCGATCAGCACCATCGAGACCACGGTGGTTGCGAAGGCAGCGCTGGGTGCGCTGCTGCGCGCGAATTCGCCGAAGCGCTGCAGCAGTCCCTCGCGGACCTGCGCGCGGGCCCGCGACAGGCGCTTGCGCACCGCCGCATCACTCAGGCCCAGCAGGTCCGCCACCTGCTGCGAGCGCTGACCTTCCCGGTAGTAAAGCAGCAGGACTTCGCGGCTGTCGGTGGGCAGCGCCGAGATGATGTCCTCGGCGGCAACCTCCTCTTCCAGTCGCTGCAGGCGGTCGGCGGCAGTCGGCGAGGGGTCGGCCGCCATGCCCAGCGCAACTTCGGCGGCTTCGCCGCTCAGGGGCCTGCCGCGCTGCGCACGCAGCCAGTCGCGCGCGAGGTTGCGGGTGATCTGCCGCAGCCAGGGCAGGAAGCTGGTGGAACTGCGCAGCTGGTGCAGTTGCTGCCAGCCCTTCACGAACGCTTCCTGCGCGATGTCCTCGCTGGCCTGGCGATCGCCGGTAATGGCCAGGGCGATGGCGGTCACGGTGTTCTGGCAGGCGAGTACGATGCGCCCGTACGCCTGCTGGCAGCCGCTGCTGGCGGCTGGCAGTTCACGTTCCAGGGTCTGGTCGATGCTGGCGGCGAACGTCGTCATGGCAGCGGCTCCTGCAGGGATTGTGTCCCATGACGGGGCCGCGTGCCGAATGTGACCGGTTCGCGCCCCGGCAGCGCCGGGCCATTCCCGGCGGCTTTTCTGTCCGCTGCGCTCGCCGGGCATGGCCCGGCGCTACCGGCGCGTCATTTCGAGGGCTGGATGCGGACCCGCACTTCTTCCTGTTCCGGTGCGGGCTGCTGCGGTTGCGTCTGCGGGGCGGGGGCGGGTGCTGCGGGGGCCGGGCCACCGCGGTGGCGCAGGCCGATCACCAGCGCCACGCCAGCGATCACCACCAGCAGTGCGATGCGGATCCGCCAGGCCCAGCTGCGCCCGCCGCTGCCGGCATCCGGCGTGTCGCGGAACGCGAACTCGGCCGTGGGATGGTCGCGGCGGGTGGTATCGAGCAGGCGTGCATCGCGCAGGATGTCGCGCGCACGCGGCTGGTCGTCGGCGCGTACGATCCAGACCGCTGGATAGCCCTGCGTGTTGCCCAGGTCGGTATAGCTGAACTGGCCGCGGCGCCGGGTCTTGTACGAGCGCCCATTGGTCACCTTCACTTCGATGCCATGGCTGCGCAGGAGCTCGGCCACGCCCTCGACGGTTTCCACACGCTGGCTGCTGAAGATCTGACGCATCGGATCAGTCCTTGGCCGGCACGGCGGCCGCTGCAGTCTGGTCGGGAACCACGCGGATCAGGCCCTCCTGCGCCGTGCTGGCCACCAGCACGCCATTACGGGTGAAGAACTGGCCGCGGGCGAGGCCGCGCGAATCCTGCGCACTGGGGCTGTCCAGCGAATAGAGCAGCCAGTCGTCGGCGCGGAACGGGCGGTGGAACCAGATCGCGTGGTCGAGCGAGGCCATCTGCACGTGCGGATGGTAGTAGCTGATGCCGTGCGGGAAGGTCGCCGTGCCCAGCAGATGGAAGTCGGACGCGTAGGCCAGCAGCGCCTGGTGCAGCTCGGGGGCATCGCCGACCGGTTCGCTCAACCGCATCCAGACCTGGTGATAGGGCGGGCGCTTGGGCGGATTCAGTTCGTCGCGGGGATAGACGTGGCGGAACTCGAACGGGCCACCGCGCGAGAGCCAGCGCTGCACTTTGATCGGCAGCCGCTCCAGCACTTCGGCCGGCAACGGGCGGTTCGGCTCGATGTCTTCCGGTTGAGGCACTTCGGGCATCTTGTGCTGATGCTCGGCACCGGTCTCCGCCTGCTGGAACGAGGCAGCACAGAAGAAGATCACCTTGCCATGCTGGATCGCGGTCACCCGGCGCACGGAGAAGCTGCCGCCATCGCGGGTGCGGTCCACGTCGTAGACGATCGGATGGTCGATGTTGCCGGCCCGCAGGAAATACGCGTGCAGCGAATGCACATGGCGCCCGTTGTCGACCGTGGCCTGGGCGGCGGCCAGCGCCTGGCCCAGCACCTGCCCGCCGAACACGTACTTGGTGCCGATGTCGCGGCTTTGTCCGCGGAACAGGTTGTCCTCCAGCCGCTCCAGGGTGAGCAGGTCGATCAGCTCGGAGACGACGGGTTCGGGCGTGTCGTTCAAGGGGGCGGCCACAACAATGAAGAGGCCTTGATTATACCGGTCCGGGGTCGGATCCCTTTCGCATTGCAGAAGGGGGCTGACCCCAGAGCGCGGAGACCGTTACTTGCCCAGCCGCGCCACCAGCGCCTGCAGGGCATTCTGTGCGTCCGGGGCGAACCAGGCCTCTACGAACCGGTCCAGCTGGATCAGGTCCGGGTGCAGCGCTTCGTGCAGGTCATTGCGGGCCACGGCGCGGGTCAGCAGCATCGGCTGCCGCGGCTGCCTGAGCAGGTTCTGCAGCCAGGCCACGGCGCGGGCGACCACCAGATCGCCCTCGGCCAGTTCGTCGACCAGGCCGATCTGCAGCGCCTGCTCGGCCGGCACCAGGGCGCCGGTGGTGAGCAGCACCCCCGCGCGGTGCACGCCGACGGTACGGCGCAGCAGGCGCTGGATGCCTTCCGGTGCGATCAGGCCGACCTGCACCTCGTTCAGTCCGATGGCATACGGGCGTGCCGGGTCGGCGCTGCGCGCCATCACCCGGTAATCGCAGCACAGGGCGAGCACGCAACCGCCGGCAGGGGCGTGGCCGGTGATCGCGGCGACCACCGGGATGCGGCTCTCGGCCAGCGTACGTACCGCGCCGAAGAAGGCATTCCAGGTATCCAGCAGCTTGTGCTTGTCATCGCCGTGGGAGAGCAGGTGTGGCACGTCCATGCCGCCGGTGAACACGCGCTCGCTGCCGGACAGCACGATGCCGTGCGCATCGTCGGCCATGGCCTGCTCGACGGCGTGGATCAGCTGCCGGCACAGGTCGGTGTCCAGCGCATTGACCGGCGGCCGCGCCAGGCGCAGTTCGCGGATGGGACCATGGTTGATCACCTCGATGAGCGTCGTCATGCTGCGGTCTCGTTGCGAAGAAGGAACGTGGGCGATGATAACCAAACCATTCGTTGGCGTACTGTTGCTTCTGTGTGCGTCCGCAGCAGCGGCGGCGGAATCGCGCTGTGTGACGGTGGAGCAGGGCTGGGTGCGCCTGCCGCCGAACCCGGCCATGCCGATGACGGCGGGTTACGGGACGATCGTGAACCGCTGCGCAGCGCCGGTAACGGTGGTGGGCGCGGGCAGCAGGGCCTTCGGCGACGTGTCACTGCACGAGACCACCGTGGTCGACGGTGTCAGCCGGATGCGCGAAGTCGAACGGCTGCCGATTGCAGCCGGGGCGCGCACCGAGCTCAAGCCCGGTGGCCTGCACCTGATGCTGATGGAAGGCGAGGGAGCTTTGAAGGAAGGGCAGGTCGTGCCGCTGCAGTTGCAGCTGGAGGGCGGTGGCACCGCCAGCGCAACGCTGACGGTACGCAAGGCCGCTCCATGATGCAGCGCCCGTTCCGCCGGGTATCAGGGTCGGACCGGCGTCGGTAGCGCCGGGCCATGCCCGGCGGGGTGGGGCCGACCCGGGCCGGCACCCACCCGCAGTCCATCAGCTCGATGCGCTGCGGATCGCGTCCGGCAGCGGCGCGCTTTTGCCGGTCTGGGTATCCATCCAGACCACCACCACGTTGCCATCGGAGTACAGCTTCGACTCGTCCTGCTGGTCGACGATGCGATGACCGATGGTGACGCTGCTGTTGCCCAGGCGCTCGACGAACAGTTCGACCAGGATGTCGTTGGGCCACACGATCGGCAGCCGGTAGTTGACGTTGGTCGCGGCCACCACCGGCGCGATGCGGTCGGTCATCGACACGCCTTCCACGCCCAGCATCCAGCGCACGCGCGCTTCCTCCAGGTAGGAGATGTACTTGGCGTTGTTCACATGGCCCATGCTGTCCATGTCGCGCCAGCGCACGCTGATCGGGATGCGGGCCAGGATCTTGTGTTCGCTGCTCATCAGGCGTCCTTCTTCTTGGTCGTGCTCTTGCTGGCCTTGCCGGTGCTCTTGGCGGCCACGGCCTTCTTCGCCACCTTCTCCGGCTTCACCTTGCGCGGCGGCCGGGCGTCGGGCTTGTTGGCCACGGCGGCCGGCTGCTCCGGGCGCGCACTGGTGGACGGCAGCATGCGTGCCAGGAACTGCCCGGTGTACGACTGCGGGCAGGCGGCCACGTCTTCCGGCGTGCCGGTGACCAGGATGGTGCCACCCCGGTGGCCGCCTTCCGGCCCTAGGTCGACGATCCAGTCGGCGGTCTTGATCACATCGAGGTTGTGCTCGATCACCACCACCGTGTTGCCTTCGTCGCGCAGCTTGTGCAGCACGCCCAGCAGCGCTTCGATGTCGTGGAAGTGCAGGCCGGTGGTCGGTTCGTCGAGGATGTACAGGGTGCGGCCGGTATCGCGGCGCGACAGCTCCTTGGACAGCTTCACGCGCTGCGCTTCACCACCGGACAGCGTGGTCGCGCTCTGTCCCAGCTTGATGTAGCTCAGGCCGACATCCACCAGCGTTTCCAGCTTGCGCGCGATCGACGGCACGGGCTCGAACAGCTTCAGCGCATCTTCGACGGTCATTTCCAGCACGTCGTTGATGTTGAAGCCCTTGTACAGGATCTCCAGCGTTTCGCGGTTGTAGCGCTTGCCGTGGCAGACATCGCAGGGCACATACACGTCCGGCAGGAAGTGCATCTCGACCTTGATCAGGCCATCACCCTGGCACGCCTCGCAGCGTCCGCCGCGCACGTTGAAGCTGAAACGACCCGGTGAATAACCACGCGCACGCGCTTCGGGCACCTGTGCGAACAGCTCGCGCAGCGGGGTGAACAGGCCGGTGTAGGTGGCCGGGTTCGAGCGCGGGGTGCGGCCGATCGGCGACTGGTCGATGTCCACGACCTTGTCGAACAGGTCCAGGCCATCGATCTCCTTGTACGGGGCGACCGGGTGCGAGGAGCCGTTGATCTCGTTGGCGGCCAGCGAGAACAGGGTGTCATTGATCAGCGTCGACTTGCCCGAGCCGGACACGCCGGTCACGCAGGTCAGCAGGCCCGAGGGAATCGACAGGTCCACCCCCTTCAAATTGTTGCCGCTGGCGCCGCGCAGATGCAGGGTCATCTTCGGATTCGGCCGGTGCCGGCGCGCCGGAATCTCGATCGAGCGCTTGCCGGACAGGTACTGGCCCGTCAGCGAACGGGGTGCATCCAGGATGTCCTGCAGGGTGCCCTGGCCGACGATCTCGCCACCGTGCACGCCCGCGCCCGGGCCGATGTCCAGCACGTAGTCGGCCAGGCGGATCGCATCTTCGTCATGCTCGACCACGATCACCGTGTTGCCGAGGTCGCGCAGGCGGGTGAGGGTGCCCAGCAGGCGTTCGTTGTCGCGCTGGTGCAGGCCGATCGACGGCTCGTCGAGCACGTACATCACGCCGACCAGGCCGGCACCGATCTGGCTGGCCAGGCGGATGCGCTGTGCCTCGCCACCGGAGAGGGTATCGGCCTTGCGCTCCAGAGTGAGGTAGTCCAGGCCCACGTCGACCAGGAAGCCCAGGCGTTCGCCGATCTCCTTGACGATCTTCGAGGCGATCTCGCCGCGCCAGCCCGGCAGGCTCAGTTCGCTGAAGAACTTCAGGGCTTCGTCGATCGGCAGCACCACCAGATCCGGCAGCGGCCGGTCGGCCACGAACACGTTGCGCGCAGCCTTGTTCAGGCGGGCACCGTTGCACTCGGGGCAGGCGCGCTCGCTGATGTACTTGCCGAGCTCCTCCTGCACGGCCGCCGACTCGGTTTCCTTGTAGCGGCGTTCCAGGTTGGGAATGATGCCCTCGAAGCGGTGCTTGCGCTGGGTGCGGCCGCCGGCTTCGGTGAAGTAGGTGAACGTGATTGCGTCCTCGCCGCTGCCATACAGCACCGCCTGCTGCACCTTGGCCGGCAGCGAGTTCCAGGCGGCATCGACGTCGAACTTGTAGTGACGTGCCAGCGAGGCGATCAGCTGGAAATAGTACGCATTGCGACGGTCCCAGCCACGTACTGCGCCGGCGGCCAGGGACAGCTCGGGATGCACGACCACGCGCGAGGGATCGAAGAATTCGGCCATGCCCAGGCCATCACAACCGGGGCAGGCGCCCATCGGCGCGTTGAACGAGAACAGGCGCGGTTCCAGCTCCGGCAGCGAGTAATCGCAGACCGGGCAGGAGTATTTGGAGGAGAACAGGGTCGGCGCGCTGGCGGTGTTGTCCAGGCTCTGCACCGAGGCCATGCCGTCGCCGAGTTTCAGCGCGGTCTCGAAGCTCTCGGCCAGGCGCTGCTTGATGTCCTCGCGCGGGCGGAAGCGGTCGATCACCGCCTCGATGGTGTGCTTCTGGCGCAGCGCCAGCGGCGGCACCGCGTCGATCTCATGCAGCTCGCCATCCACGCGCACGCGCACGAAGCCCTGTGCGCGCAGCTGGTCGAATACCTGCGCGTGTTCGCCCTTGCGATCGCGGATCACCGGGGCCAGCAGCATGTAGCGCTGTTCCGGGTCCAGCGTCAGCACCTGGTCGACCATCTGGCTGACCGTCTGCGCTTCCAGCGGATAGCCGTGGTCGGGGCAGCGCGGCGTGCCGACGCGGGCGTACAGCAGGCGCAGGTAGTCGTAGATCTCGGTGATCGTGCCGACCGTCGAGCGCGGGTTGTGCGACGTCGACTTCTGCTCGATCGAGATCGCCGGAGACAGGCCCTCGATGTGGTCCAGGTCCGGCTTCTCCATCACGCTCAGGAACTGCCGGGCGTAGGCCGACAGCGACTCGA
This sequence comes from Stenotrophomonas maltophilia, assembly GCF_025642255.1. NCBI lineage: Bacteria > Pseudomonadati > Pseudomonadota > Gammaproteobacteria > Lysobacterales > Lysobacteraceae > Stenotrophomonas > Stenotrophomonas maltophilia. Next base: position 1,080,524 of record NZ_CP106759.1, read on the forward strand.
CGTAGCGACGCTGGCCTTCGGCGTAGATCGTGTCGAAAGCCAGCGACGACTTGCCCGAGCCGGACAGGCCGGTGATCACGATCAGCTTGTCGCGGGGCAGGTCGAGGTCGAGGTTCTTCAGGTTGTGCGTCCGCGCGCCGCGGATGCGGATGAAATCCATCGCCATGGGGAATCCGGTTGTGGGGGCGTTGGCTGGGTGCCGGGCCAGCAGGGAACGGCAATCGGTCAGCCTACCGAGGTGACCAGATGGGGGCAATGGGCGACAATGCCAGCCCGGTGTCTCACCTTCTGAGACAGGCCGACAGGTGGGGGTCAGATCCCTTTTCACAACGTGAAAAGGGATCTGACCCCGTTCCGGCCGGGCCCCCTAGGCCGTTCAGGGGTTGACTTGACCCGCGGCCGTTGATCTGCGTACAATTCCGCTCCTGTCCGCCCTCGATGGCGGCAGCTCAGACCACAATAACTACAGAGGAAGGCCTGGTCATGTACGCAGTACTGGTCACCGGCGGTAAGCAATACCGCGTGGCGCAGGGCGAAAAGCTCCGCGTTGAAAAGCTCGAAGTCGAAGTCGGCAGCGAGATCAAGTTCGACAACATCCTGATGCTGGGCGACAGCGATGGCGTGAAGCTGGGCGATGCGCTGAAGGGCGCCGCCGTCACCGCCAAGGTTCTGTCCCAGGGTCGTGCTGACAAGGTCCGGATCATCAAGTTCCGTCGCCGCAAGCACCACATGAAGCGCCAGGGTCACCGTCAGTACTACACCGAAATCGAGATCACCGGCATCGCCGGCTAAGCATCAGGAGAAGCAGTCATGGCACATAAAAAGGGCGTAGGCTCCTCGCGCAACGGTCGCGACTCCAACCCGAAGTACCTCGGCGTCAAGATCTTCGGCGGCCAGGCCATCGAAGCAGGCAACATCATCGTGCGCCAGCGCGGCACCCAGTTCCACCCGGGTTCCGGCGTCGGCCTGGGCCGTGACCACACCCTGTTCGCCCTCGTGGACGGCAAGGTGGAGTTCTCGGTCAAGGGTCCGAAGAAGCGTCGCACCGTCAGCATCGTCTCGGCCGAAGCCTGATCCAGGCATCCGCCGGCACCCGTGCCCCGGCATGGGAATGCTGCATGAAGAGCCCCGCTTCGGCGGGGCTTTTCGTTAGAGTAAAAGCAAGACCGGCTGCGCCGGGTTGCCCGCCATCGGCAGGCATTACATTCAAGGCGACGGCAGGCTGGCCGCGCCCATCGCAGGCATCGAAACAATGAAACTGGTAGACGAAGCAGAAATCGAAGTGTTCGCCGGCAACGGCGGCAACGGCTGCATTGGCTTCCGTCGCGAGAAGTTCATTCCGCTCGGCGGCCCGGACGGCGGCGACGGCGGTGCGGGCGGCAGCGTGTACATCCGCGCCGACGAAAACCTGAACACCCTGGTCGACTTCCGCCATGACCGCATCTTCAGGGCGCAGCGCGGCGAGAACGGCATGGGCCGGCAGGCCTATGGAAAGGGCGGCGAAGATCTGACCATCACCGTGCCGGTCGGCACCGTGGTCATCAACGTCGCCACCGATGAAATCATCGGCGACCTGACCCAGCACAACGACCGCCTGCTGGTGGCCAAGGGCGGCAGGGGCGGCCTGGGCAACATGCACTTCAAGAGCTCGACCAACCGTTCGCCGCGCCAGGCGTTGCCGGGCGAGCCGGGCGAAGAGCGCACGCTGAAGCTGGAACTGAAGCTGCTGGCCGACGTCGGCCTGCTGGGCTTCCCCAATGCCGGCAAGAGCACCCTGATCCGCGCTGTCTCGGCGGCGACGCCGAAGGTGGCCGACTACCCGTTCACCACGCTGTACCCGAATCTGGGCGTGGTGAAGGTCGAGAACTACCGCAGCTTCGTGATCGCCGACATTCCGGGCCTGATCGAGGGTGCGGCCGACGGTGCCGGCCTGGGCGCGCAGTTCCTGCGCCACCTGCAGCGCACGCGCCTGCTGCTGCACTTGGTGGACATCTCGCCGATGGAGGGTGGCGTGGAAGGCATCTCCCCGGTCGAGCAGGTGCGCGCGATCGAGCGCGAGCTGGAAAAGCACGATCCGGAACTGCTGCAAAAGCCGCGCTGGCTGGTGCTGAACAAGGCTGACCTGATGTTCGAGGACGAGGCCAAGGCGGCGGCCGAACAGATCGTGGCCGAGCTGGGCTGGAAGGAGCCCTGGTTCCTGGTGTCCGCCCTGGGGCGCGAAGGTACCTTCCCGATCATGAGCCGGATCATGGCCTTCTTCGATCGGCAGAAGGAAGAGGAGCTGGAGGCCCGCAACGCGCAGTAAGGGCGTTGTGGCTCCCGCCAGAAAAGCCCGGCTTCGGCCGGGTTTTTTTGTTGGTTGCGATGCAGGCAGCAGCCGAGCATGGGCTCGGCTCTACGGAAAACGGGGAGGCGGCGGAGTGCAGGCAACAAAAAACCCGGCCGGAGCCGGGCTTTTGCGTGTCGCCGGGACGGCAGCCCCGGCGGCAACCGGATCAGGCGGCCTTGAGGGCCTTGATGCGGTCGTTCAGGCGGCTCTTGTGGCGAGCAGCCTTGTTCTTGTGGATCAGGCCACGCGCGCTGAAGCGATCCAGGATCGGCTGGGCAACGGCGAAGGCGGCTTCGGCGCCGGCGGCATCGTTGGCGTCCAGCGCCTTGATCACTTTCTTGACAGCGGTGCGCAGCATCGAGCGCTGAGCCACGTTGCGCGCGTTGCGCACGACGGTCTGCTTGGCGCGCTTCTTGGCGGACTTGATATTGGCCACGGTGGTGGTTTCCTGAAAAAATCGGTGTTATGGGAACAGCAAGCTGGCTAGTATGATGGCGCGGGAAATGTACGTCAAGTCGATTGTCAAGAGGGACGTTGAGTGAGTTCACCGAAGATGTTGCGGGGCCTGCTGTCGTTCAGCAGCATGACCATGGTCTCGCGGGTGCTCGGACTTGTCCGGGACCAGGTGATCACCACCACGTTCGGCACCAATGCGGTCACCGATGCGTTCTGGGTGGCGTTCAGGGTACCCAATTTCCTGCGTCGCCTGTTCGCCGAAGGCTCCTTCGCCACCGCCTTCGTGCCGGTGTTCACCGAGGTGAAGGAGACCCGCAGCCACACCGAACTGCGCGAACTGATGTCACGCGTGGCGGGCACCTTGGGCGGGACGCTGCTGGTGGTCACCGCGCTGGCGTTGATCTTCGCTCCCCAGCTGGCGGTGGTGTTCTCAAGTGGCGCTGATACCGACCCGGTCAAACAGACCCTGCTGGTCGATCTGTTCCGCCTGACCTTCCCGTTCCTGTTGTTCGTCTCGCTCACCGCGCTGGCCGGCGGGGCGCTGAACAGCTTCCAGCGCTTCGCGATGCCGGCGCTGACCCCGGTCATCCTCAACCTGTGCATGATCGCCGGCGCGCTGTGGTTGGCGCCGCAACTCGGCGGCACCCCGGAAAAGCAGATCCTGGCGCTGGGCTGGGCCGTGCTGGCGGCCGGTATCCTGCAGCTGCTGTTCCAGCTGCCCTCGCTCAAGGGCATCAATCTGCTGACCCTGCCGCGCTGGGGCTGGAACCACCCGGGTGTGCGCAAGGTGCTGACCCTGATGGTGCCGACCCTGTTCGGTTCCTCGGTGGCGCAGATCAACCTGCTGCTGGACACCCTGATCGCCGCCAAGCTGACGGATGGCTCGCAGTCCTGGCTGTCCCTGGCCGACCGCTTCCTGGAGTTGCCGCTGGGGGTGTTCGGCGTGGCCCTGGGCACGGTGATCCTGCCGGCGTTGGCCCGCCACCACGTCAGCACCGACCGCGAGGGCTTCTCGCGCTCGCTCGACTGGGGCCTGCGCATGACCCTGCTGATCTCGGTGCCGGCCATGCTGGGCCTGGTGCTGCTGGCTGAACCGCTGATCGCCACGCTGTTCCAGTACCGCCAGTTCACCGCCTTCGACACCCGCATGACCGCGCTGTCGGTGTATGGCCTGAGCTTCGGCCTGCCCGCGTTCGCCCTGTTGAAGGTGGTCCTGCCGGCCTTCTATGCCCGCCAGGATACCCGCACCCCGGTACGTGCCGGCGTGGCCGCGCTGGTGGCCAACATGGTGTTCAACTTCGTCCTGCTGGCCGTGCTGTATCAGGTGATGGTGCCGGACGCGCTGAAGGCGCAGGGTGTAATGACGGCCATCGGCAAGCAGCCCGGCCTGCATCTGGCGCTGGGCATTGCCAGTGCGTTGTCCAGTTACCTGAACCTGGGCCTGCTGTGGTACTGGCTGGGCAAGACCGATGTCTACCAGCGCCTGCCGGGCTGGGGCAGCTACCTCGTGCGGCTGCTGGTGGCGTGCGCGTGCATGGTCGGCGTGCTGCTGGCCCTGCTGTACTGGATGCCGGCCTTCACCGGGATGGACAAATGGCACCGGATCGGCGGCCTGATCCTGCTGGTGGGGGGCGGTGGCCTGACCTATCTGTTGGCGATGCTGGCCATGGGCTTCCGCCCGCGCGACCTGCGCGGGCATTGATCGTCGCCTGCGGCGGCTATACTTCAGGGTTACACCATTGAAGCGGCGGCCCCGGGTGGGCCGGAACGGGAGTTGATGAGCAGGCTGTTCAGAAGCGTCGAGGGCGGGGAGCTGCTCCCCAACGGAAGCGTGGTCTGCATCGGTGCATTCGACGGCCTCCATCTGGGGCATCGTGCACTGGTGCGGCATGCCGTTGCGCGCGCGCGCGCCTTGGGCGTGGCTGCGGTGGCCGTGGCGTTCGAACCGTTGCCCCGTGAGTTCTTCGCCCAGGGCACACCACCACCGCGCTTGACGCTGGCACGCAGCAAGGTCGAGATGCTGCGCGAGCTGGGGGTCGACGCGGTGGGGCTGCTGCGCTTCGATGCAGCGATGGCGGCGATGCCGGCCGAAACCTTCGTCCGCCAGCTGCTGGTGCGGCGACTGAATGCCCGCGAAGTGTGGATCGGGCCGGAGTTCTGCTTCGGCAACCGTCGCCGCGGTGATCTGGCCCTGCTGCAGAAGCTGGGTGGCGAGCTGGGCTTCAGCGCGGGCGAGATCGAGGCGGTCGACCTGCACGGCGAGCGCATTTCCAGTACCCGCATCCGCCAGCTGCTGCAGTCCGGCGATTTCGCCCGGGCCGGCGATCTGCTCGGTCGCCCTTACGCGATCAGCGGGCGCGTGGTGCGTGGTCGCCAGCTCGGCCGCACGCTGGGCTTCCCGACCGCCAACCTGCGTTTCCCCAAGACCCCGGCGTTGTCGGGCATCTACGCGACCTGGGTGCACGGTGTGTTCGACCAGCCCTGGCCGTCGGTGTCCAGCTTCGGCACGCGGCCGACGGTGGAGGGCGTGGAGCCGCTGCTGGAAGCCCACCTTTTCGATTTCCAGGGTGACCTGTACGGTCGCCACATCGACGTTGAATTCGTCGCCAAGCTGCGTGACGAAGAGAAGTTCAATGATCTGGCGGCACTGACCGACCAGATGCACCGCGACGCCGAGCAGGCGCGCGCCATCCTTTCCGAACATAGATTGCGAGCCACTGCGTGAGCCAGGACTACAAGACCACCCTGAACCTGCCAGCCACCGATTTCCCGATGCGCGGCGACCTGCCCAAGCGCGAGCCGGGCATTCTGGCGCGGTGGGAGGAGCAGGGGCTCTACCAGCAGTTGCGCGACAACGCCGCCGGCCGCCCGTTGTTCGTGCTGCACGACGGCCCGCCGTATGCCAACGGCCGCATCCACCTGGGCCACGCGGTCAACAAGATCCTGAAGGACATCATCGTCAAGTCGCGCTACCTGGCCGGTTTCGATGCGCCCTACGTGCCGGGCTGGGACTGCCACGGCCTGCCGATCGAGATCGCGGTGGAAAAGAAGTGGGGCAAGGTCGGCGTGAAGCTCGATGCGGTTGAATTCCGGCAGAAGTGCCGTGAGTTCGCCGAGGAGCAGATCGACATCCAGCGCGTGGACTTCAAGCGTCTGGGCGTGACCGGTGACTGGGACAACCCGTACAAGACCCTGAGCTTCGACTTCGAGGCCAACGAGATCCGCGCACTGGCCAAGGTGGTGGCCAATGGCCACCTGGTGCGGGGTGCCAAGCCGGTGTACTGGTGCTTCGACTGCGGTTCGGCGCTGGCCGAAGCCGAGATCGAATACCAGGAAAAGGAATCGCCGGCGATCGACGTGGCATACCCCGCGCGCGATCCGCAGGCCATCGGCCAGGCATTCGGCGTGAGCGTGCCGGCCGATGTGGACGTGGCGGTGCCGATCTGGACCACCACGCCGTGGACGCTGCCGGCGTCGCTGGCCGTGTCGCTGGGTGCGGACATCCGTTACGTGCTGGCCGAAGGTCCGGCGCACAACGGCAAGCGCCGCTGGCTGGTGCTTGCCGCTGCGCTGGCTGGACGTGCGCTGCAGCGCTACGGCGTCGAGGAGGTGGTACTGCACGGCGAAACCACGGGCGCTGCACTGGAAAACCAGCTGCTGTCGCATCCGTTCTATGCCGGGCGCGCGATCCCGCTGCTCAACGGCGACCATGTGTCCGACGAAGACGGTACCGGTGCGGTGCACACCGCTCCTGGACATGGCCAGGAAGACTACGTGGTCAGCCAGAAGTACGGCCTGCTCGACACGTACAACGCCGGCCAGGTGACGCCGATCGATGGCCGTGGCGTGTACCTGGAATCGACGCCGCCGGCCGGTGACGTGGTACTGGCCGGCCAGCACCTGTGGAAGGCGCAGGAGGCCATCATCGGCGTGCTGCGCGACAACGGCACGCTGCTGGCCTTCCACCCGATCCGCCACAGCTATCCGCACTGCTGGCGCCACAAGACGCCGGTGGTGTTCCGTGCCACCCCGCAGTGGTTCATCTCGATGGACAAGGCCAACCTGCGCAGCGATGCGCTGGCCGCGATCGACACCGTCGGCTGGTTCCCGGCCTGGGGCAAGGCGCGCATCCAGAGCATGGTCGATGGCCGTCCGGACTGGACGATCTCGCGCCAGCGCACCTGGGGCGTGCCGATCGCACTGTTCACCCATCGCCAGACCGGCGAGATCCACCCGCGCTCGGTGGAGCTGATGCAGCAGGTTGCCGACCGTGTCGAAGCCGAGGGCATCGACGTGTGGTACTCGCTGGATGCAACCGAACTGCTGGGCGCCGAAGCGGTCGACTACGAGAAGGTCACCGACATCCTCGACGTCTGGTTCGACTCGGGTGTCACCCATGAAGGCGTGCTGGCCGCGCGTGGCTTCGGCAAGCCGGCCGACCTGTACCTGGAAGGCTCGGACCAGCACCGCGGCTGGTTCCAGTCGTCGCTGCTGACCGGCGTGGCAATCGACAGGCGCGCGCCCTACAAGCAGTGCCTCACCCACGGTTTCACCGTGGACGAGCACGGTCGCAAGATGTCCAAGTCGCTGGGCAACGGCATCGAGCCGCAGGACATCATGAACAAGCTGGGCGCGGACATCCTGCGCCTGTGGATCGCCTCGGCCGACTACAGCAACGAGATGTCGCTGTCGCAGGAAATCCTCAAGCGCAATGCCGACGCCTACCGTCGCCTGCGCAACACCGCGCGCTTCCTGCTCGGCAACCTGGACGGTTTCGATCCGGCCCGGGACCTGCGCCCGCTCGACCAGATGGTCGCGCTGGACCGCTGGATCGTGCATCGCGCGTGGGAACTGCAGGAGAAGATCAAGGCGGCCTACGACGGCTACAACATGGCCGAGATCGTGCAGCTGCTGCTGAACTTCTGCAGCGTGGACCTGGGCTCGCTGTACCTGGACGTCACCAAGGACCGCCTGTACACGATGCCGACCGACTCGCACGGTCGCCGTTCGGCGCAGAGCGCGATGTATCACATCGCCGAGGCGTTCACCCGCTGGGTGGCACCGATCCTGACCTTCACCGCCGACGAGCTGTGGGGCTACCTGCCGGGCACGCGCACCGGCCACGTGCTGTTCACCACCTGGTACGAGGGCCTGGCGCCGCTGCCGGCGGATGCCCAGCTCAACGCTGCCGATTTCGACCAGCTGCTGGCCGTGCGCGAGCAGGTGGCCAAGGTGCTCGAGCCGATGCGTGCCAACGGCGCGATCGGCGCCGCCCTGGAGGCCGAGATCACCGTGGCCGCCAGCGAAGAGCAGGCGGCGCGCTGGCAGCCGCTGGCCGACGAACTGCGCTTCCTGTTCATCAGCGGTGACGTGCAGGTGCGTCCGGCAACCACCGACGAGGTGTTCGTCAGTGCCCAGCCGACCACCAAGGCCAAGTGTGTGCGCTGCTGGCATCACCGCGCCGACGTCGGCAGTCATGCCGATCACCCGGAACTGTGCGGCCGTTGCGTGAGCAACATCGACGGCGCTGGCGAAGTTCGGAGCTGGTTCTGATGAGCGCCGCCCGTCCGCATCCCAACGCTCTGGTCTGGCTGCTGCTGTCGGCGGCCATCATCGGCCTGGACCAGTGGTCCAAGGCCTGGGTCCTGTCGAGCCTGCCGGAGTTCCAGCCGGTGGTGGTCATCGATGGCTTCTGGAACTGGTATCGCACCTACAACACCGGTGCCGCATTCAGTTTCCTCAGCGACGCCGGTGGCTGGCAGAAGTATTTCTTCACGGCGCTGGCGATCGCCATCAGCGGCCTGATGGCATGGTGGCTGCGTGGCACCGCCCGTGGCAACTGGAAGGCCGCCGTTCCCTATGCGCTGATCATCGGCGGGGCGATCGGCAACGTGATCGACCGCCAGGTGCACGGTCATGTCGTCGATTTCATCCAGTGGTACGTTGGCAGCTATACCTGGCCGGCGTTCAACATCGCCGACTCGGCCATCGTGGTCGGTGCCATCGGCATCGCCCTGACCGGCCTGTTCGACGGCAGGTCCGCCAAAAAGGCGGATAATGCCACTCCGAAACCGTAAGCCGGCCGCTGCCGGGAGATTGAACTGATGGATGTGCTGCTCGCCAACCCGCGTGGTTTCTGTGCCGGTGTCGATCGTGCGATCGAGATCGTGAAGCGCGCGATCGAAACGCTCGGCGCGCCCATCTACGTCCGTCATGAGGTGGTGCACAACCGCTTCGTGGTCGATGATCTGAAGCAGCGCGGTGCGATCTTCGTCGAGGAACTGGACGAGGTGCCGGACAACAACACCGTCATCTTCAGTGCCCACGGTGTATCGCAGGCAGTGCGCCTGGAAGCGGAGCGTCGTGGCCTGAAGGTATTCGATGCCACCTGTCCGCTGGTCACCAAGGTCCACTTCGAAGTGGCGCGCCATTGCCGTGCGGGCCGCGACGTGGTGCTGATCGGCCACGCGGGCCATCCGGAAGTGGAAGGTACGATGGGGCAGTGGAACCAGGAAGCCGGTACCGGCCAGATCTACCTGGTGGAGGATGTGGAGCAGGTCGCCACGCTGCAGATCAACCAGCCCGAGAACTTCGCCTACACCACCCAGACCACGCTGTCCGTGGACGATACGCGCGGCATCATCGACGCCCTGCGCGAGCGCTTCCCGGCCATGCAGGGGCCGAAGAACGACGATATCTGCTACGCCACGCAGAACCGGCAGGACGCGGTACGTGACCTGGCCAAGCGCTGCGATCTGGTGCTGGTGGTCGGGTCCCCGAACAGCTCCAATTCCAACCGGCTGAGCGAGCTGGCACGGCGCGAAGGCGTCGAGAGCTACCTGATCGACGGCGCCCATGAGATCAACCCGGCCTGGGTGCAGGGCAAGCAGCACGTCGGCGTCACCGCCGGTGCGTCGGCACCGCAGGTGCTGGTCGATGGCGTGCTTGCGCGCCTGGCCGAACTGGGCGCCGGCAGTGTGTCCGAGCTTGATGGCGAGCCGGAATCGATGGTGTTCGCGCTGCCGAAGGAACTGCGCCTGCGCCTGATCGACTGACCGGGAAAGGCCTCATCCACGCATGGCGTGGATCTACTGAAACCGCTCTGGTGGGTGCAAAAACCGCTCTGGTGGGTGCAAACCAGCACAAGGTGGGTGCGAACCTTGGTTCGCACGCTCTTGGGCATGCGCGGATGGGCAGCCCGCCCATGACCTTTGGCCATGGGGCCGCGCACCACACAGGCCTAGCATCGGAGGATTCTCCGCTGTTGGAAGCCGCCCGATGAAGACCCGTGCCCTGGTGATGTCCGTGCTGTTCGCGCTGGCGGCCACACCCGCGCTGGCGCAGAGCCCGCCGCCGGCCGATGCCGCTGCGCACGGCCTGCTGCGCATCGACGTGGACGCGCGCGATCTGGCCCGGCGCATCTTCAAGGTGACCGCCACCGTGCCGGCAAAACCCGGCCCGATGACCCTGCTGTACCCGCAGTGGATTCCCGGCAATCATTCGCCCACCGGCCCGATCGACAAGCTCGCTGGCCTGCGCGTCACGGCCAATGGCAGGCCGCTGGCCTGGCAGCGCGACCAGTACAACGTCTATGCGTTCAAGGTCGATGTGCCGGAGGGCGTCAGCGAGATCGTGGCGCAGTTCGATTTCCTGTCCTCGCAGGGCGGCAACCAGGGCCGCGTGGTGATGACGCCGGAAATGCTCAACCTGCAATGGAACGCCAACGCGCTGTATCCGGCCGGGGTCGATGCACGCCATCTGCAGGCCCAGGCCAGCGTGACCCTGCCGAAGGGCTGGAGCTACGCCACCGCGCTCGAAACAGTCCGGCGCGACGGTGACACGGTGGTGTTCAAGCCGATCACTTTCGACCATCTGGTCGATTCGCCGCTGTTCGCCGGTGAGCATTACCAGCGCATCGATCTGGACCCGGGCGCCAAGGCGCCGGTGCACCTGAACGTGTTCGCCGATGAAGCGAAGTCGCTGAAGCCCACCGAGGCACAGATCAAGGCGCACCGCGCCCTGGTGCAGCAGGCTGACCGCTTGTACGGCGCGCGCCACTACGACCATTACGAGTTCCTGCTGGCATTGACCGACCGACTGGGCGGCATCGGGCTGGAGCATCATCGCTCCAGCGAGAACAGCGCTGCGCCGGGCTACTTCACCGAGTGGGATGACTCCGCATGGATGCGTGACCTGCTGCCGCACGAGTACACGCATTCCTGGAACGGCAAGTATCGCCGTGGCGCGGACCTGGCAACCGACAACTTCAACGTTCCGATGGGTGACAGCCTGCTGTGGGTGTACGAAGGCCAGACCCAGTTCTGGGGCCAGGTGCTGGCCGCCCGCTCGGGGTTGTGGTCCACCGATCAGGCGCGCGACATGCTGGCCAATGTTGCGGCGACCTATGATCGCGGTCGCCCGGGACTGGCCTGGCGGCCACTGCAGGACACCACCAACGACCCGACCATCGCCCAGCGGCGCACACTGCCGTATCGCAATTACCAGATGAGCGAGGACTATTACTCCGGCGGCCAGATGCTGTGGCTGGAAGTGGAGGGCAGGCTGCGCGCGCTGACCGGAAACCGGCGCAGCCTGGATGATTTTGCCCGTGCCTTCTTTGGCGTAGGCAACGGAGACTGGGACGTCAATCCGTATACGTTCGACGACGTGGTGGCGACCTTGAACGCCATTGCTCCGTACGACTGGGCCGGCTTCCTGCGGCAGCGCCTGGACGGCCACGGATCGCTGACCGGCGGTCTGGAACTGGCCGGCTGGAAGCTGGTCTACCGCGACGCGCCGAACGATGCCTACAAGGCACAGGAAAAACGCGCCAAGGCGGCGCTGCTGGCGTACTCGCTCGGTGCGACGGTGATGGACAGCGGTGTGGTCGGCGACGTGATCTGGGACAGTCCCGCCTTCAATGCAGGCCTGGCGCCGGGCATGAAGGTGATCGCCATCGGTGACCGCGAGTACAGCAGCGAGCGGTTGAAGGACGCGGTTGCCGTTGCCGCCACCAACAAGGCGCCGATCACGCTGCTGGTCAAGCAGTTCGACCGCATCGTGCCGATCCGGATCGACTATCACGGTGGCCTGCAGTATCCGGTGCTGGAGCGCATTCCCGGCCGCCCGGATCAGCTGGCCGAGCTGTGGAAGCCGCGATGAGACCACGCCTGGGCGGCGGTGCGATCCTGCTGCTGGCGGTGCTGGCCATCGTCGGTGCATTCCTGCCCGGCGAGGGCCGCTGGCTGCACTGGCTGGCAAAGCCGACAGCGACCCTGCTGATCGCGGCGATGGTATGGCAGACGCGTCCTGCTGGATCACCGTCGTACCGTCGCGCGGTGCTGGCGGGCATGCTGCTCTCGTGCGCAGGCGACATCGCGCTCATGCTGCCGATGGATGCCTTCGTCCCCGGCCTGCTGGCGTTCCTGCTGGCCCACCTCTGCTACATCGTCGCCTTCCGCGCCGGCCTGCGCGCGGGTCGCGGCCTGGTCGCCGCAGGGGGACTTCTGGGTGTGTTCGCCGCGCTCAACGTGTCCGGTCTATGGCCGCATCTGCCACCGCCGATGCGCATCCCTGTGCTGGCCTATGTGGTGGTACTGGCGTGCATGGCGATCCTGGCGCTGGCGCGGCAGTGGACCCGCCAGCGACCGGAGGCTGTCGAAGCGGGCAGTGCGCGCTGGGCGGCAGCCGGCGCCCTGCTGTTCGTCGCCAGCGATTCACTGCTGGCCTGGGACCGCTTCGCCGGTGGCCTGCCGCTGGCAAGCCTGCTGGTGCTGTCCACCTACTACGCGGCGCAGTACGCGATCGCACGATCGGTGCGCTAGCTACTCGACGTCGCCCGCGTTCTCGCAGGTCCGCTGCCGCGGGCACAGGCGATCCAGCAGTGCCAGTGTCACCCCGTTGCTCCAGCCGAAGCCATCCTGCAGCGGATACTCGCCGCCACCCCCTCCGCCCGCGGAGCCATCGACCACGTACTTCTCCACCAGCTTGCCTTGCCGATCGTAGACGGACTGCACGGTGCGCAGGAAGCGCACTCCCAGCTGCCGCGCCAGGCGCTCCTGACCGTAGTGCTGCAGGCCATCGACGGCCACCCACTGCAGCGGTGCCCACCCGTTCGGCGCGTCCCACTGCTGGCCGCTGACGAGGGTGGTGGTCAGCAGGCCGCCCTCACGCATCAATTGTGCTTCGGCTGCGTCGGCGCTGCGTCGCGCCTGCTCATCGGTGGCGATCTTCAACCACAACGGATACAGCGCGGCAGCGGTCAGGGCAGGGCGCAGCTGTCCGCTGCGCAGATCGTGATCGGCATACCAGCCCTGCGCCGCATCCCACAGCAGGCGATTGATGGCACTGCGTCGGGCCTCGGCCCGGGCCGAGTAGTCGCGGGCCGATGCGCGGTCGCCGGCCACGCGGCTGGCCCGGGCGATGGTCTGCTCGAGGTGGTACAGCAGACTGTTCAGGTCGACTGGAACGATCGACGTGGTCTGGATGCTGGACAGTGCACTGGGGTCGTCCATCCATCGCGAGCTGAAATCCCAGCCGGATTCGGCGCCGGCGCGAAGGTCGCGGTACACCTGCGAGGGTGCCCGCTGCGGTGCCTGTGCCGCCGTCGCCAGATCGTCCGTCCACGATTCGCTGCGTGGCACCGCGCGAGCATCCCAGTAGCGGTTGAGCAGGTCGCCATTGGGCATGCGCACCACGCGCTCGCGTGCCTGGCCGGGCGCAAGGCCATCGGCGCCCCGCATCCAGAAGTCGTGCTCGGTGCGCAGCTGTGTCAGATAGCGGCGGTACGCCTGATCGCCTTCGTGCGCGGCCAGCAGGGTCACCATCAGACTGAAGAACGGCGGCTGCGAGCGGCTCAGGTAGTAACTGCGGTTGCCGTTGGGAATGTGCCCGTACTGGTCGAGCTGCCACGCGAAGTTGTCGACCATCGCGCGGACCTGGGGCCAGCGGCCACTGGAGGCCAGTCCCAGCATCGTGAAGTAGCTGTCCCAGTAATACACCTCGCGGAAGCGCCCACCGGGCACCACATACGCGTGCGGCAGCGGCAGCAGCGAGCCATGGGGATCGACCGCCGTGGACTGCCGGGTCAGCACGGGCCACAGGCCTTCGATATGCGCGCGCAGGCTCTGGCCGGCGGGTGAGACGTAGGGCGCAGGTCCATCGGGCAGGTCGAAGGCCCTGTCGACGAAGGCCTGCAGCGTGTAGCCAGGCTCTCGCTGCGCGCGCTGCCAGTCAGCCAGCAGTGCAGCCGGCGACTGCCGCGGCACAGCATCGGCAAAGGTCTTCTGGTCGGGGAACAGATGCGCGCGCTGGACCTGCTGGAAAAGCGGTTGCCAGGCCTGGTCCGGTGGCGCAGGGGTCGATGCGGGTGAGCCGGCGCATGCCGCGCCGGCACTGAGCAACAGAGCCAGTACGCAGACGACCGGGCGGATCGAAGGACGCATGACGTACCTCACGGTGGGCGTGGGCCCACCCTAGCGTGCCGCCCGTGTCACCCGCGTGTGGATGCCAGCGGCCTCAACGGAACTGCAGGGTCAGCAGGAAATAGCGGCCCAGCGGATCATCCAAACCCGGCAACTGTCCGCCGTTGCCGACCAGATAGTTCACCGGCTGCCGGTCAAGCACGTTGTGCACGTCCAGCGCGGCGATCACCCGCGGCCCCAACCTGCGCGCCATGTGCAGGTTCCAGCGCAGCTGCCGTGGATTCATGCAATGGTTCATCTCGCGCTGGTCATCGGGGCATTCCGCACCGGGCAGCCAGGCGCGCGTGCGTCCCACCTGGTTGCCGCGCAATGCCACGTCCCATGCCGTGTTCTGCCATTGCACGGTGAGGATCGCGGCCATTGCCGGCGTGGCATGGCCGCGAAGATCCACGCTGCCATCCTGCCCTCGTTCGCGGCGCAGCGCCTGCTGTTTCAGCGCGTCCAGTGAGAAAAGCCACTGGCCGGTGTCATCGGTGTCGACGCGGTATTCGCCGCGCATTACCCAATTGCGCGACGTCGTGCGGCCGATGTTGTCGAATGACAGGCGAAGACTGCTCAGCCGCCCTTCGTCATCCAGCTCCCACGTGCTGCGGTTCCATGCCGCGTCGGTGGGCCGCAGGGCAAGGATCTCGTTGCGCAGCTCGACGATGTTGTGGGTCAGTGACAGCGAGAACACGTCGTTGGGCGTCCACGTGGCTGCCAGCGAATGGCTGCGTGAACGCTCCGCCTTCAGCGCGTCGTTCTCGGCGACCTCCACGTTGACCAGGCAGCTGCCGTCGATCGCGGGCTGTGCGCAGGGCGGCAGGCCCGGCGAGGCCGGCAGCGCGACCAGGCCGAAGTAGCCAGGGGGGCGTCGCTGCTCGAACAGGCTGGGCGCACGGTAGCCTTGTCCGCTGGTCAGCAGGAACGACCAGTGGGGCGTTGGACTCCAACGCAGTCCCGCGCGTGGCGAGAACGCCAGGTAATCGCCATCGCGGTCCCAGCGTGCGGCCACGTCCATGCGCAGCGAGCGGCTGAGCGGCAGGCCGACCTCGGCATAGGTGGCTCCGCTGCGACGTGACAGGCGTCGCTGCTGCTGGGGCAGGCCCAGTGCCAGATCGCCCTGGATCAACAACGGATCGGGTAACGAGGCCCATGCTTCGTAGCGCAGATCGACGCCGGTGGCCAGCTGGGCCGGCCCTCCAGGCAACTGCATCAGTTGCCGCTGCATGCCCCACCAGCCCTGCCACTGGTCAGTGCGTCCACGATTGCGGATCGACGGGAACAGCTGTTGCGCTTTGTCCGCACGCAGCGAGGTAAAGCCGGGAAGGTAGTCCAGTGTCTCGGCGGCGTGCAGCAGCGGTTCGGTGCGCACGGTGCCCGGCGTGACCAGGGTGACCTGGCTGCGTTGCGCGCTGATGCCCGCATCCCAGCTGCGTGACTGCTGCTCGCGACCGATACCCAGGGTGATGTCGGCATCGCTGGCGCGCACGTGCGGGCGCACGCTTCCGGCCTCGCGCAGCACGCTGTTGAACGTGATGCCGTACAGGCCGATGGCAACGGCGGTCGGCCCCAGGTCGAAACGCTGCCGATTGTGACTGCCACGTGCTTCCAGATAGGCGTAGCGTCCTTCGCCACGCTCGTGCCGGTAACGCAGGTAGGCCGAGGCAGTATCCGACGCGGGCTGCAGCGAGCGCGGCCGCGCGCTGTCGAACCAGCAGCCATCCTCACGCTGCATCAAGGGACCTTCGCAGAGTTCGGCGGGGATGTACGCGCCGTCGTAGAACGCGCCGATCGGATACAACGACGTTTCCGCATGCCACGCACGGCGATCGCCGGCCACGTGCTCGATGCGATGCAGGTCCAGGCCGGCGAACCAGCGGTCCCCACCTTCGCGTACGCCGCCGTTGGCGATCTGCAGGCGATTCTGCTGCGCGTCGCCGCGGCTGCTGATGCCCGATTGCACCGTCGCCTCCGGGCCTTCGGCCTGTTCGCGCAGGATGATGTTGACCACGCCGGACATCGCGTCGGCACCATAGATGGCCGACGCGCCTCCGCGCACCAGCTCGATGCGTTCGATGAAACTCAGGGGAATGCCGCCCAGATCGGTGAGCCCGCCCTGTTCCAGCGACACCATCGGATAGCGTGGCAGCCGCCGGCCGTTGACCAGGAACAGGGTCGCACGCGGCCCCATGCCATCCAGGCTGGTGGTGGCTGCAGCGCCCACCGGCAGATACTGCGAATCGCCGCCGCGCGACGTGGTCATCGCCGGGTGGCCGTTCATGCCGGGAAGGTGTCGCAACAGGTCGAACAGGCTGCCGTAACCACTGCGCAGGATGTCTTCGCGATCGATGATCGTCATCGGCAGCGTCGTCTGCACGGAGGTGCGCGGCAGGCGGCTGCCGGTGACGTGTACCGGTGCCAGTTCCACCTGCGCGGGGGCCAGTGCGACGGGCGGCGGCGGCTTGGGCGACGTCACGGCCGGGGCACGTGCAGGGGGCGCGGCAGAAGCAGCGACGCGGCGGATGACGAACGCCCCCGAGGGCGTGCGCAGGATGTTCACCGGCATCCCGGAGACCAGCTGCTTGAGAGCGATCGCCGGTGCCTGTCGGCCGTCGGCGCCGGGGGTGTGCAGGCCCGTCAGCTCGCGGGCGTCGAATACCAGGGCGATGCCGCTCTGGCGTGCCCATTGCTGCAGTGCCGGTGCCAGCGGGCCGGGTGCGATGTGGTAGTCGACATTGGCGGGTTGCTGGCCGGCGTGGGCCGGCGCGGCGCTGGCAGCGCCGAACATGACCCACAGCAGCCCCCGGAGCAGCCCCCACTGCAGCGCGCCCGGTCCTGCCATCACCGCCTTTCTCCTCAGTAGGTACGCCGCAGTTCCAGCGCGCCATCCGGACGCGCCTGGCCGGCAACCGACCATCCCAGCTCCAGCGCAGACAGCAGTTCCTCTGCGTCGCCTGCACGGAAGGTGCCGCTGACCGCAAGATTGGCGATCTCCGGATCGGCGATCACCATCTGCGTGCGGCCGTAGCGGTTCATGCGTTCGACCACGGTCGCCAGGGGAGTGGCATCGAACACCAGCCGTCCCTGCAGCCAGGCCTCAGCCGCTTCGGTCGAGGCGAGCGCAGGGCCCGGCTGGATCCGCCCGGAGGGCAGTACCTGCAGCTGCTGGCCCGGGGCCAGCGTGTGCTGCGCGCTGCCGCTGGTGACCTCCACTGCGCCTTCCAGCAGGGCGACCTCGACATGGCCGTCGCGCAGGCGCTCCACCTGGAAGGTGGTTCCGATATCGCGGATCGAACTGTTGCCTGCCTGCACGCGCAGGGCCTTGCGCGACGGTGCCACCTGCAGTTGCAGCCGACCCTGCTCCAGGACCAGTTCCCGATGGCGCCAGCCCATGCGCACGGTCATCGTGGTCCCTGCGTCCAGGATGGCGGAACTGCCATCGGCCAGCGTCTGTTGGCGGGGAGCAAGGCTGTCGTTGGCATAGATGCGGGGCGTGGGATTGCCATCGGTGGCGACCATCCAGCCCATGCCGATGGCCAGACAGAGCGCCGCCGCAGCAGCGACGCCGGGCAGCCAGCGGCGCCGGGCCGGATGCGCGGCGCGCGCCGCCGCCGTGCGCAGCCAGGGATCCTGGGCCAGGCCCGCACTCTGCTGATAGAGCGTTTCGGCCTGTACCCACGCCTTGACGTGGCGGGTGTCCTCCGCCAGCCAGTCTTCGAAGCGCTCGCGTTCCTCGGGCGTGCAGTCGTGTGCCTCCAGGCGCGCCACCCAGGCGCTGGCGCGCTCGAACACTCCCGCCTCTTCCGTGTGCCGGGTGCTGATCATTCGTTGTCCCTGTCGTTGTGCAGCGGGTGTGGCCCCAGCTCCTGGCGCAGGCCCTGCAGTGCACGGGCGATGTGTTTTTCCACGGTCTTGGCGGTGATGCCACAGTGCTGCGCGATCTGCGTGTAGCTCATCCCGGTGATCCGGTTGAGCAGGTACACCTCGCGCGCGCGCTCCGGCAGTTTGAACAGGGCCTGCCGGAGCAGGGCGAGCATCTGCCCGGATTCGGCCTGGCGCAGCGGGTCGGCTGACGTGCTGGAGGGCTCGTCGCTGCCATCGCGCTCGGCCAGCGACAGATGCGGTCTCGCCTGCGGCGAGCGGCCGCGGTCTGCCAGGCGGTTGCGGGCGATACGATACAGCAGCAGGCGCAGTTCCTCGGTGCCGTGCGCGCGATAGCGGATCAACCGTTCCATGCAGTCCTGGGCGATGTCCTCCGCATCCTCCGGGCCCACCCCACGGGTACGCAGGAAAGTGCACAACGGCGCGCGCTCTTCCCTTACGAACGTGATGAAGGCGTCCGGAGGCCCAGGCGGATCCGGTGCGCGATGGATCAGGGGGGACGAAGCGGACAGGGCTGGCCTCGGGCAACGATGAGGGGGGGGGCGTCACCGAGTTTTACGCGACGATGACCGGATGGGGAAGAGCCGCCGGCCTGCACGTGTCGATCATGAATTCGTTCACCTTTCACTCGGATGGCCACTGGGGGTGTTACCGCCCTTTCTGCGTTTTTAACTTTGCCGGAGGCTGTATTTCTCCTGTAAAAGCGTTCAAGAGCGCTAACTCAGCCACAGTTTTGACTGCCAACTTGATCTGAATCCGTTCATTATTTTCCATGGCATGCAGCGGGGGAGGGCCTCCCGCTCTGACGTTTAGCTTCCCGTCCGCGTGTTGCGGGGGGAGAGAGAACGGTATGAAGCAGTCCAAGTTGAGTCTGGCCCTGGCCGGCCTGATTGGTGTTGGCGTCATGGTCAAGGCTGATGACGCCATGGCAATGAACTATCACGTGCAGGGAGACCGCATCTTCCTCAGCGGTGGCGTCACCTTCGCCGACGTCGTTTCGCTGCCGGCGCTGCTGGCCAAGGCGCAGGCCGAGGGGCGGCCGATCCGGGAGGTGGTGCTGCGTACCTCCAACGGTGGCGCGCTGATCGCCGGCGAGTGGCTGCAGGGGGTGATCCGCACGTCCGGCCTGAACACCATCGTATCGGGCCACTGCATCTCGTCCTGCTCGATCATGCAGTCCGGGGGCGTGGAGCGCTATCTTGCCGGCGATCTGCCGATTGTCGATTCGGTGGAGATCCATGCGGCCAACAACGGCAGCAATGTGATCTACGAGCCGTCGCCGCGCATGACCCAGATCTACACCGGCAACTATGGCGGCGGCATGGATGCTGGGCTGCTGCACAAGGCGATGTACGAAGTGGTCAAGCCCAACGGCCTGCTGGTGTTCCGCGATCCTGCGCGCACCCCCGGTACGTCGGTCACGTTCGATCCGGATGGCAGCGGCAGCGCGCTGGAGTCGTTCCCTGGGCAGGACATTCACAGCAACCGGATCATCACCGCAACCGGCTATCGTGATCCGGGCGATAAGTTGAATGTCACTGCGGACGTCACCGGTGACATCAATCCGGGCTACCTGCGGTCGGGACGCCAGCTGCAGACCTTCGTCGATGATGACTTCGCGCGCTGGAGCACCGACCGGCCGTCGGCGTACTTTTCCTACGCACTGACCATCTACAACCTTTCCAGCACGGGTCCGCAGGGCATCGGCGCTGGTTCGGTGCAGGATTATCTGAGCGATCCCGGCGTGCAGGCCCTGCTGCTGTCCAAGCTTCGGCTGGGCGATCTGGACGCGTCCACGCTGGACGATTCGATGGGCGTGATCCGGATTGCCAATGGCGCTGTCTGGCGCTCGTCCGCAACCACCGGTGCGGACTTCATGCTGGTCGACAATGGCACCATCGCCCTGGAAGGTGGCGCCCTGCGTGCCCCGGAAGTGCGTGTGCTCGGTGCGGGCATGCTGGTCGGCCACGGCGACGTGGCGGGCACCGCGATGGACAGCACTGCATTGCTGGGTGGCACCGGCCCGTCCTGGCGCGAGGATGGCTTCAACCGCCTGCGCGTGTTCGGCACGCTGATGCCGCGCGGAGGTGATCTGGTCACCCATGGCTACGTCAACATCATGCCCGGCGGCAAAGTGCTGTTCGACGTGACCGAGAGCGGCGGCAGTGCCGGTGGTCGCGTGCGCGTGGGTAATTTCTTCGACCCGTCCACCAACAAAGTGCTCGATGGCGCGCTGGTGATCTCCAAGGGCGCCTTCCTTGAACTGAACGTGGCGCAGGGCTATTACAGCAAGGACTTCCGTCGCGATCTGGTTGAAGGCCCGATCTACCAGGATGGCTTCCAGGAGGTCGTGCGGCTGGGCGACACTGGCTACCGCGCCAGCATCAGCGGCGGTGAGGTGTTCCGTCCGCGCCACAACTCGCTGTTGAGTTTCAATGTCAGGCAGACGGCCGACGGTCTGTGGCTGACCGCCAACCCGGGCTTCGACCAGTGGGATCTGTTCGCCAACGGCCCGTCCGGTGATGACCTGGGGCGTGTGCTGGGAGCTGCATCCGATCGCCAGGACAGTGGCCTGAAGCCGCTGCTGGGCGCATTGCAGTTTGCCGACCGCGACGTGGTCGCGCAGCAGGCCGGTGCGCTGCGTGGCGATGCGCATGCCACCCTGCGCCTGGCTGACAACGCCCTGCTGGGCAGCATCGGCAACGTGGTCCAGCAGCATCAGGCGGCGATGCGCAGTGCCGGCGGCGATGCCGATGGCCTGGCCGCGCAGGTCGCGCAGTCGATGTCGGCACAGCCGGGCATGCGCCATGGCACCCTGTTCAACCAGCTGGCAATGCATCTGGTCGAGCCGACGGCAGCAGGTGCGGGGGCCAGCGGTGATGGCCAGCGTGGCCACGGTCTGTGGGCACGTGGCTTCGCCAGCCATGGCCGCATCGATGCCGATGCCGGCGTGGCCGGGATGAGCCATACCGTGGGCGGCATCGTGGTCGGTGCCGATGCGCGCCTGGCCGATGACCGTGTCGGCCTGGGCGTGAGCGTGGCGGCCGCGGACATGTCGACCAAGGCCCGTGGCGCCTCCCGCTTCACCGGCGACGTGCGTGCGCTGGATGTGGGCGGTTATCTGGACGCGATCTACGCGCGCGGTTATCTGTCCGCGGCGGTGCGCTACACCGACCTGCGCCACGACACCCGGCGCAGCATCGCCGGCATCGAGGGCCTGCAGGATCCGCTGCGTGCGAAGTACAGCAACGATGCGATCTCTGCGCGGGTGGAACATGCGTTCTCCTTCACCCGCGGCAAGGGCGTGGTGATCCAGCCGCTGCTGCCGGTGGTGGACTACGCGCGCACCTCCGCGACGCGGTTCAACGAAGGGCAGGGCGTGGCGGCGCTGGCCGGGCGTGGCGGCAGCCTGGAGAGCATCCGGGTCGGTGCGGGCCTGCAGCTGTTCAAGACCTTCGAGGGCAACAACGGCGAGCGCATCACCCCGCGGGCGCGGGTGGTGTGGCAGAAGGAGCTGGGGGATACGCAGGCCCGCTACAGCACCGGCTTTGCGGCGGCGCCGGATCTGGTGTTCGGCAGCAACAGCCAGACGGTGGGCGAACAGGTGCTGAGCTGGAACCTGGGTGTGACCAGCCGGGCCAGCGAGCGCCTGTCGGTGATGGTCGACTATGTGGGCGAGCGCCGCGACGGCCAGCTGCAGAATGGTGTGCAGCTGGGCCTGGGTTACCGGTTCTGAGTGGCCGGCGGCACCGGCGATGCCCGCATCGCCGGTGCCATCCCAGGACGCACGCTGCTGCGGTATGGTTCGGCATGGAATTCCACCCAGGCCCCTCCATGCAGATCGCAGTCTTCAGCGCCCGGCCCTATGATCGCCGCTTTCTTGACGAGGCCAATCAACGCGGCGCCGCAGAACAGGATTTCGCGTTCGTCTACTTCGATGCCGCGCTCGACCTGCATACCGCCACGCTGGCACAGGGCTGCGACGCCGTCTGCGTGTTCGTCAATGATCGTCTTGATGCCCCTGTGCTGCAGGCCCTGCACGCTCAGGGCGTGCGCGCCGTGCTGCTGCGGTGCGCCGGCTTCAACAACGTCGATCTCGCCGCTGCGACGTCGCTGGGCCTGTTCGTCGCGCGCGTGCCGGCCTACTCACCTGAGGCCGTCGCCGAGCATGCACTGGCCCTGGTGATGACCCTCAACCGGCAGACACATCGCGCCTACAACCGCGTGCGCGAAGGCAACTTCATGCTCGATGGCCTGCTTGGGCACACCCTGCATGGCCGCACCGTCGGCATCGTCGGCACCGGCAAGATCGGTCTGGCGACGGCGCGCATCTTCAAGGGCCTGGGCTGCACGGTGCTGGGCCATGATCCCTGTCCATCGGCATCCTTCGTCGGGCTGGGAGAAAACGTGGCTCTGGCCGAGCTGTTGTCCCGCGCCGACATCGTGTCGCTGCACTGCCCATTGACGGCGGACACCCATCACCTGATCAACGATGCGTCGCTGGCGCAGATGAAAGCGGGTGCCATGCTGGTCAACACCTCGCGTGGCGGTCTGGTCGATACCCATGCGGTCATCCGCGCGCTGAAATCACGCCGGCTGGGCCACCTGGCAATTGATGTCTACGAGCAGGAAAGCGCGCTGTTCTTCCAGGATCTCTCCGGGGAAATCATCGACGATGAAGCATTCCAGCGCCTGATGACCTTCCCCAACGTACTGGTGACCGGCCATCAGGGCTTCTTCACCGTGGAGGCCCTGCAGGAGATCTCGGCGATCACGCTGGGCAACCTGGCGGATTTCGCAGCCGGGCGGGCATGCGCGAACCGGGTGGAGGCAGGCTGACCGAGGGTGGATTGACCACCGGGCAGGGGAGCCCGTAAAATCGCGTGCTCGGCCGGAATAGCTCAGTTGGTAGAGCGGCGCATTCGTAATGCGTAGGTCGCAGGTTCGACTCCTGTTTCCGGCACCATGTTTGATGAAAAGCCCCGGCCCTGGTCGGGGCTTTTTTGTGTCTGGTGGCGCCGGGCCATGCCCGGCGGAATACGAGTTCCCCAGCAGTGCCAGCCCCATGGCGGGCAGCCCGCAGCTTCCGAGCCTCGCGACCCGCTGGCCCCTCCGGCTTCCCAGGCGCTTAGCTCCTCGCACAGTTCCTGACGTGGCAACCGCAGCCGGTCATTCCTGTGCTATGAATACCCAGCCTTGCTTCAAGGCTCTTTCAGGGATTGGAAGGATGCGCAGGTTCGGGGGAACTGCGGGCGGTGTGTCGACCCGCTTCAGGGGGTTTGAAGATCGAATTCGGAAGCTGGGGGCATTGGGCGCCTGGCTGTGCTGCGTGCTGCTGCTCGGCCTTGGCGTGTCGCCAGCCGCAATTGCCCAGACGACGGTGACGTACATCCACACGGACGCGCTGGGCTCGGTCGTGGCCGAGAGCGATGCCAACGGCAACGTGATCAAGCGCTATGACTACGAGCCTTACGGTGCTGTGGTCGGTGGTCAGGTCACGGATGGCCCGGGGTATACCGGGCATGTGAGCGACTCGGCCACCGGGCTGAGCTACATGCAGCAGCGGTACATGGATCCGCAGTTGGGTGTGTTCCTGTCGGTGGATCCGGTGACGGCCTATGAACAGCCGGTGGGGCAGTTCAATCGATATCGGTATGCAAACGGCAATCCGTACAAGTTCACTGATCCGGACGGGAGGCAGAGTTGGAGTGACTTCCAGACCGGCTTTGAGAACGGAACACTTAACGCCTCCCGATACGAGCACGGATTTCCGTTGCATGCCAATTGGGCTGAGCAAACTGGCTATGCCATTGGTTCCGGTATCGTCAAGGGCGGGCAGTCCCATGCTGGTGGCATTCGAGCGCCGCCCCTGCGTATGCAGCCACCCCGGACTGGGACTGTTACAGTTGGCGCGCCATCTGGCCGGAACACAAACAAATTGCGACCGGACGCCAATGCAGAGGGCGCACACTCTGTCCTAAAGCGTGGTGAGGATGGCAATATCAGCAATACTGCCACTTACCAGCCAAATCCGAACAATCCGTCCGGCTTCCAAGAGGTAAAGCGTGTCGACGTAACCGGAAAGGCTCATACCAATCCTGATGGATCCATCATTGCCACACCTCATGTGAAAGAGGCAGGGCAAAAGGGGGTGCGTCCGGCGCTCCCAGAAGAGCTGCCAAAGCGGAACTGAGATTATTTATGGACACTGCGATTGCGCTTTTGCAAAAATGGTACTCGAATCACTGTGACGAAGATTGGGAGCATTCCTACGGTATCAAGATAGACACTTTGGATAACCCAGGGTGGATTCTCACTGTCGACCTGGTTGACACGGAGTTGAGTGAATATTCGCTGCCCAGAACGCGCATTGATCGTTCGGAAGTAGATTGGATTCAGTCCGAGATTTCGGATGGGCGCTATATCGCTTGCGGTGGAGTGCTCAACCTGGAGGAGATCGTGCTTCAGTTTTTGAACTTCGCCGAGGGTCCCCGCGTCGACAGTCAGGATGCGCGAACCGACGGCGTAGGGCAGTAGGTTTTTTCGTTCAGTGTTCGGAGCAAGTTTGTGCTCTGTCGTCGCAGACATTAGGCATCGTCAGCGGACGATCCTCATCCAAACATCCCCTCGCATCCTGTCCTAAGTTGGCTCTATCGCCACTCACGGACAACCCGCCCGATGTCATCCGCCCTCACCAAACGCATCGTTCTCAGGGCTGAACCCCGGGATCGCCCCTGCGAGGTCAGGGACGCTCAGGTTCGCGGCCTGATCCTGCGTGTGCAGCCTTCAGGGCATAAGGCTTGGATCGTGACCTGGGCGCACGGTAAACGTCGTACCTTAGGTTCGGTCGAGCACTTGACGCTCGACCAGGCCCGCGACCAAGCCCGGCAAGCGGTCGCTGAATACGTTCAGTCCGGATTGCCGGCACTCGCAAAGTCCAAGCCCACTAGCTGCACGCTCGAAACACTGCTCAACGAGCATTTCGAGCCTTGGGCGATAGCTGAGCTCAAGGGTGGTCGTCAGTACCCGGACCGCATCCGATCAGTGTTCCCGTGGCTGCTGCGTCGTCAGATCATCGAAATTGACGTGCCCACAATGGAGCGATGGTGGCGCGGTCGTGTCACTGGCCCCGATGCAGTCACCAAGGCTACCGCAGCGCGCGACTTTGCTTGCCTGCGGTCTGCCTTGTCTCGGGCCGTTGAGTGGAAGCTGATCGAGACTAACCCCCTCATGGGCATGCGTCAGCGATCAGCAGCTAGCCGCAAGGTGGTTCGGTTCCTGTCCCCTGATGAGGAGGCGATGCTCCGGGCCTCGCTGGCAGCGCGCGATCTAGCTGGGGTTGAGGGGAGGGCGAACGCGAATGCGGCCCGACGTAAGTACCGGCAAGCGGTTCTGCCTGACTTGCCGATGGACGGCTATGTCGATCACCTGACTCCGGTGGTCCTTACAGCCATCAATACCGGCATGCGGCGGGGTGAACTGCTATCGATGACATGGGCGGACATCAACTGGGAAGCCAAGATGCTGACCATTCGAGCCGAGAACGCCAAGTCCGGTAGGCAGCGTCACATCCCGCTAAACGTCGAAGCCATGGAAGTCCTGCAGCGTTGGGCTAGACAAGCGGGCGAGCGCCGTGCGGGCAAGGTCTTCGACGTGACGGACATCAAGAAGGGGTGGGGCAACCTCATAGCCGATGCCCGCATCGAAGAATTCCGGTCAATCGCTATCGGTATGCGAACGGCAATCCGTACAAGTTCACAGATCCGGATGGACGTGCAGTCACTTGTAACGAGAATCGATGTTCTGGTGAGGTGAACACCATCGCTGATGCTCTGGCGCTTCCTGCAATTCTGACGATAGCGTACGGGGGGAGATTAGTCTCAAATGCAATTGATTCCATCCAGCGGAGTGAAGGGGCTGATCCGACCGACTCCACGGAGGGGGAAGGGGGAAAGCAGGCGCCCGATAGCGTAGCTGGACTACGTGGTGAATCGACTATTGAAAATGTCACTACCCGAGGCACCCGGGTATGGGATAGAGGAGCCGAATCAGATCAGAAAGCAAAGGATTTTGACGCGCTGGGTCCCAAGGATGTCGACACAAAGGCAAACGGAACTCGTGTTGGGCAATTGGAGGATGGAAGTCGAGTGATTGACAGGAACTACTCCAAGGATGGACGGCCGACGCTGGAGATTCGGCGCCAGGACGGTCGAACCACTGATGAGTTTAGATATGGGAAGAACCCATGATTGGACAGCGTTCTGCAGATTTTGAAGAGTGGCGACCTGACGGAATGGACGGGGATCACTCGTGGGATGTCGGGGAAGTTAGATATTCGATTGACGGATCTATGGCTATAGATTTGTTCGAGAACACGGGAAGGAAGGCGTGGATTCTGATTTTCGCAACGCCCTTGGCCGTTCGAATTACTCAGGAGGGAAGTCTCCAGGAATACTGGGAGTCAGGCGTAGTGGTGGCCGGGCATAACCTGATGCGTGCAACCAGCTCATCGTTGTTGACGTGGTTGGAGAATTCGAGCGGTGGCGTTCATTCTTCGGGAAATATGGCGCATTATGCGGTCTTCTCCGACGATGTCTGCGTTGAAGTTCTCTCGCGTGTCGTGCCTTCTCTGATGCCTGCAGATGCCTAGATGAGGACGATCCTCATCCAATCAACGCCTGGCATCCTGTCCTAATTTGGCGCTATCGCCACTTACGGACGCTCCGCCCAATGTCATCCGCCCTCACCAAGCGCATCGTTCTCACAGCAGAACCCCGAGATCGCCCCTACGAGCTCAGGGACGCTCAGGTTCGCGGCCTGATTCTGCGAGTGCAACCCTCGGGCCACAAAGCTTGGATCGTGACCTGGGCGCACGGTAAGCGTCGTACCTTGGGGTCGTTGAGCTTCTGACACTTGATCAGGCCCGCGACCAAGCCCGGCAAGCCGTTGCTGAGTACGTTTGGACTGCCACAAGCAATTGCACGGGAGAGATTAGCAATGAATGAGACGACCATAGCTAAAGATGGTGAGAACGAGACTGCGGTGCCGCAAGCTTGGCGGCCCACGCTCGCAGCCATCGTTGATGCTCTGATTCAAGGTGGCGAACCATCGCTACCGCAGGTAACCCTTCAGGCCCCAGATGTGTGGGCAAGCGCGCTAGAGAACATTCGCGCGTATGGCGCACACTTGAAAAGGCTGCCAGATGAGTCCTGGAACTCTTCCGTCTGCATCTGGTATGGAGATTTTTGGAATGTTCTGGTTGATCTTTACACAGAAGAAGAGGGGAGGAGTGACCTAGTGCTTCAGGCTCACGTGTACGAAGTTGGTGATGGGTATCGATACGAGGTGATTTTGGTATGCGTGCCGTAGAACCTGAAGGTCTGTTCGAATTTCATCGGTTTTCAAATTAAGTAGTGACTTAATTGGCGGCTACATGGGGCGGGGCTGTGCACTGTGGACGATCCTCATCCAAACACCGCCTTGCATCCTGTCCTAAGTTGGTTCTATCGCCATTTGCGGACGCTCCGCCCAATGTCATCCCCCCTCACCAAGCGCATCGTTCTCACAGCTGAGCCCCCGAGAGCGCCCCCATCGTCCCGGCGGCAACGGTCCATGCCGGTTCGCTCGTCCGGAGTCGGGATCATCCGGTCAGTCGCGAGCTGCTTAGATCGCTCGCCAAGTTCAGTCGGCTGGGTTCGTAATGCGTAGGTCGCAGGTTCGACTCCTGTTTCCGGCACCATGTTTGATGAAAAGCCCCGGCACTGGTCGGGGCTTTTTTTGTGTCTGGTAGCGCCGGGCCATGCCCGGCGGAATGCGAGTTCCCCAGCAGTGCCAACCCATGGCGGGAAGCCGCAATTTCCGAGTCTCGCGGCCTACTCGTCCCTCCGGCTTCCCGAGCGCTTGGCTCCTCGCACTGTTCCTGACGTGGCAACCGCGGCCGGTCATTCCTGTGCTATGAATACCCAGCCTTGCTTCAAGGCTCTTTCAGGGATTGGAAGGATGCGCAGGTTCGGGGGAACTGCAGGCGGTGTGTCGGCCCGCTTCAGGGGATTTGAAGAGCGATTTCGGAAGTCGGGGGCATTCGGCGCCTGGCTGTGCTGCGTGCTGCTGCTCGGCCTTGGCCTGTCGCCAGCCGCAATTGCCCAGACGACGGTCACTTACATCCACACGGATGCCTTGGGCTCGGTTGTGGCCGAAAGCGATGCCAACGGCAACGTGATCAAGCGCTATGACTACGAGCCTTACGGTGCTGTGGTCGGTGGTCAGGTCACGGATGGCCCGGGGTATACCGGGCATGTGAGCGACTCGGCCACCGGACTGAGCTACATGCAGCAGCGGTACATGGATCCGCAGTTGGGTGTGTTCCTGTCGGTGGATCCGGTGACGGCATATGAGCAGCCGGTAGGGCAGTTCAATCGGTATCGCTATGCCAACGGGAATCCGTACAAGTTCACTGATCCTGATGGACGGCAGGCGATCCCGATGCCGGCCCCTTACATCCTTCCCATCCCGGTTCCCAACCCTGGTGGAAACATCCAGCGCAGTGAGGATACATCCGGGGGGAATCGCGAGAGCGGGCCAAGTGGAAGGCCAACTTCGAGGCCCACTGAACGTCCCGCAGGTCGGGATACAGTGCGGCGGGGGCGAGACGGGCAGCCAATACCCAATCGTTTCCCCGACCGACCACTACCCACTAAGCCCAATGGTGAGCCTGCACCAGAACCGGATGCGGCTGGCCCGCATACGCAACTGGGGCAGCGAGATGGTAGAAATGGAAAGTACGACCAGGCGAGAGAATTCGACGGTCACGGGAGGCCGGTAAAGACTATTGATTTTACTGACCACGGTCGGCCGGGCAGTCATACGAACCCGCACGAACATCCTTATGAGCCGAGTGCTACCGGGGGCACTCCTTCACGCGGACCCGCGCGGCCGCTTAACGGAGGCGGATAGTCATGACCGTAAACGCTTGGGACTTCCCAATCACGGGAGACAGGGTAGTTGAGGCGTTAAGAGATAACTTCAGCACGAATGATATTTGGCTGCTATCGCATTTGGATGTCCCTTCGGGAGCGGAGTCAAAAGCGACCTTGGGTCATCTTCGAGAGCGGATGGTGAACAGGCCGTTAGAGGTGTCGACGGGTGATCTGTGCGATGCGCTTGCTGGTGCGCCGCAAGTATGGGTACTGGACATCCGGCTATCATCCGACCACGAAGTTCAGCTCTACATTGAAGATGGTGAGGTATTTGAGGAGAGTCTGGACAGGATGGTCGGAACCGGAAATATCGCTGGACCGACAGACCCGGGACTGAGATGAAATGTAGGTTCGACTCCTGTTTCCGGAGTTGGGCTTGTCCCCGTAGTAGGGGATGGGGCTGGGAAGCTGATAAAAGGCGCCGACAACATAGCGGATGGAGTTAGGTTGAATAAGCAACTTGGCAGCGAGCAGCAGCTTGGCGAGCTGATATCAGGCGAAGGGCGGGTCATAGCTGGCGGTAATGGTAGCGTCGGATTACGGGACTCGCCGCGCCTTAGCGCTGTTCATGGAGGGCAGGCATCAGATTGGACCAAGGTGTCGAGCTCATCGCATAAGGCGCCAGATGGTCAGCAGTTTTCTACCCACGCATATCGAAATCAGACGAGCGGACAAGTCGTTGAGCCAAAAACAAAGTTGATTGAAGAGGGGAAGTAGGTCATGCGAGTTAAAGTTATTGATGATTGGGAGAGCGTTCTCGCTGACCTTGGCGCAGAGGGTAAGGTGAAGCCGAAACTGTTCGTGGCTCGTGGAAAAGAGTACACGGTTTATGGGCTCAGTTTGCATCGTAGTTCAAGTGTGTATAGAGCGGGGGCGCTAATCTGTCAGCTGGTCGATGATTATGGGAATCTTATCTTCGCGCCGATTGGCGTATTTGATGTAATTGATGGAGCAATTCCGGATTTCTGGCGGATCGAAGTTCGCGATGGTGACGTTCTTATTTGGCCAGATATTTTCTACAAAGACTTCTTCTTCGACGACTTGTCAGATGGTGTTCCGGAGTGCGTCGCGGCCTTCCGAAATCTGCAGTCACTGATGGGAAATACTGGCTGACTGGTTTCCCGTATAGATAGGAGAACAAGGTTGAGGGCTTCGATGCAAAGGCTGGCGGAGCACGTTTGCTGCGGACGATCCGCATCCAATCACCGCCTCGCATCCTGTCCTAAGTTGGCCGGTAATCTCCCCGTAGGTCGGCAGCATTGATAAATGGAATTTTCTCGTAATCTAATCCAGAGGAGATCCCATGAAAATTCACTATTCGCCGATAGCCATATTGGACCGGTCAGGACTTCGCGCATGAACGGTGATAGCTACGAGCTTCTGGCCATAATTGTGGAGACAGGGCTTCTCGGATCTGCTAGCGAATTGGCTCCTGGCTTGCTGGACCGCTACTGGTCGGGCGAAGTAAGTGTGCCCTCGGCTATCGATGCCGACATTGCTTCCTATCTTTCGCAACACGACGTAGGGGCTCTTGCAAGAGCATCAACGTGGATTGCAAGGAATCATGTCCTTTCCGGGCAGATGCCCAAGCAACACTTGAGCATGGTGCGGTGGCTGTTTGAGAATGGCTATGTTGATCGGCTCGATCTACTGAACCTGCTGGCGCTGCTTTCACTTGGACCGCTGGATGAAGCCGGATTGGAGATCGCCTTGCTCTCCAAAGAAGCACTGGACGAAGGTCGGCTGGAGGGAGGCTTGAAGCTGATAGAGCCAATGCTACTGGCCTATAGCCCTTCGCTATGATGGATGCGTAGGTCGCAGGTTCGACTCCTGTTTCCGGCACCATGTTTGATGAAAAGCCCCGGCCCTGGTCGGGGCTTTTTTGTGTCTGGTGGCGCCGGGCCATGCCCGGCGGAATGCGAGTTTCCCAGCAGTGCCAACCCATGGCTGGCAGCCCGCAGCTTCCGAGCCTCGCGACCCGCTGGCCCCTCCGGCTTCCCGGGCGCTTGGCTCCTCGCACAGTTCCTGACGTGGCAACCGCAGCCGGTCATTCCTGTGCTATGAATACCCAGCCTTGCTTCAAGGCTCTTTCAGGGATTGGAAGGATGCGCAGGTTCGGGGGAACTGCGGGCGGTGTGTCGACCCGCTTCAGGGGGTTTGAAGATCGAATTCGGAAGCTGGGGGCATTGGGCGCCTGGCTGTGCTGCGTGCTGCTGCTCGGCCTTGGCGTGTCGCCAGCCGCAATTGCCCAGACGACGGTGACGTACATCCACACGGACGCGCTGGGCTCGGTCGTGGCCGAGAGCGATGCCAACGGCAACGTGGCCAAGCGCTATGACTACGAGCCTTACGGTGCTGTGGTCGGTGGTCAGGTCACGGATGGCCCGGGGTATACGGGGCATGTGAGCGACTCGGCCACCGGGCTGAGCTACATGCAGCAGCGGTACATGGATCCGCAGTTGGGGGTGTTCCTTTCTGGTGTCAAGCTCTTCTCATAAGGCGCCAGATGGTCAGCAGTTTTCCACCCACGCATATCGGAATCAGTCGAGCGGGCAGGTTGTTGAGCCAAAAACAAAGCTCATTGAAGAGGGGAAGTAGCTCAATGCGAGTTAAAGTTATCGATGAATGGGAGAGCGTTCTCGCTGGTCTCGGCGCAGAGGGCAAGCTGAAGCCTCGATTGTCCGTGACTCGCGGGAGGGAGTACACGGCTTATGGGCTTAGCCTGCATGAAGCCTCATCTGTGTATCGGGCAGGCGTACTTACTTGTCAGCTGGTCAGCGATCATGGGAATCTGATTTTTGCGCCGGTTGATATATTCTCAGTGACTGATGGAAAACTCCCGGACTGTTGGAGGGTTGAAATTCTTGGTGGCAGCGTCCTTATCTGGCCAGATATTTTCTACAGAGAGTTCTTCTTCGAAGATCTGTCAGATGGCGTTCCGGAGTGCGTCGCGGCCTTCCGACATCTGCAGTCGCAGCTGGAAGATGCGGGCTGAATGAATTGTCTGAAATAGTAAAAGGAAGGGAAGGACATCGATACAAAGGCTGACGGGGCACGTTGGTCGCGGACGATCCGCATCCAGACATCGCCTCGCATCCTGGCGTAAGTTGGGCCCATCGCCGCTTACGGACAATTCTCCCGATGTTGTCCGCTCTCACCAAATGCATCGTTCTCGCGGCTGGGCCAAGGATAGACCTGCGAGCTCAGGGGCGCTCAGGTTAGGTTCGTGGCCTGATCCTGAGAGTGCAGACCTCTGGCCACAAGGCTTGGATCTTCACCTGGGCGCAAGGGAAGCGCCGCACCTTGGGCTCCGTCGAACGCCTGACGCTTGAACAAGCTGCGACCAGGCTCGGCAAGCTGATGCGTAGATCGCAGGGCTCTTGTTTCTGATGCCCGCTGTAATGAAGATCCCTGGCCCCGGTCGGGGATTTCTGTTTTGGGGTGCCGGTGGTGCGGGCCCAGGCTCGACGGCCGTGGTGGCTGGCAGCCGCGGCCACCAAGGCCGCGCCGGGAGCCTGCCGACACGCCTCGCTGCGATGTGGCGCGATTCGCCGCCCGACTGGGGGTGAGGGCGACCTTCGGCCGTTAGTGCTTCCTGTCGTCGGCCACAGGCGCGACGGATGGCACTGCGACGTCCAGTGGCCCTGCATCGGCGGGGGCGTTGGCGGGGCGGCACTCTCTCGAACACAGGTAACCCGCATGTCGAACTCGTCGATCTCCCCCCTCACTTCCCGGTCCAGGCTGAGCATGGCGATGTCGTTCGCTCTGATGGCGGGACTCTCCACGCTCGATGCGCAGGCAAGCACCTTCCATCTTAACGGCGACACGATCTACTACTCCGGCGGCGTCGAGAGCAGCGATCCCAGGACCTTGGAGCGCATTCTCAGCGCGGCGAACCGGCAGGGACGGACCATCCGCCAGATCGTCTTCCGCAATTCACCCGGTGGTGCTGCCAGCGGTGGCGTTGGCATGGGCGAGGTCATCCGTCGCAATGGCCTGGATACCGTGCTGGACGGTGGTTGCTACTCGGCGTGTGCCGATGCGTTCGTCGCCGGTGTCAATCGTCGGATCACCCGCTTCGCCCTGCCGGTGTATGACGGTTACGACATGACCGTGCTGGGGATCCATGGCGAAGCCCGGGATGGTGTTCCCACGCCGTACCCGGGCCAGGAGAAGTACATCCAGTACTACCGGGACATGTTTGGCGCCAGGGACTTTGCCGTCATTGAAGGCCGGATCACCCAGGCCCACTACGAACTGACGGAAAGCTCCGGGTTCCTGCGCTATTTCGATCCGGCCACGATGG
This sequence comes from Stenotrophomonas maltophilia, assembly GCF_025642255.1. NCBI lineage: Bacteria > Pseudomonadati > Pseudomonadota > Gammaproteobacteria > Lysobacterales > Lysobacteraceae > Stenotrophomonas > Stenotrophomonas maltophilia. Next base: position 1,113,938 of record NZ_CP106759.1, read on the forward strand.
CCATCGCGACCCGCTTCTGCCCGACCCGCGACACCAGCGACGACGGTGGCTGCACGGCCTATCCGGACGTGACGCTGTTCAGCGACAGGGTGGCGACCTCGATGGACTATGCAACGACCAACGATGTCCTGATCATCGATGGCAAGCGGGTGAGCGGAAACATCAATCCGGCATTCGATCCCGCGCAGTTCTCCTATGTGCGCGATGTGGATGTGGACAAGGTCGTCGGCGGCGATGCCTTTGGCGTGATCAAGCTCACCGCAGGCGCCCACTGGTCCGCGACAGAAGACAGCGGTGCGTCGATCCTGTGGGTGGACTCGGGAAGGCTGGACATCACAGCGCAGAGCAACCTGCTTACCGGCAACAGCGTGATAGGACGCAACGGTGCCGTCGATGTGAGGGACGGTCTGCTGAAGGCCGGGAGCACGATCGTGGACGGTTCGCTGTCCCTCGCCTCGACCGGCGAACTGGACAACAGCGATACGCTGCTGGTCCGGCGTGGAGGTGAGGTGGCGATGGCCGGTGGTCGAATCTCCACGGCCGTCGTGACGCTGGATCCAGGGGCCGCACTGAAGGGGCATGGAACCATCGGCGCGACGGCCTATGTCGGGGACCCGGACTATCCCGACTTCCCCTGGAATGTTCCGCAGGTGGCGCGGGTGAGGGTGGCCGGTGGCGATCTTCATCCGCAGGGCGGCCCGTTGACGGTCAACGGCTATGTCAGCTTCGCCTATCCCAATGCCGGCCGGCTGCTGTTCGACATCACCCCGGAGACGCGCCAGGCGGGCCTTGTACTGGACGCATTCGAAGTCCATCGCTGCGACAGCCAGGGCAGCTACTACTATTGCGGAAACAGGGCGGCCACCACGGCGCCGGGCTTCCTGATCGGCGGCACGGTCGGCAAGCTCGCGCTGGATATCGCACCGGGCTACTACCGCCAGGATCTTTCGATCCCGCTGGTACAGGGACGTATCTATGGCAGCAAGGAAGGCAACGAGCTGACCACCGCGCTGTTGAACGACAGTGACAGCGAGTTCGATGCCAGCGTGCCGCAGCTGCAGGCCGGACAGGTCGCCTTCACCCGTGCCGAGCGGCAGGACGGCTCGGGCTACAGTGCCGATCTGACCAGTGCCGACACGGCACAGCGCAGGTTCCATCCGCGCGAGAACTCGCTGCTCACGTTCAATATCGTGCAGACCGGCGACGGCATCTGGGCGGTCGCCAATCCGGCCTTCGATGACGTGTCTCCGTTCGCCAACGTGGCGTCGGGCGCGGGCCTCGGCCAGGCATTGAGGACGGCCGCGTCGCAGCCGGCGTCGGCGCTGGAGCCGCTGCTGGGCGCACTGCAGTTTGCCGACCGCGACGTGGTCGCGCAGCAGGCCGGTGCGCTGCGTGGCGATGCGCACGCCACCCTGCGCCTGGCCGACAACGCCCTGCTGGGCAGCATCGGCAACGTGGTCCAGCAGCATCAGGCGGCGATGCGCAGTGCCGGTGGCGATGCCGATGGCCTGGCCGCGCAGGTCGCGCAGTCGATGTCGGCACAGCCGGGCATGCGCCATGGCACCCTGTTCAACCAGCTGGCAATGCATCTGGTCGAGCCGACGGCAGCAGGTGCGGGGGCCAGCGGTGATGGCCAGCGTGGCCACGGTCTGTGGGCACGCGGCTTCGCCAGCCATGGCCGCATCGATGCCGATGCTGGCGTGGCCGGGATGAGCCATACCGTGGGCGGCATCGTGGTCGGTGCCGATACGCGCTTGGCCGATGACCGTGTCGGCCTGGGCGTGAGCGTGGCGGCCGCGGACATGTCGACCAAGGCCCGTGGCGCCTCCAGCTTCACCGGCGACGTGCGTGCGCTGGATGTGGGCGGTTACCTGGACGCGATCTACGCACGCGGTTATCTGTCCGCGGCGGTGCGCTACACCGACCTGCGCCACGACACCCGGCGCAGCATCGCCGGCATCGAGGGCCTGCAGGACCCGCTGCGTGCGAAGTACAGCAACGATGCGATCTCCGCGCGGGTGGAACATGCGTTCTCCTTCACCCGCGGCAAGGGCGTGGTGATCCAGCCGCTGCTGCCGGTGGTGGACTATGCGCGCACCTCCGCGACGCGGTTCAACGAAGGGCAGGGCGTGGCGGCGCTGGCCGGGCGTGGCGGCAGCCTGGAGAGCATCCGGGTGGGTGCGGGCCTGCAGCTGTTCAAGACCTTCGAGGGCAACAACGGCGAGCGCATCACCCCGCGGGCGCGGGTGGTGTGGCAGAAGGAGCTGGGGGACACGCAGGCCCGCTACAGCACTGGCTTTGCGGCGGCGCCGGATCTGGTGTTCGGCAGCAACAGCCAGACGGCGGGCGAGCAGGTGCTGAGCTGGAACCTGGGTGTGACCAGCCGGGCCAGCGAGCGCCTGTCGGTGATGGTCGACTACGTGGGCGAGCGCCGCGACGGCCAGCTGCAGAATGGTGTGCAGCTGGGGCTGGGTTACCGGTTCTGATGCAGGGAGGACGTCCTCGCCCGCCGGGCGGGGACGTCCACCGGCGGCTGATCCGCCTCTACCGCCCGCACAGGTTGGCGCAGGAGTGTCTTGAGTCGCGAAGGAGCGGTCTTCCGTGGGTCGCTCAGATAGATCTCATGGTGCGGGCCGGCAAACGTGTAGCCTGGTCTGGTAGCGCCGGGCCATGCCCGGCGGAATGCGAATTCCCCAGTAGTGCCAGCCCACGGCTGGCAGTCCTGATTGCTGAGCGAAGCCTTCATGGCCCTGCTTCAGCACATGCGACATCCCACGCCAGTGTCGCATTTGCACCGAAAAGACCCTCCTGCTGCTGAACAGATGTTCCAGAACGACGGTATCGGCAGGGAGTCGGTTGGCTCTCCATAATCCCTGGACAGAGTCGGATTCCGGGCACGTCGGCAAATGTGGCAAGCATTGCCACGGGGCGTCGGAAGTCGGCTCATGGTTTCCCTTCTCCCCTGTGCCTATACTCGATGCAACGCATACAGCGGCCCGATCCATAGCACGGAGGCTTACCACGATGTCCATTGGCGCGATTCCTGACGTTTCTCTGGTCGATAACAGCGAACAGCGCACACCGCTGATACTGGTACTGGACTGCTCCGGCAGCATGGATGGTAGCCCGATCGAACAGCTCAACGTTGGTCTGAAGCTGCTGGAGAAGGAGCTGAAGGACGATGTGATAGCGGCCAAGCGTGTGCGCGTGTTGCTGGTGGAATACGGTGGCATGGACACTGCCGCCGTACGTGGTGACTGGTGCGATGCAATGGATTTCACTGCGCCCACCCTGAAGGCCAACGGCACCACCCCCACCGGCGCGGCGGTGGAGCTTGCCCTGCAGGAAATCGAAGATGAGAAGCAGCGCTTCCGGCAGGCTGGCGTGGCCTACACGCGGCCATGGTTGTTCCTGATGTCCGATGGCCAACCGACCGATGCCTGGGAGGCGGTGGCCGAACAGTGCCGCAGTGCCGAGGAACAGAACAGGGTGGCGGTGTTTCCAATTGCAGTGGGTAATGCCGACCTCGGTGTGCTTGCCCGGTTCAGCCGCAATGGCGAGCGCGGGGTGAAGCGTTTGCAGGGCCTGCAGTTCAAGGAGCTGTTCCTGTGGCTCAGCGCGAGCATGCGCGTGGTGTCCAATTCGACGCCCGGCGGGCAGGTCCAGTTGCCGGCGACCGATAGCTGGTCGCACGTGCCGGTCTGACCGTGAGTTGGCGCGTTATGGCTGCCTCGGCTACGGGGCGGTCGCACGTGGATCGCGGGCAGCCCTGCCAGGACGCGCATGCCGCGGTATGCAGCGGTGCGCTGCTGGTGGCGGTGGTCTGCGATGGTGCCGGCTCGGCCTCGCACAGCGATGTCGGGGCGCAACACATGTCGTGCAGCGTCGCCGCTGCACTGGCGGCGGCAATGGCGTTGGGCGACGCACCGCTGACGGTGCCCGTGGACGCGCTGCGGCCGATCATCGAAACGGCCATCGATGACGCGCGCGGTCAACTGGCGCTGTTGGCCGCCGGACATGGCCTGCGCCTGTCCGACCATGCCTGCACCCTTGTGGGGGTAGTAGCCGATGCGCGTGGTGGCTGGTTCCTCCATATCGGCGATGGGGTCGCCGCCTGCGCGTTCAGCGATGGCACCGCCGATGCAGTGTCGCTGCCGGCCAACGGCGAGTACGCCAACGAAACCTGGTTCGTTACCGGAGCCAATTGGCGTCAACAGTTGCGGCTGACCCGTTTCGAAGGGGCGGTGCAGGCGCTGGTGCTGATGTCCGACGGCGTGCAGCCCTTTGCGATGGGACGCCGAGGGGACACCTTGTTCCAGCCGTTTTTCGGGCCGGTGCTGCGCTATCTCTCTGCCGTGGATGAAGCACATGGCAGCCAGGCCTTGCAGGCGACCTTGTCCGACCCGCGCACGGATGGCATTACCGGCGATGACAAGACGCTGCTGATCGCATTGCCGGGCTGAGCACATGCCTGGCCGCAGTGGAGAAATCATCTTCGACCAGCGGCGCCAGCCGCTGACCCTGCTGCGCCTTCTCAAGAGTGGTGGCGCCGGCAGTGTGTTCACTCTGAAGGAGCGTCCGCGCGAGGTCGCCAAGCTGTATCACTCGGCCAAGGACGTGCCGTTCTACGAGCGCAAGCTGCGGGCAATGCTGGAACTGCAGCCGGATCTGCCGACGCTCCGTGAGGGTGGGCGCGAACGTGTGCAGATCGCATGGCCGACCGGTCTGCTCCGTGACCGTGGCGGGCGCTTCATCGGCTTCAGCATGCCGATCCTGGACGTGTCGGCCACCACCGATCTTGAGCATGTACTGCAGGAACGGCAGGCACGCGTTGAAAAGCTGCCCACCGGTCTGGGCGCGAAGATGACCCTGGCTGCGAATCTGGCGGCGACCTTGGCTGCCTTGCACCGCTGTCAGCACTACGTGGTCGATCTCAAGCCGCTGAATGTCCGCTTCTACCGCGATTCGCTGTTCATCGCCATGCTTGATTGCGATGGCTTCAGCATCCAGGGCAAGGACGAGCGTTTCCCGGCCGGCCAGGTGACCACCGATTATCTGGCGGCCGAGTTCCAGCAGCGTGGGGTCACGCCTGGCGAGGAAGAGGCGCAGGATCGCTTCGCATTGGCGGTGATCGTATTCCAGCTGCTCAATTCGGGCCTGCATCCGTACGCCGGGCGCCCCCAGGGGGGCGACGTGCCCAACGACCTGCCTGGGCGCATCGCTGCGCGGTTGTATCCCTACGGCCGGCGCGGCATCAGCCGCCTGCTGCCCGCACCGGTCAGTGGCCATGAAATGTTCCCGCCGGCTCTGCGCGATCTGTTTGATCGCGCGTTCTCGGCGCAGCCGCAGCGCCGTCCATCGGCGCAGGAGTGGTCGTCGCTGCTGATGGGCTACGCGCGGCGAAGCGGCGGCCAGTTGGTGGCGTGCAGTCAGGATGCCAGCCACCAGCACTTTGCCGGGCTACCCTGCGCGGCGTGCGCGCGCGCCGGCCTGGTCGCACGCAGTGCGCGCGTGGCACAGCAGACGAACGGCGGCAAGGGCCGCGGTCGCAAGCGGAAACGTACCCGCACGGCCCAGCCACTGCGGCAGGCGGCAGCCGCCCGCCCGGTGGCAAGGCCGGCCGCTCCGGGCGCTGCTGCCACAACCAGTCAGCTTCCCGGCCTGGGGTCGCGGGTTACGATGGCGGCGGTCGGCACCCTGGTGCTGGGCTGGGTGGCCGGCTGGGGCATGCCGGCCTGGCGTGCCTACGACGCGCTGCCCTCGCCGGGCTGGTGGGATGGCTTTGAGCTGGCCGTGCAGTCCGGCATGCTCCTGCTGGGCGTGCTGTTCTACATCCTGTGCGTGCCGGGCTTGATCATGAGTAGGCGGCCGTGAAGTGGCTGGGCTGGCTTGCCGTGCTGCTGGCGGTTCTGATTGGCCTGACGCCGTTGTGGGCGTGGCTGGGCGGTCTGGTTTACTCCACGTTTGATGTCCTGGGCCATCTGGGTGCTCGCCCATCCATCAGCGATGGCCGCGCTGCCTTCCGCGCGGCGGTGATGCTGGGCGGCACGGCTTCGGTGCTGTCGCTGCTGCGCGTGGCCTGGCTGGATCGGTCCGGCAATTACCTGGTGGCGGCTCTGATGCTGGGCTTGGGTTTCGTCGTGGTGGTAGTGATCTCTGGTGGCGGAGGCTCTGTTGATCGCGACGCACCGCGCCAGGTCTACATAGCGGCGAACGACTTGGCGCGCGGGCAGCGGCAATGGAGTTCGCGCGAGGCGTTCGAGCAGGACTCGCTGCAGACAGTGGAGGCGGCGATGCGCGCTGGTGCCCGCGGAGACGTGGCGCAGGTCGATCACCTGTTGAGCGAGCTGAAGGCATCTGCTCGGCTCTGGCCGCGCACGTCTGACCATACGCGCGAGTTCGCGCGCCTGCGCGACCAGTACAGCGCCGTGGTGGGCAAGATGAACGCGCTCTCTCCGCCCAGCCGTACCGGTGCCATCGATCGCAGTGTGCTGGAGGCAAGGCGGAGCCCGGAATACAGGGCGCTGGACGCGGAATCGACCGAACTGCTTCGGCAGATGTGGGCTGCGTCGCCACGCCGCCCGGCCATTGCTCTGGCGCTGTTGACCGAGGACATGCGAGCGCTGTCGGTGCGCAGCTTCTTCGGCAGGCGGCAGCTGCCTCCTGCGTTGGACGAGTTGCCATTGCAGGAGCGCCTGTATCGGATACAGACCCTCTTGGAACAGGTGCTGGCCTATGCGCCCAACGAAGTTCCTGTATGGGAGGCCTACAGCGAAGTGATGGCCGACCAGGACGAGGAACTGGCGCTGGGCGCGCGCGTGGTAGCCGGCCAGTTGGAACGACGGCTGCGCAGCGGCGTGGACTCGCGTGACTACCTCAATACCGGCAACATCCTGCTGGGCAGCGACGTGCGCCTGGGGGCCATCATGATGTCGCGCGGCAGCAGGGAGCGCTCCCGCATTCTGGAGGCGCGGGCCTCGGCGCTGCTCGGGCCGGCTGCCGACAAGGTTTCTGAGGGTACAAGTGATGACGCTGGCGGCGACACGGCGGCCTCGCCTGGCGGGATGGCAGAGCCGGGCGTGCCAGTGGTGTCGGTGACGTCGCCCTCGGATGAGCCCGACGCAGAGCGAGCGCTGCCGCCACGCGGAACGCTGGCCGATGGCACAGGGTTGTGGGTGCCGCCGCGGCCCCGGGCGCCCGCAGCCCCTGCGCAGGAAGACGGCGGGCCGCCCAATACGGCGGAGGGCGATCGGGGAACGCTACGTGTGGATCTGGCCGCGGCCGGCTTCACACCCGAGCCGTTGCCGCCTTTGCCGGAAGGCACCGTCGTTGCCCGTAACGTGCGTATGTTGCTGGTGGTTGATGTCTGGGAGGACGGGCAGGTGACCTCGGTCCTTGTGCAGAGGAGCAGCGGCGTCCTGGCGCTGGACCAGGCTGCGCGGGCGGCGGCGGCGCGCTGGCGCAGCGCAGTCAAGGTACCGGCTGGCGGGGAGCGGCGAGGGGTGGCAGTCGAGTTCCTGCCATCGGGTGGCGAGCCCCCCGTGCGTCGCTGACTGCCTTCATCCGCGGCTCCCCCGCCGATTGAGGCGGACGTCATTGCGTATCTGGCCCATGCGGATGATGTTCGGCAGCAACAGCCAGACGGTGGGCGAGCAGGTGCTGAGCTGGAACCTGGGTGTGACCAGCCGGGCCAGCGAGCGGCTGTCGGTGATGGTCGACTACGTGGGCGAGCGCCGCGACGGCCAGCTGCAGAATGGCGTGCAGCTGGGCCTGGGTTACCGGTTCTGATGCAGGGAGGACGTCCTCGCCCGCCGGGCGGGGGCGTCCACCGGCGGCTCATCCGCCTCTACCGCCCGCACAGGTTGGCGCAGGAGTGTCTTGAGTCGCGAAGGAGCGGTCTTCCGTGGGTCGCTCAGATAGATCTCATGGTGCGGGCCGGCAAACGTGTAGCCCAGCGATGGCATCACCTCCTGGTGCAGCCTCGCGAGTGTCGGGCCTTCATCCTCATAGGGGCCCACGTGCAGCGTTTGCAGGCAGAGACCCTCCTCCAGCCGCTGCAGGCGCAGGCTGGAGGGTGGCGCACCGAGCTTCGCCCTCACCTTCTCCGTTGCTGCAGCGAACCGCGGCGTGTCGACGGCATCCGGGGTGCGGATCATCAGGGTCCAGGTCCATTCGTCCTTGCGGCGGGCGACGAAGCTGCCCGGATCCTCAGCGCTCCACAGCCCCTCCAGCGGCGCAACCACATGGTCCTGTCCCACCGCCTTGAGGGCGAACTTCAACGCATAGCTGACGGAGTAAAGCCAGCGTACGGCCTCGGCGTAGGCGATTGCCGTGTTGGGGTCGCCGCGGCCGTCAATCATCACGAACGGCAGGGAGGGCACTTGGAGCAGGACGAAGTCGCCGGTCGGCGCCCGGTACAGGGTGCGGTCAAGCGTCTTGAAATCGACTTTGCCCATTGGAGCTCTCCAGTAGACGGACAGCATCGCACGCGCGTCAGCATGCCACAGTTCCTGAATGCGTTCATTCGACTTTGCCGAACGAGGGATTCCGGCGTGGCGACACCTGCGGCTGCGATGCTCCGCGCCCCATTGCGCGCACGGTGCGACAACGTGTCGCAGCCAGAATGGGGCCTTTCCTGCGGAGGATCATTGTCAATGCCTTTCTTAAATGGTGGGTGACGGCCTAAAATTGCAAGGCTGACTCGACCCCACCTCCCTGCCTGTCTCCGGACGGGTGGGACCGGCTTTGGCCGGAGCGGGCAGGACGGGGAACGGCATTCCCTCGCAATTGGATCGACCGATGATTCCGTTGAAAACCCTTGGGCGCTGGTTGCGCCCGGGCCTGCTGCTCGCAGTGCTGGTGATGCTCACCGGCTGCGATGCCGTGGCCATCCTCAGTCCGAAGGGCCAGATCGGCCAGGATGAGAAGACCCTGCTGATCACGGCCACCGTGCTCATGCTGCTGGTCGTCATCCCGGTCATCATCATGACCCTGACCTTCGCGTGGAAGTACCGCGCTTCCAACACCAAGGCCCGTTACGAGCCGAAGTGGTCGCACTCGACGGCGATCGAGGTGGTGGTGTGGTCGATCCCCTGCATGATCGTCCTGGTGCTGGCCGTGCTGACCTGGCGCTCCTCGCACGCGCTGGATCCGTACAAGCCGCTGGAATCGGACGTCAAGCCGGTCACCATCGAGGCGATCTCGCTGGACTGGAAGTGGCTGTTCATCTATCCGGAAGAGAAGATCGCGGTCGTCAACGAGATCAAGTTCCCGGTCAACACTCCGCTGAACTTCAAGATCACCTCCGACACGGTGATGAATGCCTTCTTCATCCCGCACCTGGGCAGCATGATCTATTCGATGGCGGCGATGGAGACCAAGCTCCACCTGATCGCCAACGAAACCGGTGAATTCCCGGGCATGTCCTCGCACTACAGCGGTGCGGGCTTCGCCAAGATGCACTTCACTGCCTATTCGGTCACCGATGCCGAGTACCGCCAGTGGCTGGACCAGGTCCGCGCCGGTGAGCAGACGCTGGACAAGGCCTCGTTCAAGGCCCTGGGTGAAGCGCGCAATGCCGAGTGGTATCCGGTGACCTACTACGGCCGGTCCGAGGAGGGCCTGTTCGACTGGGTCATCGCCAAGCACATGGGCGACAACAAGCACTACGGCATGAAGCACGCCCATGCGGGCGCCGCTGCCGCCGATGCTGCCAGCCATGAAGGGCACGAAGGCCACGCCCCGAGCGAAGAGCACAAGTCCAAGGAGTCCGGGGAAAACCTGGATGCCACTGAACACGAGCACGCCGGCCACGCCGGTCATGCGGGCTCGGGAGAATGAACATGCTGGGAAAACTCTCTCTTGAGTCGATCCCCCACGATCCGATCGTGCTGACCACACTGGTCGGTGCGGTGCTGGGTGGCCTGGGCGTCGTCGCCCTGATCACCAAGTTCAAGCTGTGGGGCTATCTGTGGAAGGAGTGGTTCACCTCGGTGGATCACAAGAAGATCGGCGTGATGTACCTCATCGTCGCCTTCGTCATGCTGCTGCGCGGTTTCTCCGACGCGATCATGATGCGCACCCAGCAGGCCATCGCCGTCGGTGGCTCCGAGGGTTACCTGCCGCCGCACCACTACGACCAGATCTTCACCGCCCACGGCGTGATCATGATCTTCTTCGTGGCGATGCCGTTGATCACCGGCCTGATGAATCTGGCCGTGCCGCTGCAGATCGGTGCGCGCGACGTCGCGTTCCCGTTCGTCAACTCGCTCAGCTTCTGGCTGTTCGTCGCCGGTGCGGTGCTGATCATGCTGTCGCTGTGGATCGGTGAGTTCGCCGCCACCGGCTGGCTGGCATTCCCGCCCTTGTCGGGGATCGAATACAGTCCAAGCGTAGGCATGGACTACTACATCTGGGGTCTACAGGTGGCGGGTCTGGGTACCACGCTGAGTGGTATCAACTTCTTCATCACCATCCTCAAGATGCGCACGCCGAGCATGAAGCTGATGCAGATGCCGGTGTTCACCTGGACTGCCCTGGTGACCAACGTGCTGATCGTCGCTGCCTTCCCGGTGCTGACCATCACCCTGGTGCTGCTGACCCTGGACCGTTACCTGGGTACGCACTTCTTCACCAATGACGGTGGCGGCAACGCCATGCTGTACATCAACCTGATCTGGATCTGGGGCCACCCGGAGGTGTACATCCTGGTCCTGCCGGCGTTCGGCGTGTTCTCGGAAGTGATCGCCACGTATTCGCGCAAGGCCCTGTTCGGTTACAAGGGCATGGTCTACGCCACCGCCTGCATCGGCGTGCTGTCGTTCATCGTGTGGCTGCACCACTTCTTCACCATGGGTTCGGGTGCCAACGTCAATGCCTTCTTCGGCATCACGACGATGATCATCTCCATTCCCACGGGCGTGAAGATCTTCAACTGGCTGTTCACCATGTTCCGCGGCCGCGTGCAGTTCACCACGCCGGTGCTGTGGACGATCGGCTTCATGGTCACCTTCACCATCGGCGGCATGACCGGCGTGATGCTGGCCATCCCGGCCATCGATTTCGTGCTGCACAACAGCCTGTTCCTGATCGCGCACTTCCATAACGTGATCATCGGCGGCGTGGTGTTCGGCATGTTCGCGGGCATCACCTACTGGTGGCCGAAGATGTTCGGCTTCCGCCTCAACGAGTTCTGGGGCAAGTGCGCGTTCTGGTGCTGGTTCATCGGCTTCTACGTGACCTTCATGCCGATGTACGTGCTGGGCTTCATGGGCATGACCCGTCGCCTGCAGAGCACGGTCAATCCGGCCTATGAGCCGCTGCTGCTGGTTGCTGCTGCAGGTGCCTTCATCGTCGGTGCCGGCATCCTGTGCCAGATCATCCAGGTGGCCGTGTCGATCCGCGACCGCAAGAAGACCGTCGACCTGACCGGCGATCCGTGGGATGCCCGTACGCTGGAGTGGGAAACCTCTTCGCCGCCGGCGTTCTACAACTTCGCCACGCTGCCGGACGTCACCGAGCTGGACGATTTCTGGGAGCGCAAGCAGCGCGGTGAGGCCTGGCCGAAGCCGGCGAAGTACACCGACATCCACATGCCGCACAATACCGGCACGGGTGTTGTCATCGGTGCCTTCAGCCTGGTGTTCGGCTTCGCGATGATCTGGCACATCTGGTGGCTGGCCATCGTCGGCTTCGTCGGCATGATCGCCACGTTCATCTACCGCACCTTCGACCAGGACGTGGACTACTGGGTCCCGGCCGCCGAGGTGGAACGCATCGAGAACGAACACCGCAAGCACCTGGAAGCCCAGGGCCTGGTGAAGTCGGAGCTGAAGGCATGAGCACCAATACCTCGACCCTGAGCCACGGGCACGCCGCGCATGCGGCGGCCCATGACGACCACGAGCATCACGACACCGGCGGCAACACCGTCTTCGGTTTCTGGGTGTACCTGATGAGCGACTGCCTCATCTTCGCGTCGCTGTTCGCCACCTATGTGGTGCTGGCCGGCGGCACCGATGGTGGCCCCGGTCCGAAGGACCTGTTCGAACTGTCGTTCGTGGCCTGGGAAACCGCGCTGCTGCTGACCTCCTCGCTGACCTTCGGTCTGGGCATGATCGCCCTGCACCGCAAGCAGGTGGGTCAGATGTACCTGTGGCTGGCAATCACCTGGCTGCTGGGCTTCGGCTTCATGTGCATGGAAGTGTGGGAATTCCAGCACCTGATCCACCAGGGCTATGGTCCGGACCGCAGTGCCTTCCTGTCGGCGTTCTTCGCCCTGGTCGGTACCCACGGCCTGCACGTCAGCGCCGGCCTGCTGTGGCTGCTGGTGATGTTCGTGCAGCTGAAGAAGTACGGCCTGACCCCGACCAACAAGACCCGCATGGCGTGCCTGAGCCTGTTCTGGCACTTCCTGGACCTGATCTGGATCGGCGTGTTCTCCGTCGTCTACCTCAATGGAGCGCTGTAATGGCACATGACAACCACGCACACGATCATGGCACCGGTGGCGAAAGCCACGGCAGCGTGAAGTCGTACCTGATCGGCTTCGTGCTGGCAGTGGTGCTGACCGTCATCCCGTTCTGGATGGTGATGTCGGGCGACTTCTCCCGCACCGTCAACGGTGTGGTGATCGCGATCACCGCCGTGCTGCAGATGCTGGTCCACCTGGTGTTCTTCCTGCACCTGGACCGCTCCTCGGAGAGCCGCTGGAACGTCAACGCTGCTGCCTTCACCATCGTGGTGATCGGCATCATCGTGGTCGGCACCCTGTGGGTCATGCACAACATGAACGTGCATATGATGCACTGACGTCCCCGCGACGTTGCCACGCAGAAAGGCCGCCCCCGGGCGGCCTTTCTGTTGTCGGGTGGATGGGGTCGGATCCCATGTCGCAGGCGAGGGCTCCGAACTCGCACGACGGGCCTCACCCCACCTTGCGCAGGAACTCCTCGGCATCCATCGGCCGACCCAGGTGGTAGCCCTGCAGCTGGTCGCAGCCCAGTTCGCTCAGATACTCGCGCTGGGCCTGGGTCTCCACGCCCTCGGCCACCACCTGCAACTGCAGCGTACGGCCCAGGGCGATGATCGAGGAGACGATCGCGGCGTCTTCGGCATTGCGTTCCAGGTCGTGCACGAAGGCCCGGTCGATCTTCAGCTCGGTGGCCGGCATGCGCTTGAGGTAGAGCAGGCTGGAATAGCCGGTGCCGAAATCGTCGATGGCGATGTGCACGCCCATCGCGGTGAGATCGTTGAGAATCGCCAGGCTCGCGTCGACATTCTTCATCGCAGTCGTTTCGGTGATCTCAAGCGTCAGCAGAGGCGGATCGATGGCGTGTCGTTCCAGCGCCGCACGCACGCTGGCCAGCAGCGTCGGCGAGGCGAACTGCAGGGGAGACAGGTTGACCGCCATCGTCCAGCCGCGATGGCCGGCATCATGCCACGCACGCAGCTGGGCGCAGGCGCGATCCAGCACCCAGTCACCGATCGGCAGGATCAGCCCGCTGCGCTCGGCGATCGGGATGAACACGTCCGGTGCCAGCAGGCCCAGTTCCGGGTGCTGCCAGCGCAGCAGCGCTTCGGCGCCGCTGGCGGGGGCATCGGCGGCGGGAAATTTCGGCTGGTAGTGCAGCACCAGTTCGTCCCGGGCGATGGCCTTGCGCAGATCCTGCAGCAGCCGCAGCTGGCGGTTTGCACTGAGCTGCATCGAGGGAGTGAAGAACGTGTAGCCGTTCCGGCCAGTGTCCTTGGTGTGGTACATGGCTGCATCGGCGTGGGCCATCAGCTCGCGTTCGTTGCCGGCGTCGTCCGGGTACAGGGCGATGCCGAGGCTGGCGCTGACCTGCAGCTCGGCCGCGTCGAGAATGAAAGGCTCGCTGGCCGCGGCGATGATGCGCTCTGCGACGACCACGGCGTCATCCGGGATGTCGATCGCCAGCACGATCACGAATTCGTCCCCGCCCAGGCGCGCGAAGGTGTCCTGCGGTCGCAGCAGGCCGCCGATGCGTTGCGCGACGGCGACCAGCAGGCGATCACCCAGTTGATGACCGTAGGCGTCGTTGACCGCCTTGAATCCGTCAAGATCGCAGAACATCACGGCCACCGCGTGCTGGTGCCGGCAGGCTTTCTCGATGGCCTGTTCGATGCGGTCCTGCAGCAGCATGCGGTTGGGCAGCTGGGTCAGCGGGTCGTGCAGCGCAGCCTGGATCAGCCGGTTGTTGGCGTGCGCCAGCGAATCGGCCAGCAGCCCGGTGCGGACCCGCATCTGGCGATCGAACAGGGAGGCCACCAGCGCGATGCCAAGCGTCGCCACGGTGGTGACGATGACCAGTACCGCCAGCCAGCGGGCATCGATGCCGCCATTGACCACGGCACCGCAGATGCTGCCGTCCGCGAAGCGTGCGGCGGCCATGCCGGTGTAATGCATGCCGACGATGGCCAGCCCCATCACCAGCGAGGCGAGCAGGCGCAGGCGCAGCGTGTTGCGCTGCTCGGTGCGCAGGCGGAAGGCGATCCACAGCGCAGCGCCGGCTGCGCCGATGGCCACCACGATCGATGTCGCGAACCAGCCTGGGTGGTAGTCGATGCCGGGCTGCATGCGCATGGCGGCCATGCCCAGGTAATGCATGGCCGCGATGCCGGTGCCCATCAGCACCGCACCGGCCAGCAGCCGCCGTCGCGGCAGGCTGGGGCGGGAGACCAGCCACAGCGCATAGGCCGATGCGCCGATCGACACGGCCAGGGAGTAGAGGGTGATGGCCAGGTCGTAACCGATCGGGATCGGCAGGTCGAACGCCAGCATGCCGATGAAGTGCATCGACCAGATGCCCAGGCCCATCGCGGCGGCGCCACCAGCCAGCCACCAGCGGGCGACGCGTCCCTGCGCGCTGGCGACACGCCCGGCCATGTCCAGGGCCGTGTACGAAGCAAGAATGGCCACCAGCAGAGAGATGGCGACCAGGCTCTGACTGTAACTTCCAGTCATGTTGAATCCAGTGGGAAAGGGAGGGGCGCCCGCAAGGCGCACGCCCGCGACCCCTATCGGCGCAGGTGGGCGGTACTTGAGCGGTCGCAGCACCTGCGACCGGGCTCGGCTATCCTGCCACGCCCGTCCCCGCCGCAGGAAATTCCCAGATGGCAAAAGCCCGCACCGCCTACGTCTGCAATGAATGCGGCGCCGAGTACAGCAAATGGCAGGGCCAGTGCACCGAGTGCAATGCCTGGAATTCGCTGTCGGAAATCGTCCTGGAAAGCGCGGCGGCGGCCAAGGCGCCGGCATCGCGGCGGGCCGGCTGGGCGGGCAAGGTCGATCCGCCGAAGATCACCGCCCTGAAGGACGTGGAGCAGACCGAGCATCGCCGGGTCAGCACCGGCATCGGCGAGTTCGACCGCGTGCTCGGCGGCGGCCTGGTGGAGGGGGCGGTGGTGCTGGTCGGCGGCGATCCCGGCATCGGCAAGTCGACCCTGCTGCTGCAGGCGGTCGCCAGGATGGCGGCCGAGCTGCCGGTGCTCTATGTCACCGGCGAGGAGTCTTTGGCCCAGGTGGCCGGTCGCGCGCATCGGCTGGAACTGCCCCTGGATGGCGTCAACGCGCTCGCTGAAACCGGCGTCGAGTCGATCCTCCAGCACGCGGCCAAGGCCGGCCCGCGCCTGATCGTGGCCGACTCGGTGCAGACGCTGTGGACGGAAAGCCTGACCGCCGCACCGGGGTCGGTCAGCCAGGTGCGCGAGAGTGCCGCACGGCTGGTGCGTTTCGCCAAGGAAACCGGCACCGCCGTGTTCCTGGTCGGCCACGTCACAAAGGAAGGTGGCATCGCCGGCCCGCGTGTGCTGGAACACATGGTCGATGCGGTGCTGTACTTCGAAGGCGAAAGCGGCAGCCGCTTCCGGCTGCTGCGTGCGTTCAAGAACCGTTTCGGCGCGGTCAACGAGCTGGGCGTGTTCGCCATGGGCGACAAGGGCCTGAAGGAGGTCTCCAATCCGTCGGCCATCTTCCTGTCCGGTGGCAGTACGCATCAGCCCGGCAGCTGCGTGATGGTGACCCGTGAAGGAACCCGTCCGCTGCTGGTGGAGGTACAGGCGCTGGTCGACGCGTCGCCGCTGTCGAACCCGCGCCGTGTCGCCGTAGGCCTGGAGCAGAACCGTCTGGCCATGCTGCTGGCGGTGCTGCACCGGCACGGCGGTGTGCTGGTGGGCGACCAGGATGTGTTCGTCAATGTCGTCGGCGGCATCCGCGTGCAGGAGACGGCCGCCGACCTCCCGGTGCTGCTGGCGGTGCTGTCGTCGCTGCAGGACCGGCCGTTGGCCGAGAAGACCATCGCCTTCGGCGAAGTGGGCCTGTCCGGCGAGATCCGGCCGGTGCCCAATGGTGAGGACCGGCTGCGCGAGGCGGCCACCCATGGTTTCAGGCGTGCGATCGTGCCGAAGGCCAATGCGCCCAAGGGCGGCTCGGTCAAGGGCATGGAGGTGATCGCCGTGGAGCGCCTGTCCGAGGCGATCGACGCGGCGTGATTCCATCGGAGGCGCGCCGGCGGCCGCGATCCTGTTGAGCCGGGCCACGCGCGTCTGCTTCCCCGGCGAAGGACCGCCGGGCATGGGCCAGACGCTGCAGACGTCAGATGCGGCTACGGTCAGCCTCCCTGTGCTAGTTTTTCCCGCTCGACGAAGGCGCCCTGTGGCGCCTTTCCGTGCCCAGGAGTAAACGATTACATGCAGGACCCCGCGCTTACCGCCCCCGCCGCCGAAATCCGCCGAGCGGGCGTCGACCTCAATGGACTGATGACGGTGCTGGGCAAGCACCTGTACTCCACGCCGATGGTGGCCCTGCGCGAGCTGGTGCAGAACGCGCATGACTCGATCATCCGCCGTCGCATCGAGCAGCCGGGCAGGGACGTGCCTTCCCGGATCTCCGTCCAGGTCGACGCCACCGCCGGCGTGCTGCGCATCAGCGATACCGGGGCGGGCCTGACCCGCCAGGAGATCCACGATTACCTGGCGACCGTCGGTGTCGGCTACACCCGTGGCCTGCGCCAGGGCGGCGCCGACGAGGATGGCCTGATCGGCATGTTCGGTCTCGGCTTCCTGTCCGCCTTCGTGCTGGCGCGTCGGGTCAGCGTTCGCACCACCTCCTACCAGACGCCGGAACTCGGCCATCTGTACGTGTCCAGCAATGCCGAGCAGTACACGGTCAGCGAAGTGCCCGCGCGCGAGATCGGAACCGAAGTGGAGCTGGAACTGCACCCCGACTTCCTGCCGCTGGCCAACGAAGCACGCCTGCACGAGGTGCTGGGGCGGTACTGCGCGCTGCTGTCCGAACCAATCTTCATCGGTGCCGCCACCTCGGCGATCAATCCGGAGCCGCCGCCGTGGCGGGCGCAGGGCGAGGTCGCGCTGCACCCGGTGCAGGCGCGCCGGCAGTCCCTGCAGTTCGCCGCGCGTTTCGAGCATGACTTCGAGCCCATCGTCACCCTGCCGCTGCGCGCCGATGGCGTCAGCGACGCCACGGGCCTGTTGTGGGTGCAGGATGGCGCCACCTATGGCACCAGTGACAACCGCAATCTGTCAGTGTTCGTGCGCGGCATGCTGCTGGACGACGATGCACGTGACCTGCTCCCGCCCTGGGCCGGCTTCATCGGTGGCGTGATCGAGTCCTCGCGGCTGACGCCCACCGCCAGTCGTGAGGATCTGCAGCGCGATGATCATTACCGCGCCGTGCAGCATGCCCTGCTGGAGGCGTTGATCGATGGCCTGGCCGAGGTCGCACGGCAGCAGCCTGAAGCCTGGCGCCGGGTGCTGGCCCGCCACAACGAAGCGCTGCTGGGCGCGGCGCTGTGTGATGACCGCTTGTTCGAACTGCTGGTGGAGCACGTGCGCGTGCCGACCTCGCAGGGCGATCTGCCGGCCAGCGCGCTGCCGGCACGCGGCGCCGTGCATGTGATCCTCGACAACGGTGGCGGTTTCGAAGAGATGCTGTTCCGCGCGATGGGGGTGCCGGTCGCGCATGGCCATCGTTATGCGGTGGTTCCGTTCCTGCGTCGCTGGGCCCAGGCCAAGGGCCTGCGTCTGGTGGAACTGGGCACCGAGCAGGGCAACCGCGCGCTGTTCCGTACCGATGACAGCCTCGATGAGGCGCAGCTGGCCTGGCTGCGTGAGCAGTTGGGCGATGGTGAGCAGCTGCTGCCGGCGCGCTTCAGTCCGGAGGCACTGCCGGTGGTGGTGGTGCCCGACCGCGAGGCCGAACTGAAGCAGCGGCTGGAGGACGACGAGAACGACAAGCGTGTGTCGATGGCCGCGCTGCGGCTGGCCCGCCAGTTCACTGCACGCATCGAATCGCGTGCACCGTCGCGGCTGTATCTCAACCTCGACAACACCGCGGTGCAGGCGCTGCTGCGCGCACAGCGCGAAGGCCACCCGCAGGCCGAAGCGGCTGCACGCCTGCTGCGCTCCCTGAAGATCATCGTCGCCGCGCAGGGCAGGCCCCTGGCGCGGACGACGGCAACCGCAGGCCCCGACCTCAATGGAGCCTTCACCGACATCGCGGGCGCGCTGCAGCAGATGCTGCGATGACGCCCGCTCTCATCCAGCCTTCGCTAGACAGGAGCACGTAATCCCCTCATGGACATCTGGAACTGGGTAGAAAAACTGCAGGGCGACCTGCGCCAGGCCGGGCAGGCGCAGAACGCGCACCTGCTGAACCGCCTTGCAGACGACGTCAGCGAGCTGCAGGTCGACCGCGTCGATGCGCTGTTGCCCGAGGCGCGTGCGCTGGGCAAGGCGCTGGACAATCCCTGGGTCGATGTCTACGTCGGCCACTGGGCGCTGCGCAACCGCGTGGGCAACCGCGTCGAAGGTGAAAGTGCACTGGGCGAGGCGGTCGCGCTGTTCGAGCGTGCGCATCGCGAGGACACCCTGGAGTGCCCGCAGTCGATCTGCGTGACCCAGGATCTGGCCGCCTGCTACGGCAACATCGACGGCCCCGGCTGGGTGCCCGAACGGGTCGAGGTCTGCGACGAGACCCTGGCACGCATCGATCCGAGCTGGGCCTGCTTCCAGTGCCTGAGCTGCGAGAAGGCGGACGCGCTGCTGGACGACGATCGGGGCCAGGAGGCGCTGGATTACCTGCAGGCACAGGCCGACGCGATCGAGGCCTGCGGCAAGGAGGTGTTCGACAGCTTCCCGGAGATGCAGATCAAGATCCTTCTGGGCCTGGGCCGCGCTGAGGAAGCGCTGGCGCTGATCGAAAAGCGGGAGGCCGAGGTGGTCGCGTCGGGCGAGTATGAGCCGGCCAACTGCACCGTGCCGCGCCGCCTGTCCAAGGCCTGGGCGCTGGCACAGCTGGGCCGCGACGAAGAAGCGCTGCAGCAGATGGTGCCGTGGAGCGAACTGACGCCGAACTACTGGCGACTGTGGGCGAACACCGCCGCTGCGCTGTGCCGGCGCGATCCGGCGCGCAACACCTGGGACCTGGGTACGCGCTTCAACACCATCATCGAACATTTCGCCCGCGTCGGTTCGCACCGGCTGTTGATCGAGGTGGCTGCACTCAGCCTGGAGCTGGCGCTGCAGCGGGGCGCGCGCTGGGTGGCGCAGCGGCAGCTGGGCCTGGCCCGTGCCCACCTTCCGCAGCTGCGCCAGGACCGCGGCGCGTCCGCGCTGGTGGCCGCCCTGGCTGCACGCGTGGAAAGCCTGCCGGAGGTCGCGCCGTTGCCGGTGCCGGCCACGGAGCTGCTGGCGTGGCTGGAAGCGCGCGGGGAGCAGAACCACTCGCGCGATCCCGAGCAGGAGGCGCAATGGTTGCTGCAGGCCCACGCACAGTGTCCCGATGATGAGCCGTTGGCCGACACGGCGGCTTCGGCGCTCAATGCCTGCGGCGCGCAGGCCGAAGCACGCACACTGCTGTGGGACTTCGTGGCGGCGCATCCGCAGCACGATGGTGCCGCGGCCTACACGCTGATGCGGTGGCTGGCCGAACAGGGCGATGACGCGGGCCTGCGCCGGTTGGCGGATGTGTTCCGCGACAGCGTGCCGGTGTTCGCCCACTGGTGCGAGGTGCAGCGCGCGCGCCGGGTGTCCGACTGGCCGGCGTTGGAGCTGGCCGCAAAGGCACTGCTGGAGCTGTCGCCGGGATCGCATGGCGCGCGTGGCACGCTGGCCCGCATGTACATGGAGACCGGACGCTTCAGCGATGCCCAGGCCTGCTACGCGCAGCTGATCGAACTGCTGGAGGAGCCCAATGCCGCGCATTGGGACCACATGAGTGCCGCCAGCGCCGCGCATGACTGGGACGCCGTGCGGCGGTCGGCGGCGGCGATCGGCATGGAACTGTCCAGCACCGAGGGTGTGGTCGAAGAGCCGTGGGGCTGGGTGATCATCCGCAGCGAGGAAGAGGGCGAGCCGATGGAGTACTACGCCCGGCGCAGTGGCCCGGTGACCGCCCGCATCGTCGAGAACGCGCCGGCCAACCGCGCCCAGCAGGTGGGTGACTGGGTGGTGTTCGACGCGGCGCTGGTGCATCCGGCACCGGAAGACGAGGAGGCACGCGAGCACTTCATCCCGACCTACGCACAGGTGCATGTGCTGGAGCGTGGCGGCTTCGCCCGCAGCTGGCTGATCGACGGCGCCCATCCGGGTGAGGACGCCTGGAATGCCCTGGTCGAGGCGGTTGAGGCGCAGGGCTGGAAAATCTGGGCCCACAGCCGTCCCGACTACACCGTGACCGACCCGGAGGCCGAGGATGGCACGCTGCCGGGGCTGCTGTTCACCATCGCCCAGCCTCAGGATCACGCACCGCTCGCGCTGCACCGGTTCCTGCAGCAGGCCACCGCCGGCTGGGCACATCCGCTGTGCTGGCTGCGCCTGGCCGAAGCCTGCGACCAGGATCGCCAGCCGCATCTGGACGTGATCGAGCGGTACGGCCTGTAGGCACGCCTCGCTCGCCGGGGCATGGCCCGGCGCCACTGCTCTGCGCCGCCGGGCGATGCCCGGCGGACCTGTCATCCGATCAACGGGAGTGTCCGAACACCAGCTCGATCGCGAACTGGCTGCCGAAGAAGGCCAGCAGCAGCAACAGCATGGCCGTCAATGTCCAGTGCACCGCCTTCACCCCGCGCCAGCCGTAGCGGCGGCGGCCGATCAGCAGCACGCCGAAAACGATCCACGACAGCACGCTCAGTACGGTCTTGTGCACCAGCTTCTGTGCAAGCAGGTCATCGACGAACAGGACGCCGGTGACCAGGGTCAGCGTGAGCAGGGCGAAGCCCACCGCGATGACCCGGAACAGCAGCGCTTCCAGATCGGCCAGCGGGGGCAGGGCGCGCAGCCAGGGCCGGAATTCGCGGCGGCGCAGCGCGCGTTCCTGCAGCCACAGCATGATCGCCAGCAATGCCGCGATGCTCAGCGTGGCGTAGGCCAGCAGGGCCAGCCAGGCATGGCTGGCCAACCGCCAGCCCAGCACCTTGCTCGGCTCGTGGCCATAGCCGTGATAGGCCAGCAGCAACAGTGCCGCGAGCGGAAACACCACCACGCCCAGCGCGGACATGCGGCCGCGTGCACCCACCAGCGACGTCAGCCAGGCCATGCCCAGGCCGACCAGCGACAGCGCCGCGAAGAAATGCATGTCCGGCCCGCCGTTCGTGCGCATCGCCACCATCACGTGATAGCCGCCATGCAGCACGATGGCTGGCAGCGCCGGCCACAGCCAGGCGGGCGAACCTACGGCACCATCGCGGCCGAGCGCGCGCACCAGCAGGACGCTGGCGGCCAGGTAGAGCAGGACGGCGATGAGAACGATTGTCATCGTGGCAGTTTCGCATACCCCCGGGGTGCTGGCGACGGCCGCCGTGTCGCAGCCCGGGAGCAGGGGCGGACCGGCTATACTGTGTGCCTTATTGTCCCCCGTTTTCAGACAGGTCGCACCGCATGTTCGAGTCCCTGACCCAGCGCCTTTCCGGCACCATCGAGCGCCTGCGCGGCCGTGGCCGCCTGACCGAGGAGAACATCCGCGAGGCCACCCGTGAGGTCCGCATCGCGCTGCTCGAGGCCGATGTCGCGCTGCCGGTGGTACAGGCGCTGATCGAGCGCATCAAGGTGCGCGCCGTTGGCCAGGAAGTATTGAAGTCGCTGACCCCCGGCCAGGCGCTGATCAAGGTCGTCCGCGACGAGCTGACCGCGGTGATGGGCGCTGAAGCCAGCGACCTGAACCTCAACGTGCCGGCGCCGGCCATCATCCTGATGGCGGGCCTGCAGGGCGCCGGCAAGACCACGACCGTGGGCAAGCTGGCCAAGCACCTGAAGGAAAAGCGCAAGAAGAAGGTGATGGTGGTCTCGGCCGACGTCTACCGTCCGGCGGCGATCGAGCAGCTGAAGACCCTGGCCGAACAGGTCGGCGTGCTGTTCTTCCCGTCCAGCGCCGACCAGAAGCCGGAAGCCATCGTCCGCGCCGCCATCGACGATGCGCGCAAGTCGTTCGTCGACGTGCTGCTGGTCGATACCGCCGGCCGCCTGGCCATCGACGAAGCGATGATGGCCGAGATCAAGGCCCTGCACGCAGCGGTCAACCCGGCCGAGACTCTGTTCGTGGTCGATGCCATGACCGGCCAGGACGCGGCCAACACCGCCAAGGCCTTCGGGGATGCGCTGCCGCTGACCGGCGTGGTGCTGACCAAGACCGACGGTGACGCCCGTGGCGGTGCCGCCCTGAGTGTGCGCTACATCACCGGCAAGCCGATCAAGTTCGTCGGTGTCAGCGAAAAGCCGGACGGCCTGGATGTGTTCCATCCGGACCGCATCGCCAGCCGCATCCTGGACATGGGCGATGTGCTGTCGCTGGTCGAGCAGGTAGAGCAGCAGGTCGACAAGGACAAGGCGGCCAAGCTGGCCGAGAAGGTCGCCAAGGGCAAGAAGTTCGACCTGAACGACATGCGCGACCAGCTGGAGCAGATGCAGAACATGGGCGGCATCGGCGGCCTGATGGACAAGCTGCCGGGCCTGGGCAACATCCCGGA
The DNA here is from genome assembly GCF_025642255.1 of Stenotrophomonas maltophilia. Lineage (NCBI taxonomy): Bacteria > Pseudomonadati > Pseudomonadota > Gammaproteobacteria > Lysobacterales > Lysobacteraceae > Stenotrophomonas > Stenotrophomonas maltophilia. The sequence goes on from NZ_CP106759.1 coordinate 1,136,938, forward strand.
CCACCTCAAGCAGCAGGTCAGCCAGGGCAAGGAAGTGCCACGCATGATCGCCATCATCAGTTCGATGACCAAGAAGGAACGGCGCAATCCGAACCTGCTCAACGGCTCGCGCCGCGCGCGCATCGCCAAGGGCTCGGGCGTGACTCCGGCCGACGTCAACAAGCTCATGAAGCAGTACATGCAGATGGAAAAGATGATGAGCAAGATGGCCGGCGGCGGCATGAAGGGCATGATGCGCAGCATGAAGGGCATGATGGGCGCCATGGGTGGCCGCGGCATGCCGTTCCGTTGATCAACATCGGGGGCGGAACCTGTTCGGATCCGACCCCGCCTGCAACGACTGGCGTATGCTGGGCGGCGACCTCTCCCGCAGGTATGTCGCGTGAACGCATCGCCGATTCTTGAACGCGCCGACGCCTTCTGTCGGCGTTTTTCATTGCAGCTTCCGATCCTCCTCGCCCCCATGGCCGGTGCCTGTCCGGTGCCGTTGTCGGCGGCGCTGGCCAATGCCGGCAGCATGGGCGCAATGGGCGCGGTGCTCTCCTCGGCCGCCGATATCGGGCGGTGGATGGATGAGTTCCGGGCCATTTCCACCGGCCCGGCGCAGGTGAACCTGTGGTTGCCGGACCCGGCGCCGACGCGCGACGTGGTCGCCGAATCCGCCAGCCGTGCCTTCCTCGCGCAGTGGGGACCGGAGGTGCCGGCCAGTGCGGCCGATGCCACGCCAGCCGATTTCGAGGACCAGTTCGCTGCGTTGCTGGCCGCGCGCCCGGCGGTGGCCTCGACCATCATGGGTGTGCTTTCCCCCGCGCATGTGCAGCGGTTGAAGGACGCCGGCATTGCCTGGATCGCCTGTGCCACCACGCTGGCCGAAGCGCGGGCTGCACAGGACGCCGGGGCCGATGCGGTGGTGGCACAGGGGGCTGAAGCCGGTGGCCATCGCGGGGCCTTCGATCCGGCGCTGGCCGAACGCCAGCTGGTCGGCCTGTTCGCACTGCTGCCGCGGCTGGCGGACCATCTTCAAGTTCCGGTGATCGCGGCCGGTGGCATCGCCGACGGGCGTGGCATCGCCGCGGCATTGACGCTGGGTGCCAGCGCGGTGCAGATCGGCACCGCGTTCCTGCGCACACCGGAGGCAGCACTGGCGCCGGCCTGGGCCGACGCGCTGGCGATCACGGAACCGGAGGATACCTGGCCGACGCGTGCGTTCAGTGGCCGACTGGGCCGCGGCCTGGCAACGCCCTATGTACGCGCCGCTGCGGCGGCCGGTGCGCCGGCTCCGCGCCCGTACCCGGTACAGCGTGGACTAACCGGGCCGATGCGCGCGCAGGCCACACGCGAGAACCGGCTGGCGGCGATGCAGGCCTGGGCCGGGCAGTCGGCGTGGATGGCACCGGCGCGGCCGGCCGCTGACGTGCTGCGCGGCATGTGGGAACAGGCGCAGGCGCTGCTGCGATGATGCTGACCTGCAACGGCCAGCCGGCGCAGGTGGAGGATCTGCTGCCGGCGCTGGTGAATTACGGTCACTTCACCTCGCTGCAGGTGCGTGGCGGAGCAGTGCAGGGATTGGACCTGCATCTGGCTCGACTGTCGCAGGCCACACGAGACCTGTTCGGCAGCGAGCTGGACACCGCGCAGGTGCGGGGCTGGATGGCGCAGGCGCTGCAGAGGGCCGGTCTTGCCGACGCCTCGCTGCGGGTGACGGTGTTCTCGCGTCACTTCGACTTCCGCGATCCACTGGCCCGCGTGGCGGTCGATGTGCTGGTGGCGGTATCCGCGCCGGTATCGCTGTCCACGCCGCGCCGCGTGCGCAGCGTCACCTGGCAGCGGGAGCTGCCGCAGATCAAGCACGTCGGCACGTTCGGCCTGTTCGCGCAGCGGCGCGCGGCGATGGCCGACGGGTTTGACGACGCGCTTTTCGTGGACACGCAGGGGCACGTCAGCGAGGGCACGACCTGGAACGTGGCCGTGCATGATGGGCACCAGCTGATCTGGCCACGCGCCGCCGCGCTGCGGGGTACCGCAGAGGCCCTGCTGCGTGCGCATTGGAACGGACCGCAGGTGTGCCGGCCCCTGCCGGCAGGCGCCCTGCATGGAGTGCAGGCTGCGTTTGCCTGCAACGCCAGCGGACTCTGGGCGCTGCAGATCATTGATGGGCGGGCCCTGACCGGCTCGCTGGCGTTGGCTGAACAGGGCCGGGCGGTACTGGCCGGCGTGCCGTGGCAACCGCTTTCCTGAACGGATGCATGGCCTGCCGGCCGCCGGGCATGGCCCGGCGCTACCGTGACGCATGGGGTTGGCTCGGTCACGCTCTGCCGCTATAATCGCCCGCTTACCTCGCCATCCTGGCGACTGGGCAATAGGAAAACACACCATGGTCAAGATTCGACTGACCCGCGGCGGCGCCAAGAAGCGTCCGTTCTACCACATCATCGTCACCGACGTGCGCAGCGCGCGCGACGGCCGCAACATCGAGCGCGTTGGCTTCTACAACCCGGTCGCCCAGGGCGCCGAGAAGCGCATCGAGCTGGATCTGGCCCGCGTTGACCATTGGGTCAAGAACGGCGCCCAGCCGACCGACAAGGTCCGCAACCTGATCAAGGAAGCGACCAAGTCCCAGGCCGCTGCGGCCTGATCCTGACGGGCCACGCTCCGGCGTGGCCCTCCTGGTTGAAGCAGATGAAAGATATCGAGCGCCGCATCCTGCTGGGCAGGATTGTCGGCGCTTTTGGTGTGCGCGGCGAGATCAAGCTCGAGTCCTGGACCGAGCCACGTTCCGCCATTTTCCGTTACCAGCCATGGATCGTGCGCAGTCCGTCCGGCGTGGAAACCACGATTGAAGGTGTGCGGGGTCGCGACAGCGGCAAGCACCTGGTCGCGCGTTTCCCCGGCGTCGAGGACCGTGACGCGGTCGAAGCCATGCGTGGCACCGAGATCTACGTGCCGCGCAGCGCGCTGCCGCCGCCGAATCCGGATGAATATTACTGGGTCGACCTGGAAGGCCTGGACGTGAAGACGACCGAGGGCGTTGCCCTGGGCCAGGTCTCGCACCTGTTCAGCACCGGTGCCAACGACGTGGTGGTGGTCCGTGGCGACCGCGAGCGGATGATCCCGTTCGTGCTGCCGGACTTCGTCGTTTCGGTGGACTTCGAGGCGAACCTGGTCGTGGTCGACTGGGATCCCGAGTTCTGAGCATGCGTTTCGACGTCATCACCCTGTTCCCCGAGTTCCTCGCCCAGTCTGCTGGACTGGGCGTGGTCGGACGCGCGCAGGAGAAAGGGTTGTTCAGCCTTCACGGCTGGAATCCCCGTGATTACGCCGAAGGCAACTACCGCCGGGTGGACGACCGTCCCTTCGGCGGTGGCCCGGGCATGGTGATGCTGATCGAACCGCTGCAGGCCTGCCTGCAGGCGATCCGCAATGCCGATCCGACCCCGGCCAGGGTGATCTACCTCAGCCCGCAGGGGGCGCCGTTGACCCAGGCCAAGGTCCGTGAACTGGCGGCGCTGCCGCGCATGGTCCTGCTCTGTGGGCGCTACGAGGGCATCGACGAGCGCTTCCTGGAAGCCAATGTCGACGAGGAGATTTCCCTAGGCGACTACGTGCTGTCCGGCGGCGAGCTGGGCGCAGCGGTCATCATCGACGCCGTGGCCCGCCTGCAGGAGGGGGCCCTGAACGACGCTGAATCGGCGGCACAGGACAGCTTCGAGGGCGACCTCGGCCTGCTCGACTGCCCGCATTACAGCCAGCCGGCCCAGCACCCGCTGGGTGACGTGCCGGAGGTGCTGCGCTCGGGCAACCACGCGGCCATCGCCGCCTGGCGCCGCCAGCAGTCCCTGGTCCGTACCGCCCAGCGGCGCCCGGACCTGCTGGATGAACAGGCGCTGGGCAAGACCGACCGCAAACTGCTGGAGCAGGGCCGTCAGGCCCGGAAACAAAAGGCCAGCCCCTAGCGCAGGGCTGGCGTTATCGGCTATCATGGCCAATTCCCGCCGGCCCCGGCTGGCGTGCGCAGTACCCAAAACAAACGTGCAGCACAGTCCGGTGACTGCATGAGCCTACGTTGTCGAATCGACACGCCCACCCGAACAAGAATCGGTGTAACCCATGAGCAAGCTGAACAAGTCCATCGTCGCGGAATTCGAATCCGCCCAGATCACCCGCGAACTGCCGAAGTTCAGCCAGGGCGACACCGTTGTCGTCAACGTGAAGGTGAAGGAAGGCAACCGTGAGCGCGTGCAGGCCTACGAAGGCGTTGTGATCGGCACCAAGAATGCCGGCCTGAACTCCTCGTTCACCGTCCGCAAGATCTCGCACGGCTACGGCGTCGAGCGCGTCTTCCAGACCCACAGCGCCATCATCGACTCGGTCGAAGTGAAGCGCCGCGGCAAGGTCCGCGCCGGCAAGCTGTACTACCTGCGTGGCCTGGAAGGCAAGGCTGCCCGCATCAAGGAAGACCTGGCTGCCGCTGCGCAGGCCAAGGCTGCCCGTCTGGCCGAAAAGGCCTGATAGACAACTCCGGTTGTTGCCGCGACGGCCGCCTTCGGGCGGCCGTTTGCGTTTGTGCTCCTGCATCCGCTAGGTTCGTGCGATGAACAAGAACGACCTGCGCTATCCCGACCGCATCCGCGCGGCGCTTCGTCTGCTGGACGACAAGGGGCTGCCGCGCGCGCAGTCCGCACCGTTGCTGCATCGGACGCTGTGGCGGATGGGCGTCGCTGTGCCGCCGCCGATCCTGGCCGGTTTCCGCATCAACGCGCTGGTGCAGGGGCTGCTGTTCGGCCTGTTCTGGTGCGCCCTGATGTGGCTGCTGCTGTGGCAGGGCGGTGAGCGTCCACTCGGCCTGCTGCTGGGTGCCGGATTGCTGGCGGGCGGCCTGTTCGGTGTGGTGATGGCGCTCCTGATGCGCTCGCTTCAACGCCAACGACAGCTGCCCGAATGGCGCCAGTTCCTGGCCTCGCTGGCGGACTGAAGCGATGGCGCAGTGCGCCGTGACCGCAGGCTGCCGATGGCGCTAGTCTGCGGCTTCATTCCCATGCATGCGCCGTGCGATGCCTTCCAAGCGAGCCGCACCTTCCACTGCACCCAGGCTCCTGTCCGGGGGAAATCCGCAGATCGCCAAGGGCGAGGGTGATGCGCCGGTGCAGGCGTACATCGCCGCCATGCCGGACTGGAAGCAGCCCATCGGCGCACGCCTCGACGCACTGATCGGCCAAGCCGTGCCCGACGTGCACAAGGCGGTGAAGTGGAACTCGCCGATGTACGCGGTGGCCGCCGATGCCGGCTGGTTCCTCAGCTTCCATTGCTTCGCCCGTTACATCAAGGTTGCGTTTTTCCGCGGTGCGGCCCTGCAACCGATGCCACCGGAGCCGTCCAGAAGCGCCGATACCCGCTACCTGCACATCACGCAGGAGGGCATGCTGGATGAAGCGCAGTTCCTCGAGTGGGTCCGCCAGGCCGCTGCATTGCCCGGCGAACGCATGTAAGCCCGCCATTCCGGACGTTCCGCCGACGAGAGCACACGATGACCACGCATGCACCGAACCCCGACGACGCCGGAACACCCGCGGCCGCACTGATCGATGCGCGCATCGCGGAACTGGGTGACTGGCGCGGTGAAACGCTGGCACGCGTTCGGGCGCTGATCCATGAAGCGCTGCCGGAGGTGCAGGAAACCTGGAAATGGCGGGGCACACCGGTATGGGAGCATCACGGCATCCTGTGCACCGGTGAGACCTACAAGCAGGCAGTGAAGCTGACCTTCGCCCAGGGGGCGGCCTTGCCGGACCCGAAGCGCCTGTTCAACGCCAGCCTGGAAGGCAACACGCGGCGCGCGATCGACATCCATGAAGGCACCATGCCCGATGCCACGGCGTTCAAGACCCTGATGCGCGCGGCGGCCAAGCACAACGCCGCGAAGAACAAGCGGTAGCACCGGGCCATGCCCGGCGCTACCGGGTCACGGCATCCGGGTCCGCCACCGGTGACGGTGGGCAGGCGGGAATCTCCGACGGTGTGGCAATCGCCTCGGCCTTCGCGGGTGTGCTGATCATCTTCGCCTTGCGCCATCCCCCCCAGCGGTAGTACGCCAGCGACAGCAGCATCGACACCAGAGAACTGACCGGGAAACTCCACCAGATCGCATCTGCACCCCAATAGGGCTGCAGCAGTTCGGCGAACGGAACGCGCACGCCCCACAGTGACGCGGCCAGGATCAGAAGCGGTGGAATCACCGCACCCGTCGAGCGCACCACGCCGGAAATCACGAAGCTCACGCCGAAGAACAGGAACGAGCCGATCACGACATGGTTGAGGTGGCGCGCGATCTGCAGCGACTCGCTGCCCTGCGGCAGGAACAGGGCCAGCGAGTACTGGTCCAGCAGCACCAGCGGCAGGATCAACGCACCGGTCAGCAGGAAATTGAACAGCACGCCCTTGCGTGCGGTGCCGCGAACGCGATCCCACTGCTGGGCACCCACGTTCTGTGCGGCCATCGTGGAACAGGCCGCGCCGATCGCCATCGCCGGCATCTGCACGTAGTTCCACAATTGCAACGAGGCGCCATAGGCCGCTGCAGTTTCGGTGCCGTACTGGTTGACCATGGTCATCAGCAGGATCACCGACAGCGAGATCAGCACCATCTGCAGGCCCATCGGCACGCCTTTGACCACCAATGCCTTGAGGATGGTCAGGTCCAGCTTGAACAGGCGCATGTCGGCGCGACCCAGCCACAGCGTGTGGCGCTTGTGCCGCATGTACAGCAGCAGGCCGCCCAGCGAGAGGGTCTGCGACACCAGCGTGGCCCAGGCCGAACCGGCGATGCCCAGCTCCGGGAACGGACCCATGCCGAAGATCAGTACCGGATTCAATGCGATGTCTAGCACGACCGACAGCAGCAGGAAGCGGAACGGCGTACGCGAGTCACCGGCACCGCGCAGCGCGGCGCTGAGGAAGGCAAAGGCATACAACGTCGGCATGGCCAGGAAGATGATGCGCAGATAGGCCTCGGCCAGTGGCAGCGAGGCCGCCGGCGTGCCCATCGCCGCCAGCAGCGGATGGGCCATGAACCAGCCGGCGATGGCGATGATCGCCGACAGGCCGATGAAGAACGTGGCACTGGTGCCGACCACGCGCCGTGCCTGGGCGATATCCCGTGCACCGATGGCCTGGCCGATCAGGATGGTGGAGGCCATGCCGAAGCCGAACACCGAACCGATCAGGAAGAACATGATGTTGTTGGCGTTCGCGGTGGCAGTCAGTGCCGCTTCGCCGAGGAAGCGCCCGACCCATACCGCGTTCACCGAACCGTTCAGCGACTGCGCGATGTTGCCCGCCAGGATCGGCAGCGAGAACAGCAGGAGATTGCGGCCGATCGGGCCGGCGGTCAGGTCAAGCGGCGCTTTGGCCATGGGGTGGTGATCGAATCCTGGGAGGCGCACACTAGCACCAAGCCGGTTCGCGGGATGTGGCAATGCATCAACGACAGCAGGTGAGGTCGATGACGTTGGCCTTGATTGGCGGCCTGTTGGCCGCATGTTCGTCGGGAGACCGGCTGGGCGATACCCAGGTGCGGCCGACCGACCGCCCCGAATGTCTGGTCGGCAGCCAGCGCCAGGATCTCGCTGCCGGAGCACCGACCCTGATCGGGGGCAGCGGCTGCCGCACCGACCCCGACAATCCGCGTCCCCTGAACAAGCGAACGGAGTAGTACCTGCCGATGCCTGAGCTTTCCCCGCTGTCGCCCAGTGTCCGCCTGGACATCTGGTTGTGGGCGGCCCGTTTCTTCAAGACCCGCAGCCTGGCCAAGCAGGCCATCGAAACCGGCAAGGTCAGCGTGGCCGGTCAGCGGCCGAAGTCCTCGCGCGCGGTGCGCGTGGGTGAGCACCTGCAGGTCGATCGCGGCGAGGAGCATTTCGAGATCCAGGTGATGGGCCTGAGCGACCAGCGCGGGCCTGCCCCGGTCGCGCACCAGCTGTATGCCGAGAGCGAGGCCTCGAAGGCACGGCGCGCCGAGCAGCGCGCACTGCGCATCGCCGCGCGCGACGGCTTCCAGCCACCGGAGCACAAGCCGGACAAGCGCGCGCGGCGTCTGATCCGCGCGCTGGGCGACATCGACGCGCTGTAACGCGAACGCCCCCAAGGCAGCGCCGGGCCATGCCCGGCGAGCCCTTCAGTGGCAGCGCCGGGCCATGCCCGGTGGGCCTTCCGACAGCAGCGCCGGGCCTGCCGGTGATCAGCCGTGCAGGTCGTAGCGGTCCAGCTCCATCACCCGGGTCCACGCCGCGACGAAGTCCTGCACGAACTTCTTCTCGCCGTCTGCACTGCCATAGACCTCTGCCAGCGCACGCAGCACCGCATTGGATCCAAATACCAGATCAGCACGGGTGGCGGTCCAGCGTGCGGCGCCGTCGTTGCGGCTGCGGCCTTCGTAGGTTTCACGACCGGTGGCCTTCCACTGCGTGCCCATGTCCAGCAGGTTGACGAAGAAGTCGTTGCTGAGTGTCCCGGGCCGATCGGTGAAGACGCCGTGCGCGCTGCCATCGGCATTGGCACCCAGTACGCGCAGGCCACCGACCAGCACGGTCAGCTCCGGGGCGGTCAGCGTCAGCAGTTGCGCCCGGTCGATCAGCAGCGCTTCGCCCGGAACGCTGTAGGCGCCCTTGAGGTAGTTGCGGAATCCATCGGCCGCCGGTTCCAGCACCGCGAACGATTCCACGTCGGTCTGCTCCTGGCTGGCGTCGGTACGGCCCGGCGTGAACGGTACGCTGATGTCATACCCACCGGCCTTGGCGGCCTGTTCGATGCCCACGCCACCGGCCAGCACGATCAGGTCGGCCAGCGACACCTGCCTTTCACTGCCGGCATTGAACCCGCTCTGCACCTTTTCCAGTGCGGCCAGCACCTTGGCCAGACGGGTGGGCTGGTTTACCGGCCAGTCCTTCTGCGGTGCCAGGCGGATGCGCGCACCATTGGCGCCGCCCCGCTTGTCCGAGCCACGGAAGGTGGAGGCCGATGCCCAGGCCGTGGAGACCAGTTCAGGGACGCTCAGGCCGCTTGCGGCGATCGCCTGCTTCAGGGTGGCCACGTCCCTGGCATCGATGAGCGGGTGCTTTGCGGCCGGCAGCGGATCCTGCCAGATGAACTCTTCGGCCGGCACTTCCGGCCCCAGATAGCGCGCGCGCGGCCCCATGTCGCGATGGGTCAGCTTGAACCAGGCGCGCGCGAACGCATCGGCAAACGCCTGCGGATCGGCCAGGAAGCGGCGCGAGATCTTTTCGTAGGCGGGATCCATGCGCAGCGACAGATCGGTGGTCAGCATGGTCGGGCGGTGCTTCTTCGAGGCGTCGTGCGCATCGGGAATGACCGCCTCGGCATCCTTGGCCACCCATTGATGCGCGCCGGCCGGACTCTTGGTCAGTTCCCATTCGTACTTGAACAGGTTCTCGAAGAAGTCATGGCTCCACTGCGCTGGAGTACGGGTCCAGGTGACTTCCAGGCCACTGGTGATGGTGTCGCCGCCCTTGCCGCTGCCGAAGCTGTTGGCCCAGCCCAGGCCCTGGCTCTCCAGATCGGCCGCTTCAGGCTCCTTGCCGACGTTGTCTGCCGGGCCGGCGCCATGGGTCTTGCCGAAGCTGTGCCCGCCGGCGATCAGCGCCACCGTTTCTTCATCGTCCATCGCCATGCGGCCGAACGTGTCACGGATGTCATGTGCAGCCAGTACCGGGTCAGGATTGCCGTCGGGGCCCTCGGGATTCACATAGATCAGGCCCATCTGCACTGCGGCCAGCGGGTTCTCCAGCTTGCGCGAATGCACGTCGCCATCGGCATCGTCATCGGACACCAGCACGCCGTGGGATTCCACCACGCCTTCGGAGCCGTGCTTGTAGCGCACGTCACCGCCCAGCCATGTGGTTTCGCGGCCCCAGTACACATCCTGATCCGGTTCCCAGGTATCGGGACGGCCACCGGCGAAGCCCAGTGTCTTGAAGCCCATCGACTCCAGCGCGACATTGCCGGTCAGGATCAGCAGGTCGGCCCAGGAGATGGCCTGGCCGTACTTCTGCTTGATCGGCCACAGCAGGCGTCGCGCCTTGTCCAGGCTGACGTTGTCCGGCCAGCTGTTGAGCGGAGCGAAGCGCTGCTGGCCGCGGCCGCCGCCACCGCGGCCATCACCGATGCGATAGGTGCCGGCGCTGTGCCACGCCATGCGGATGAACAGGCCGCCGTAGTGACCGAAATCGGCCGGCCACCAGTCCTGCGAGTCCGTCATCAGTGCTTTCAGGTCTGCCTTCAGCGCGGCATAGTCCAGGCTCTTGAACGCCGATGCGTAATCAAAGCCGGCATCGAGCGGGTTGGAGCGCGCGGAATGCTGGTTGAGCAGGTCCACGCGCAGCTGGTTCGGCCACCAGTCGCGGTTGGTCGTCGCGTCACCGACGACGGCATGGTTGAAGGGGCACTTCGCTTCGCTTTTCATGGGTCTCTACCTGTGGACTGGCGAAAGGTGGAATCGGGGGAGGCCCGACCCACATTAGGTGGCGCCTGTGGATCGGTAAATTCGATTGATTCAACCAATGCGATAGTGGCTGTCTATTAGGTCCGGGGCTTGTACGGGTGTGTGCGATCAGCGCTTGAGCAACCCCGAGCCGAGCTTCAGCAGGTCGCTGGCCCCGAACTGGCCGTCGCCGTCCTGATCGAGCACACCGCCCAGCATGCTGCCGATGCCGCCGGACTGCTGCGCCTCCTGGCCGAGGGCGCTGCTGAGTTCGCTGGCGTTGCCCTGCTGGGCGAAGCGCTGGGCCAGGAAGGACATGACGATGGGCGCAAGGATCGCCAGCAGCTTGCCGGAGGTGCCGCTGTCCAGACCGGTCTTCTGGCCAAGCACCTGCGCGGCCTGCGGCTGCTGGCCACCGAAGATGTGGCCGAGGATGCCGGCCCCATCGGTGGCGCCGCTGCCGCCGCCACCCATCACTGCGCCGAGGATGCTGCCGAGGTCGAAGCCGCCCCCCCCACCACTGCCCAGATGGTCACGCTGCAGCGCATTGAGCAGGGACTGCGCGCCCTGCGGCTCGCTGGCGTTCTGGCCCATTGCGCCCAGCAGCAGCGGCAAGGCGCTGCCCACCGCCTGGGTGGTCTGGCTGCTGTCCAGGCCGAGCTGCTGGGAAACCTGCTGCAGGCCTTGCCCCTGCTGCAGCTGCTGGAAGAGGGATGCGGCGAGGGATTCGGTGTTCATGGCGGTCTCCGTTCTGTGAAGGAAGGACCGCCCGAGCATAACGCCGCCTGCACGACGGAAATGCGAAGGCTGCCGGGCGCAGGCTCGCTCTGACCGGGGGCGGGAGGGGGGGCCGGCGTTGCGCCGGTCCCATGCCGGTTACAGCAGTGACTTCAGCCGATACAGCGCTTCCAGCGCCTGTTTGGGCGTCAGTTCGTCCGGATCGATGGCGGCCAGCGCCTCCTGCGCCTTGCTGGACGGGGCATTGAACAGGCCGAACTGCTGCGGGGCATCCAGCGCCTGAGGGGCCAGCTCCGCCGCGTGGCTCTCGCTGCCCCGTTGTTCCAGTTCGGCCAGGCGCCGCCGCGCCTGTGCCACGGTCGATCGAGGCAGGCCGGCCAGCGCGGCCACCTGCAGTCCGAAGCTGCGGTTGGCCGGGCCGTCTTTCACAGCGTGCATGAACACCAGCGCTTCGCCATGCTCGACCGCATCCAGGTGCACGTTGGCGATACCGCTGCGGCCGCCCTCGTGCTGCTCGTCGGCCAGCGCGGTCAGCTCGAAGTAGTGGGTGGCGAACAGCGTGTAGCAGCGGTTCTCATAGGCGAGGTGGCGGGCCACCGCGTCGGCCAGGGCAAGGCCGTCATAGGTGGAGGTGCCGCGGCCGATCTCATCCATCAGCACCAGCGAATGTGGGCTGGCGTGATGCAGGATGTAGCTGGTCTCGGCCATTTCGACCATGAAGGTCGACTGCCCGCGGGCGAGGTCGTCGCCGGCGCCGATGCGGGTCAGGATGCGGTCGATCGGGCCGATCACGGCGCGGCTGGCCGGTACGAAGGAGCCGATGTGGGCCAGAAGCACGATCAGTGCATTCTGCCGCATGTAGGTGGATTTACCGCCCATGTTCGGGCCGGTGATGACCAGCATCCGGCGGTCCGGGTGCAGGTCCAGATCGTTCGGCTCGAAGGGCTGCTCGCGCACGGCTTCCACGACAGGGTGACGGCCGCGCTCGATCTTCAGGCAGGGTGCCGTTTCCAGTTCCGGGCGCGACCAGTCCAGTGCCTGCGCGCGCTCGGCGAATGCGGCCAGCACATCCAGTTCGCTCAACGCGGCGGCACACTGCTTCAGCGGCTCCAGCTGTGCACCCAGCGTGTCCAGCAGCTGCTCATACAGGAACTTCTCGCGCGACAGCGAGCGGTCACGCGCGGACAGTACCTTGTCCTCGAACGCCTTCAGTTCTTCGGTGATGTAGCGCTCGGCGTTGGTGAGGGTCTGGCGGCGCGTGTAGTGTACCGGTGCGCGGTCGGCCTGGCCCTTGCTGATCTCGATGTAATAGCCGTGCACACGGTTGTAGCCGACCTTCAGTGTGGCAATGCCGCTGCTTTCGCGCTCGCGCCGTTCAAGGTCGACCAGGAACTGGTCGGCGTTCGTGGAGAGGCGTCGCAGCTCATCCAGCTCCTCGTCGAAGCCATCGGCCAGCACGCCGCCATCGCTGAGCTTCAGCGGCGGCATTTCAGCGATGGCACGCGCGAGCAGCTGCGCGCAGTCGTCATGCTCGCCCAGCGCGGCGTACAGCGCCTGCAGGCGTGGCGAGTCCAGCGGCGCCAGCACGTCGCGCACCGCAGGCAACAGGCCCAGGCCATCGCGCAGTGTCGAGAAATCGCGGGGGCGTGCCGAGCGCAGGGCGACGCGGGTGAGGATGCGCTCGAGGTCACCCAGGCGACGGAACTGTTCGCGGATGTCGCCATCGCTGCCGCGATCGATCAGCGTCGCTACCGCATGGTGGCGCTGTACCAGCACCTCGCGCAGGCGCAACGGGCGATGCAGCCAGCGACGCAGCAGGCGGCCGCCCATCGGCGTGACGGTGCTGTCGAGCACGCCCAGCAGGGTGTTGCGGGTATCGCCGTCGACCCGCGTATCCAGCTCCAGGTGGCGGCGGGTCGCGGCGTTCATGGCGATCGCCTCGCCGGCGGTTTCCATCGCGATCGAGGTCAGGTGCGGCAGGCGCTGCTTCTGGGTTTCTTCGACATAGCCGAGCAGGGCGCCTGCGGCGGCCGTGGCGCGTGGCTTGTCGTCGATGCCGAAGCCGCTCAGGTCATGCAGCTTGAAGAAGGCCAGCAGCTGCCGACGACCGCTGTCCGCATCGAACAGCCATGGCGCGCGGCGACGCACACCGCTGCGCTGGCGCAGGAAGTCCGGCCAGTTCTCCTCGTCCGGCACCAGCAGCTCGGCCGGCTCCAGGCGCGCCAGCTCGGCTTCCAGTGCGTCGTCGGTGTCGACCTCGTTGACCAGGAAGCGGCCACCGGCGAGGTCGGCCCAGGCCAGGCCGTAGCCCTGCCGGGTGCGCGACAGGGCCATCAGCAGGGTGTCGCGGCGTTCGTCGAGCAGTGCTTCGTCGGTGACCGTACCGGGGGTGACGATGCGGACCACCTTGCGCTCGACCAGCCCCTTGGCCAGGGCCGGGTCGCCGATCTGCTCGCAGATCGCCACGGATTCGCCCAGCGCCACCAGCCGTGCCAGGTAGCCCTCGTAGGCATGCACGGGCACACCGGCCATTGGAATCGGGGCGCCGCCGGAACTGCCGCGCTGGGTCAGGGTGATGTCGAGCAGGCGTGCAGCCTTGCGTGCATCGTCGTAGAACAGCTCGTAGAAGTCGCCCATGCGGAAGAACAGCAGCAGATCCGGGTACTCGGACTTCGCTGCGAAGAACTGCTTCATGAGGGGCGTGTGCTCTGCACTGGCCTTCGATGCAGACGGTTTCGCTTTTGAATCAGTGGTTTGCAAGAGAGCTTCCTACCGGTTGTAGCGGTCGATCCGGGGCCACGCCGGCGGCAGTGACTCAAACAGGATCACATTGATGGCGCGACAGGCACACAGCGGATCGACCATGGATACGGTTGTTGCGACGCAGGCAGATGCCCGGCGCCGCCGACGCACCAAGTTTAAGCCGACCTACCGGCAAATCTGCCAACGGGGCATTATCGGCTGAGACATCACGCAGGAGATGGAGCTGTGACGCGGCGATTCGGTCCATTGTGGGTGATTGCAATCCTCTTCGCGCCCCTGGCTGCCAGCGGTGGGACGCCCACTGACGCAGAGCTGCGCGGTGAGCTCCTGCGGATGAAGGATGCCGATCAGGCGGTGCGGGACCTTCCGCTGACCACCGAGGGCGAGGAGAGGGTGCTCAGTGCCGTCGATGCGGTGCACACCGCTCGGCTGAAGGCGATCGTTGCGGCCCATGGCTGGCCGACCGTGGCGCAGGTGGGCCAGGACGGGGCGGACGCGGCCTGGCTGCTGGCCCAGCATGCCGACAAGGATCCGGCGTTCCAGCGCTCTGTTGCCGAAGCCATGGAGCCCTTGGTAGCGACGGGGCAGGTCAAAGCGTCCAGTTACGCCTACCTCTGGGACCGCACCCACGACCCCCAGCGCTATGGAACGCAGGGGCGTTGTGCAGACCCGGGGCGTTGGGAGCCACGTGCGGTTGAAGCACCTGAGACGCTTGACGAGCGTCGCGCTCGAATGGGCCTGGCGCCCATGGCGGAGTATCAAGCGATGGTCTCCAGGCATTGCGGGCAGTTTGGGCGTTAAGATCGGATCAGCAGTTGGGGCACTGCGCGCGGCGAGGCAGGGGTGAGGCCTGATTTTCTGAAATGGACCTTGGCAGCCCCAGACAACTCCGGTGGGCCAACGTGGTGTTGCAGGGCTTGCGGGTGGGCAACGACTGGGCGGGGGATGGACGCATGAGCGCTTTCGTAGGTGGTGCGAAGAGGCTGCTTTGGACGGTGCTGGCAGTGGGCACTTTCACGGTGCCAGTGGCTGCGCGCGACATGGAAGCGGGGTTGCACGCTCCGGCTGCAGCCCCGCACGCGATGGACATCCCCTTCGAGCGCTTCACGCTCCCCAATGGGCTGCGTGTCATCGTGCACACCGACCGGAAGGCCCCCATCGTGGCTGTCCACGTGTGGTATCAGGTCGGATCCGGCGATGAGCCTGCCGGTCGCACGGGTTTTGCGCACCTCTTCGAGCATTTGATGTTCCGCGGCACCGAGCATTACCGCGACGCCTACTACGGCCCGCTGCAACGCGTGGGCGCCACCGACGTCAATGCCACGGTTACGCCGGAGCGCACCAACTACATGCAGGTGGTTCCATCGACGGCGCTGGACCTGGCGCTCTGGATGGAGTCCGATCGCATGGGTCATCTGCTGGGTGCCATCGATCAGAAGGCGCTGGATACCGAACGGGGCATTGTCGAGAACGAGAAGCTGCAGCGGCGTGGCGTGCCTTACGGACTCGTATGGGAGCAGCTTTCCCGTTCAAGCTACCCGCCGGGGCACCCGTACCATCATTCGACCTTCGGATCCGCACGCGATCTGCAGGCGGCCACACTTGCCGACGTCCAGGATTGGTTCCGGACCTGGTACGGCCCAAACAACGCGGTGCTGGTGCTGTCAGGCGATGTCGGCGTTGAAGAGGCCAGGAAGAAGGTCGAGTCCCATTTCGGGCATATCCCAGCGGCGCCCGACGTAACAAGGGATCCCGTGGACGTCGCCAAGCGGGCTTCCACCACCCGGGAAACGTTGTCCGATCAGGTCCCTCAAGCGCGCGTTCACCGCACATGGAACATCGCAGCTCGTGGGACGCCGGACTTTGATCAACTGCGGGTGTTGGCTCACATTCTGGGAGGAGGCAATGCCTCCCGGCTGGGCAAGCGCCTGGTGCACTCCGATCAACTTGCCACTGACGTCACGGCAGAGGCAGGGGGGCAGCTCGGATCGCGCTTCATGATCGTCGCCAACGTGCGCGACGGTGTCGACCCGTCGGCCGTGGAAACCGCCATCGAGGTGGAGCTTCAGCGTCTGCTGAAGGAAGGCCCCACCCTCGATGAGGTGCAACGTGCGCGGACCGCGATGCGGGCCGAGTTCGTGAAGAGCATCGAGCGTAACGGTGGGATGGACGGCAAGGCAGAAGTGCTCGCCGCCTGTGAGGTATTTGAAGGCGATGCAGGCTGTTATCGGCGGTCCGCTGACGTGGTGGCAGCAGCCGCGCCCGACCAGCTGGTTCGCGTCGCTCGCCGTTGGCTGGGGCAGGGGGATCACATCCTGACGGTCATTCCAGGTGCCCGCGCTGCGTTCGCTGAGGAGGCCGAGCCGGCTGACGCGGTGTCCCACGCGCAAAGCCCAGGCAAAAGCCATCGCGCTGCAGCACCGGGCGTGGATCGCAGCGCAGGGCCGCCGTTTCCTGGAAGCTATCCGGAGTTGAGATTCCCTGCGATCGAGCGGGCGGCGCTGTCGAACGGCACCCACGTGATACTGGCTCGACGGGAGGACGTCCCGCTTGTTCGCATGTCGTATCAGTTCCCGGTGGATCCCGCGGCAACTGCGGGTCTGGCAGACATGGCGTTCAGCATGCTGGCGGAGGGGGCAGGGGATTACGATGCCCTGGCGTTCGCGGCGCGCGCTGAATCGCTGGGGGCGGAGCTGGGTTCCAGTGTCGACGTGGGCAGCGGCGCGGTGACCCTGGCCGGTCTCAGAGACACGCTTGACGATTCGGTTGCGCTGTACGCGGACATGTTGCGCCGACCGCGTTTTGAGCCGGCAGCAATGGAGCGCATGCGTGTGGGCAGGCAGGGCGCCCTTCGAGAGGACGCGGCCAACCCGCAACGCTTGGCCACGAGCCTTCTCCCTGCATTGCTGTTCGGGCTGGATCACCCCTACGCGCAAGCCTTCGGACGCGGCACCGTGGCCTCCGTGGAGGCTTTGCGCCGCGATGACCTCGTGGAGTTCCACCGCGCCTGGATCCGACCGGAGCGGGGCACGCTTGTCGTGGTCGGGGATACGACGCTCCAGGAGCTGATCCCGGTCCTTGAGAGGCATCTGGGCGACTGGCGCGGGTCGGGTGGGATCCCTGAGGTGCGCATCGACGACCGCCTGCCCGCGCAGGCGAGGCCACGGGTGTTTCTGGTCGACAGCCCTGGCGCTCTGCAGGCCACCCTGGTGGCCGGGCAGCTGGTCGCGCCGAGTTCAGACCCCCGGACGTTGGCCTTCGAGGTCGCCAATTCCGTCCTCGGGGGATCGCCAAGCGCGCGCCTCAACATGAATCTGCGAGAGGCCAAGGGCTGGTCCTACGGCGTGATCTCCAGTGCCGCCAATGCCCCGATAGCGCGACCCTGGCGCGTGGTGGCGCCGGTGCAGTCCGACCGCGTGGCGGAGGCCATGGCGGAGATTCAGCGCGAGATTGCGGAGTACGCGTCCGGACCGGCGCCTGCCAGGCAGGACGAGGTTGCACGCTTCCGGGACAGCCAGGTGCGGCGTCTGGCGGGCAGTTTCGAGACGCGGGAGGCCGTCGCCTCGGAGATCGCAGACATCGTGCGGTTCGACCGGCCAGACGATTGGACCACACAGCGCAGCAGCGCTCTCCGACAACTCGATCTCAACGAGGTCCGGGCCGCTGCTGCCGCGCTGGATGCCGACGGGTTGACGTGGGTCGTGGTGGGTGACCTGTCCCGTGTCGAGGCACCCGTGCGCGCCATGGGCTTCGGGGAGGCAACAGTGGTTGACTCACAAGGACGTCGTATCGGCGGGCGGCCCGACGAGACGCGCTGAGTCGCACACTCCTTCGGTTCAGGCCGATGGTGGAGGGGAGCGAATGCCGGCCAGCGGATCCCGCAGGATGCCGAGCCAAGGCTCGACGATCTGCTCGAATGCAAAAACGTGTTCCCGGTGCAGGTCCATGCCGCTGAGGTAGTGGCGGATGCTGCGTTCGAATTCATCGGCCGCGTCCAGATTGCCTGCGTTCGTGCGGAGCAGAAGAACGGTGGCCGCTTCCAGTGCCGCCACACGGACATGCATCCGGTTCATGGCCCCCTGGAGGCGCAGCAAGGCATCCCGCGTCTCAGTGTTCATCGGACCTCCCGGGGAAGATCGCTGCATCGGTCCGCGAACCTGCGAGCCGCCGCTGGAGAGTGAGAGCGACGCTCGGATCAATGAGGGCAACCTCCTGGTTGGATGCCAGGCAGACCCGGTGGCTGCAGAGCGGCAATCCCTGCCCATCGTTGCTGATGGGGTGGACGTGGCCGAGCGGGACACTCTCGATGGTGAGCACCTCGTCAAGCGCCAGGGCGACAAGCTGGACGCCAGCCTGCACCAGCAGCATCGCCGGGCAGCGGGCACCGCAGCGGGTGCCGCCCGTGACAAGGCCAAGATCCACGACGGGCACCGTCTGCCCGCGTACGGACACGCTGGACAGGCCGTCCGTACCCCGGGTTAGAGCCTCCGGACCACGTATTTCCACCGCCGATTCAACATCGATCCCGAACAGCGCCGCACCGGCACGAACAACCACAAGTTCCAGGAACGGCTGCGGTGACGCGTGGTGAGCGGGAGCGGCGGCAAGCGGGAGGGCACTGTGGTCGATGGCATCCGCGCGGGGCAACCGCTTGACGAACTCCTCGAAGCGCATGCGGCTGACCGCCTGCCGGTTGTGGCAGCAGGGGCAGACCAGGATCCCTGCGCCACGCAGATCGGTCAGGCCTGCGCCCGCCTTCAGCATCGAGGTGTGGTTGCATGCACGGCATGTTGCTTGCACTGCGTGCAGGCGTGTCAGCGCTCCTTCAGTGGTCAGGTCTCCCTGAACAAGGCGAAGCAGAAAGGAACCTGTGTTGGCCACTGGCAGACTTCTCGGATGGATCAGGAGCAGGCAACTGCCCCGGGATTCTCGGCGGCTTCCATGAAGGGATCAAACGCACGCCGCGCAGTCCATCCGCGGGTGCAGGCCTGGCTCATTCGAGCAGGTGGGGTGCAACAGTGAGTCTATCGGTCAGTTCGGTCGCACTGATGGGCCTGCACAATGCAAAGCCCTGGATCTGGTCGCATCCGAGCTCCCGCAGCGTGGTGACCTGGTCGGCGGTTTCAGCCCCCTCAGCGACGGCGGTGTAGCCCAGATCATGGGCCAGGCCGATGATGGCACGGACTTTCAGGCGGGCCCGCGTGTCGGTCGAGATTCCATCAATCAGCGATTTGTCCAGCTTCAGCGTGTGGATCGGCAGTTCGGTCAGGTAGGCGAAGTTGCTGTAGCCGCTGCCGAAGTCGTCCAATGCTAGGCGGATTCCCGCCGATGCCATCCGCCTGAGCTGCTCGCCGGGCACGGAGTTCACCCTCAA
Source organism: Stenotrophomonas maltophilia (assembly GCF_025642255.1). NCBI lineage: Bacteria > Pseudomonadati > Pseudomonadota > Gammaproteobacteria > Lysobacterales > Lysobacteraceae > Stenotrophomonas > Stenotrophomonas maltophilia. The sequence continues at coordinate 1,156,305 of NZ_CP106759.1, forward strand.
CCATTCTCCTTCGGTGATCTCGATCTCGAGGTCGCTGCAGCGCAGCCCCTCGGCATGGATCCTGGCGACCAGCGCATCGGCCATGCCGGCACGGGCCACATTCCGTGCAGACAGATTGATCGACAGGCCCAGCGTGATGCCGTCGCGTCTCCAGCATGACAGCTGCTCCAGCGCTCGGTCGACGACCCACTCCGTGACCTTCTCCATCAGTGCGTTACGTTCGAATACCGGGATGAATTCGGCAGGGCTGACCGGGCCAAGCCGAGGATGATCCCAGCGGATCAGCGCCTCCGCTGACACCGCACTGAGATCAGACCCGCGGAAACGAGGCTGGTAAAGCAGATGGAATTCGTCGTGGCGCAGGCCGTCGCGGGCGCCGGCAAGCAGGTGATACTCGCGCCGCAGACTTTCATCGCGCGGGGCGGAGTACCAGCAGTAGGTGACCTGGCTGGACACTGCCCAGTGAAGTCCCACGAACATCCCGCGGATGATGTCGTCGGCGCTGTCCTTGCCGGTTTCGGCCTGGCAGAGGCCGACGTGGACGAGGGGCCGGAGGGGCTGCGCTGCACCCTCCCTTGGCTGCGTCAGGCGCAGGTGCAGCGCTTCCACCAGGCGCTCGACGGCGTCACGGGTGGGCAGCTCCACGATGAAGGCGAAACGGCTGCCGCCCATATGGTGGACGTCCGCCTGGCCGTCCAGGGCGGCCTCGATGCGTGCTGCGTCCTGCCTGACCCGCGTCTCCAGCGAGGCCATGCCGAAGGCCTGACAGGGCTCGGCAATCGGCAGGTCAAGGACATCGACGAGGACGGCGACGGGCGATCGGCCCGGTAACCGGGGTGATCGTGTGGTGTAGTCGATCGTGAAGGTATGTCTGTCCAGCAGCCCGCTGGAGGTCCCGTGGCGGCTGGACAACGCATGCGGCCGCAGGGGGCGTGTCACCGCCCCGATGAGGGACGGCAACGTGCGCCGATCAGTCAAGGAGAGTTTCCTGGGCAGGCTTTCCATCGAAGGATCCCGGGCATCGAGGGCGGCGCGGAGTGGCGCCGCCCCTGAGGCTTACTGCCGGGCTACCAGGGTCAACCCGGAATATGTTCCCGTGAGGCGGATCATGTAGGTGACCGCCGAGGGCGAGCCGATCCGCACCGACTCCGAATTGGTCGGTCGGGTTGATTTCGCATCGTAATCGGAGGCGCTGGGGACGCGCTGCGCCGCTACATACAGCGATACGTCGCCTTTGCCGCCCAGCGTCATGATGGTCAACGGTGTGCCGGCCCGGGCGGTGAAACTGTAGGTCCGCTCTGCGGAGGTGCTTGACAGCCCGCGCAGTTCGACTGCATTGCTCAGTTCCACATTCGGCGGGGTGCAGCTCTCGACGGTGGGATCGCAGGGTTCGGTGGTCGCGGCGGTTACCAGTGCATTGGCGTCGAGGATTCCCGCGCCCATCGGTGTGCTGGTGGGAATGCTGGCCGGGAAAGGACGCGCAGTGGATTTCAGCAGGTCCCGCATCTGATCCCAGCGCAGCGGCGTGGTGGCCACGCTCTGGACCAGCGCTGCCGCCGCGGCCACATGGGGCGATGCCATCGAGGTGCCGGTATATCCCCCGATGCCGAACTCGGTCGTGGGGCGGGTGGTGCCCGTGTTGACGATCTGGAAGATGTAGCCATTCGGGTCTCCATCAACACCTCCACCGCCACCTGGCGCGGACAGATCCACCCGGTTGCCCCAGCTGGAGTAGCTGGCCTTGCCGCCGGTGACACGCGTGGCGCCGACGCTGATCACGTCCTTGCAGGAGGACATCGTGTAGGTGCCGGCATCGGCGTTGGAGTTGCCGGCTGCCACCACCACCATCGCACCGCGTCGGTTCACTTCGTCGATGGCGTCCTGGTAGATCTGCGGGCAGGCGTCGGGCCCATTGCTGCCCAGGCTCATGTTGAGCACTTCTGCCGGATTGGCATTGACCGGCAGGCCGGCAACGGTCGCACCGACCGCCCACAACATGCCATCGGCAATGTCGCTGCCGTACCCGCCACACGAACCCAGCACACGCACCGGCAGAATCCTGGCGTTGTGGGCCAGACCGGCCAGACCGACACCGTTGTTGGTCTGCTGCGCGACGGTACCGGAGACGTGGGTGCCGTGCCAGGAGCTGTCGCGGGCGGCGTGCGGAGGCGCGCCCAGCGCCGTGCAGTAATTGGCTTCCATCCAGTCGCCCTGGTCCCAGCCACCGGCGACGCGGGCGTCGGTGTCGCGACGGGAGATCAAGCGGTCGGAGATCATGTCATAGCCCGGCAGCACGTTGTCCTTCAGGTCGGGCGTGTTTTCCACGACGCCGGTGTCGATCACCGCCACCACGACGCCTGCGCCGGTGGAGATGTCCCAGGCCTGGTCGGCGCGTACTCCACCGGTCTGATCGTGGAAGTTCCACTGCAGCTGGGCATATTGAGGATCATTCGGGATCAGTTTCGGCTGCACCATGCCGCGCCCGGTGTCGAGCGCCTGGTAGAGCCGGTCCACTTCGACCGACGTCACGCCGGGTTCGGCCGCCAGCTCGCGGACGAAGGCTGCCGTCTCGGCGGAGTTGAGCCGGCGTGAGGTCTGCACCACGTACCAGCCAGGTACGGCCATGTTGCGCAGGACACTGGCCCGGGCGGCCGGACGGGCGGCTGCGCGTGCCGTTGCCGCAGCCGCCGTGGTGATGCCTGAACGCTGCGCCGAGCTGGCGAGCGACTGCGTCAACAGGCTGCGTGACTGGGTGGTGGTGCCGGTCGTCTTGACGATGAAGCGCTGGCCGACCGACGGCTGGGCGGTCGATGTGGCGGCAGCCACGTTGCGCTTGATCACCTTGCTGGTATCCAGCCGTGGTGCGGCATGGGCGGCGCTGGTGGTGATCAACACCGAAGCGATTGCAGCGGCCAGTGAGGTGTGGATGGACATGGTGGGTCTCCAGGGAAAGGGTGAAGCGCGTCGGAGCGGGAGTGGTCGGTGTCGCTCTGTCACAGGTCGATGCCGAAGCCCACGCCTGCGGAGGATTCGCCACCACTGAAGGCCCCGCCCAGACTGAAGGAGCCGCGTTCCCCGATCTTCCGTGCATAGCCCACCGACAGCGCCTGCTCGCCGCTCTGGAAGCCCGCACCGACCGCGATGCGCCCGCGTTCGCTGCGGGTGCCTGCGGCGTTGGTCGCCATGTTCAGCATCGCCGCGCTCATCGCGCCCTGGCGGTCCAGGCGGCGATCGACCGAGCTGAGGCGGCGGTCCACGTCCGTACGATAGGTTTCGAAGGAATCGTTCAATGCGGTGAACCGTGCATCGGTATAGGATTTCGCCGCGTTGACACCGGCATTGACCTGGCCCACGTTCGCCGCATCGGTCGCCTGGGTACCGGCGGCCACATGGGTGATCTGGCGCTCCGCACCGCTGGCACCGACCGACACCGTGTCGGCGCGATCGGCGACCGAGCCGCGCCCCAATGCGACGGCGTTGTCGGCGGTGACGCTGGCACCTTGGCCGAGTGCGGTGCCGGAAGCGCTGCTGACGGAGGCCGACTCACCCAGGGCCACGGCGTTGCTGGCCTGGGCACTGATGCGGCTGTTGGCACCGACGGCCGTGCTGCCGTCGGCATTGACCCGCGCGTTGCCGCCCAACGCCGTGTCGTTGGGTCCATGGGCGTAGGCGCCGGCGCCCAGCGCCACGCTGTTGTCCGCGTTGGCGGTCGCGCCGGATCCCACTGCCACAGCGTTGGTCCCTTCGCCCGCCTGGGCTGCGGAATCGCCTCCCACGGCGACCTGATCGTTGCGGCCATGACCTGCACCGACGTCCGCCTCGATGTCATCCAGTCGGGTGGTCAGCCTGCCGATCTGCACATCGATGGCTGCGAAACTGTCGGCGAAATTGCCGAGCGCACCCGACACCGCATCCAGCTGTGCCTTGTTGACCGCATCGGTTGCCGCCGTACCGGCCGCCACGTTGACGATCTGGCGTTCGCTGCCTGCGCGTCCCACCGAGATGGTGTTGTCACGATCGGCGTAAGAGCCTGCACCGAGCGCCACCGCGCGGTCGACGGGGTGGGTCACGCCGTCGACGAACGACGGGTCGCCCACGGTTGCACCGCCGCCGATCGCCACCGACTCGCTGCCCCACACATCCGAATCCGTGCCGATCGCCACGCTGTTGGTGAACAGCCGCGGTGTATCCCCCCAGAAATCGCCATTCCAGGTCATGCCGTCACCGACCACCACGCTGCCTTTGCCGGCGGCCCAGGCGCCATAACCGACTGCGGTGGCGCCCTCGATCAGGGCCAGCGCGTTGGCGCCCAGGGCCGTGGTGTTGAGCGCGCCCGCCCGGGCATTGCTGCCCACGGCCACGGTCAGGTCGTACAGGGCCAGTGCGCCCGAACCGAACGCATTGGAGAACTCGCCCAGAGCCTGGGCCCGGTCACCGACGGCCATGGCGTCATATGCGCTGGCCACCGCGCGGTAGCCGATCGCGGTGGAGCGGATAGCGCTGGCACTGGCCAGCCCGCCCAGGGAGATTGCTGCATAGGCGGTGGACTGCGCGCCGCCGCCGACGGCCACGGAAAGGCGACCGGTGGCCTGCGTGTTCTGCAGCAGCTGGCCGGCAAAACCTTCCCCGATCTGGTCCTCCAGATCGTCGGCAATGCCGCCGATCGCCACGCTGGATTTGCCGCTGCCCAGGGCGCCGGCGCCCCCGGCAGTGGCAAAGTCACCTTCGGCCTGCGCGCCGGCGCCCAGCGCCGTGGACGCCACGCCGGTGGCGGCGGTCTGCTGGAACAGCACTACGCCATACGGGTTCTGCGACTGGTAGTCGATGTCCAGCATGCCGCCGATCGCGGTGCTCGAGTCGGCGATGGCCAGCGCTTCATTGCCCACCGCGGTGGCGCGGTTGGCGTAGGCCACGCTGCCGGCGCCAAGCGCGGTCGTGCCTTCCCCGACCGCGGCGCTCGCCTCGCCTGCGGCCAGCGCGTTGTCGCCGTCGGCGTAGGCGCCGGCATTGCTGTCTTCGCTGCCGGTGGCGGCGAGGTAGGGCACTGGATCAGCCTCGACATCGGCGGCGTACACGATCTGCTCCGGCGCGGACACCTGCTCGACGCCCAGCGCCGTGACGATCCCGCTGGCCAGGGCGGAGCAGGACACCAGCAGCGAGCCGGTGGCCAGCAGCGCCGCGACCTGGCGGCGGCGCCCGGACCGCGTCCGGCTGCACGCGATTTCGGACACAACCACCTGCCGGCCCAGCGCGGCGTTCCACACGATACGGTAAATCCGGTTCATTGCTCTGATCCTCGATCTGGAGTGCAGGCCCTTCGTCGTGGCTGCCCGCAGGGGGTCGACGAGTGGGGCGGTGTAGTCGTCGTGTCACGGCAGTGGCGTAGGCGCCCGCCGACAACATGAACGTAGGCCCACCGAGGGGGCATGTCGACTGCAACTCCTGACAGAAATATGATCGGTTTCTCGCCATCTCTTCACGCCGCCCATGCTCCGTTCATTCCTGCGCTGGCTGGACCGGGCGCCGATCGAAGACCCGGTGGACCGCCGCAACGCGCGCGTCATCCAGCTGCTGCTCCTGTTCCTGGGGGTGACCATCCCGGCGACCCTGGCCTTCGCGGTGATCGTGGCCTGGTCCCAACTGGTCTCGAGCGAGGTGCACTGGTCGACGCATGCCTCGTTGGCGATGAGCCTGTCCATCGGCGCCGCCGCATGGATCGGACTGGCACTGACGCGGCGTGGTGCGTTCGCTGCGGCGGTCAAGCTGTTGATCGGTGCCATGCTGCTGGTCACGACGATCAATCTGGGCGTGAACGGCCTGCAACGGCAGATGCCCGACCAGCTCGCCCAGATGCTGGTGCTCGTGCTGAGTGGTCTGGTGCTTGGTCGTGGCGCGCTGTGGACCACGCTGGCGGTCCTGGTGGGCAGCGTAGTGCTGGGTGCAGGACGCGATGCGATGAGCGTCTTCGCCGATGCTCCCGCGCGTGCGTTCTACAACCTGCCCCCACTGCTGTTCACCTACCTGCTGGTCACACTGCTGATCGACCGGACGACCCAGGCTCTGCGCGAAAGCCTGCGCGAGTCGAACGAGCGCGGGCGGCAACTTGCCGAAGAGATGCGCGAACGCGAGCGCACCCATGCCCAGCTGATCCATGCGCAGAAGAAGGAGATCACCGAACGCATGGCCAGCGGCATGGCGCATGATTTCAACAACATCTTCGCGGTGATCGTCGGCTTCGCCAACCAGCGGCATGAAGACGACGGCGAAGGCAGCCGGCAGCGTCTGGTGCAGCTTGAAGGCCACCTGTCAGACGTGGAGGAGACCGCGCGGCGTGGCATGGCCATCAGCCGGCGGCTGCTCCGTTTCAGCCGTCGTGATGGCGAGCAGGCCGTCGTGTTTGATGCCGCGCAGGCGGTCCGGGAACTTGAGTCGATGCTGCGCCAGTTGCTTGGGCCGGGGATCGTACTGTCCGTGCGCAGCGATGGTGAAGCGGCGCCGGTGCGGATGGACCGCAGCCAGTTCGAGCTGATGCTGTTGAACATCGCGTCCAACGCCCGCGATGCGCTCAGCGATCACGGGCGGTTCGAGATCGACATCGACCGCGATGGAGATCGCGTCCGGATCCACCTGCGTGACAATGGCAGCGGCATGCGCGCCGAGGTGGCGGCCCGGATCTTCGAACCCTTCTTCAGCACCAAGCCGGCGGATTCGGGCACGGGACTGGGGCTGGCGGTCGTGAACGAGCTGGTGACAGAGGCCGGCGGTGGCATCGGCGTCGAGAGCATCCGTGGCGAAGGAACGACGTTCCTGATCAGCCTGCCGTGCGCCCGGCAGGATTCAGCATGTATCCCCGGCCATGAACCACCGTAAGAGGCAGTTCCATGCCACAGCGCTTGCGTGCCTTCACGCGCAGCCGGTAGACCATGGCGTCGAGCCGGTGCGCATCGAAATCGTCTGAATCATCTGCAATGGCCAGGATCAGCTGCTCGCGTGACACCAGCGCCCCGGCGTGCTGGAACAGTTCCGCGCACAAGCTGCGCTCGCTGCGGGTGAGCGCGGCCGAGGTGCCGTCGGGCGCGATCAGGCCCCATTGGTCCTCACTCATCCTCCAGCCGGGCAGTGACCGGTTCGCTGTTGCCGGCGTGGCGATCCGTCGTGCCAGGCTGTGCAGTGCCGCCGCCAGCAGATCGATCTCGATCGGCTTGGAAAAATACACGTCGGCACCTTCGGTCAGGCCGCGGATACGATCACTCACATCGGCAAGGCTGGTCAGCATGATGACGCCGAGGCCCGGTTGTCGTTGGCGCATTTCGCGCGCCAGGCTGAAGCCATCGCCGTCAGGCAGGCTCACGTCGAGCACGAGCAGGTCGGCGGGCTGTCTCTCCATTCCGGCGCGGAAGGCGGCGACGCTGGCGTAGCCGGTCGCCAGGAATCCATAGCGCGCCAGTCCTGGCAGGATGATGCGCTCGCGCAGGGCAGGCTCATCCTCCAGTACCGCTACCCTCAAGCTTTCTGATTCCTGCACATCCACGTCCAGATGCCTGCGCCCTTTGTCGGTTGATCATAGCCGCATGCGCGCTGCCCCCGGGAGGGGCCGCGCGGGTCGGCGCACCGATGCAGGGGGCCGATTCCCTTCGCGGCGACCGAACGGGAGCCTCTGCCAGGCGCTGGATCGTTCCATGGCCGCGGTTCTCTTCATGAACGACGCATGGCCGATGAAGTCCTGATGACACCGATTTCACTCGTAGTTGCCAGCGGCAGGCGGAGACTGGACCCATCCCGGAAGACAGGAGCTGGCCATGAAGACCTCGACCCGACTGCTCGTGCTGGGCACCCTGATGGCGGCATCGTCGATGGCGGGTGCGCAGACCTACGGGCCCCGCGATGAAGGCCGCAAGTTCAACGACGGCAGCCGTGTGGAATGCAGGAACGTTGAAGTCCAGCGCAACTCGCGCGATCCGAACCGCATTGCCGGTACGGCCACAGGTGCGGTGGTGGGCGGCCTGCTGGGCAACCAGGTGGGCGGCGGCAATGGCAAGAAGCTCGCCACCGTCGCCGGTGCAGTCGCCGGCGGCGCCGCCGGACGACAGATCCAGGGCAACCACCAGCAGAAGACCGGCGATCGGGTGGTGGAACGTCGCTGCGAGCGCGTCTACCGCTGATCGCCGTTTTCCCCTTCCACGTAGTGATGCAACGAACGCCGGCTCCGTGCCGGCGTTTGTCTGTGCTCAGGGGCGCACCCCGCCCGACGGCCTGCCATGCAGCCGCCAGATGGCAAGACCGCCGTAGATCACCAGCAGCGCCGCGAGCGTGGCAAGTTCACGGCTGACTTCGTCCAGGCGTGCGTCCATCTGGTTCAACCGCACCATCAGATTGATGCCGGAGGTGGTCGGCAGCAGCTGCGCCAGCCACACCAGCGGGCGGGGCGTCATCACCGCCGGCCAGGAGAGGTTGGCGAGGAAGAACAGAGGAATGGAGGTGGCGATGATGTACTGGAAGGCGCGTTCGCGGGTGCGGAAGAAGCTGCCGATGAACAGCCCGAAGGCCACGGTGGCGGCAATGAACAGCGTGCCGCCCAGCAGCTGGCCCAGCGGATTTCCGCCGCGCGGGTAGTCCTGTACCCAGGCGGTGAAGCCGGCGTAGTAGAACAGGCCGAACAGCCCGATCAGGCCGAAGCCCATCGCCATGCCTGCCAGGGTCGGCAGATCGAAGTGCAGCCGGCGGCCGAGCACCAGACGCCGCCCTCCCAGCAGTACGCCGATGCCCATCAGCAGTGTCTGGTGCACGATCAGTTCGGCCACGCCGGGTACGATGGCGCTGCCATAGCCTTCCTGCGTGTTGTACAGGGGCCGCTGCACGAGAGTGACCGGCGCTGCCTGCGGCGCGCCCATGAACGCGGCCTGGGTCACGGCGGCGTCGCGGCCGAATGAGCCCAGCGCATCGGCGATGCTGCCCAGCACCCAGCTGGCGCGTCCCAGGTAGGCACCATTGCCCAGCAGGACCAGCTTGGCTGGCTGGCCACGCAGGATGTCGCGCTCCAGGTTTGCGGGGATGAGCACGATGCCCTCGGCATGCCCCGCTTCCAGCTGCCGGCGCGCGCTGTCCAGATCCGCCGGCTGGCCAACCACGCGCGCCACGCGCAGGCCATCGAGGATGCGCAGCAGTTCGCGGCTGGTGGCACTGTGATCCTGATCGACCACCAGCACCGGCAGATTGCCGGCCACCTGGTGGCGGTACGCGGCGGGATAGAAGAACGAGTACAGGATGACCGCACCGACCATCACCACGATGGCATAGCGGTCGCCGAGCACCGCCAGCAGGGTCTGCCGCAGGCTGCGCCAGACCGTGCTCATGCGTCGGCTCCGGCCGGTCGCGCGGCCTCCGGGGTGCGGCCGAAAGCGATCAACCGCAGGCTGCCGATGCCGCCGGCCACCACCGACATCAACACCAGCGTGGCCAAGGGCCACAGCGAGACGGACAGCGGTGCGCCGACGAACTGCTGCTCGGTCTGCACCTTGATGTACGCACTGAGTGGCAGCAGCTGGTGCCAGATGCGGGTGAACAGCGGGCCATCCAGTACCGGGAAGGTGGCACTGGAGAAGGCCAGCGCGGTGCCGATGGTCAGGCCGACCACCGACAGCGCGGTACCCATGTCACGGGCAAGGCCGACGAAGAACAGCGCATATGCGGCCGTGGCCAGGTAGAACGCCGGCTGCGCGGCCAGCAGCAGGAGCAGGCTGCCGGCGATACCGTCACCGCGCAGCCATGCGAGGTAGCCGACGCCCAGCGTGCCGTACAACGCGAACAACAGTACGTAGGGCGCGAGCTTGCCGGCGATCGAGGCCCACGGGGTGTCACCGAGCCAGGCCGGCAGGGTGCCATCGCGGATTTCCCGGCCCACGCTTCCGGCCACGGCCAGTGCCAGCACCAGCGACAGGACGGCCGGGAAGATCAGCGGCAGCAGGAACAGCTCATAACTGCGTGCAGGGTTGTAGAGGATGTCGGACTGCACGGCGATCGGGGCGGCGCGCAGCTTTGCGGGCCCCACCTGCAGGCCGATGCGCTCGCGCAGCATGCGTGCATTCCAGGCCGACACCGCATCGGCGATATCGCGCGCGGCCGATTGTCCGGTGGTCATGTAGGTGGCGTTGTAATAGGCGAACACCGTGCCCTGGCGGCCGCGCAGGGCCTGACGGGTCACGTCGCGCGGCACCAGCACCACTGCGAACACCTCCAGGCTGCGCAGCTGCGAGCGCGCGGTGTCCATGTCGGCGGGCTGGCGGGCGACGCGGACCCCCGGGCTGGCATCGAGCATGCGCAGCAATTGCCGGCTGTCGCTGCTGTGATCGAGGTCGACCACGGCGATGGGTACATCGCGCATGACCGATGGCGTGAACATCCAGGCCATCAGTACCAGCATCAGCAGCGGCAGCACCGTGACCAGCGCCAGGTCGGCACGGTTGCCACCAAGACCCCGCAGCTCGCGCTGCCAGGCAGCAGCAAAGCCGTTGCCACCAGGGCTCAGTGCTGGGGCCATGCGAACAGCACGCTCATGCCGGGGCGGAAGCCCTCGATGCGGCGTACCGGGCGCACCCGCACCTCGAAGCTGCGGACATCGTAGCCGGACGACTGCCGGGTGGTACGCCAGGTGGCATAGTCGCCGGCCGGGTTGATGAAGTAGACCTTGAACTCGCTGTCCTGACCGAGGGCCGGCACGCTGCCACGCAGCGTGCTGCCGACCTTCAGGCCCTGCATCTGGGATTCGCGCAGGTTCATCGATACCCACATGCGGTCGATGTCGACCAGGGTGAATACCGGGTAGCCGGCGGGTACCAGTTCGCCGGGATCGGCCATGCGCTTGTTGATCTCGCCGGCCACCGGTGCACGGCCCTCCACTTCGACGCGGGCCGCATCCACTTCGGCCACGGCGCCCTGCGCCTGCTGTACCTGGCCCTGCGCGGCACGCTTGTCCTGTTCCCGCGCACCGGCCAGTGCCATGTCGTACTGCGCACGGGCGGCACGGGCCAGCTCGCGCGAACTGGTGGACTGGGCGAGTGCTTCGTCGCGCTTCTGCCGGGTCATCACCCCTTCGTTGAACAGGTTCTGCACGCGGCGGTAGGTGGCTTCGGCCAGCGTTGCTCCGGCTTCGGCACGCTTCCAATTGGCTTCGGCAGCACGGATGTCCTCACTGCGCGCACCTTCGGCAGCCTTGTCGGCCACCGCCTGCGCAGCGGCCAGAGCGCCGCGTGCCTGCTGTTCCTTCGCCGTCACTTCGGGGCTGTCGAGCAGGAACACGACCTGACCGGCCTGCACGCGGTCGCCTTCGCGAACCTTCAGCTCGGCGACACGGGCGGTGATCTTCGCGGCGACGTTGATCGTGTCCGCGTCGGCCATGCCCTGGATCTGGTCGGCCGGGCTGCGCCAGGCGAGCCACAGGCCCAGCGCCACCACTACCAGCAGCACCACGAGCAGGATCCGGCCAAGCCGGCGCTTGCCTGGTGGTGTCGCTTCATCCTGCAATACGTCACTCATGGTCGATCACCTCATCTGCGCGACGCCGGAATTCCTCGAAGCGGTCCATCTGCCCACTGATCTCCAGCAGCTGTGCCAGCGCGACATCGTACTGGTAGGCGGCCTGTGCACGCTCCACGCGAGCGCCTCCCAGACCCAGCCGCGCATCGATGACGTCCAGCGACGTGGACTGCCCCTCGCGGAATGCCAGCTCCTGCAGGCGCAGGTTCTCCTGTGCCTGGGCGATGCTGCTGTCGAGCAGCACGAACTGCTGGCGTGCCGTTTCCAGCTCGTTCCACGCCTTGCGCACGCCGAGCGCGACCTGGTTCTCGGCTTCGCGCAGTCCGGCTTCCGCCTGCTCCTGCTGCGCACGTGCCGCGCTGATCTGCGCCGGTCGCGAGTTCGGCGACAGGAAGGTGTACTTCAGGCCGATGCCGAACGCCCAGTCCGGATCGGTCAGCATCTCGTCGCGGCGACGGAAGTCGTACTGGCCAAAGGCGAATATCTGCGGCTTGAGCTTGGCCTGTTGTACGCGCACGCCCTGTTCGGCCTGCGCCACCATGGCCCGCAGCCGTGCGATCTGGGGTTGCCGTGCCTGCGCGATGCGCTCGAAGCTGGCGGCCGGCTCCAGCGGCACGCGCTGCACGAACAGGGGGGATACCGGCTGCACCTCGCCGCCACTGCGCAGCAGGGTGGCCAGCGCGGCCTTCAACGTGGCCAGGTCGTTGACGGTCTTCTGGTACTCGCGCTCTGCCTTGTCGCGCGCCACGGTGGCCTGCAGTCGCTGCGCGCGGGTGGCGAAGCCTTCGCGCTCCAGCTTCAGCGCATCGGCCAGGTGGCGTTCCAGGCCATCACGGACGTCACGGCGCACGTCCACCGCCTGCTCGGCCAGGCGCTGGCCGAAGTAGGCCTGGGCCAGCTGCACGGTCAACGACTGCCGCTGTGCTTCGCGTTCCGCGCTGGCCTGCTCGTGGGCTGCGCTGGCGGCACGCTGTGCGGCAGGAATGACGCCACCGGTGTACAGCGGCAGCACAGCGGTGACGATCGGGCGGGTGCGCCAGTCGCGTTCGGTGAACGACAGGGGGGAATCGATGCCAAAGGCCTCGGCCACCGGTGCCAGCGAGCCCAGTGGCAGGGTCAGGGTCTTCTGGAACTGCAGGCGGCGGACCTCGCCGGTGATCTCCGGCAGGCGCAGAAGGCGCGTGGCCTCCTGCAGATCCTGCTTGTTGCGGACGGCGGCGTCGGCCGCGGCCAGCGCGTCGGAAACCTGTTCCAACCGCTGCCGCGCCTGTTCCCAGTCCAATGCCGGTGTATCGGTGATGGCCTGCGCTGACGTGGCAAAGGGCAAGCAGGCCGCAAAGGCCATGCCGGCGACGCCCATCGCGCTGCGCATCCTTGTCCGTGGGCGGCTCACACGCATGCCGTTCCTGTAGTTAAGAAGTGAGCAAACGTTAGTGGTCTGCGCGTGAAGCCCGGGTCTGCGGTCATCGTATGGACCTCAGCGCAGGGCGCCGCTGGCCGCCGTGCGCAATGCCTGGGTGATGTGCTGCAGCGTGCTTGAGCGCACGGCCGCGTGCTGCCAGTACAAGGGCACGTCGAGCCAGCGGCGGGGTTCCAGTACCACCACGCGGCCGGCATGCACGGCAGGCCCCACCAGGGTTTCCGGGGCCATGCCCCAGCCCAGTCCGCACGCGGCGGCTTCGACGAAGCCGGTCGAGGAGGGCAGATAATGCAGCGGTGGCTGCAGCCGCGCGCGGGTCAGCCGCCGCACGAAGCGCCACTGCAGTTCATCTTTGCGGTTGAACACCAGCATCGGCGCACGTGCCAGCGCCGCAGCCTGCATGCCCTCGCTGAAGTGCCGGCGGGCGAAGCCGGGCGAGGCGATGGCGTGGTAACGCATGGCGCCGAGCGGATGCACGTTGCAGCCCTTCACCGGCTGGCTTTCGGCGGTGACCGCGCCGAGCACGCTGCCATCTCGCAGCAACTGCAGGGTGTGGTCCTGATCATCCATGCGCAGGTCGAACAGATAGCCATGGCGCTGGTGCAGCTCGGCGATGGCCGGCACGAACCAGGTATCGAGCGAGTCGTCGTTGACCGCCAACGGGATCGGTGTGCGCGGGGCATCGCTGCCGCGTTCGGGCAGCAGTTCGGCCAGCGCCTCGGCCTCCAGCGTCTGCATCGGTCGCACCCTGCGCAGCAGCGCTTCACCTGTGGCGGTGGGTCGGCACGGTGCCTGACGTACCACCAGTACCTGGCCGAGCCGGTCCTCCAGTGCCTTGATCCGTTGCGACAGTGCCGACGGGCTGATCGACAGGCGTCGGGCCGCAGCGTCGAAGCTGCCTTCCTCCAGCACCGCAGCAAACGCAGCCAGTTGTGGATGTAGCAGATCCATGCCGGTGCCTCTTCAGTTTTTCTGCACAGGATAAAGAAGAATCAGATTGTCTAAACAGGGGCGGCGGCCGCACTCTGCGCGTCCCCTCGCTGCCATGCCTGCCCCATGTGGATCGCCGCTGCCGCCGCCGGCCTGTTCGCAGGTGCCGGCCTGATCATCGCCATCGGTGCACAGAACGCCTTCGTACTGCGGCAGGGCCTGCAGCAGCGTCATGTGGGAAAGGTGGTGCTGGCCTGCGCCGGCGCGGACATCGTGCTGATACTGGCCGGTGTCGGCGGCATGGGCGCGCTGGTGCTGCAGTGGCCGCTGCTGCTGCAGGTGCTGCGCTTTGGTGGTGCGGCGTTCCTGCTGTGGTATGGCCTGCAGGCGGGACTACGCGCGTGGCGTGGTGGCAGTGCGCTGGCCGCCGCCGAGGCGCAGGGCGGCAGCGGGCGCGAGGTACTGCTGACCTGCCTGGCCTTTACCCTGCTCAACCCGCACGTCTACCTGGATACCGTGGTGCTGCTGGGCAGCCTGTCCACGCGCTATCCGGGCGATCTGCGCTGGGCGTTCGCCACCGGTGCCTGCGTGGCCAGCGTGGCCTGGTTCTGCACGCTGGGCTATGGCGCGCGCCTGCTGCAGCCGGTGTTCCGCAGGTCGAGCGCGTGGAGGGTGCTGGATGCCGGCGTGGCGATCTTCATGTTCTGCCTCGCCACCCTGTTGCTGTTGCGTCCGCTCTAGGCCGCGTCCACCGCGCACAACGGCGTCTCGTCGGGGCGCAGCGTCAGCACCCGCACGCCCTTGCGGGTCACGGCCACGGTGTGCTCGAACTGTGCCGACAGCGTGCCGTCGCGGGTATAGACCGGCCATTCGCCCGCGCGCTGGCGGATCGCCGGCCTGCCCTGGTTGAGCATCGGTTCGATGGTGAACACGATGCCTTCTTCCAGCACCCTGCCGGTGTTGGGATGGCCGTAATGCAGGATCTGCGGTTCTTCGTGCATCTCCCGGCCGATGCCATGGCCGCAGTATTCCTTTACTACGCTGTAGCCGTGGCGGCGAGCGTAGCGGGCGATGGCGTGGCCGATGTCGCCCAGGCGCGCGCCGGGCCGTACCACGGCGATGCCTTTCCACATCGCTTCGTAGGCGGTCCGCACCAGCCGCCGTGCGGAAGGGGTGACCGCGCCGACCGGGTAGGTGGTGCTGGAATCGGCGATGTAGCCGTTCTTTTCCAGGGTGATGTCGAGATTCACGATCTGGCCCTCACGCAGCACGTCTGCGGTACTGGGCACCCCGTGGCAGACCACGTTGTCGATGGAGGTGTTGAGCACGTACGGAAAGCCATACTGGCCCTTGCTGGCAGGCCTCGCCTGCAGCTCGTCGACGATCATCCGTTCGACGAAGTCGTTGATCTCCATCGTGCTGCGACCCTGCAGCGGCCATCTGTCGAGCGCGGCGAACACCTGTGCCAGCAGGCGGCCGGATTCGGCCATCAGCGCGATCTCGTCGGGCCGCTTGATGATGCTCACGTCAGGCCAGTGCGGGTGTCAGCGGCTGTGGCTGCACGCCGGCGGCGCGCAGTTCGCTGGCCACGATGTCCTGGAAGCTCAGCGTCGGATTCATTTCGCACAGCATGCCCACGCGGATCCAGAAACTGGCCTGGGCGTTGATCGAGCGGCTGGAGACGGTGCAGGCACGGCGCAGCTGGTCGTGCAGGGTGTCATCGATGTTGACGATGCCCATGGGCGGATCCAGGTAAGAGGAATATACGTATCGTATATGTTTCGTATATCCCTCTCAAGCCTGCGAGGACTCAGTCCGTTGCGGTGGCGAAGCGCAGGCGGTTGTGGTCCGGATCGAGCAGCAGCATTTCGCGGCTGCCCCAGTTGGTGTCATGCGGCGGCTGTTCGATCGGTACCCCCGCGGCACTGAAGGCGCGGTGCAGCGCGTCGACATCCTCGACGATGAAGTAGACCGCGCCGCCCACTTCGCAGTCGCCGCTGTGCTCGGTGAGGAACAGCGTCTGGCCGTCGCGGGTGAGCTGGGCGAACAACGGAAACCCCGGCTCGAACCGATGCTCCCAGTCGACGACGAAGCCCAGGCCCTGCACGTAGAAGGGCAGGCTGGCATCGGCGTGGCGCATGCGCAGCTGCGGGATGACGGTCTGGCGCATCATGGTGGCTCGCAGGGGTGAGCCGGCAGTGTATCGCCGGCAGGGTGCCGCCACATTCGTGGTCAGTCCTGCAGGCCGGGTTGCCCCTGGACCAGCGGCACCCGTGAGCCGTCCAGCAGACCGCGGCTGAGCCGGCCATCCTCGATGAACAGCAGCTCGCCGTTCTCGCCGTTCTCGCCGTTCTTGATGCTGCTGTCGATGGCGATCACGCGATCACCATGGAACGTGCTGACATGCGGCATCGACGTGTGGCCGACCACGATGCGCTTGAGCCGCAGCGTGTCGAGCACGTCCTGCACGCCCCGTGCATCGAGACGCCCATCGAAGTAGCCGCGGTACCAGATGGGGCTGGTCTTGCCGTCGTACAGCGGTGCAGTTGCGGGGTCGGCCTTCACTTCGGCCTTGGGCAATCCCAGCGAGGCCTGGTAGGCGGCGTTCGTGCGTGCCGGGTGCAGTGCCAGTTCCACCGCTTCGGGCGAGATGCCGCCATGCAGGAACAGGGTGTCGCCGATCTTCAGCAGCACCGGCCGCGTCCGCAGCCATTGCCCGATCACCGAATCAGCGCCGTACAGCTGCGGATAGCTGCGCCCGAGCAGCTGCGCGCTGCGCAGGTACTTCGGATTGACATAGCGCAGGTCGTCGTACAGGACCATGGTCTCGTGGTTGCCGAGCACGAAGTGCACCGCACCGCCGGCGGCCGCCGCCTGCTGCTGCAGGCCATACAACAGCCAGAACGCTTCGGTGACCTGCGGGCCGCGATCGAACACGTCGCCAGCGACCACCAGGGTGTCCTGGCCGAGGGCCCAGCGGTCCTGCGCATCGATCACATGGTGGGCGCGCAGCAGTCGTACCAGCAGGTCGTACTGGCCGTGGATGTCGGACAGGGCGACGATGCGCGGTACCGCAGGCAGCTCCGACACCGAAGGCGCGACCGGTGGCAGCACGTGCACGCTGTGCGGGTAGCCGCACAGGGGCGCGACATCGGCAGCTCCAGTGGCGGTGCCCAGCGAGCGGGTCTGCACAGCGTCAGCGCAGATCCATTTGGCCTGCAGCTGATCGCCGTTGCGGAACACGTAGGGGCCATCGGCCTCGACGTGGGCGGCAGGCGCGGCGACTTCGCGGCCCTGCGCGCCTGGCACGCCCCACAGCAGGAGCAGGGGCAGAAGCACGGACGCGGATCGGGGCAGGGCACGGCGGAGCATGGGCGGAGTCCTAGGCAGCAACGGAAGGGCGGGCCGCAGGGCCCGCCCGTGATCCTACGCTGGCATTGCTACACGCTGCATGCGCGGGCGGCGCGCAGGCTTTGCCGTGGGAGGCGGATCATCGATCCGGCGCATCGCGCTCAGGTGGAACGGCACGCGAGGCTCGGGCTAGCGGATGTCCACCTTGCGGACCGCGGTCTGTTCCGCCAGCAGCGGCGTACCGGTGTGGTCATGCGGCTGCATGTAGGGAAGGGGCGCTCCGCTGGCACGCTCGACAAGCTGCGAGTGCGCCTCACCCGTTGCGAAACGATGGCGTTCGCCCCATTGGCGCAGCGCCACCAGCACCGGGAAAAGTTCGCGTCCGGCTGGCGTCAGCACGTACTGCTGGTAGGCGCTGCCATCGCTGGCAGGTTGCTGCAGCAGCAGCCCGGCCTCGACCAGACGCCGCAGGCGGTCGCTGAGGATGTTGCGCGCTGCGCCGAGGCTGCGCTGGAAGTCACTGAAGCGGGTAACGCCATCAAAGGCATCGCGGATGATCAGCAGGGCCCAGCGATCACCGAGCAGATCGGCGCTGCGGGCAACGGGGCAGGGGCTGTCGGCATGCATGGGCAAGGCTCGTGACGATGTGGTTGCATTTTAAAACCAATGTCGATAGGGTGCATCCAGTTTCAATATGCAACCACATTCATGCCCGTTTCCGTCCTTCCGCGCGCCCTGTTGGGCCTGCTGGCCATCGCGGCGGGTGCCAGTGTGGCCAATGTCTATTACGCACAGCCGCTGCTGGAGCGCTTGGCGCAGGCCTTCGCCATGGAGCGCGCGACGGCCGGCGCTGTGGTTGCCGCCACCCAGGCCGGCAGCGTGCTGGCCCTGCTCGGCCTGCTGCCGCTGGCCGACCGCGGCGATCGTCGCCGCCTGCTGCGCGTGCAGCTGCTGGCACTGGTGATGGTGCTGCTGGGACTGGCGGCAGCACGCAGTACCGCCTGGCTGCTGGGGGGCATGCTGCTGGCGGGCCTGCTCGGGACGGCGCTCACCCAGGGACTCATCGCCTATGCAGCCACGCTGGCACCGTCGGGGCAGCGGGGGCGCGTGGTTGGCATGGTGCAGGGCGGGGTGTTCATCGGCCTGCTGGCTGCGCGTGTGGTATCCGGCGCGGTGGCGGCCCTGGCCGGCTGGCGCGCGGTGTACCTGCTGTCAGCAGTGATGATGGCGGCGTTGGCGATGCTGCTGTGGCGACGCCTGCCTGCCGTGCCGGTTCCCTCGCAGCCGCCGGCCTGGCGCGCCCTGCTCGGCTCGATGATGACGATGCTGCGCAGTGATCGCACGCTGCGCGAGCGTGGCCCTCTGGCGCTGCTGCTGTTCGCCGGCCTCAACGTGTTCTGGGCGGCCGTACCGCTGCCCCTGTCGGCATCACCGATGAACTGGTCGACCGCGGCCATCGGCGCGCTCGGTCTGGCCGGCATGGTCGGTGCGCTGCTGGCTGCACGGGTGGGGCACTGGATGGATCGGGGTTTCTGCCTGCGGGTGAGCCTGGGGGCGCTGCTGCTGATGCTGCTTGCGTGGTGGCCCCTGCTGGGTCTGCCGCACGCCCTGGCATGGCTGCTGCTGGGCGTGGTGGTGCTCGATCTGGGAGGACAGGCACTGCATGTGTCCAACCAGGCGTTGCTGCTGCGCGCGCCTGCCGAACAGCACGGTCGCCTGGTGGCGCTGTACATGTTGTTCTACGCGGTCGGCAGCGGCGTCGGTGCTGCGGCCGGTACGTGGATGCAGGCGCACCACGGCTGGACCAGGGTCTGTGCACTCGGTGCAGGCATCGCGGTGACAGCGCTGGCATGGTGGGCGCTGTATGCCGCTGCACCGGCAGCGCGTCACCCCGGCGGCCACCGGCCTCCTGCGTAGTACCCATCAGCAGGGGTACGCCGAATGAGCGTACTTGGCCCCATGCACATTTGCGAAGCGCTTGCACTGCGTTGACGCATTTGAGAATCAATCGCATTGATGGGAGAATGCGCGCATGGATCGGCCTGCGGAAGATGTGCGGCGCCGCTCCCACTCCCCCCGTCGTCGCCTCAAGCCCTTTGCCAGAGGTCCCGTTGCCCTGCCAGAAGGTGTTGAAGATGTCTGCCGTCCTTGTTCCGCCGCCGCGCCCGTTGGCGCTTGCCGTTGCTGCCCTGCTTGCGGGCAGTGCCCTGGGTGCCCATGCGCAGACCGACGCGACCGATATCGATACGGTGCACGTCA
The DNA here is from genome assembly GCF_025642255.1 of Stenotrophomonas maltophilia. Classification (NCBI taxonomy): domain Bacteria; kingdom Pseudomonadati; phylum Pseudomonadota; class Gammaproteobacteria; order Lysobacterales; family Lysobacteraceae; genus Stenotrophomonas; species Stenotrophomonas maltophilia. Next base: position 1,175,797 of record NZ_CP106759.1, read on the forward strand.
CCGCCTCGCAGATCGCGCGCCAAGCACTGGGTACATCGACCATCACCGCCGAGGACATCGCGCGCCGTCCTCCTGCCAACGACATCGCCGAGCTGCTGCGGACCATGCCCGGTGTCAATCTCACCGGCAACAGTGCGTCTGGCCAGTATGGCAACAACCGCCAGATCGACCTGCGCGGCATGGGGCCGGAGAACACGCTGATCCTGGTGGACGGCAAACGCGTCGGCGCCCGCGACGCCGTGCGCATGGGCCGCAGCGGTGAGCGCAATACCCGTGGCGACACCAACTGGGTGCCGGCGGAGATGATCGAGCGCATCGAAGTGCTGCGCGGTCCGGCAGCGGCGCGTTATGGATCCGGCGCCTCCGGCGGCGTGGTCAACATCATCACCAAGCGCCCGACGGGCGATCTGACCGGAGCGGTCGATCTGTATGGACTGGTACCCGAGCACAGCGCCGAAGGTGGCAGTGAGCGCGTGGGCCTGCAGCTGAGCGGCCCGATGACCGATGCGTTGTCCTTCCGCCTGTATGGCAACCTCAACAGGACCGACGCCGATTCGCTCGAACTCAATCGCGCGTTCGCCACCGCGCCGGGCACCGTACCTCCCGCAGGCCGCGAGGGCGTCAAGAACCGCGATGTCAACGCGCTGCTGCGCTGGGACATCAACGCCGGCCAGGTGGTGGAATTCGAAGCCGGTACCAGCCGCCAGGGCAACATCTATGCGGGCGACCGTGCCGTGAGCAACACCGGTACCTCCACGCCGGTCAATCTGGCGGCGCTGGCCGAGAGCGAGGCAGAGACCAACCGCATGTACCGCACCACCGGGGCGATCACCCATCGTGGCCGCTGGGGTGATGTGACCTCGCGCGTTACTGCTGCGGTGGAAGCGGTCAACAATTCGCGCATCAACGAAGGCCTGGCCGGTGGCCCCGAGGGCAGCTTCAACGGCACCGACTGGTCCACCTCCCGCCTGCGCAATTACCAGCTCGACGGCGAGGTCAGTTTCCCGACCACGATCGGCGCGGCGGAGAATGTCTGGACGCTGGGCTTCGAGCATCTCGACAGCCGCCTGACCGATCCGTATTCGATGAGCCAGTCCGGCAGCAGTGGCGGTGGCCTGCCGGGCCTGTCGGCCGATCGCGCGCGCGGCAAGTCCGATGCACAGACCACGGCGGTCTTCGTCGAAGACAACATCTACCTGGGCGAACGCTGGATCGTGACGCCGGGCCTGCGCTTCGACCATCACAGCCAGTTCGGCAACAATGCCAGCCCCAGCCTCAATGCGCAGTTCCGCATCAATGGCGACTGGGTGGTGAAGGGCGGCATCGCGCGCGCGTTCAAGGCTCCCAACCTCTACCAGTCCAATCCGGACTACCTGTACTACACCCGTGGCAACGGCTGTCCCAACGCACTGCCGAGCCTGGGCGCGGGCTGCTACCTGCAGGGCAACGCGGAGCTGGACGCCGAGACCAGCCTGAACAAGGAACTGGGCGTGGAATGGGCTCCGGACAGTGGCTGGCAGGCCTCGTTGACCTACTTCCACAACGACTACAAGGACAAGATCGAGGCCGGGTATACCCAGGTCGGCCTCACCGCCGATACCCGTGGCCGGATCTTCCGCTGGGAAAATGCACCGAAGGCCATCGTGCAGGGCCTGGAGGGCAACCTGGTGGTGCCGCTGCTGGGCGAGCAGGGCGACCGGCTGAAGTGGAGCAGCAACTTCACCTACATGGTGGAGAACGAGAACAAGAGCACCGGCCAGCCGCTGTCGGTGATACCGCGCTACACGGTCAACACGATGCTGGACTGGCAGGCCACCGAAAAGCTGTCGCTGCTGCTCACCGGCACCTTCTACGGCAGGCAGGAGCCGGCCACCACCAACATCAACAACGATCCTCGCTGCACCGGAAGCTGCGATCCGTCGGTGGTGCTGCAGGATCGGGGGGCATACAACATCTGGGGCGTGAGCGCGCGCTACAGAGTTACCGGGACGGTCAGCTTCGGTTTCGGCGTGAACAACCTGGCCGACAAGCGCCTGTTCCGCGAAGCCAACAGCAGCGACGCCGGTGCGGCGACCTACAACGAACCGGGCCGCGCATACTGGGCCAGCCTGCGTTTCGGCTTCTGAGCGCGCGCGGTGCCTGACAGGCATGGCCCGGTGCAATCGGCGAGCGCCGGGCCACGCCCGGCGCGACCGGCGCCGCACAGCTGCAATGTTATAAACATCGTAATAGTCTCCCCCGCAGCCACGCCGTAGCCTGACCGCATCGCACAGGAGCTGTTGCATGGGCCACGACCACGATCACCTGCCGTCCCAGATCCGCCACGAGAAGCCGTTGTGGTGGGCGTTGGGGCTGACTTCCACCTTCCTTGTCGTCGAAGTCGTCGGCGCGTTCTGGACCAACAGCCTGGCGCTGCTGTCCGATGCGGCCCACATGGCCACCGACGCGCTGGCACTGATGATCGCGCTGGTCGCGGTGCGCTTGAGCCGGCGCCCGCCGGACGCGCGCCGCACCTATGGCTATGCGCGGCTGGAAGCCCTTGGCGCGATGATCAACGGCGCGATGCTGTTCGTGGTGGCCGGCTACATCCTGTGGGAAGCGGTCGGCCGCTTCCGCGAACCGCAGGAGATTGCCTCCACCGGCATGCTGGTGATCGCCGCCGCCGGCCTGGTCATCAATCTGATCTCGATGCGCCTGCTGCAGGCCGGCAGCGGTGAAAGCCTCAACGTCAAGGGTGCCTACCTGGAAGTGTGGGCCGACATGCTCGGCTCGGTGGCGGTGATCGTCGGCGCGCTGCTGATCCGTTGGACCGGCTGGCAGCCGATCGACCCGATCCTGGCGGTGCTGATCGGCCTGTGGGTGCTGCCACGCACCTATGTGCTGATGCGCGAGGCGATCAACGTGCTGCTGGAAGGCGTGCCCAAGGGCATGGATGTGGCGAAGGTCCGCGACAGCCTGTCCGGTCATGCCGCGGTGCTGGACGTGCATGACCTGCATGTGTGGGCACTGGCCTCGAGCACGCCGGCGCTGACCGCGCATGTCGTGATGCGCGACGGTACCGACGCCGACGTGCTGCGCCGTGAGCTGGGAGGTCGCCTGCACGATGACTTCGGCATCGAGCATGTGACCCTGCAGATTGAAGCGGATCACTGCGGAGAGGCATGCGGAGATCCCGCGCCGCCCAGTGCGGCCGCACCGGATGCGCGGCACGATCACGACCACGGCGAGGACGCGCAGGGCCATCGCGGCCACGTGCACCACTGATCTGCCGCTACGCGTCCCGTCGCGACGCCAGCCGATCCGCCAGGCGGGTCGGCTCCGGCAGGCGATAGCCACGCAGCGTGCGCTGCACCCACTGCAGTGCGGTATCGGCGCTGATGCGGTGCCCGCCAGCGACGAACAGCGGCCTGCAGCGGACCTTGCTGCGCAGCACCCAGCCGAGCTGTTCATCGCCATCGAGCAGGGGCGTATGCGCGCCAGCCTCGTCTGCGGGCTCGACGAAGCGACCGACCAGTTTCGACTTGGCCACGCCGATGCTCGGCAGATCGGTGACGACGCCCAGGTGCGCCGCCACGCCCAGCCGTCGCGGATGGCTGATGCCGTGCCCATCGACGAAGACCAGGTCCGGCGAACGCGGCAGCAGGGCCAGTGCAGCGAGCAGGGCGGGCAGCTCGCGGAAGCTGAGCAGGCCAGGGATGTAAGGCATCACCGTGGGAATGCGGGCGATCTCCCGGGCCACCGGTTGCAGGGTGGCGGCATCCAGCAGCACGGCTGCGGCGCGGGTGGTGCGGCCGTCGTCCTCGAAGCCGACGTCCAGCCCGGCCAGCCAGCGTACGGTACCCGGCAGCCGGTCGCTGCGCTCCACCCGCGCCGCAAGTCGCAGCTGTTGCTCGCGTGCGGCGGCGACGCTGCCCTGCCAGCGCCCGGGATCGATCACGGTATTCATCGATCACAGCATCGCATGGGCCGCGCCACGGCACGGTGAGCGGCCCCGGGGCTACAATGGCGGCCTGCCTTTCCTCGCGTTGGAGATCCTGCAGTGACCCGTAAACTCGTACTGTTGCGCCATGGCCAGAGCCAGTGGAACCTGGACAACCGCTTCACCGGCTGGGTCGATGTCGACCTGACGGAGCAGGGGCGCCGGGAAGCGGCCGCCGCTGGCCGCCTGATGCGCGAGGAAGGCTTGCAGTTCGACGTCGCCCACACCTCGGTGTTGAAGCGCGCCATCCACACCCTGCAGGGCGCCCTGGCCGAGCTGGAGCAGGACTGGCTGCCGGTGAACAAATCCTGGCGTCTCAACGAGCGCCATTACGGCGGCCTGCAGGGCCTGGACAAGGCCGAGACCGCTGCAAAGCACGGCGAGGAGCAGGTCAAGGTGTGGCGTCGCTCCTATGACATCCCGCCGCCGCCGATGGATCTGGAAGACCCGGGCCATCCGATCCACGACCGTCGCTACGCCGGGCTGGACCGCAACGCGCTGCCGGGTACCGAATCGCTGGCCACCACCCTCGACCGCGTGCTGCCGTACTGGCACGACGCCATCGCGCCGCAGCTGAAGGACGGCAAGACGGTGCTGGTGACCGCCCACGGCAACTCGCTGCGCGCGCTGTACAAGTACCTCAACAATGTTTCGCGCGAGGAAATCCTCGAGCTGAACATTCCGACCGGCATTCCGCTGCTGTTCGAACTGAACGATGACCTGACCGTGCAGTCGTTCCGCTACCTGGGCGACCCGGAAGCGGCGCGCAAGGCCGCTGAGGCCGTGGCCAACCAGGGCAAGGCCAGGTAACCATCGGAAGGCCGGCGCACGCCGGCCTTCGCTTTTTGTGGCGCAGAGCAGGGCTCGGCGCCACATGACGAGCGCTCTGTGACCTTTGGCCGGTCCCTGCCGCGGGCGTCCCCGTCTACCCTGTGGAATTACCCGCAGGAGAGCCTCATGAACGTCCGCAACCTGGCCCCGCTGGGCCTGACCATCGCCATCGCCGCCTCCCTGGCCGCGTGTGGCAAGAACGAAACTGCACCGGCGACCAGTGCCGACGCTACGCCGGCCTTCGACCTGTCACAGATCAAGACGCCGCTGATCTCGCTCAACAGCGCCGATCTCGATCCGGCCATCGCGGCCTGCACCGACCTCAATGGCTTCGTCAACAGCAAGTGGCTGAAGGCCAATCCGGTACCGGGCGACCAGACCACCTGGGGCAGCTTCGAAATCCTGCGCGAGCGCTCGCTGGAAGTGCAGCATGCGCTGGTACAGCAGGCTGCCGCCAGCCAGGCCAAGGCCGGTTCGGTGGAAGCCAAGATCGGCGACATCTGGAAGACCGGCAACGACGAAGCGAAGATCGAGGCTGCGGGCCTGGCGCCGCTGCAGCCGCAGCTCGACAAGATCGCCGCGCTGAAGGACACCGCCACCCTCACCCAGTACCTGCGCGACAGCCAGGCCGAGGGCAAGGGCGTGCTGTTCTCGCTGTTCGCCAATGCCGATTACAAGGATTCGGCCAATGTCATCGCCTACGTCGGCCAGGGCGGCCTCGGCCTGCCGGAGAAGGGCTACTACTTCGATGATGCGCAGGCCAAGATCCGCGACGCCTACGTGGCCTACATCGCGCAGGTGCTGACCCTGTCCGGCGTGGACGCCGCGCAGGCCGCCGAGCAGGCCAAGGCCGTGATGGCCTTCGAAACCCGCCTGGCCAAGGCGTCCATGTCGCGCATCGAAATGCGTGACCCGGCCAAGCGCTACAACCCGCTCAGCGCCGCAGACGCCGACAGGCTGACCCCGAACTTCAGCTGGACCGCGCTGTTCGACACCCTGAAGGTGCCGGCCGCGCAGAAGTTCTCGCTGGCGCAGCCGGGCTTCTTCTCCGAGATGGACAAGATGCTGGCCGATGTGCCGGCCAGCACCTGGCAGGCCTACCTGCGCTTCCACACCATCGACGACGCCTCGCCGTACCTGAGCAGCCAGTTCGAGAAGGCCAACTTCGATTTCTATGGCACCACCCTGCGTGGCCAGAAGGAAATGCAGCCGCGCTGGAAGCGCGTGCTGGAGTCGGTCAACGGCGGCATGGGCGAGGCGCTGGGCCAGCTGTACGTCGACGCCGTATTCCCGGCCGAGTCGAAGGTGGCCATGCAGCACCTGGTGGAAAACCTGTCGCAGGCGTTGAAGGTGCGCCTGGAGCAGCTGCCGTGGATGGGCGAGGAAACCAAGAAGAAGGCACTGGAGAAGTGGGCCAGCTTCACCCCGAAGATCGGTTACCCGGACAAGTGGCGTGACTGGGCAGGCCTGCAGACCAACGGCGACAGCTACCTCGGCAACATGCAGGCGGCGCGCGCGTTCAACTACCGCTACATGCTGGACAAGATCGGCAAGCCGGTGGACAGGACCGAGTGGGGCATGACGCCGCAGACCGTCAACGCCTACTACAACGCCACCAAGAACGAGATCGTGTTCCCGGCAGCGATCCTGCAGGCGCCGTTCTTCGACGCCAAGGCCGATCCGGCACTGAACTACGGCGGCATCGGCGCGGTGATCGGCCACGAGATGATGCACGGCTACGACGATTCGGGCAGCCAGTTCGCCGCCAACGGCAACTTCGACAACTGGTGGACCGATGCCGACCGCAAGGCGTTCACCGAACGTACCGACCAGCTGGTCGCGCAGTTCGATGGCTACGAAGCGGTGCCCGGCGTGAATGTGAAGGGCAAGCTGACCCTGGGCGAGAACATCGGCGACCTGGGCGGCCTGACCGTTGCCTATGACGCGCTGCAGATGGCGCTGAAGGAAGATCCGAAGGCGAACGTCGAGGTCGATGGCTACAGCCAGGACCAGCGCTTCTTCATGAACTGGGCCACCGTGTGGCGTCGCAACTTCACCGATGGCGAACTGCGCGTGCGCCTGAACACCGATCCGCACGCGCCGGCCAACTTCCGCGCCAACGGTGCGCCCTCGAACATGCCGTCGTTCGCGGCTGCGTTCCAGTGCAAGGCCGGTGACGCGATGGTGCGTGCCGACGACAAGCGCGTGGTGATCTGGTAACCGATCACACGTGAAGCGTGATGCGAGAGGCCCGGCGCAAGCCGGGCCTTTTGTCTGTTCGCCCGGTGGCGCCGGATCTCAGGCCAGCGCAGGTTCCTGCGCCAGCAGGCGATGGAAGCGCTGCAGCACGTAGGGGTCGATCAGGCCGCCGGCCTGGTCATCGAGGATGCGCAGTGCCGTTCCGTGCGCCATCGCCGCCCGGTACGGACGATCACTGGTCATCGCATCGTAGGCGTCGGCGAGCGTGACAATGCGCGCGCCCAGCGGGATGTGCTCGCCGTGCAGGCCGTCGGGATAGCCGCTGCCGTCGAATGCCTCGTGATGGGCCCGGATCAGCCTGGCCACCGCGGCGGCATCGCTGCGGCCGGTGGTCAGGAAGATGTGCTCGCCACGCACGGGATGCTCACGCATGATCGCGCGCTCCTGTTCGGTGTGCCGGCGAGGGCTCAGCAGCACGTCGTCGGGAATGCCGATCTTGCCGATGTCATGGAATCGCGCGGCCAGCGCGACCCGCGTGCCGGCCTCCTGGTCCAGGTCGCAGTGCACGGCCAGGCGCTGGGCCAGCCGGCCGACCCGGTCACAGTGATGGCGGGTGTAGGCATCGCGCATCCGCAGCGACATGGCCAGGGCATCGATCAGGCAGGCCTGCGCGTGCAGCAGGTCGGGGGCGGGTACGGCGTCAGGCAGCATGGTCGTCCGCCCGCACCGGGTGGGGCCGGTGCGGGGTGGTAGCGGTGGGAAATCAACCCGGGGCGAGGGTCGTCAGCAGGGCGCGGGCCGCATTGAAGCGGTCTTCCGGCAAGGGTAGCGGGTGCTTGATGCGGAGCTTGTCCGGGCCTTCCATCGCATACAGGTTCGGCTGCTTCTGGATCAGCTGGATCACGGCCATCGGGTCGATGTCCGGCTTCGATTCGAACACGATGCGGCCACCGTTCTCGCCCAGGTCCAGCTTGCGGATGCCCAGCGCGTTGGCCCGCAGCTTCAGCTCGGCAACCGCGAACAGGTGCTTGGCCGGGTCCGGCAGCAGGCCGAAGCGATCGATCATCTCGACCTGCAGCTCGCGCAGCGCATCGTTGTCGCGCGCGCTGGAAATGCGCTTGTACAGCGTCAGGCGGGTATGCACGTCCGGCAGGTAGTCTTCCGGAATCAGGGCCGGCACATGCAGCTCGACGTCGGCACCGCGCACTTCCTCGCCGGCATCCAGGTCCGGCAGCTTGCCCTGCTTGATGCTGCGTACCGCGCGCTCCAGGAGCTCGGTATACAGGCTGAAGCCGACTTCGGCCATCTGCCCGCTCTGGTCCTCGCCGAGCAGTTCACCGGCACCGCGGATTTCCAGATCGTGCGTGGCCAGGGTGAAGCCGGCGCCCAGCTCGTCCATGGAGGCGATGGCTTCCAGGCGCTTCTCGGCATCCGGGGTGATCGCACGGCGGTCAGGCGTGATCAGGTAGGCGTAGGCGCGGTGGTGCGAACGCCCCACGCGGCCGCGCAGCTGGTGCAGCTGGGCCAGGCCGAAGCGGTCAGCGCGGTTGATGATGATGGTGTTGGCGTTGGGGATGTCGATGCCCGACTCGATGATCGTGGTCGACAGCAGCACGTTGAAGCGCTGCTTCTGGAAATCCAGCATCACCTTCTCCAGTTCGCGCTCCGGCATCTGGCCATGGGCGATGCCGATGCGCGCTTCCGGCACGAGTTCGGACAGCTCGCGCTGCATGCGGCCGATGCTCTCCACGTCGTTGTGCAGGAAGTACAGCTGGCCACCACGCGCCAGTTCGCGCTGGAAGGCCTCGCGCAGCAGCGCGTTGTCCCATTGCGTGATGAAGGTCTGTACCGCCAGCCGGTTCGGCGGCGGCGTGGCGATGATCGACAGGTCGCGAAGGCCGGCCATGGCCATGTTCAGCGTGCGCGGGATCGGCGTGGCGGTCAGGGTCAGCAGGTGCACGTTGGCACGCAACGCCTTCAGCGCCTCCTTCTGGCGTACGCCGAACCGTTGTTCCTCGTCGACGATGACCATGCCCAGATCCTTGAACTTCACGTCCGGCTGCAGCAGGCGGTGGGTGCCCACGATGACATCGATGGTGCCGGCAGCGACCTTCTCCAGTTCGGCCTTGATCTCCTTGGTGCTCTTGAAGCGCGACAGCACTTCCACCTTGAGCGGGTAATCGGCGAAGCGGTCGCGGAAGTTGCGGTAGTGCTGTTCGGCCAGCAGCGTGGTCGGCACCAGCACCGCCACCTGCTTGCCGGCACTGGCAGCGGCGAACGCGGCGCGCACGGCGACCTCGGTCTTGCCGAAGCCCACATCGCCGCACACCACGCGGTCCATCGGCTGGCTGCTGGCGAGGTCGCGCAGGGTCGCGTCGATGGCGGCCAGCTGGTCGGGTGTCTCCTCGAACGGGAAGCCGGCGGCGAATGGTTCGTACATCGCGCGGTCGACCTGCAGGGCCAGTCCGGCACGTGCCTGCCGGCGCGCCTGGATTTCCAGCAGTTCGGCGGCGACGTCGCGCACCTTCTCGGCGGCCTTGCGCTTGGCCTTGGTCCACTGCTCGCCCCCGAGCGAATGCAGGGGCGCGGTCTCGGCGGATGCGCCGGAGTAGCGGCTGATGAGATGCAGCTGTGCGACCGGCACGTACAGGCGGTCGCCCTTGGCATACTCGATTTCCAGGAACTCGCCCGGCATGCCACCGACGTCCATCGCGATCAGGCCGCGATAACGGCCCACGCCATGATCCTCGTGCACGATCGGCGCGCCTTCGGTCAGCTCGCCCAGGTCACGGATGATCGCTTCCGGTTCGCGGCCGGCGCGGCGCGTGCGGCGGGTACTACCGGCGCGCTCGGGGAACAGCTGGCGTTCGGTCAGGACCGCCAGGCGCGGATCGTCCAGGGCGAAGCCATCTTCCAGCGGCGCCACGGTGATGGCAAAGCGCACATCGCTGGCGAGGAAGGCGGGCAGGTCGGCAACCACCGGCGGCTTCAGTTCGGCCGCCTGCAGCACTTCCAGCAGGGCTTCGCGGCGGCCCGGTGAATCTGCGGCGATCAGTACCCGGCCGGGGTAGTGGCCGAGGAAGGATTTCAGCGCGTCGCCAGCGGGTGCTTCGCGGGCCGCTACCGGCAGCGCCGGCAGGGGCTGGTCGCCCAGCGCATGTGCATCGGCGATGCGCGCATGGTCGGCGGCCCATACTTCGATGCGTGGCGCGTCGTTCAGCCGCTCGCGCAGCTGCTCAGGCGAAAGGTACAGCGCCGAGGGCGGTAGCAGTGGGCGCTCGACATCGTGGCGGCGCTGCTCGTAGCGTTCGCCGGTCTGTGCCCAGAACGCGTCGGCGGCTTCGCCTGCGCCGGCACACACCACCGGCAGGCTGCCGGCAGGCAGGTAGTCGAACAGGCTGGCGGTGCGGTCGAAGAACAGCGGCAGGTAGTACTCGATGCCTGCCGGGGCCAACCCGGACTTGAGGTCCTGGTACAGCGCGCTGCGGCGCGTGTCGACATCGAAGCGTTCACGCAGGGCGGCCAGCACGCGGCCGATGCTGGCCTCATCCATCGGTACTTCGCGGCCGGGCAGCATGTGCACCGACTCGACCCTGTCCAGCGAGCGCTGGCTTTCCGGGTCGAAGGCGCGGATCGAGTCGATGTCCTCGTCCAGCAGCTCCACCCGCAAGGGCTCGTCGGCGCCCATCGGGAACACATCGAGCAGGCCGCCGCGCACGGCGAAGTCACCGGGGTCCATCACCTGCGGCACGTTGCGGTAGCCCGCGCTTTCCAGGCGGCGTTTCTCGGCCTCCAGGTCCAGGCGCTGGCCGACCTTCAGGTCGAAGCTGCCGCCGATCACGTAGCTGCGCGGGGCCAGCTGCTGCAGCAGGGTCTGGACCGGCACCACCACCAGGCCGCGCTTGAGCGAAGGCAGGCGGTGCAGGGCCGCCAGGCGCTGCGAGATGATGTCCGGATGCGGGCTGAAGCGGTCGTAGGGCAGGGTTTCCCAGTCCGGGAAGGCGATCACCGGCAGCGCGGGATCGTTGCCCAGCAGGGTCTGCAGATCGGCTTCGAGCTGGTTGGCGCCGTGGTTGTCACGGGCAACCACCAGCAACGGCGCGTCATGCGCGCGCGCCGCCTGGGCCAGGTACCAGGCCAGGGCGGTCGGTGAAGCGGGGGCGCGCCACCAGGCGCGGAGCTGGCCGGCGCGCGGCAGCGGCGGGGCGGGGTATGAAGTACGCGACATGGACCGCGGATTTTAGCAGAAGCCTCCACCCGCCCCATGATTGCTGCGTGAGCGGGCAGCGCCGGGCCATGCCCGGAGGGCGCAGTGGCTGCAACGGCATCGCCGGGCCGCGCCCGGCGTCACCGTCAGTTGTCCAGTTCCAGCACCATGCGCACCAGCCCTTCGGTGCCGTTCGGGTGCGGAACGGGCTTGAAGCCCAGCGAGGCGGCCAGCTGCTTCATCGGCTCGTTCTCGGCCGCCACATCGCCGTACAGGCGATCCAGGTACTTGCCCCGACCCCACTTCACCAGCTTGCGCATCAGCTGCCGGCCCAGGCCCTGGCCGATGAGGAAGCGGCTGATCAGGATCGCGTACTCGGCTTCGCGGGTACCGGGGATGATCGAGGCCCGGGCGACCGCACCGACCACGGCCTCACCGGCGGGCAGGGACTCGGCCGCGACCAGGGTGATCTCGGTCTTGGGATTCGGATGGGTCAGGCGCTGCGTGGTTTCCGGTGACAGCTCGGTCACCGCCTGCAGGAAACGGTCGCGGATTTCTTCCGGCCCGAACAGGCTGAAGGCCGCTTGCAGCGGCGCGCTGTCTTCCGGGCGGATGGGGCGGATCAGCAGCTCGTGGCCGCTGGGAGCCTTGAAGATCTCATGCCAGGGCGGCATGCGGTTGCGAGTGGCCATACCGGGTGATTCCTTGGTGGTCCATCGATTGTGGCATCACCGGGGCTGTCTTCCGTGAACAAAAGGCTCACGGGCGTACAGCCTCGTGAAGGCCATTATTCAGGTGCCTTGAGCCAATCCAGGCGGGTGCTGGCGCCGGGCTCACCCAGGTGCTGGCGCAGCGCCGGCAGGGCCGGACCGACCGCCCGGTCGAACTGCCAGGGGGCGTTGAGCACCAGCATGCCGCTGCCGTTGAGGCGCAGCGGTGAGTCGTCGGGGCGTACCAGGAACTCGATGGTCACTGCCGACTTGACCGGCAAGGCAGTGGCCTTGCGCAGGAAATGCAGGATCGTGCGGCGCTGCTTGATCGGGAACCACACCGCGCAGGTGGCCTGCGGCCAGCGCGCCAGCGTCTCGGCCAGCGCTGCCAGGATGCGCTGGTACTCGGCGTCCTGGGCCTCGTAGGGCGGGTCGATCAGCACCAGGCCGCGGCCGATCTTGCTGCCGTTGACCTTCGGCGGCAGCAGCGAGCGCAGCAGTGCATAGCCGTCGCCCGGGTGCACGCCGACCCGGCTGTCATGGGCGAACAGGGCCTTGAGCGTGCCTGCTTCGTCTTCCTGCAGCTCGCATACCGCCATCCGGTCCTGCGCACGCATGGCCTGGGCGGTGAGCAGGGGCGAGCCGGGGTAGTTGGTCAGCGCGCCGACCGGATTGTCGGCCTGCACGGCCTTCAGGTAGCGCTCGACCACGTCCGGCAGCTTCGGCTGCGCCATCAGGCGCATGACCCCGGATTCGGCCTCCAGCGTCTTGCGGCTCTCTTCGCTGGCCAGCAGATAGCGGCCAGCGCCGCCGTGGGTGTCCAGCACGAAGAACGGGCTGTCCTTGCGCTTGAAGCTGTCGATCAGGGCCAGCTGCACGATGTGCTTGAGGACATCGGCATGGTTGCCGGCGTGGAAGGCATGGCGGTAATTCATGCGGGCAGTGTACGGGGCGGCGGCCGCAGCGGCTATGCTGCGCGCCATGACAGCTCCCGTTGCCCATGTCCTGGTGGTCGAGGACGAAGCCGCCATCGCCGAAACCGTGCTCTACGCGCTGCGCAGCGAGGGCTACCTGGCCAGTCACTGCCTGCTCGGCAGCGATGCCCTGCAGCGGCTGCGGGACGGTGGCATCGATGTGGTGGTGCTGGACGTGGGCCTGCCGGACCTGAGCGGCTTCGAGGTCTGTCGTCGGCTGCGTGCGCTGCCCGGTCCGCAGGCGCAGCTGCCGGTGATCTTCCTGACCGCCCGCAACGACGAGCTGGACCGGGTGCTGGGCCTGGAACTGGGCGCCGACGACTACATGGCCAAGCCGTTCTCGCCGCGCGAGCTGGTGGCGCGGGTGCGCGCGCGGCTGCGGCGGGCGGCGCCTGCCGCCAGTGACACCGATGCGGGCTGGCAGACGCATGGCGCCTTCGCCATCGACCGCGAGGGCCGGCGTGTCCGCTTCCACGGCCAGGCGCTGGACCTGACCCGCTACGAGTACGCACTGCTGGAAGCCCTGCTGCAACGCCCCGGGGCCATCCTCAGCCGCGCCCAGCTGATGGACCGCGGCTGGGACAGCAGTGCCGACAGCGCCGACCGCACGGTCGATACGCACGTCAAGACCCTGCGTGCCAAGCTGCGCGCGGCCGGCGCCAGCACCGACCCGATCCGGACCCACCGTGGCCTGGGCTACGCCCTGGAGGTGTGAGCGATGCGTCTGGTGATGAAGCTGTTCCTGGGCTTCTTCCTGATCGTGGGCATCGCCGCGTTCTTCGTCATGCGCGTGTTCGTCAACGAAGTGAAGCCGGGCGTGCGCCAGGCGATGGAATCGACCCTGGTCGATGCAGCCAACGTGCTGGCCGAGATGGCGGCGGCGGACGTCAAGGCAGGCACCATCAACAGCGGCAGTTTCACCCGCAACCTGGCCAAGGCGCGGCAGCGTGACCTGAAAGCGATGGTGTGGCGCTTTCCCAAGCGCGCCCTCGATTACCGGGTGACGATCACCGATGCGAAAGGCATCGTGATCTACGATTCGCAGGGCCGCGACGTCGGTCGTGACAACTCGCGCTGGAACGATGTCTACCGCACCCTGCGCGGCGAGTACGGCGCCCGCTCCAGCCCGGAGACGCCGGGCGAGGAGGGCAACACCGTGATGCATGTGGCCGCGCCGGTGTACGACCCGGGCGATGGCCGCACCCTCATCGGCGTGCTCACCCTGGCCCAGCCCAACCGCAGCATCGATCCGTTCATTGCGGCCAGCCAGCGCGCCATCATCGAACGCGGCGCATGGCTGATAGGACTCTCGGCGCTGGTCGGGGTGCTGGTGACGATGTGGTTGACCACCGGCCTGGGCCAGCTCAGCCGCTATGCGCGCGCGGTCACCGCCGGTGAGCCGGTGCCGCCGCCACGCCGCCGCCGCGATGAGATCGGTGATCTCGGCCAGGCGCTGGAGACCATGCGGCGCAAACTCGAAGGCAAGGCCTACGTCGAGCAGTATGTGCAGTCGCTGACGCACGAAATGAAGAGCCCACTGGCCGCGATACGCGGTGCCGCCGAGCTGCTGCAGGAACCGATGGCCGATGCCGACCGTGCGCACTTCGCGCGCAGCATCCTCGAGCAGCAGGAGCGGTTGACCGAAACCATCGACAAGCTGCTGGCGCTGGCCGAAGTGGAGCAGCATGGCTGGCTGCAGACGCGTGCTCCGATCGCACTGCCGGACCTGCTGCAGCAGACCGTCGCAGCCGCGCAGGTGCGCGCGCAGGCGGCCGGCGTCGAGGTACGCACTGATGCCGTGGCGGATCTGAGCATTCAGGGTGATGCCTATCTGCTGCGGCAGGCGCTGAACAACCTGGTCGACAACGCGGTTGCCTTCTCTCCATCGGGGACGGAGGTGGTGCTGCAGGAACAGGTTGAGGACGGCGGCGTGCGCCTGCAGGTGGCCGACCGGGGGGCCGGCATTCCCGACTATGCCCGTGACCGCGTGTTCGAGCGCTTCTATTCGTTGGCCCGTCCCGGCAGTGGCCGCCGCAGCTCCGGCCTCGGGCTGCCGTTCGTGCAGGAAGTGGCGCGCCTGCACGATGGCCGTGTCCAGCTGCAGGCCCGCGACGGCGGCGGGACCGTGGCCAGCCTGTGGTTGCCGCTGGGCATGCCCGGCCCGCGCACGCGGCGCTGACTTCACATCCGCTTCAAATTCGCCACAAACCCCGCTCACCGCGACGGTCCATGCTGCAGCCCTCTCCAACGAGGATGGACCATGAAATCCCTGAAGATGCTGCTGCGGTTCGCCATTGTCGGCGGGCTGATCCTGCTGCTGCTGATTCCGCTGATGATGATCCGCAGCGTGATCAACGAGCGCAGTCAATACCGGGACGAAGCCTTCGCGCGGGTCGCTGACAGCCGCGCCGGCGCGCAGCAGCTGGTGGGGCCGGTGCGGGTGGTGCCGTGGGTGGAGCGCCAGCAGGTGGAAGTCGTCGACGCCAAGGGCAACAAGAAGACCGAGGTGCAGGTCAGCGAAGGGCACTGGCTGCAGATGCCGGCCTCGCTCGACGTTGGCGGCGAGATGCTGCCCAGCCAGCGTGAGGTCGGGCTGTTCAAGGTGCCGGTGTACAGCTGGAACGGCCAGTTGAAGGCCTCTTTCGCGGCTGACGACTATCCGGTCAAGCCAGGCCGCACCTATGGCCAGCCCTATGTGGCGCTGGGGGTGTCCGATGCGCGTGGCCTGGTCGGCACGCCCAACCTGCGCGTGGATGGCCGCCAGGTACGCCTGCTGCCGGGCGTCGGCGCCGCTGCGGAACTGGGGCGCGGCCTGCATGCCCCCGTGGCCGGCTTTGCCGGGGTGCAGGGTGGACAGCTGGCAGCAAGCACGGTGGAGCTGGAGCTGCGGCTGGACGGCAGCCGGATGCTGTCGGTCGTGCCGGTAGGCGATGACAACCGCATCGCACTGCGTTCGCGCTGGCCGCATCCATCCTTCGCCGGCGCCTTCCTGCCGAACGAACGCCGCGTCGATGCGCAGGGCTTCGACGCACGCTGGGCGGTGTCCTCGCTGGCCTCCGATGCCCAGCGCCAGCTGCGCAGCGATGGCGCGGTGGCGTCGCAGGCGGTGAGCGTGTCGCTGGTCGATCCGGTCGACGCCTACACGCAGGCGGATCGCGCCTCCAAGTATGGCGTGCTGTTCGTGCTGCTCACCTTCGTCGGCTTCATTCTGTTCGAGCTGATCAAATCGCTGCGCATCCACCCGCTGCAGTACCTGATGGTGGGCCTGGCGCTGGCGATCTTCTTCCTGCTGCTGATCAGCCTGTCCGAGCACATCGCCTTCTGGAAGGCCTATCTGGTCTCGGCGGCGGCTTGCATCGGCGTGCAGGCGGTGTATCTGGCCAACGTGCTCGGTCACTGGAAGCGCGGCCTGGGCTTCGCCGCGCTGCTGACCGTGCTGTATGGCGCGCTTTACGGGCTGCTGGTCTCGGAGAACAACGCGCTGCTGATGGGCTCGCTGCTGCTGTTCGTGATTCTGGCGCTGGCGATGTGGGTGACCCGCCGCGTGGACTGGTATGCGCTGGGCGCGGAAGCAAAGTGAGGAGAACGCGATGGGATGGCGCCAGGGATTGCGGCTGAGAGCCCAGCAGGGCATTCCGGCTCTGCTCGAAGTGGATGCACTGCTGCAGGCGCATGGCGTGCTGGCGGCCCTGCCGGGGGCGCGGATCGCCCCCGGCCTGGTCCGCTTCCAGCTGGCGGCGGCCACCTGCGAAGGAGTGCTGGGGCAGGGGCTGGAGTGGCTGGACGGTGCACGGCAGGGACGTGGCGTGCTGGGTGGAAAGGTGCCGCGCTACCGGCCCTGGAAGGCCGGGCCGGGGGCATTGGCCGAGATCGGCATCGCCGGCCTGCCCGGCGACTGGCCTGCGCATGCTGCGGTTTACGGCTGCAGCAGCATTGACCGGCGGCACTGGTTGCTGCTGCTGCCCATGCGCGCCCAGCTGTGGCTGGGCTGGAGCGGATGAGGCGCCTGCACCGCCCATGACCGATGGGACGGGGGCCAAGCGCCCCCGCTGGCTAGACTCGAGGGGTTGATGATCGAGCCGAAGGGCAGGGGTGGGATGTGCTGAAGTGGGGTGTGCTGGCGGTTGCGCTGGCGATGAGCGGGAATGCGACGGCGCAGCAGCGCGAGCCGGTGGACCTGGACATGGTCAGCCGCATCCGCCAGGAGGCGTTCCATCGCTCGCAGGTGATGGACACCTTCAGCTATCTCACCGAGCGCATCGGGCCGCGTCTGACCAACTCTCCCGCGATGGGGCGCGCCAACGCGTGGACCCGCAGCAAGTTCACCGAATGGAAGCTGGACAATGTCCACGACGAAGCGTTCGACGACTTCGGCCGTGGCTGGGAGTTCACCTCGGCCAGCGTGGAGATGCTCGGCGACCGCGTGATGCCGTTGCACGCGCTGCCCAAGGCCTGGACGCCGGGCACCGGAGGACCGGTCGAGGGCGAGCTGGTACAGGTGGACATCAAGAAGCCGGAAGACATCGAGAAGTACCGCGGCAAGCTGCGCGGGAAGATCCTGCTGCTCGGCGAGGCGCGCGAGTACAAGCGGGGTACCGAGCCGGACTCGCATCGTCACGACGCGACCTCGCTGGAGGGACTGCAGGAATTCACCCTGCCCAAGGACAAGGACGCCACCGCCGAGCGCGCCAAGCGGGTGAAGGAGTACCAGGAGCGGCAGGCGCTGGCGGCCAAGGTCAACGCCTTCTTCGTCGAGGAAGGCGCATTGGCCTCGATCAGCATCAGCAGCTGGGACAACGGCATCATCCGCGTGGCCGGTGGTGGCTCGCGCAAGGCCGGGGAATCGGTCGGCATTCCGGAGCTGGCGATGATCGCCGAGCACTTCAATCCGCTGGTGCGTGCACTGGAGGCCAAGCAGCCCGTGCGCCTGCGGGTGGACGTGAGCGCGCGTTTCACCGACGACAGCGATCAGCCCGGCTACAACACGCTGGCGGAGATCCGGGGCAGCAGCAGGCCGGATGAGGTGGTGATGATCGGCGCGCACCTCGATTCCTGGCACAGTGGCACCGGCGCGGCCGACAACGCGGCCGGCGTGGCGGTGATGATGGAAGCCATGCGCATCCTCAAGGCCACCGGTGCCAAGCCCCGGCGCACCATCCGGGTGGCGCTGTGGAGCGGCGAGGAGCAGGGCCTGATCGGCTCGCAGGCCTACGTCGCCAAGCACTTCGGCCAGTTCCCGGAACCGGTGGACGCTGCGCAGAAGGCGTTGCCGGCCTCGCTGCGCGACCCCACCGGACCGCTGCGCAAGACCCGCGACTACAGCAAGTTCCAGGTCTACTTCAACATGGACAACGGCTCCGGCCGCTTCCGTGGCATCTACGCGCAGGAGAACCTGGCGGCGATGCCGATCTTCGAGGCCTGGCTCGCCCCGTTCCATGATGTCGGCGCCACCACGGTGGCGACCCGCAACACCGGCAGCACCGACCACATCAGCTTCGATCGCATCGGCCTGCCCGGCTTCCAGTTCATCCAGGACCGGCTGGATTACTTCACCAATGTCCACCACAGCCATCTGGACACCTGGGACCACGCCGAGCCCGAAGATCTCAAGCAGGCAGCGGCCATCGTGGCCTCCTTTGCCTACAACGCGGCGATGCGAGAGCAGTCGTTCCCGCGCAAGGCCGAGCCGCAGCCGTGACGTGAGCCGGAGGGGCGGACTCCGTCCGTCCCTCCGTGCCGGCGCGGGGCTGGTGGTAAAATCGGGGAATTCCCGTTCCTCGAGCCCCACATGACCTGCCGCACCCGCTTCGCCCCCAGTCCTACCGGTTATCTGCATATCGGTGGCGCCCGCACCGCGCTGTACTGCTGGCTGGAGGCCCGCCACCGCGGCGGCGAGTTCGTGCTGCGCATCGAGGATACCGACCGTGAACGCAGCACCCAGGGGGCGATCGACGCCATCCTGGAGGCGATGGAGTGGCTGGGCCTGGACTACGACGAAGGTCCGATCTACCAGACCCACCGGGTGGCCCGTTACCGGGAAGTCGCCGAGCAGCTGATTGCCGACGGCAAGGCCTACTACGCCTATGAAACCCGGGAAGAGCTGGACGCGATGCGCGAAGCCGCCATGGCCAGGCAGGAAAAGCCGCGCTACAACGGTGCCGCGCGCGAGCTGGGCCTGCCATACCGGGACGACCCGAACCGCGTCATCCGCTTCAAGAATCCGCTGCAGGGTACGGTGGTGTTCGATGACCTGATCAAGGGCCGGATCGAGATCGCCAACAGCGAACTGGATGACATGGTCATCTTCCGTCCGGACGGCTATCCCACCTACAACTTCGCGGTGGTGGTGGATGACTGGGACATGGGCATCACCGAGGTCATCCGCGGTGACGACCACATCAACAACACGCCGCGCCAGATCAACCTGTACGAAGGCATCGGTGCACCGGTGCCGAAGTTCGGCCACATGCCGATGATCTTGGACGAGCAGGGCGCCAAGCTGTCCAAGCGCACCGGCGCCGCCGACGTGATGCAGTACCGGGATGCCGGCTACCTGCCGGACGCACTGCTGAGCTACCTGGCCCGCCTGGGCTGGTCGCATGGTGACCAGGAACTGTTTACCCGCCAGGAACTGATCGACCTGTTCGATGTGAAGGACTGCAACTCCAAGGCGTCGCGCCTGGACATGGCCAAGCTGGGCTGGGTCAACCAGCACTTCCTGAAGACCGTGGAGCCGGCCGACATCGTGCCGCACCTGGTCTACCAGCTGCAGAAGCTGGGCCTGGACGTGGCGGCGGGCCCGGCACCGGTAGACGTGGTGATCGCCCTGCGTGAACGCGTGCAGACCCTGAAGGAAATGGCCGAGAAGGCCGTGGTCTGGTACCAGCCGCTGAACGACTACGACGAAGCCGCAGTGGCCAAGCACTTCAAGGCCGGGGCCGAGGTCGCCCTGGGCAAGGCCCGTGAACTGCTGGCGGCGCTGCCGGAATGGACGGCCGAAGCGGTCGGCACGGCCCTGCACGACACGGCCGCCGCGCTGGAGATCGGCATGGGCAAGGTCGCCCAGCCGCTGCGCGTGGCCATCACCGGTACCCAGGTCAGCCCTGACATTTCCCACACCGTGTACCTGGCCGGCCGTGAGCAGGCCTTGAAACGCATCGACGCGGCCATTACCAAGGTAGCAACGGTCTGAGGCATCCTTGCCAGGCCGAACCGGAGAACGCGCATGCCCGCCAAGACTGCCACTGCCTGTACCGCCCCCCACCACCACGTCCATGACGCATCGGATTTCGTGGCGGTGGTCGAGCGTGTCTCGCGCGAACGCGGGCTGCGCCTGACCCCCATCCGCGCCAACGTACTGAAGCTGATCGCCGAAGCCGGCAAGCCGGTCAAGGCCTACGAGCTGCTGGAATGGGTGCGCAACGGCAAGGGTGTGGGTGCCGATGCCCCGCCCACCGTGTACCGCGCGCTGGACTTCCTGATGGCCAATGGCTTCGTGCACAAGCTGGAATCGGTGAATGCCTTCGTGGCCTGCCACCATCCCAGCAGTGCGGCGCATTCGGTGCCGTTCCTGATCTGCAACAGCTGCCACAGCGCGGTGGAGCTGGAAGACCGCGAGATCGTCGGCCAGCTGGAGAAGCGGGCCAAGGAGCTCGGCTTCCAGCCGCAGGCGCAGACGCTGGAAGTGCACGGGCTCTGCGCCCGCTGCGCGGGTTGAGGAAGGGGCGGTGCCGGCCGTTGGTCGGCATCAGAGTAAAAGGTTCGCAGCGGGTAGAGGCTCGGCTCCGCAAATGTTCCGCACGGATACGGATTTCACAGTAGCTTTGTGAGCAAGTTCGTAGAACTCAGTCTTGCGATCTGTCAGGGAAAAATTTGTCCCATTCAGAACACAGTTTCCGAAATGACCTGCATCGTTGAAAGGTAGATTCAAGATCCATCCGCGCGGCAAACGCTGGTTGGTCAGTGCGTTCCCCATACCCGGAAGTCATCCGTTTTCCTAGCCAGCCCTTAGCGTCTCGAGGAATTTCTGCATCGATCAGCAGATCATCGGCGCTTACTTTCAGTCCTCGATGGCCATTGAGAGTTGCTGCGGATCCAATGAACCATGCTTCAAACTCCCTCTTTATCAGCACGACAGATATATAATGATTCGGGGCTATCAACTTTGCCCTCGCCAGGGTTTTCAGGCCTAGCTCCTTGGGGCAGTCATCATCTGCATCAAGTACTACCAGTATCCATCCGTCGGCGCCGCACTTCTTGCTGGCAAGCCCAACATGTCTACTGAATTCTTCTTGTTTGTTTAAAAAACGATCACGTCGCACCCTAATTGGCTGCGGGATGTCGACGTGATTGTAGTGCCGCCGCCACTGGGCGATCTTTCGAAGAATTATGGGGAGAGCGACCACCTCCCCGTCACCTTCAACAATCGCGGAAATCTTGGTCAATTTGATATTCCATCGAACAACTTGATCTGCTTGGATTGGGCGGCAAGGTCGTCTGCATCTGGTTGAAGTTGTCCCAACTTTAACAACTCTCCGGCAGAGAATAGCCCTTCTCTGATGGCCTCTCTTGCTGCGCCATCGATTCCGCCAATTCGAGTTTCCCCGGCCTCGGACACTACCGCAAGAATTTGCGTGTCATCGATCGATACATCGTCAAGCAAGTCGGGGCTATGGCTTGTGACAATTACTTGTGTCGTCCGCGACGCGCGATGAAGAGCTTCGCGTAAGGCCGCGCTTGCGCCAGGATGGAGGGCTGTTTCTGGCTCTTCAATTCCGATTAGAGTTGGGGCGAAGTCGCGGTTTGACTGAAATAGCGCGGTCAGAACGCCGAGCGCTCTTAGCGTTCCGTCGGACATGTTTTGGGCAGAGAATCTCCATGGGTCTTTTACGCCAGGAACCTCTTGTTTAAATTGAAGCGTCTCCATGGGGCCGACTTGGAGCCTATTAACGCCATGGACCGTCGGAACGACAGTCTGCAGATACTCCTCAATCGCGGATATGGCATCGGGATTGACGTTCTGGAGGTGGCCGATGACGCTGGCAATGTTCTCTCCGACAGGCTTGAGAAGCTTTCCTTCCTGAGGTTGCTGGAGATCACGCATCAATTTTGGGTTCAGGTTGTAAAACCCCATGCAAGTAAGTGCGTCAAACACCGGTCGGAAAGAGCTAATGCCTGACAGCGCTACAAGCGCAAGTCGATCGCTTGTCAGTGACGGCACGATCTGCTCACTGCAGGCAACTACCTTTCCGCTTTCAACGCGATAGAAGGGCCCCTTGCCGGGACCGCGCAGGCTCAACTCTTCAGTCTGGACCTCAAAGCCTCGGTTCTTCAGTGCCCCCACCTTGAATGCGTAGTGCCCATTGAAACCGTCAATGCTGAAATCAATTCGGATACTGAAATGGGTGGGGTGCCCCGCGGATCTACGTCGCACCTCAGATAGCCCGCCCCGCAGATTCAAAGCCTGGTCGAGCGAGGTGGTGAGCGCGTCCTTTACTAAGTGGAGGGCGTCAAGAAAGTTGCTCTTTCCAGCCCCGTTGGTGCCGACGAGATAAACCAACGGGCCTAGCCGTACATCGCACTGACCGATGCTCCGATAGTTTCGAAGTGCAACCCGCGTTATAAAAGGGGGAGGGCTCATTGTGATGCTCGGTTCCTGATTCTTCCAATCTTATCAGTGCCACAGCGCGGTGGAGCTGGAAGACCGCGAGATCGTCGGCCAGCTGGAGAAGCGGGCCAAGGAGCTCGGCTTCCAGCCGCAGGCGCAGACGCTGGAAGTGCACGGACTCTGCGCCCGCTGCGCAGGCTGAGCGGCCGGTGGGATTGGGGTCAGATCCCTTTTGCCTTGGCAAAAGGAATCTGACCCCGTTTCACGAGCTCGACCCTACCGGGCCGGCGCAGGCTCGGCCGCCGTATCCACCCGTGCGATCACCGACATGCCGGGACGCAGTCGCGCGGCCAGCTCCTGCCCCGGATCGATCGAGATCCGGATTGGTAGCCGCTGCACCACCTTGGTGAAGTTGCCGCTGGCATTGTCCGGACGCAGGACGCTGAATTCCGAGCCGGTGGCGGGGGCGATCTGCTCCACATGGCCGCGCAGCACCTGGCCCTGGAACGCGTCCACGGCGAAGGTCGCAGGTTGGCCGATGCGCATCTGCCAGGTCTGGCCCTCCTTGTAGTTGGCGACCACCCACAGCGCGTCGGGCACCAGGAACAGCAGCTGCGAGCCGGCGGCCACGTACTGGCCGGTCCGCACGCTGGCCTCGCTGATCTGCCCGTCGCGCGGCGCATGGATCACGGTATTGGCCAGGTCGATGCGTGCCAGTTCCAGCTGCGCCTGTGCGCTTTCCACCTGTGCCTCCAGGCTCTTGCGCGCCACCTGGGTGGAGACCAGCGTTTCCTCGGCGATGCGGATCTGCGCCTGTGACTGCTGCACGCTGGCCTGCGCTGACGCTTGCGTCGTGCGGAACCGGTCGCGGTCATTGATCGATACCAGGCGTTGTGCGGCGAGCTGCTCGTACCGTTTCAGCTCGTTGCGGGAGCGCTCAAGCTCGGCCTTGCCGGCGGACAGGGTGGCCTGGGCCGCAGCGATCTGCGCGCGGTTCTGCGCCTGCGACTGATCGGAGTTGGCCAACGCCGCGCGCGCGCTGTCCAGCGTGGCCTGTGCCTGCGCCACGCGCTGCGCATAGATGCGGTCATCGATGCGCAGCAGGGGTTCGCCCTTCTTCACGTGCTGGAAGTCCTTCACCAGCACCTCGGTCACATAGCCATTGACCTGGGGTGCCATCACCGTGATCTGCCCGCGCACGTAGGCGTTGTCGGTGACCATCACGCTGCTGGCAAACGGCCACAGGTGCCACGCGCGCAGGATCAGTGCGATGCCCAGCAGGGCCACCACCACCATCACGGCCACGCTGCGCGCACTGGGTCTGAGGTACTTCGGCGCGACCGCCGGCTCAGCCGGCGTGGGCGCAGGTGCCGCATCGGTTGGCGGCGGTGGGGTCACGTTGTCGGCATCGTCGGGACGGGGCGGGACGGGAGGCATGGCGAAGGACTCATCGGGGCGCTGCGGGGGAGGCCGCAGCGGAGGAGGGCGGATGGCGCTTGCGCCACTGCTTGAGCACGGCGGTACGCAGCGACAGCAGCAGCAACCAGCACAGGAAGCCGATCGCCAGCCAGCCGCTCAGGGTGAACACATCATTGAACCCACGGACATTGGCCTCGCGGCGCGTCGTCTGTGCCAGCTGCGCGGTGCCCTGCGCGCTGCGCAGCACCGGATCGGTGATCTGCGCGGCGTACAGCTGCTGCTGGATGCGCAGGCGCTGCGCCACCACCGGGTCGGCGGGATCAAGCTGGCTGGTCAGCGCGCTGGAATACAGCTGTTCGCGATGCAGCTGGAAGGTTCCCAGCAGCGCCGAGCCGGCCAGCCCGCCCAGCGTCTGGGTGATCGACAGCGTTACCAGGAAGGTGATCATGTGGTCCACACCCTGTTTCAGGGCGGCGGAGATACCCAGCATGATCAGCGGGCCCATGAACATCCCGGCACCGACCGAGGCCAGGAACTGGCTGAGGTAGAAATCGTGGGGACGGTCCATGCTGGTGCGGTTCTGGTCGAAGAACGCCGCCGAACCCAGCAGCAGGATCGCCATCAGCAGCTGCGGGATCAGCCGCTTCGGGCCGAAGGTCACGGCGGTACCGATGATGCCGGTGACAACCCCTGCCAGAATCACCACGAACAAGGGGCGCAGCTGGTCCGGGCCCATGCCCAGCGTGCGCATCAGGCTGACCACGCCGTAGGACTGCTCGGTGGTCAGGAAGCGGATGAGGAACGCACCCACGATGAAGTGCAGTACCGGCAGGCTGGCCAGCCAGCGCGTCTGCAGCAGTGGATTGCGCCGGTAGTGCTCGATGATGAAGGCGGTGGTCGACAATGCGATCGAGGCGACCAGCGCCCAGCCCAGCCACGGTGTGTCCAGCCACCAGCGCGTGTAGCCCTGGGCCAGCACCACCACCAGCAGCGCAACCGCCGGGGCAAGCAGGCTGAAGGTGAGGAAATCCATGGGCTCGAAGGCCTTGATCTGCACGCCTGGCGGCAGCTTCAGCACCACCACCGCCGCGAACGCACACAGCGCCAGCCCTGCTTCGAAGGAATACAGCTGGTGCCATTGCCCGGTATCGACCAGGCCGGGCGACACGATCCAGGCCAGCGGAACTGCCAGCTGCGACAGACCGACGCCGATCACCAGCAGGTTGCCGGTGAAGCGCCGCGGCAACGCCTGCAGCATGTACAGCGTACCCAGCGTCGAACACGCCGCACCGGCGAAACCGCTGGCCGCGCGCGTCAGCATCGTGGTTTCGAAGCTGCCCACGAACAGGTGCAGCACGGCCAGCGCGGCATACAGCCCCAGGCCGATCTCGGCGAACAGGCGGATGCCGTACTGCTGGCGGAACTTGAAGGCCAGCAGGTTGGCGGTGACGTTGACCATCGCGTAAGCGGCCACCAGCCAGCTGCCCTGGGTCGGGGTGAGCTGCAGTTGCCCCTGCAGGAACGGCAGGTTGGCGGTGACCAGCGCATTGCCGAGGCCGCCGGTGATGGCCACCAGCAGGGACACCAGGGCATAAGCTGCACGCCGGTAGGGTGGGTGCCACGGCATCGAAGCCGATCCGGGCATGGTCGGCTTCTCATGCTCCTCCCAGTCCGGCACCGGCTTCAGATACGGCTGCACCATCAGCGTGCTCCGCTGGCTGCTCCCTGGAGTCCTCCGCGCAGCAGTTGCAGGGCACGCCCGGCCAGACGGGCGCGCTCGTCACGGGTCTTGCCGCGAAGGGCCGCTCCCAGCATGCCGGAGATCAGTGAAATATCCGTTTTTTCCAGATCGGGACGGCACAGGCCTGCGGCGATGGCCCGCTGGATCGGTGCTTCGAGCAGGTCGCGTACGGTCTCGCGCGCGGCGCGCATGGAGGGCACGTCCGAATCAACGGCGCGCCAGTAATCGGCCAGCGCAGGTGAATCGATGATGCGCTGGGCCATCCCCTCGAACACCTCGAACAGGGCGTCGTCACGGTCGCCCAGCTGCTCCACCTGGCGGCGGATACGGTCGACCGCACGCTGCAGCAGGGCCTGGATCAGCGCGGTGCGGTCGGGAAAATTGCGGTACAGCGTGGCCCGGCCCACCTGGGCGCGTTCGACCACCAGGTCCAGCGGAGCGGTGACGCCGTGTTGCCCGAACACATGGTCGGCGGCGTCGAGAATGAGGGCACGGCGGGCAGCGGCATCAGCGCGTTGAGCGGTCATGGGTTCATTTTCGGACAAAAGTGTCCGATGTGCGAGACATTGAGTGACGGGATTGTCCGGTTGTTGTCCTACGCACATCTTTGTGATCGGTGTGTGAATTCGTATCCATGGCAGGTGGGAGGTGCCACCAGGCCATATCGATAGCGTCACGGCGCGGCTCATGTCCGAAGCCGTACCGGGTCCAAAAAAAGCGGGGGGCCAGCAGGCCCCCCGGGAGAGAACGACAAGGAGCGTCGTCAGGGATCAGTGGAACGGCGTCCTGCTGCTGGAGGGGTCAGAAGTACGCACGGATGCCGAATGCGACACCGCGGCCCGGCAGCGGCGAGTAGTCGCGCAGCAGCGAGGTGTGCGGGCGCACTTCACGGTTGGTCAGGTTGCTGCCATCCAGGAACACCTCATAGCTGTTGCTGTCGTTGCGATCCCAGCGGTAGGCCAGGTGCGCATCGACCAGGGTGTAGCCGTCGCTCGGCTCTTCGTTCTGCGCCACGTCCTTCTGCCGGCTGTAACGCACGGCGCCCACCGACGCGCGCCAGCCGTCCTTCGCCCAGCGCAGGTCGGCACCAACGCGGGCCGGGGCGATGCGCGGCAGGTAGCCGGTGTTGGCCAGCTCCACGGTGTAGTTGTGGTTGTGGTCACCGTGCGGCACCGCGATGTCGAGGTTGCGGCTGCCGTTGCCGTCCAGCTTGGCCTGCACGTAATCGCCGAACAGGCGCAGATCCCAGTCGCCTGCGACGCCTTCGAACAGATGCACCAGGGCTTCCGCCTCGGCACCCTTGAACACCGCATCCTGCTGCGTCCATGCACGCACCGGCAGGCCTTCGGTGACGCCGGTGTCGGCCAGGTAGATGAAGTCCTTGAACTTCGTCTGGTAGATCGAGGCGGAGAAGTCCAGGCGATCGCTGTGGGTGTGGATGCCCAGCTCGATACGCTGGCCGCGCTCGGTCTTCAGGTTGGCGTCGCCGATTTCCAGCGAGCGGGTGGCAATGTGCGCGCCAGCGGCATACAGCTCTTCATTGGTGGGGGCACGTTCGGAGCTGTCCACGCCGATGCGCAGGTCGACCGCGTCGTTGAGCTTCCAGATGCCGGCCGCGGACAGATTGGTGGCATCGAACTGCCGGCGGCGGTAATCGCCGGTCGGGTCCAGCTTGACCTGGTCGTGGCGGCCGCCGAGTTCGAGCTTGAACGGGCCGAACTGCTTCTCCTGCAGCACGAACAGGCCGATGTTTTTCGTTCCGGTGTCCGGCACGAATGCTTCTTCGCCCTTGGCGCCGAAATCGCTGTTGCCGAACTGCACGCCGAAGGCGCCGTCCCAGCCACCGACCTGCTGCTGTACGGCTTCCAGGCGGGTTTCGATGCCGCGGTTGGTGAAGCGTGTGGAGGGCGTGCCGGCCTCCAGCTCGACATGCTCGTAGTCGGTGTAGGCCACGCGGGCATTGATGTTCTTCAGGAACGAGACCGGGTTGTAGATGCCGGCCTTGGTCTCGAAGCGGTTCTGCACCATGTCGATGCGTACGTCATGCTCGTCGCCGCCTTCCTCCTCCTCGCCGTGATCATGATCATGATCGTGGTCATGATCGTCGCCGTCCGCGTGGACGTGGGCGCCATTGGGGATGCCATAGTTGGTGCGATAGGTGCTGGCCGACACGCCGAAGTAGCCGCCCTCGCCCAGCCAGGTGGCACCCACACCACCGGCCCGGGTGCGGATGGAGCTGTTGTCCAGGCGGCCACGGCGCGGCTCGTCGCCTTCCTCGCCCTCGTGGTCGTGGTCATGGTCTTCGTGGTGGTCTTCCAGGCTGTCGATCACCGCGTAGCCGGGAATGCGGTAGTCGTCGCCGTTGCGCACCAGGCCGTCGACATGCAGCACGACGTTGCCGCTGACGCCGTCGAGGCGGAACATGCCGCTGCGTTCATCATTGACGGAGTTGCCGCGCAGTTCAGCGCGGCCGCTGAGCGGACGGTCGGGCAGCTCGCGGGCGATGCGGCCATCGACGACGTTGACCGCGCCGCCGATCGCACCGCTGCCGAACAGCAGTGTCGCCGGGCCCTTCAGCACTTCGATCTGATCAGCCAGGAACGGTTCGATGCTGGTGGCATGGTCGGCGCTGACGGTGGAGGCATCCATGTTGCCCATGCCGTTGGACAGCACGGCCACCCGCGGGCCTTCCTGGCCGCGGATGATCGGACGACCGACACCGGGGCCGAAGAAGGTGCTCTGCACGCCCGGCAGCTTGGCCACCGTATCGCCGAGGGTGCCTGCCTTCTGTTCGTCCAGGCGCTCGCCGGCGAGCACTTCGACCGGCCGCGCCAGCGACTCGGCATCGCCCTGCAGCGGCGAGGCGGTGACCTGCACCGATGACAGCTCGGTCAGGTGGCGGTCACGGTGCGCATCGTCGTCGCCTGCGGCGAATGCGGCGAATGCGGCGGACGGCAGCAGCGCGGCGAGCGCCAGGGCGAGGGTGTGCGGCTTGAACCGCAGGGAAGGGGCGGGCATCGAGAAGTCCTTGTTACTGTGTATCAATTGTGAAGCGCACGTATCCCGTCGCGGGACAGGGGGAGAGGAGATCGTGCGGACCAGGAAGGGATGTTATATTATTCCATAACGATTCGCCGACCCTGCTGGAAGTCATGTCCCTCTCCTCCCACCTGCGCCATCTGCTCGACCGTTTCGGTGCCACCGGATCGATGCTGTGCGCAGTGCACTGTGCGGTGATTCCGGTGCTGCTGGCCGCAGCGCCTTCGCTGGGCCTGTCGTTCTGGCTCAGCGATGGCGTTGAACAGGCGCTGGTCGTGTTCGTGACCCTGCTGGGTCTGTTCAGCCTTGTCTGGGGCTACCGCCGGCATGGCGCCCTGCGCGCGCTGGCGTTCCTGATTCCCGGGCTGGTCGCGCTGTGGGCTGGGGTTCTGTACGACCCGCTGCATCACAATGCCGTGCCGCACGCGGTGGTGATGACCATTGGCGGTCTGCTGGTCGGCGTTGCCCATCTGGTCAATCTGCGGCTCAACCACAGCCACGTACACGACGCCAGCTGCGCGCACTAGGCGCTCCGTGATAGGCTTTCTGATCGTGCGCGGGGGCGTCCAGCAAGGCGGCCCCGCCGAACCCGTGTCAGCACGGGGTAACCAGATTTCACATTTGAGGAGTTGAAGACATGGGTAAGGGTGACCGCAAGACCGCCAAGGGCAAGCGCTACAACGCCAGCTACGGCAACGCCCGTTCGCACACCGCGAGCAAGGTCGCCGTAGGCGCCGCTGCCCCGGTCGCCAAGAAGACCGTGGCCAAGGCTCCGGCGAAGAAGGCCGTGGCGAAGAAGGCCGTCGCCAAGGCCTGATCGGCCGGCCGATGGGTCAACGAAGAACGCGGCGCCTGGCGCCGCGTTTTTTTATGCGTGTCGTTGCGGCCGCCGCGTTCGCCGGGCATGGCCCGGCGCTACCCACATTGGCACGGTAGCGCCGGGCCATGCCCGGCGGAGACATCCGACGCCCCATTGCCGTGGTAGCGCCGGGCCATGCCCGGCGGAGACATCCGACGCCCCATTGCCGTGGTAGCGCCGGGCCATGCCCGGCGGAGACGCCCGATCAACGCAGCGTCTGCTTCAGTGTCTCGGCATTGCCGTCGTTCGGCGCGGCTGGAACCTGCAGCAGGTGCGCCAGCAGCGGATAGACATCGACGTTGTCGAAGCCGTCGATCAGCAGCCCCTGTCGGAACGACGGGCCGCTCGCCACGAACACCGCACGCATCGACGGCAGCGCCGGATCGTAGCCGTGCGAGCCGCCGTCGCGACGATCGCGCCTGGCGATCCAGTCCCGGGTCAGCGCGTCCCAGCCTTCATCCATCTGGCAGACGATGGCGGGTATGCGTGGATGCGTGCCGTAATGCCAGCGCGCAGGCAGGTTCTCCTTCTTCCAGCATTCGTAGTGGGCATGGCGGCCGAGCAGGGCACGTTCGGCCTCGGCTTCACGCCCCGCGACCGGCGCGAAGCCGACCGACTGGCCCTGGCTGACGTTGCGTGCGATGGCCGGGTCCACCATCGACTCGGTGGCGATCACCTGGCCGTCGCCCACCGCGGCCATGCCGTGATCGGAAACCACGATCACATTGGTGGTGGCTGTCAGGCCACGCTGCTGCAGTCCGTCGAGCACCTGGCCGACAACCTGGTCGGCCCGCACGATGGCTGCCGTGTACTGCTGCGACTGCGGCCCATGGTGATGTCCGGCCTTGTCGACGTGTTCCATGTACAGCGTGGCCAGGCGCGGCGCCTCGGCATCGCTGCGTGCCAGCCAGCCCAGTACGGTCTGCACACGTTGCTCGAACGGTTCCTTGTCGTTATACGCCAGCCACTGGCTGGGGCGCACGCCCTTGATCTCCGCTTCGCTGCCCGGCCAGGACCAGGTCGCGGAACGCACGCCGGCTTTCTCCGCGCTGACCCAGATCGGCTCGCCGCCCCACCAGTCGCTGCGGGTGACCGCCTCGCGGTTGCTCAGCGCGAAACTGCCCAGCGATGCGTCGTCCATCGCATTGTGGATGATGCCGTGATGGTCAGGGCGCAGACCGGTCACGATGGTGTAGTGGTTGGGGAAGGTCAGCGAGGGATAGGAGGGCGTCATCCAGCGTGCGCGCACGCCGCTGTCGATCATCCGCTGCAGGTTCGGCGTCAGCCCGCGGTCCAGCGCGTCGGCACGCAGGCCATCGATGGAGATCAGCAGCAGCTTCGGCGGTGCGGCCGTTGCCGCAGGCGTGGAGACGGTGGCGGTCGGGGCGGGTGCGGTGGTGCAGGCGGCCAACGGCAGCAGCAGCGCCAGCGCGCAGGTCAGGCGTACGGAAGTCATCCGCCCATCATAGTGCGAGGTAATGACGCGCCCAAGACACGGCGCGCCAGGACCGTCCGCGGTCAGATCCCTTTCCCACGGGAAAAGGGATCTAACCCCGATCTCCCATCAGGCGAACAGCGGTACCTGGCGTTGCTCAAGCCGCAGCAGTGCTGCCTTGGTCTCCAGTCCGCCGCCGAAACCGGTCAGCGCTCCGTTGCTGCCGATCACGCGATGGCAGGGCAGGATGATCGGCAGGGGATTGCGGCCGTTGGCGGCGCCGACCGCGCGCGTCGCGCTGGGCTGGCCCAGGTGCTGCGCCAACTGCAGGTAGCTCCAGGTCTGGCCGAACGGTATCAACGCCAGGGCGTGCCACACGCGCAGCTGGAACGGGGTGCCGCGCGGTGCCAGCAGCAGATCGAATGTGCTGCGTTCGCCATGCAGGTACTGCAGCAGCTGTTCGCGGGCCTCGGGAAACGCGCCGGGCGCATTGTGCCAGTCGCTGCGTCCGCGCGCGGGGTGGCGGTTTTCAGGAAACAGCACGTGGGCCAGGCCACGTTCGTCACCGGCGATGGTGAGCTCGCCGATCGGGCTGTCAAAACGGTCGAACAACAACGTCATGTCGGTTCTCCAACGAACGTGCCGGACAGATGCCACAGATGCAGCACCGCATACGAGCGCCAGGGGCGCCAGGGCTGGGATCGCGCTTCGGTGGCGCGTTCGCTCAGGCGCTGCCCCTGGGCATGGCCGAGCACCTGCTGCAGCACCAGGTCACCTGCAGGAAACGCGTCGGGCTGGCCCAGGCCGCGCAGGGCGATGTACTGCGCCGTCCACGGGCCGATGCCGGGCAGGGCCACGCAGCGGGCGACGAATTCCTCCAGTGCCTGGCCGGGCCCGAAGTCGAGCTGGCCACTGACGCAGGCTGCGGCCAGTGCGCGCACGGTGGCGGCGCGGCTGCGTGGCAGACCGATCGATTCCAGAGGGGCGTCCGCCAATACCGAGGGAGAGGGGAACTGGCGGTCGAACTCCGTCGGCATGCCCGGCAGGTGGGCGCCATGCGCGTCGACCAGCCGGCGCGCGAAGGTGGTCGCCGCCGCAACGCTGACCTGCTGGCCGAGCACGGCACGCACCGCCACCTCGAAGCCATCCCAGCCGCCCGGCACGCGCAGGCCAGGGCGTTCGGCGATGCCGCGCGCCAGCAGCGGCTCTTCACCGAGCGCGGCATGCACCTGCTGCAGGTCGGCATCGAGATCGAATACCCGCCGCACGCGTCGCACGATGTCCGGTATCAGCCGCGGATCGACCGCACCCAACTGCAGGCGCAGTTCCGGCCGCTTCGGATCAGCCGTCACGCGCAGCAGGGTGGGTCGTTCAGGCGTGCCGAGCACGCGCTGGTAGCTGTCGTCGCCGATCAGTTCGATGCCCGGCAGGCAGCGCTTGCGCAGGAACGCCAGCATGCGCGGAAAATCCAGCGGAGGCCGGTAGCCCAGGCGCAGCACCAGGCCACCGTCATCGGCGGCCAGCGGGACGTGTTGGCGGCGCAGCGTGGTCGGCGCCATCCCGCAGCCCTGCAGGAAGGCGGTGTTGAAGCGGCGCAGGCTGTTGTAGCCCGCCGCGAGCGCAACGTCGGTGACCGGCAGGGTGGTTTCGGTCAGCAGCTGCTTGGCCAGCAGCAGGCGGTGGGTGGCGTGAATCTGGCCGGGCGTGGCGCCCAGGTGCTCCACGAACAGGCGCTGCAGCTGGCGTGCGCTGAGGCCGATCTTCGCAGCCAGTCCGGCAACCGGCTGCTCCTGCAGGAAGCCGCCGTGGATCAACGCCAGCGCCCGCTGCACGGCCTGGCCGGCCAGCGCCTGCTGTGCCTGCGGCGCCAGTTCGGGACGGCAGCGAAGGCAGGGCCGGTAACCGGCGGCAGTGGCTGCGGCCGCACTCGGGAAATAGGTGATGTTGCGCGGCTTCGGCGGCGGCGCCGGGCAGACCGGCCGACAGTAGATGCCGGTGCTGCGCACGGCGGTGAAGAACACGCCATCAAAGCGCGCGTCACGGGCGAGGCGGGCACGGTCGCAGGCAGCGGTGTCGAGGACGAGGGCGGTGTTCATGCGCCCAGTCTAGGCCGCTCATGTGGAGGATACTCGCCGGATTCGGACATGGATGCAGCGGGTCGCGATCCGGGGTCAGAACCGGTTCAGTGCCACGTGCTGAATGCGCGCGCCGGGCAGGTAGACTGTGATCCTTGTTCCTGCGAAATCCGGTTGCCCGATGTCCGCCTTGATCCGCTGGTTGCCCCTGTTGTGCCTGGCCCTTGCGGGCTGCAGCCAGTTGGAGAATCCGGGCAACGTGACCGCGGCTGACAAGGCGGCACGGGCACCGGCCAGCGATGGCGACAACATGGTGTCGATCAACGCCGCCGACGCCCCACCACCGCCGTCCCCGCCGCGCAGCCGCGCTGATCGGCCGTGGCCGCAGGCGCAGCTGGAGAACGGCCGGGCCTGGGTCAGCTGCAGCACCGATTACGCGGCCGAAGGCGGCGACGGCGTGGAGCTGGACGGGCTGCAGCGCGAGCAGATCAGCCAGGCGCTGCAGCCGTGCGCCGAGCGTGGCCTGCTGCGGGTGCGCTACAACGGCAAGATCAATCCCGGGTTCGCCGAAATGATGTGGCGCCTGGCCGTGGTGGCCGACGCGCTGGAGATCCACAAGCGCATCCTCGATCTCGACTCCAGTGGTGGCCAGGTCGAGTCGGCGATCATTGCCGGCGACAGCATCGGCGAATCGGGCTGGACCATCTGGGTGCGCGAAGGATCGATCTGCCACAGCGCCTGCGTGTTCGTGCTCGCGGCCGGCGACAACCGCCTGCTGACCGGCAAGGTCGGCATCCACCGCATGATGCGCATCAGCTCCAAGGCGACCTCGCGCGCCGAGCTCAACCGCGAGCTGCACGAGGTCTACGACAACGTGAAGGATTATCTGCAGCGCAACGGTGTGGCGGTGGGCGTTGCTGATCTGATGATGACCGTGCCCAACCGCAGCCTGCGCCTGCTGACCCCCGAGGAGCTGCGGCAGTTCGGCCTGGATGGCACCAATGCGGTGCAGGACGACCTGGAACGGATCAAACAGATGCGCGCGTGTGGCGACGATTTCGTGCAGCGCAAGGACGCGTTCCTGATCGCCTTCGACCAGCAGTGCAAGCGCGACGGTGCGGACATGGAATCGATCAACAGCTGCGGCCAGTCGCTCAAGCAGCGGTTCGGTTTCCCCGATCCGGTCTGCCCCGAGGAGAGCCCGCTGTCGGAGATCGACGTGGCCACGCTGCCAACGTCTCCTCCGCCGCAGGTTCCGGTGGCGGAACAGCCGGCAGTGGAGACGGAGACCCAGGCCTCACAGGCCGATGCCGAAGCAACCCAGGGCAGCGTGCCGCTGCGCTGACAAACGCCTCACCCGGCTGGCGTAGACTGCGGTTCCTTCCGATGAACCGGTGGTGTCCATGAAGCGCGTGCTCCTGCTGCTGTCCCTGTTGCCGCTTGCTGCATTCGCCCAGGTGCCCGCGCCCGCCACGCCGGCTCCGGCGCCGGCGCGCCCGGCGCCGAGTACGCCGGCCGCCGCGCCACCGGCGACAGCGGCGACAGCGGCACGGCCGCCCGCACCGGCCCTCAGCCCGGCACAGCAGGCGCAGGTGCAGAAGCAGGACGCGGAGATGGGGGCGGCCGCACTGAGGGCCGCGCAGATGGTCGACGCCAACCGCGCGGGCGAGTTGTGGGATGGCGCATCAGCCGTAGCGCGGCGCGCGGTGACCAAGCCGGCCTTCATCAGCCAGCTGACCGCCGATCGCACCCGTCTGGGGGCCTTGAGTGGTCGCGGCCAACCGTCCATTACCCGGGTGAAGTACGCGGCCGGCGCCGTCGTGCCCGAAGGCCTGTACATCAATGTCAGCTTCCCGACCCGCTTCGCCAACAGTGCGCAGCCCGTGCGCGAACTGGTCTCGTTCCGCTTCGATGAGGACCAGGTCTGGCGCCTGGCCGGTTACAGCCTGCGCGCACCCGGACCCTGAAGGAGAACAGCATGGCGGCCGAACTGACACTGCTGGCGTGGTCGACGCTGCTGGGGTTTGTCTACATCTTCGCCACCTCCACGGTGGTGACCCGCGAGCGGGGCATGAAGTGGAACGCGTCGGCACGCGACGAACAGGGCCGGCCACTCAGCCCGCTGGCAGGGCGGCTGCAACGGGCCCAGTCCAACTTCCTTGAGACGTTCCCGTTCTTCGCCGCCGCCGCGATCGCGGTGGTGGTGGCCGGTCGCAGCAGCGACACCACGGCACTGGCCGCGCAGGCGTACTTCTGGGCACGGGTGGTCTACCTGCCGCTGTACGCCGCGGGTGTGCCCTACGTGCGCAGCCTGGTGTGGCTGGTGTCGCTGCTGTCGATCCTGGCGCTGGTGTTCGCACTGCTGTGAGCCGGGCCTGATCCAGATCAAGGCCGGTCAGCTTTGCGGCGCTATGCTGGCTGCGACTGGATCGATGGCGGGAGCCGCGCATGCGCAGGATGGATGTGGTGGTGGTCGGCGCGGGGCCGGCAGGACTGTGCTTCGCACGCGCGCTGGCCGGCAGCGGGCTGCAGATCGGGCTGATCGAAGCGCAGCCACGCCAGGCGCTCGCCGAAGCGGCGTTCGACGGCCGCGAGATCGCGCTGACCCACGCGTCGCGGCAGAGCCTGGAGCAGCTGGGGCTGTGGGCACGGCTGCCGGAGGCCGAGATTTCCGAACTGCGCGATGCCAAGGTGATGAACGGCGGCTCGCCGTTCGCACTGACCTTCGCCAGCAGCCAGGTCGATGGTCAGCCGCTGGGTTGGCTGGTGCCCAATCATCTGATCCGCCGTGCGGCGTGGGACGCGGTGCAGCGCCAGGACGGCCTGGAGCTGTTCGACGGGCGCAAGGTGCAGGGCGTGCAGGCCGATGCGCAGGGCCATGTAGTCGCGCTGGATGACGGCAGCAGGCTGCATGCGCGGCTGCTGGTGGCCGCGGACAGCCGTTTCTCCGCAACCCGGCGCATGCTCGGCATCGGTGCGCAGATGCGCGACTTCGGCAAGTCGATGCTGGTGTGCCGCATGCGCGTCGAACGCGACCATCACCACACCGCGTGGGAGTGGTTCGGCTACGGTCGTACGATGGCGCTGCTGCCGCTCAACGAAGGCCAGGCATCTGCGGTGATCACGCTGCCCCCGCGGCGGATCGAGGATCTGCTGGCGATGGATGAGGTAGCCTTCGGTGAGGCCGTCAGCGGCTTCTTCGAGCATCGGCTGGGGGGCATGCAGCCGGTCGCCACGCCGCAGGCCTATCCGTTGGTGGGTGTCTATGCACACCATTTCGCAGGCGAGCGCTCGGCGCTGATCGGCGATGCCGCGGTGGGCATGCACCCGGTCACCGCCCATGGCTTCAACCTGGGCCTGGCCAGTGCCCAGCGCCTGGCGCGGGGCATCGCCGGCCAGCAGCGCCGCGGCGCGGACATCGCTGCGGCCGGCATGCTGGCCAGCTACCAGCGTGGCCATCGGATGGCGGCGCGACCGCTGTACGAGGCGACCAATGCGATCGCCAGCCTGTACACCGATGATCGGCGCCCGGCGCGGCTGCTGCGGGCAGCGGGCCTGCGTGTCGCCCAGGGCGTGGCACCGTTCAGGCAGCTGATCGCCTCGCACCTGACCCAGCGCGTGGCCTGAACAGGGTCAGATCAGCCGGCCGCCAGCACCCGGATCTGGCTGTCGGCGAATTCGACCACCTGGCCTGCGCGGATCTTGCAGGCCTTGCGCAGTTCAACTTCGCCGTCGACCCGTACCTGGCCCTCGCTGATGACCATCTTGGCCTCGCCGCCACTGGTGACCAGGTCGGCCAGCTTGAGCAGCTGCTTGAGTTCGACGTAGTCACCGTCGAGGTCGAATTCGAGAATCTGCATGGAGCGGGGGTTCCTGGGAAGGGGCGCAGGCCAGCGGCCGGGCCGGGAAAAGGGCGCGTATTGTGCGCCAGCACGGGGCCTGACGGCACGCGAAGGGAAAAACTGTACGCCTCGTTCAGGATCAATGCGGTATCATTCCGCTCTGAGCGAGTGAAATCTCCTCCGACCGAGCAGCGCCAGGGCACGCGATAAGAAGGGCGCCCAAAGCGCGGACCATCACCTTTTTTATCGCACTGCCAGGAAGACGGCAGTGCCTTCGGAGTTCCCCATGTCCCAAGATTCCCAAGCGCAGCTGCAGTTCGCGCAGCTCGGCCTGTCCGAGCCCGTGATGCAGGCGGTCACCGCCATCGGCTACGAAACCCCGTCGCCGATCCAGGCCGCCACCATCCCGGCGATGCTGGAAGGCCGCGACGTGCTGGGCCAGGCGCAGACCGGTACCGGCAAGACCGCCGCTTTCGCACTGCCCGTACTGTCCAACATCGACCTGCAGCAGATCAAGCCCCAGGCGCTGGTCCTTGCGCCGACCCGCGAACTGGCCATCCAGGTCGCCGAAGCGTTCCAGTCCTATTCGTCGAAGATCCCGGGCTTCCGCGTGCTGCCGGTGTACGGCGGCCAGCCGTATGGCCAGCAGCTGTCGGCCCTGCGCCGCGGCGTGCACATCGTGGTCGGTACCCCCGGCCGCGTGATCGACCATCTGGACCGCAGCACCCTGGACCTGTCCGAGCTGAAGACCCTGGTGCTGGACGAAGCCGATGAAATGCTGCGCATGGGCTTCATCGACGACGTCGAAGCCGTGCTGAAGAAGCTGCCGGAGCAGCGCCAGGTGGCCCTGTTCTCGGCCACCATGCCGCCGCAGATCCGCCGCATCGCGCAGACCTACCTGCAGGACCCGGTCGAGGTCACCATCGCGGCCAAGACCACCACCTCGGCCAACATCCGCCAGCGCTACTGGTGGGTGAGCGGCATGCACAAGCTGGACGCGCTGACCCGCATCCTGGAAGTCGAGCCGTTCGACGCGATGATCATCTTCGCGCGTACCAAGGCCGGTACCGAAGAACTGGCCAGCAAGCTGCAGGCCCGGGGCCTGGCCGCTGCCGCGATCAATGGCGACATGCAGCAGGCCCAGCGTGAGCGCACCATCGCCATGCTGAAGGAAGGCAAGCTGGACATCCTGGTGGCCACCGACGTTGCCGCCCGCGGCCTGGACGTCGAGCGCATCAGCCACGTGCTGAACTACGACATTCCGTACGACACCGAAAGCTACGTGCACCGCATCGGCC
This sequence comes from Stenotrophomonas maltophilia, assembly GCF_025642255.1. Taxonomy (NCBI): domain Bacteria; kingdom Pseudomonadati; phylum Pseudomonadota; class Gammaproteobacteria; order Lysobacterales; family Lysobacteraceae; genus Stenotrophomonas; species Stenotrophomonas maltophilia. Next base: position 1,214,012 of record NZ_CP106759.1, read on the forward strand.
GTACCGGTCGTGCCGGCCGCAGCGGCGAGGCGATCCTGTTCGCGACCCCGCGCGAGAAGGGTATGCTGCGCCAGATCGAGCGCGCCACCCGCCAGCCGATCGAAGAGATGCAGCTGCCGAGCGTGGAAGCGGTCAACGATACCCGCATCAACAAGTTCACCTCGCGCATCAGCGAAACGCTCGGCGCCGGCGGCCTGGACTTCTACCGCCAGCTGCTGGAGCGCTTCGAGAACGAGCAGAACGTGCCGGCCATCGAAATTGCTGCCGCGCTGGCGAAGATGCTGCAGGGCGACACCCCGTTCCTGCTGCAGCCGCCGGTGCGTGCCCCGCGGGAAGAGCGTGCGCCGCGCGAGCGCTTCGACCGGAGCGACCGTCCGGAGCGTGGCGATCGCTTCGACCGCAACGAACGTGGCCCGCGCTTCGAGCGTGGTCCCCGCCGTGACGACGCCGAAGGGGGGTTCGAGCAGCGTCCGCGCCGTGAAGTTCCGCCGCGCGGTGCGCCGGAGCAGGGCATGGAGACCTACCGCATCTCGGTCGGTCACCAGCATGGCGTGAAGCCGGCGAACATCGTCGGCGCCATCGCCAACGAAGCCGGCCTGGAAAGCCGTTACATCGGCCGCATCGACATCCACGACGACTTCTCGCTGCTGGACCTGCCGGCGCAGATGCCGCAGGACGTGCTGACCCACCTGCAGAAGGTGTGGGTGTCCGGCCAGCAGCTGCAGATGCGTCCGCTGGCCGCCGGTGAAGAGATCAATCCGGCACCGCGTCCGTTCAAGCCGCGCTTCGACAAGCGGGGTCCGGGTGGCCCGGGTGGCCCGCGTCGTGGCGGCCCAGGTGGCCCGGGTGGTCCGGGCGGCGACCGTGACGGCCGTCCGCCGCGTCGTGATGGCTTCAAGCCGCGCGGCCCGCGCAGCTACTGAGCCAGACCTGCCGTGATCGACAACGCCAGCCCCCGGGCTGGCGTTGCTCGTTTGTGGACCCCGGTTTCGCACCGCCCACACATTCAGGGTCATAGGCTGGGCCGGTTCGAAGGGAGGTTGTCACCGCAGCACATTCGGGGGGATCCGGGATGGGTAGGAGTGGCACGGACATTCACAGCCGCCGGGTACCCATGTCCCGTGGGCTGGGGCTGAGGTTTGCGCTGTTGACGGGCATGGCGATCGGGCTGGTCGCATTGTCGGCGCTGATCCAGGAACTGCAGGCGGCTTCGACGGCGTGGATCGCCGGCCAGGGCTACTGGTCGCGTGGCCAGCAGGACGCCACGGCCGCTCTCAGCCGCTACCTGGCGCGGGGGGATGCCCGCGATCTGGAAGACGCCCGCCAGGCCCTGCGCGTGCCGATGGGGGACCTGCAGGGACGCCTGGCGCTGGAGCAGCCGAGACCGGATATCGAGCGTGCCCGACAGGGCTTCCTGCAGGGCGGCAACGCGCGTGCCGATGTGCCGCGGCTGATCTTTTCATTCCGTCACGCCCGTGACCTCGGCGCCTTCCGTGAAGCGACCGCCCTCTGGCGGGCGACCGACGACGACCTGATGGCCGTGCACCGGCTGGTCGATGAACTGCAGCATCGTCATGCCGACGGTCCACTGCCGGTCGCCGCGCGCGACCGGTACCTGCAGCAGCTCCGTGATCTCGACCGGCGGCTGCAGGTGCAGGCGCAGGCGTTTTCGCAGGCGCTGCTGCGGATGGCTGCCGCTGTAAGGATGGCGACCCTGGTTGTCGGCGGCCTGTCGGTGCTGGCGATCAGCCTGATGGCCGTCGCCCTGGCGCGACGGGTCGGCAAGGATCTGACGGAGCATGAAAGCCGCTTCCGCGCAGCCTTCTACCAGGCCAATGTCGGCATGCTGAAGCTTGATGCCGGCGGCCGGGTGCTGGAAGCCAACCAGGCGATGGCGGACATCCTCGACCATCGCCGTGACGCGCTGTTGCAGATGTCGCTGGGTGACCTGCTGATGGAAGGAGAGCTGGTCATCGACGGTGTTGGCCGGATCGACTGGGAGCGGCAGCTGCGGCCGAGCGAGCTGCGCTTCCGCCGTCGCGACGGCAGCCTGGTATGGGGGCGCTGGAGCGGTACCGGCGTGCGCAACACCGGTGGCGGGCTGTCGGTGTTCGCGATTGTCGAGGATGTCAGCCAGAACCATGCGCTGGCCCGCGAGATCGAACACCACGCCAGCCACGATCCGCTGACGGGCCTTATCAACCGGCGCGAGATCGAGCGCCTGCTCGAGCGTGCACTGCTGCAGGTGCGCAGCGAGGGGGGCACGCATGCGTTGTGCTACATCAATCTGGACCATTTCAAACTGGTCAATGACAGCTTCGGCCATGCCGCCGGCGACCAGATGCTGCGCGGTTTTGCCGACTATCTGGTCGCCGCCGTGCGCGAGGGCGACTGGGTTGGCCGGTTGGGTGCCGACGAATTCGCGGTGTTCCTGGCCCATGCGGGCCAGGATGAGGCCAAGCGCGTGCTGCAGCGGGTGATCCGCAATCTTGGCCAGGCCACATTCCCGATCAGCGAAGGCAGCCTGCAGCTGAGCTGCAGCATCGGCGTGGTCGAGGTCAGCCAGGAGGCCCCTGATGTCAACTGGCTGATGAGCGCAGCCGACAGTGCCTGTTACGCAGCCAAGCAGGCCGGTCGCAACCGCGTGCACTGTTTCAACGAGGACCGCATGGCGCTGGACGAACGGCGCCTGGAGGCCGAGCGCCTGCAGGGCGTGAGCCGGGCGATGGCCGAGAACCGCATGCTGCTGTACGCGCAGCGCATCGCCCGGGTGGGTGACCCGGGCTATCTGCACTACGAGGTGCTGGTGCGCATGCGCGACAGCGACGGTACGCTGCATCTGCCCGGCCAGTTCATGCCGGCGGTGGAGCGCTACGGCATGGCGGTGACACTGGACCGGCATGTGCTCGGCCTGCTGTTCCGGCACCTGCAGGTGTGCCCGGCGCATGTGCGCCAGCTCGGCCTGTGCAACGTCAACGTGTCCGCACAGTCGATCGCCGAACCCAGCTTCCTGGCTTTCGTCTGCGACCTGCTGGAGCGCAACCGCGTACTGGCGTCCAAGCTCTGCTTCGAGATCACCGAGACGGCCGCGATCAGCAATCTGAGCCAGGCGCGGGCGTTCATCGATGCGGTAAAGGCGCGTGGCTGCCGGCTGGCGCTGGACGATTTCGGATCGGGTCTGTCCTCGTTCGGGTACCTGCGCCAGCTGCCGGCCGACATGCTGAAGATCGACGGCGCATTCGTGCGCGACATGGATGTCGATCCGGTCAGTCACGCGACCGTACGCGCGATCACCGAACTGGGCCGCGAACTGCAGATGGAGGTCGTGGCCGAGTGGGTGGAGAGCAGCGAGGTGGCGGGGGCGCTGACCCGGCTGGGCGTGCAGGGGCTGCAGGGCTATGCGATCGAGCGGCCGCAGCCGCTGGAGCGGATGACCCTGACCGACCTGCGGCCGGTCAGGCTGAAGGCGGTGAAGGGCCCGCCGGCCGCAGGCTGAACGCTGGTCCGCGACGATTGTCTACACCTGCATGCCACGGACGGCTGCGATAATGCACGCCAGGGGCGACGCGCAGTGGGCGCGGGCGTAAGCAGAACAGGATGTGGCGTGGTCGTCAGGCAGTGGCAGTACGGAACTGGGGTGGTGCTGGTCGTGCTGCTGGTGTGGTTGGCAATGCCGTGGCCTGCGCAGGCCGGTGCGGCGATGCACGGTCCCGACTACCTGCTGGTGGGCGTTGCCACCGCCGAGCCTACGCCCCATCGCGCCTGTACTGCGCAGATGCTGGCCGGGCCACGCCAGCAGGTGAGGGTGCCGGCGCCGCCGGCGGGCTGGTCGGGCGAACCCCAGGCGCTGGATGTGTTCAATGTGTTCGCGGGCGAGGTCCAGGTACGGCACGGCGACCGGGAGATCTGCGGCGACATGCATGATGCGCGTACCCGCGACTCGCGTTTCCGAGCCGGCGTGGGCCTGGTTGCGGTGCCGCCGGCCGGCAGTCACGAGCCATTCCTGGTCTCGTGGCAGACGCCGCTGAAGGATCGTTGGGTACCGACGCTACGGCTCGGCGCACCCAGCCCGGTGCAGCAGAACGACACTGCGCGGCTGCTGGTCCGCGCGGCCTGCATCGCGGTGGCGCTGGCCTTGGCGCTGTCGGCGCTGATGGCCTATCTGACCACCCGTGATCGCAGCTTCCTGGTGTACATCGCGGGTACCGGCGTGCTGGTGCTGTGGCAGGCCATCCTCGGAGGCCTCAGCGGCTATCCGGAGCCGTGGCTGCCGGTCGGCACGCGTGGCGCCTGGTGGCTGCTGGCGCTGACGGCAGCGAGCCAGGCACTGGTGCTGCCTGCCCTGTGGTGGCTGAACGGTGGCGACCGGTTGTGGCCGAAGTCACGCCTGCTCCAGCAGATGGTCCTGTGCGCCCTGCTGGGCGTAGCCGCGCTGGTGCCGTGGCTGCGCTGGGATCAGCTCGCATGGGTCGCGCAGGGGCTGCAGGTGACCTACCTGGCCGGCTGCGGCGTCTCCCTGCTGATGGGGATAGGGGCGCGGTGGCGTGGCGACCGCTGGGCCCTGGCTGGATTGGCGGCGCTGGCGCCGATGCTGGTGCTGATCGGCGCCGACGCCTGCGCTGCGGAGTGGCTGCTGGAGTACCGGGTGGAGGCGCTGCAGCTGGCGATCACCTGGCTGCTGATGATGGCGGCCTACGCCCTGAACCTGCGGCTGGGACGCCTGCGCCAGCAGCGTGACGAGATGCGCCAGCTGGCCGAGACCGACGGCCTGACCGGGCTGCCCAACCGCCGCGCCGGTCTGCGGGAGCTCGGCCATCATCTGGAACGGGTGGATCGTGAGCGTGGCCCGATGGTGATCGGCTTCCTCGACATTGATCTGTTCAAGGACATCAACGACCGCCACGGGCATGAGGTGGGTGACCAGGTACTGGTCGCCGTGGCCCGTGCGCTGCGGGCCGCCGTGCGCAGCCAGGACCAGGTGGTGCGGATGGGCGGCGAGGAGTTCCTGCTGCTGATGCCGGGCATGCCGCGCGAGGCGGCGGCGGCGCGGCTGGATCGCCTGCGCCAGCGCATCACCGAGGCCTGCCAGGCCCTGCAGGTGCCGGGGCTGGAGGTGACCGCCAGCATCGGCCTGGCCCAGTGGCGGCCGGGCGAGGACGACCTGGCCGCGCTGCTGCGCCGGGCCGACCATGCCATGTACGTGGCCAAGCGCGCGGGCCGTAACCGGGTGTTCGACGGCGAAGAACTGGATCCACCCGCACCAGCATGAACCTGACAGGGCGGCGATGCCGGATAATAGGGCGATGACCACCCGACTCAACAAACATATCGCCGATACCGGCTTCTGCTCCCGTCGCGAGGCCGACCGCCTGATCGCCGCCCGCCGGGTCACCGTCAACGGCCATCCGGCCGGCACCGGTGCCGTGGTCGGCGAGGGCGACCAGGTGCTGGTCGACGGCCAGCCGCTGCGTGCCCGTACCGCACGCAAGCCGGGGGCGCGCCGCCACGTCTACATCGCGCTGAACAAGCCGGTCGGCGTCACCTGCACCACCGAAAGCTCGGTGAAAGGCAACATCGTCGACTTCGTCGGCCACGAGCAGCGCATCTTCCCGATCGGCCGCCTGGACAAGGAGTCGGAAGGACTGATCCTGATGACCAGCAATGGCGACATCGTCAACCAGATCCTGCGTGCCGAGAATGGCCACCAGAAGGAGTATCTGGTGGCGGTGAACAAGCCGGTCACCGACGAGTTCCTGCGCGGCATGGCCCGTGGTGTGCGCATCCACAACCAGATGACCCTGCCTTGCCGCACCTCGCGCATCGCCAAATTCGGGTTCCGCATCACCCTGGAGCAGGGCCTGAACCGGCAGATCCGCCTGATGGCGGCGGAGTTCGGATACCGCGTCACCCAGCTGCGCCGCGTCCGCATCGACAACATCAAGATCGGTGCGCTGAAGCCGGGCCAGTGGCGCAACCTGACCGAGCAGGAGCTGCACGGCCTGCTGCCGCAGCAGCAGGACTGGTAAACGACAGCGGTCGGACGTCGGCCCGGCCGCGCATCGGATAGACTCCGCCGAGACCTGCCGGAACATGACGCTGCATGATCAAGCCCGACAAGCCCGCCAATGAAGCGCTTCGCCTGGAAGCGCTGTACCGCTACCGCATCCTTGATTCGGAACGCGAGAGATCGTTCGACGATCTGGTGGTGATCGCCAAGGCGGTCTGCGGCACGTCGATGGCGGCCGTCACGCTGATCGACGTTGAACGGCAATGGTTCAAGTCGATCCAGGGCATCGATGCCACCGAGACCCTGCGCAGCGAATCGATGTGCGGCCATGCGATCCTGCAGCCGCAGGAGGTGATGGTGGTCGAGGACGCACTGCAGGACGTGCGCTTCCATGACAATCCGGTGGTGGTGGGCGATCCGCACATCCGCTTCTACGCCGGCGCACCGCTGATCAGTTCCGACGGACTGCCGCTCGGGACGCTGTGCGTGTTCGATGCGCGCCCGCAGCATCTGGAACGGGCCAAGGCCGAGGCACTCAGTGCGCTGTCACGGCAGGTGATGCTGGTGATGGAGCTGCGCCGCTTTGCACTGGACATCCAGAAGCACATGCTGGAACGCGATGACTACGAACGCCTGTTGTCCGAGTATCACGATGTGCTGCTGGCACAGAACGCGGATCTGGCCGAACAGAGCCGTACCGATGCACTGACCGGGCTACCGAACCGGCGGGCGATGGCGGTCGCGCTGGAAGAGTCCCTCGCCGATGCCGATGGCCAGCCACGACAGGTTTGCGTGGCATTGCTGGACATCGACCACTTCAAGAGCATCAATGATTTCCACGGGCATGCGACCGGTGACCGTGTGCTGGCCGAACTGGGGGCATTGCTGCGCGCGCATTTCGCCGGCGGCGGAACGGCGGCGCGGTATGGCGGCGAGGAATTCGTGGCGGTGATGCCGGACACGGATCTCCACGCGGCAGGCGTGCAGTGTGAGTTCCTGCGTATGGCCGTGGGCAACCTGCCGCTCGGCTTTCCGGTCACGGTCAGCATCGGCGTGGCCATGCATCGCGCCGGCGACAGTGTCGACCAGACCCTGGCTCGTGCCGACGCGGCGCTGTACCGGGCCAAGGGCAACGGACGCAACCGCGTGGAGTTCGCGGACTGAGCCGGCCGTCCGCAACCGGCGGCCCCATCGCTGCATGGCGCCGGGTCGCAGCGGGTGCGAACGCCCGGGGTCACCATGGTTGCCTTGTTTCCAAGGATGACCACCATGCTGCAGACCCTGGCCGTCGCCAATTATCGCTCGCTGCATACGCTGGTGCTGCCGTTGCAGCAGCTGAACGTGATCACCGGCGACAACGGCAGCGGCAAGTCCAGCCTGTATCGGGCGCTGCGCCTGCTGGCTGAAACCGCCCAGGGCGGGGTGGCCTCAGCGCTGGCGCGCGAGGGTGGGCTGGGCTCGGCGCTGTGGGCAGGGCCCGGCAGGATCGACCGCCGGGTAGCTGCAGGCGAGATTCCGCTGCAGGGAGGGCCGCGACAGGAGCCGGTAGGCCTCAGACTGGGTTTCGCCACCGATGACTACGGCTACGCCATCGACCTCGGTTACCCGCCGCCCAGCCTGTCGGCATTCGCCCTGGACCCGCAGATCAAGGCCGAAGCAATCTGGGCCGGTCCCTTCCTGCGCACAGCCAGTCAGCTGGTGGATCGCCGGGGCGGGATGGTGCGGCAGCGCCATGCACGTGGCTGGGATGTGCTGGACGACCGGTTGTCGCTGTTCGACAGCCTGTTCACCCAGGTAGCTGATCCGCAGCGCATGCCGGAGACCTTCGCCCTGCGCGAGTACATCCGGCGCTGGCGCTTCTACGATCACTTCCGCAGCGATGCCGATGCCCTGGCACGGCAGCCGGCGATGGCCACGCGTACCCCGGTGCTGCACCACGATGGCCGCGATCTGGCCGCAGCGTGGGTGACCATCCTGGAAAACGGTGACCCGGTCGCGCTGGCTCGCACGGTGGACGATGCCTTTCCCGGGGCTTCGGTGGGATTCGAGGTGCTGGATGGACGGATGGTGCTGCGGTTCCACCAGCCCGGCCTGCTGCGGCCGCTGTCGATGGCCGAACTGTCCGACGGCACGCTGCGTTTCCTGCTGCTGGCTGCTGCCCTGCATACGCCGCGGCCGCCGCCGCTGATGGTGCTCAACGAACCGGAAACCAGCCTGCATCCTGACCTGCTGCCTGCGTTGGCGCGGCTGATCGTGGCGGCCAGTTCACGCAGCCAGGTGTGGGTGGTGTCGCACGCCAGCCGCCTGATCGCCGCCCTGGAGCAGGCGCCCGCCCGCCATTCCGTGCATCTGCACAAGGAACACGGCCGCACGCTGCTGAGCGGGCAGGGCCTGCTGGACGCGCCGGCATGGCACTGGCCGCGGCGGTGACGTGCCCGCTCAGTCGGCGACGTTGCGGGCCTCCGCGGTGCCGAGGATTTCCGGATGCTGCAATGGCTTGCGGCGGTTCAGCAGCGGATGCAGGAAGACCGCACCGACGATGATCGCCACGCCCAGGTAGAACCAGGGAGTGACTTCGTGCTGCTCGCGCAGCAGCAGTACCGCCAGCAGCACCGCATACACCGGTTCCAGGTTGGTCACCAGCTGCACGGTGTAGGCGCTGAGGTGGCGCAGCGCGACCAGGGCGAGGGCGAACGGCAGCAGGGTGCAGATACCCGCCAGTACCAGCAGCAGGATGCCGTCGTGCAGGTCCGGCACCACCCACAGCGGGCTGGCCAGGGCCGGCAGCAGGTAGGGCATCAGCGGCGCAAGCAGGGTCAGGGTCAGGGTGCCGGCCCCCAGTTCAAGCGCAGTCACCGTCAACGGATCGGCGTGGCTGACCATGCGCTTGTTGAGCGAGCCGAACACCGCCACCAGCAGTGCAGACAGCGCGCCAACCAGAACCCCCAGCCGCATGCCATCCGGCACGCCCCCCACCACCAGCGCCACGCCCGGCAGAACTGCCAATCCGAAGGCCAGTTCGCGCAGCTGGAACGGACGCTTGGCCACCCACGGCTCGATGATCGAGGTGAACACCGGTGCCAGCGCGATGCAGGTCGCCGCCACCGAGGCATTGGCCAGTTTCACCGCACCATAGAACGTCAGCCAGTGCAGGGCGACCAGCGCACCGATGCCGGCGTATCCGGCCACCACCCGCAACGGCAGCGTGCGCAGGCCGCGCCACACCCGTGGCAGCAGTGCCAGCATCGCCGTCACCAGCAGCATGCGCCACCACACCAGCGGCAGCGCCGGCAAGGTGATCAGCTTGCCCAGGATGGCCGTGACGCCCCACAACAGGACACAGAAGTGGATCTGCCAAAGTGCTTTGCGGGTGTCGGGCGTGCTCATCCGCCTATTGTGCGGCAAGGCGGTGACCGCTGGGCGTCGGCAGCTCGATCCTGGCCGCGTTTACCGCCCCTGAGACCCGAGCAGGTCGTCCAGCCGCCGCTGCAGGGCCATCGCCGCGGCCGGATTGCGTGCCTTGCCGGCACCGATGCAGAGCAGGTACACCTCTCGTGGCGTCGATGGGGCGGATCCGGCAAGGCATGGCAGGTCGTCGACCGGCTCGCCGACGGCCCAGCGCCGGGCGCGTTCGGCCCAGCGCTGCTGCGTGGCTGCAGGCAGCCCCTGCGGCAGACGGGCCTGGCTGCGCTTGATGCGCGCGTAGACGAAGCTGGCGGTGACGTCGCCGTGCAGCGGGGCTTCGTCGCTGTCTTCGATGACCAACGCCACCCCGTGCCTGCGCGCGGCAGTGACCAGGGATGCGCTGTACACCTGCGGATTGCGGATTTCAACAGCGTGCTGCAGCGCCACGCCATCGAGCTGCTTCGGCAGCTGGGCCATCAGCGCGTCCAGTGCCCCAGCATCGGCAGGATGGCGGGGATCGAACTGCCACAGCAGCGGCCCGAGGCGGTCGCCCAGGGCGATCGCTGCCTGCAGGAACGGCGCGGCGGCCTCGACGGTGCCGGACAGGTCGCGACGCTGCACCAGATAGCGGGGTGCCTTCAGGGAGAAGCGGAAGCCGGCAGGAGTCTGCGACGCCCACTGCGCGCACTGGGCCGGGGTCGGGGTGCGATAGAAGGTGCCGTTGATCTCGATGCAGCGCAGGGCACGGCTGGCGTGCGCCAGTTCCTCCCGCTGCGGCAGGCCGGGCGGATAGAACATGCCGCCGCGCCATTCCGGGAACACCCAGCCGCCGATGCCGCAGCGGATGGGGGCGGGTGCCGGCGCGGTCACTGGCGGTGGTCCGCGCGCCAGGGATCGTAGCTGCCGAACCACCACACGTAGCCTTCCGGATCGGCACAGGCGTAGCCACGGCCGCCATACGCCTGGTCGGCAATGTCGATCACGATGCGCGCGCCGGCCGCCTTGGCCCGCGCATAGTGCGCGTCGGCGTCGCTGACGATCACGCAGGCGCTCTGGGTCTGGCGGCCCCCTGTTTCGTCAGGCATCACCGCCAGCTTCGACCACGCGCTGTCGTTGCTGGTCGAACCCAGCATGATCATGCCGTGCCCGAACACCAGCTGCGCGTGGAACACCACGTCGCCATCGGCGTACACCGCCTGCGCCTGGAAGCCGAACGCGCGCTGCAGCCAGTCGATCGCCGCCAGCGCGTCGCGGTAGCGCAGGCATGGAATGATGGTGGATCCACTGCTTGATCGGCCGTTCTCGTCCATGGCACCCCTCCTATGGCACAGGGCACGATGCGCCGGCGACCGTTACCATCCCGCGAAACCCCGGTGATGGCCTGCACATGGCCGCGACCCCTGCTCGGAGATGGTTCTGGATGAATACCTGGATTGGAGGAGCCGTGCTGCTGGCCTGCACGACCATGGCGAATGCTGCAACGCCCCCGCAGCTGCAGGATCTGGATGCGACCGTCGAGCGCGTGCGTGCGCAGTTCGACGTGCCGGGCATCGCCGTTGCCGTGGTCAAGGACGGCAAGGTGGTGCTGGAACGCGGCTGGGGCGTGCGTGAGCAGGGCAGGCCGGATCCTGTGCAGGCCGATACCCTGTTCGCGATCGCCTCCAATACCAAAGCGTTCACCGCCACCTCGCTGAACCTGCTGGCCGAGGACGGCAAGCTGAAGATGGACGACAGGGTGATTGACCACCTGCCGTCGTTCCGCATGTCCGATCCGTTCGTGACCGGGCAGATGACGATCCGTGACCTGCTCTCGCATCGCAGCGGCCTCAGCCTGGGCGCGGGCGACCTGCTGTTCTGGCCGGCCACCGCCTACAGCAATGCCGAAGTGGTGGAGCGGCTGGGCAAGGTGCCGTTGAAAGGGGGATTCCGCGAGAGCTATGCCTACGACAACATCCTGTACGCCGTCGCCCAGCAGGTGATCGAGCACGTTTCCGGCATGAGCTACCAGCAGTTCCTGCAGACCCGCATCTTCGACAAGGTGGGCATGGCGGGCACGCGCTACAACGCCGACCACCTGCGGCCCGGCGACAAGGCGGCCGTCGGACACGCCAAGTACGATTTCAAGGATCTGCGCACCGTCGCACCGTTGACCTGGTCGAACAATGCCGGGGCCGGCGGCATCTATTCCAGCGCGCACGACATGGCGCGCTGGATGCAGGTGCAGCTGGCCGAGGGCGCGCTGGCCGATGGCAGCCCGCTGTTCACCGCGAAGAGCCAGCAGCAGATGTGGCGCATGATCACGCCGCAGTCGATTCCGGCGCCGAGCGTGCCGGAGCTGGCACCGGCGCGGCCGAACTTCGCCGGTTACGGCGAAGGCTGGAGCCTGAGCGATTACCGCGGGCAGAAGCTGGTCTGGCACACCGGTGGCTGGCCGGGCATGGTCTCGCGGCTGACGCTGGTGCCGGGCGAGAAGCTGGGGGTCGTGGTGCTGACCAACCAGGAAGTGGGCGCCGCGTTCAACGCGATCACGCTGAGCGTGCTCGATGCCTATCTGGGTGCGGAGAAGCACGACTGGGTGGACGCCTATGCCAAGGCCGTGGCCAAGGGCCAGGACAAGGCCGATGAGGCCTGGGCCAAGCACCAGGCAGCGCGTGTCAGGGGCAGCACTCCCTCGCTGCCGCTGGCCGGTTACACCGGCACCTTCCGCGACCGCTGGTATGGCGACATGCAGATCAGCACGGAAGGCAAGGGGCTGCGCCTGCGCTTCATGAAGACCGCGCAGCTGAGCGGCCGGCTGGAGCACTGGCAGCACGACACCTTCATCGTGCGCTGGGACGACCGTTCGCTCAATGCCGATGCCTTCGTGAACATCAGTCTCGACCCGGATGGCAAGGTGCGCGAGGTGCGCATGCAGCCGATCTCCGACCTGACCGATTTCAGCTTCGACTTCCAGGACCTGCTGTTCACCCCGGTCAACTGACGCCGCATGATCGGTAGCGCCGGGCCATGCCCGGCGAACACGGGCCGGCGCTACCGGCACCGCGCATCGTCGGTTGGCGTACACATCCGGCATGGGATACTCCGTCGGTTGCAAGAGGCGAGGGAATGCGATGTTCCGTTGGTTTGAATCCCTGATTCCGGTGTTCCCGCCCGTGGACGGGCGCATGCCGCCGCGCAGGGTGCTGCCGTTCTACCTGCACTACCTCCGGCCGGTGTGGCCGGTGCTGTTGGCCACGCTGATCGCTGGCCTGCTGCTGGCGCTGGTGGAAGTGGCGATGTTCGATTACCTGGGCCGCATCGTCGACATGGTCGCCGAGCAGCCCGGCGCCGGCTTTTTCACGCGTCACGCCAATGAGCTGGGCTGGATGCTGTTCATCACCGTGATCGCGCGCCCGGTGCTGGTCGGCCTGCACAACCTGCTGGTCAACCAGGCCATCGTGCCGGGCCTGAGCAATCGTTCGCGCTGGTTGATGCACAACTACGTGGTACGGCAGAGCCTGAGCTTCTTCCAGAACGACTTCGCAGGCAGCGTCGCCAACCGGGTGATGCAGACCGGCACGTCGCTGCGCGAATCGGCCGTGCAGATGGTCGACTCGCTCTGGTACATCGTGGTCTATACCGGCACCGCGCTGTATCTGTTCGCACAGGCCGACTGGCGATTGATGATGCCGTTGCTGCTGTGGCTGATCGCCTATGCGGTGATCATGGTCTACTTCGTGCCGCGCGCGAAGGAGCGGGCATGGATCGCCTCGGAAGCACGCTCCAAGGCGATGGGTCGCATCGTCGATGGCTACACCAACATTCCTACGCTGAAGCTGTTCGCCCATGGCGGCCGCGAGCAGGCCTACGTGGCCGAGTCGATCCAGGAGCTGGCGGTCAAGCACCGCGCGCAGACCCGGGTGACGACCGGCATGGACCTGGCCATCGCCATCGTCAACGGCTTCCTGATCGCCGGGACCTGTGGCCTGGCACTGTGGCTGTGGAACGGTGGCCACATCACCGTCGGCGCGATCACCTTGGCGACGGGCCTGGTCATCCGCATCCACAACATGTCGGGCTGGATCATGTGGACCATCAACGGCATCTTCGAGGACATCGGTACGGTGCAGGACGGCATCACCACCATCGCCCAGCCGCTGACCGTGCAGGACCGTGAGGACGCCGTGCCGCTGCAGGTCACCCAGGGCGGCGTGCACTTCCAGGATGTCCATTTCCACTACGGCAAGAAGGGCGGCGTGATCGCCGGCCTTGACCTGGTGGTGAAGCCGGGCGAGAAGATCGGCCTGGTCGGGCCCTCCGGTGCCGGCAAGTCGACCCTGGTCAATGTGCTGCTGCGGCTGTATGACCTGGAAAGCGGCCGCATCCTGATCGACGGCCAGGACATCGCGCATGTCACACAGGAGAGCCTGCGCCAACAGATCGGCGTGGTGACCCAGGACACCTCGCTGCTGCACCGCTCGATCCGCGACAACCTGCTGTACGGGCGCCCGGATGCCACCGATGATCAGTTGCGTGCTGCGGTCGCCAAGGCGCGTGCGGAAGCGTTCATCGACACGCTGGTGGACGGGCAGGGGCGCCGTGGCTACGACGCACATGTCGGCGAGCGTGGGGTGAAGCTGTCCGGCGGCCAGCGCCAGCGAATCGCCATTGCCCGCGTGCTGCTGAAGGACGCGCCGATCCTGGTGCTGGACGAGGCGACGTCGGCGCTGGATTCCGAAGTGGAAGCCGCGATCCAGGACAGCCTGGACGAATTGATGGGAGGCAAGACGGTGATCGCGATCGCGCATCGGCTGTCGACCATCGCGCGCATGGACCGTCTGGTGGTCATGGACCAGGGCCGGATCGTGGAAACCGGCAGCCATGCCGAGCTGATCGCGGCCGGTGGCTTGTATGCGCGGCTGTGGGCACGGCAGACCGGCGGGTTCGTGGCGGCCGACCAGTAGCCGTTTCGGCTGCGGCCGTTCCGCGCAGGGCGTGGATGCGGCGCAAAGAAGAACGGCCCGGTTGCCCGGGCCGTTCATCATCCACATCCAGCGCAGCCGCTTACTCGATCGGCTGATCCAGCATAAGCTGGCGGGCGAAGCGCACCGGCGGTGCGCCGTAGGACAGCATCTGGTCGTGGTAGGCCTTCAGGTTGAACTTGTCGCCCAGCTTGTCCTGCATCGCCTTGCGGGTGTCGAAGTGCTCCTGCGCGCCCACGAAGTAGGTCGGCAGCTGCGCCGAGGTCAGCTGCGCGCGCACCCACTTGCCGGCCGCTTCGCTCTCCTGCTGGAACGCGTCGTGGGTCATCAGGTGCATCGCCTTCTCGCGATCCCAGTTGTCCACGTGCACGCCCTGGTCGAGGATGGCGTTGGAGATCGTGCGCAGGTAGAACTTCAGCTGCACCAGGTGGAACAGCGGATCGTTGTCGAGGTAACCCTGCTCCTGCATCATGCGCTCGGTGTAGACCGCCCAGCCTTCGGCGAACAGGCCCGACCGCAGTACTGCGCGCAGGGTGGAGGGGAACTTGGCCGAATGCCAGCCTTCCAGGTAATGGCCCGGCGTGCCCTCATGGATGCTCAGCAGGTGGATCATGCGCGAGTTGTACTCACGCAGGAAGGAATCGACCTGCTTGTCGTTCCAGTCGTCGGGAATCGGCGACACCGCGTAGAAGGTCTTCAGGTTCTTGTCCAGCGGGCCCGGCGAATCGCAGTAGGCCACGGCCACGCCACGCTGGAATTCCGGCATCAGGATGATGTCCACCGGCGCATCCGGCAGCGTCATCAGGTCGTGCTCGCGCACGAACGCGGTGGACTGGTCCAGCGCGGCCTTGGCGTCGTCGACCACCTTGTCACGTGCCGGCTTGTCGGCGTAGGCCAGTTCCAGCGCGGCCTCGATGGCCTTCTGCTGCTGCTCGTCGGTCGGCTGCGCCGGCATCTCCGGCGCGCCCGGCTTGTCCTTCAGCACCGTCTGCGCGATGCCGTACATGTCTTCGCGCACGCGCTTGAGCTCGGCACGCGCGCGCTCACCGATCTCCTGCCGCGACAGCGAAGAACTGAGGGCGAACTTGAGCTTCTGGTCGTACTTCTCCGCACCGATGCGGAAATCACCCTTCGCGTTCGGCACGAGGGTCTTGTCCAGCCAGGTCTGCTGCTCGTCCACGGCCTTCTTCAGGCCATCGATGGCGGCCTGCAGGCGCTGCTGGTCGGCCTGCGGCAGTTCGCCGATATGCGGGGTGATGAAGGTATCGACGATGCTGAGAATGCCCTTGTTCTGCTTGGCCACCGTCTCGGCATGGATCTTCGGCACACGCGCCGGATCGAGGTTCTCGCGGGCCTGGGCGAAGATCGCCGGCAGCTTTTCCATGCGCGCGGTGGCCGACTTCAGCCGTTCCGGCAGCGGCGCGAACTCGCGTGCCATCAGGCCGTAGATCGCGCTGCCGGCGATGCCGTTGTACAGCTGCGGATCCCACTTGCCGGACTGCAGCACTTCGGCGTTCCAGATTTCCGACTGCAGCTGGTTGCGCAGGATGGCGGCATCGACCTGGTTCTCCCGGCCCAGCTTGGCCACGTCGATCCTGTCCAGCTCGCCCAGCAATGCCTTGTAGGCGGCGACAGTCTTCTGCTGGCCGGCCGCACTCAGGTCGTCGATCTCGCTGTCGTAGCGGTGGTCGCCGATCTGGGTGGCGCTGACCGGGGACAACTGCATCCAGGTGTCCAGGGCGCGCTTGGACAGTTCGGCAAAGGCCGCATCGGCTGCCGCGTCACCGGCCTGCTGGCTGGCGGCGGAGGTGGAACCGGCGGTCGGGGCGTCGGCCTGCTGGCAGCCGGCGAGGGCGGCGACCAGGGCGAGGGCAAGAAGATGCGGGCGCATCGGCATTCCTGTACGGGGTCAAACCCCGAGCATAGGCCGCCAGGGCTGCTTTGTCCCCGTGCCATAGGATTACCATTGGCACCTACACGGACCCGCCAGCGGAGAAAAGGACATGGAATACCAGGGAAGCTGCCATTGCGGCAGGATCGCATTCACGGTGCAGGCCGAGGCCCCGATCAGCGACGTCATCGACTGCAACTGCTCGATGTGCCGCCGCCGCGGCAGCCTGCTGTGGTTTGCGCCGCGCGAGGCATTCCAGCTGCAGACCGATCCAGCCGATGTGGCCACCTACCAGTTCAACAGGCACCACATCGATCACCACCATTGCCGCGAGTGCGGCACTGCACCGTACAGCGAGGCCGTGGATCCGCGCAGCGGTGCGGCCATGGTGGCGGTCAACGTACGCTGCCTGCCGCAGGTCGACCTGGCCGGCCTGTCGGTGACCTCCTACGACGGAGCCGCAGCGTGACGGTCCGGTATGGATGGGTGGGCGCATTGACCGTGCCCGCACTCGTGCTGGCCCTGGCGGCCTGCGCGAAGGTGGAGCACGCGGCCGGTGGCGGTGGTGCCGCAGCCGAAGCCGAAGCCGAAGCCGTAGCGTCGCCCGAAGGCGCCTTCCTGGCCTATGAACACGACGTGCAGGTGCAGCTGGACGCGGAAACGATCGCGCCGCGCATCCAGCAGGTCGCGCAGGCCTGCCAGAGTGCGAAGTTCGGTGACTGTGCGGTGCTGCAGGTGGACCAGCGCAGTGGCGATTCACCCAGCGGCGAGGTCCGGGTGCGCATCGCGCCGAAGGGCGTGGAGCCCCTGATCGGCCTGGCGGGCGAGGGCGGCTCACTGCAGTCGCGCACCACCCGCGCCGAGGATCTTGCACAGCAGGTGGCCGATACCGCGTTGACCAAGGCACGGTTGGAGAAGGAACACGCACGCCTGCTCGCCTACCAGGACCGTGGCGGTCTGAAGATCGAGGATCTGCTGGCGATCAGCACGCGCCTGTCGGAGATCGAGGCGGGGGTGGAGCAGGCCAGCAAGGACGCCGCGCAGCAGCGTCGCCGCATCGATACGCAGCTGCTGACGCTGCACTTCGGTACCACCTCCGGCGAGCGCGGCCGCAGCGAGATCGGCGATGCGCTGAGCGAGTCTGGCAGCATCCTCAGTACCAGTATCGCCTTCCTGATCCGTGCGGCGGCTGCATTGCTGCCGGTCGCGGTACTGGCATTGATCGCAGGATGGGGCGTGAGGGCGGGGTTGCGTCGCCGCCGTCGGACGCCGTAACGCGCGGGTTCGCCGGGCCACGCCCGGCGATGCTCAGCCTTCGTCGGTCTCGTATTCGACGAACACGTCCAGCTCCAGCGCAAGCTCCTGCACCGCGTCACGAACCTTCTGCGCGGTGCTTTCGTTGCCCACCTCCACCTCCAGTTCGTGGATGCCCGGACCGATGTCATCGGACAGTCCTGCCGAACTGGAGTCATCGTCGTCCATGTGTGGCATCAGATCGTCGGTTTCCTCGACATGTTCGATGCCTTCCAGGCCCAGCAGCAGGTCGCTGATCGCACGGGCGTCGTCTTCGGTTCCAGTAATGCGCATTCGCAGCAGGGCCATGGCAGATGCAGGTCGTTGTGGAGGTATCCGCAGCGTAGCCAGCGATGGGCAAAGACCGGGTGAGGGCCTGGTCAGCCGGGCGTGGGCGCGCGGCCGAGCAGACTGTCGGGCAGTGCCGGGATCGGTGTGCGGTCGTCCTGTGCCTGGGCCAGCAGCCAATCGATGAACAGGCGTGCGGCAGGGCTGGGCGGCTGGCCTTCGGCATGCACCACGTAATACGCATAGCGGGCCTTCAGGGCGGGCCCAGGCAGCCGCACCACCTCGTAGCGCTGCAGGTAGGGTTGGGCGATGTGGGTGCGCGCCAGCACCGCGCCCATGCCATACACCGCGGCCCGCATCGCATCGGTGCTGTCGGCGAAGGTGTGCATCGGCGGCAGCGGCGAGGGCGGACGTACGCCCGCATGGCGGAACCAGTCGCGCCAGCCCTGCGGCGAGAGATCGGTCAGCAGCGGCAGCTCGGCGATGCGCGCCGGATCGTGCAGGGCTTCCACGCCCGGCAGCGCCGGCGAGGCGACCGGGAACAGGCTGTCGTCCATCAGGTGTTGCGCGTGCAGCCCCGGCCACTGGCCCAGGCCATAGCGGATGCCCACCTCCGGTCCGTTGTCGTCGTAGCGGTCAAGGCCGCTGCCGGTGTGCAATTCCACCCGGATGTGCGGATGCGCCTGGGTGAAGCGCGGCAGGCGTGGCAGCAGCCAGCAGTACGACAGCGAGCGCAGGGTGGTGATGCGCAGCGGCACGCTGTCCGCATCCGGATGCAGATTGTGGGCGACGGCGGCGACATCGGTGAACGCCGCACTGGCGGCGTCGGCCAGCTGCCGGCCTTCGGCGGTCAGCCGCACGCCGCGGGCATGGCGCAGGAACAGGCGGGTTTCCAGCACCTCTTCCAGGCGGCGGACATGGTGGCTGACCGCGCTGGCGGTCAGGTGCAGTTCCTGCGCGGCCTGGGCGAAGTTCTGGTGGCGCGCGGCGACCGCGAACACGGCCAGGGCAGGGAGCAGGGAAGGGCGTAGCTGCATGTCCAGCCTCAAACCATATTTGGGGCTGGCAGCGATACTACGCGCTTGTGCGGCGGGCGTCTGCGTCTGATCCTGTTGCACCAACCGAGGAGTGGATGATGGACGGAGGCAGGGCATGAATGCGGTCCCACAGGCGGCCGAGCGCGACTGGCGCACACCGCTGGAGTTGACCCTGCTGGGCGCCATCTGGGGGTGCTCGTTCCTGTTCATGCGGGTGGCGGTGCCATCGTTCGGCCCGTTCGCCCTGGTCGAGGTGCGTCTGCTGCTGGGGGCACTGGTACTGCTGCCGTTCCTGTGGCGCGCGCGGGCGCAGTTCCCGCCGCGGCGCTGGCTGTGGCTGGCGCCGATCGGCCTGGTCAACTCGGCGTTGCCGTTCGTGCTGTTCGCCTACGCCGCCGAGCACGCACCGGCGGCGATCGGTGCGATCTGCAATGCGGTGACGGTCCTGTTCGCCGCGCTCATCGCCTTCCTGTTCTTCGGCGAGAAGATCGGTGTGCGTCGCGCGGGTGCGTTGCTGGTCGGCTTTGCCGGCGTGGTGGTGCTGGCGACGGCCAAGGTCTCGGGCCTGGGCATCGGCACGGCCGTGCTGGCCGGCGCCGCGGCATCGCTGCTGTACGGACTGGGGGTGAACCTGGTGAAGCGGCACATGGCGGGCCTGCCGTCTGCTGCCGCGGCGGCGGCGACGCTGTCCTGCGCCTCGCTGTGGATGCTGCCGATGGCGGTGAGCCATTGGCCGCAGGCCGCGATTCCGCTCAAGGCGTGGGGCGCGGCGATTGCCTTGGGCGTGGCCTGCACCGGGCTGGCGTTCCTGATGTTCTACCGTCTGATCGGCCGCATCGGCCCGTCCCGTGCATCCACGGTGACCTACCTGATTCCACTGTTCGGTGCGGCGTTCGCGTGGCTGTTCCTGGGTGAGCCGGTGACGCTGCAGATGCTGATTGCGGGTGCGTTGATTCTGGGTAGCGTGGCGGTGAGTCAGAAGGGCTGAGGCGTTGGCGTTTTGCGCGTGGCGCGTGCTGAAGGTGCTTCACTGTTCATGGGCGTTACTTTTCTTTTCGCGCGAAAAGAAAAGTAACCAAAAGAAACGCGCCGCCAAGCCGCGAGCCGCCGTGCTTCGCACGTCGGTCCCCTGCGCTTCTCGGTGAATCAGGGGACGGTGCCGAACTCGCTGCGCTCAGACATCGGCACCTCTCCGCCCCTGATTCCCCTGCGATGCTCGGCTCGCTCAAGGCGGACTGAAGATCAAGTTCAACGGCAACAGCAACAGCAACAGCAACAGCATCCACGCTTGACGTGGATCTGCTGGGTGCAGCTGTGGACTTTGATCTGGGTCCGCCTTGAGCGAGCCGAGCACCGCAGGTCCGGCGAGGGCGAAGAGGCGCGGGTGTCTGAGCGCAGCGAGTTCCCGCGCCGTCCCTCGACGGGCCGAGGAGCGCAGGGTACCGATGCGCAACGCGCATCGGCTCGCGGTCGGCGGAACGTTTCTTTTGGTTACTTTTCTTTGCGTACAAAGAAAAGTGACGCCCATGAACAGTGAAGCACCTTCAGCACGCGTCACGTGCAGGAACCCATCACCGCACCGGCACCGGAACATTGCACAGATCGATATGCCCGGCCGGACGCTTGTAGAAATCATCCACGCGATTGCGCCGCGCCTCCACCGTATCGGCGAAAGTCTTTGAATCAGTACGCAACACCTGGATCGGCGTGCGTTCGGCGGCCGTCACGTCGCTGGCACGGCGGATCGAAATGATCGGCGTGCGCAGTTTCGGGTCTTCATAGAAGCCCATCGGCGCCGGGCCGCGCGGGATCGCGCTGAGCAGTTCCATGCCCTTCAGGACGCGACCGACCAGGGTGATGTTGCGGTCCAGCTGACGTGGCGACTGCCCGGTCACCACGTACAGTTCGGCACCGATGCTGCTGTCCTCGTCGTTGTTGCGACCGGCCCCCAGCATGCCGTAGCAGTGCGCCAGCCAGGCCTTGCCGGCCTGCGGATCCTGTCCGACCGGGAAGCCATCGACGAAACCGGTCTGCGCCGCCCAGCCATCGCGGTCCGGCAGCACGCTCACCTTCAGGCCGGCGCTGGCACGCTCGAACTCGGCCGGCAGCTTGCGCGCGGCACTGCCGAACGGCCTGGCCCTGGCCGGGTCATCGGCGTCGGCATCGCCGAACTGCACCACGAAGTTGTCCTGGGAACGGTAGATGCTGGTGCCGTCCCAGAAGTGCTCGTGGGCGAACGTCTGGATGTTGGCGACATGGCGTGGTGCGAACTGGGGCGCCAGTTCGATGATCACCCGGCCGGCAGGCAGATCCATGTACAGCAGGTTGGCCGGGTCGGGGGTGCGCCAATCGCTGGCGGCCGAGGCGTCAAGGATCTGCTGCGGGCTGCGGTAGGGCGTCGCTGCGCTGGCCAGCGAGGGCAACAGGCAGGCCAGGGCGAGGGCGGTCAGGGCAAGGCGACGACGGTGCGGCATGGAAACCCCGGAACATGAACGAGCCCTCGATTCTGCGCGAGCCGCAGGGCCACGCCAACCGGCAGGATGACTAACGACACATTCGCTATACCGAACTTCGCACTACTGTGGACTTCAACGTAGTGGAGGGCCGGGCATGTCGGAAGACGACATCCACCTGAAGAAGTTCCAGAAGGAGCTCAGCGCCGGAACCGTGTCGCTGGCCCTGCTGGCGGTGCTGGCCCGTACCGGCGAGCCGCTGTACGGGTACCTCATCGCCAAGGAGCTGGAGCGCGTGGGCGAGGGCGTGCTGAGTGGCAAGCAGAGCGCGCTGTACCCGGTGCTGCGCAACCTGGAGAGCGGCGGCCTGCTGGAGAGCCATGTCGAGCCCTCCAGCAGCGGGCCGCCCCGGCGCTACTACCGCATCAATGACCGTGGCCGCGAAGTGCTGGCGCAGTGGCGCCAGGCCTGGCAGGCCACCCGTGATTCCGTCGATTCCGTGTTGGAGGGGGTACCGCAATGAACGACCCGAGGCTGGCAGGCCGCGCCCTGCCGACCACCATCCCGCAGTACCTGGCGCAACTGCGCGAGGCGCTGCAGGGCGCCGATCCGGCGATGGTGCAGGACGCGCTGTATGACGCCGAGGAATACCTGCGTTCCGAGCTGGCCGCCCAGCCCGGTCGCAGCGAGGCGGAGGTGATTGCCGATGTGGCCGGCAGCTACGGTGCGCCGGATGAAGTGGCGGAGATCTACCGCGAAACGGAAGTCACCGTGAACCGCGCATTGCGCACGCCGCGCGCCGACACCGCGCCGGTGCTGCGTGTGGCAGCCGAGGCCAGTGGTGTGGAACCGGCCGCGGCACCGCCGGTGCCGGTGCCGCGCTCGCTGCTGTCGCGCTTCTTTGGCGTGGTGGCCGATCCGCACACCTATGGCGCGCTGTTCTACATGCTGCTGTCGCTGGCCACCGGCATCTTCTTCTTCACCTGGGTGGTGACCGGCCTGTCGCTGTCGCTCGGCCTGCTGATCCTGATCATCGGCGTGCCGTTGACCGTGCTGTTCTTCGGTTCGGTGCGCGGGCTGGCACTGCTGGAGGGGCGCCTGGTCGAGGCGCTGCTGGGCGAGCGCATGCCGCGGCGGCCGCGCTACACCGACCGCAGCCGCAGCTGGCTGCAGCGTATCGGCGACATGTTCACGGACGGCCGCACCTGGCTGACGCTGTTGTACTTCGTGCTGATGCTGCCCTTGGGCATTGTCTACTTCACCATCGCGGTGACGCTGCTGTCGCTGTCGCTGGGACTGATCTGGGCGCCGGTGGCAGCGATCTTCAGCGGGGAAATCCCGGGCGTGTACGTTGATGGCGTGAACGTGCTGCCGATGGCTGCCTCGCCGCTGGTCGGGATCGTGGTCGCCGCGACGGGTGCCCTGCTGCTGCTGCTGACGCTGCACCTGGCACGCGGCATCGGCAAGCTGCATGGCCTGATCGCCAAGAACCTGCTGGTGCGCCTGTAAGCGACGAGGGGTCGGATCCCTGTTCGCAGAACAGGGCTCTGACTCCGTTCGAGCGGGGTGCCGGGGTCAGAGCCCTTTCTGTTGGAAAGGGATCCGACCCCCGGCGCAGGGTCAGCCCGCCTTGCGGCGCAGCGGGGTGACGTTGCTCTTCTTCTTCGCTTTTGCCGCTGGCGCTTCTGCGTGCGCTGCGAAGAAGTCGCGTACCTTCGGGTACACCACCTCGCGCCAGCGGCGGCCGCTGAAGATGCCGTAATGGCCGGCACCTTCGACGATGAAATGCTCGCGGCGCTCGGCCGGGATGCCCGTACACAGCGCCTGCGCAGCTTCGGTCTGGCCGAGGCCCGCGATATCGTCCAGTTCGCCTTCGATGCTCAGCAGCGCGGTATCGCGGATCGCCGAAGGGTCGACCTTTTCGCCGTTGACCACCCACTCTCCGCGCGGCAGCAGGAAGTCCTGGAAGACCACGCGGATGGTGTCCAGGTAGTACCTGGCAGGCATGTCCAGCACCGCGTTGTACTCATCATAGAAGCGGCGGTGCGCATCGGCGTCTTCCAGATCGCCCTTGACCAGGTCGGCGTAGAAGTCCCAGTGCGAGCTGAAATGGCGGCTGGGATTCATCGACAGGAAACCGGCGTGCTGCAGGAAACCCGGGTACACGCGACGGCCTGCACCGGGGTAGCCGGCCGGCACGCTGTGGATGACGTTGTTCTCGAACCAGGACAGCGGGTTCTGGGTCGCCAGATTGTTCACCGCGGTGGGGCTGCAGCGTGCGTCGATCGGACCGCCCATCATCACCAGCGTGCGCGGGGTGGGCTCGCCACGGCTGGCCATCAGTGACACCGCAGCCAGCACCGGTACAGTCGGCTGGCACACGCTGACCACGTGCAGGCGCTCGACGCCAAGGTGGCGGATGAACTCCTGGATGTAGGCGATGTAGTCGTCCAGGCCGAAATCACCTTCGCTGGCCGCAACCATGCGCGCATCGACCCAGTCGGTGACATAGACACGATGGTCGCGCAGCAGCGTGCGCACGGTATCGCGCAGCAGCGTGGCGTGATGGCCGGACAGCGGCGCCACCACCAGCACGAAGGGCTGGTTGAGCATGGTGTGCAGCTGGTCGGCTTCGTTGCTGTGACGCTTGAAGCGCAGCAGCTTGCAGAACGGCTTGCTCACTTCCTCGTGCACGACGATCGGCACGCGCTCGCCTTCGACCTCGATTTCGTTGATGCCCCACTCGGGCTTCTCGTAATCCTTGCCGATGCGATGGAACAGTTCGTTGACCGCCGCCAGGCGTTCGGCACCCGGCATCTGCGACCACCAGTGGCCGGGATTGGCGAAGAACTTGGCGTTGGCCTGGGCCTGGTGCACCCAGGGGGCGAGCAGGTTGCGGGTCAGTTCGTGCAGTTGATAGAGCATGACGACCGAATATGTATGGTCATATGTTGCCGCGCAGCATATCCCATCCGGGTGTCCCGCAGGTTAAGTTGGCTGAAAATAATGAATCCGGATTCACATCCGTTCCAGCGCGGCCGCATCGCCTGCCAGGGCGGGGCCGAGCCAGCAGTGCGACCCTGCCGGCTGCAGGCCGTGCCGGGCCAGCGTCCGGCGATACCAGGCTGCCGGGCGGGACTGGAAGCCCTCATGGTCGCCCTCGAACGCGTCCTCGGCGGCGAAGGTCTCCAGGAACGCGATGCCGCCGGTCAGCTCGGCCACACCTGCCAGGCCGGCGCGCAGCTCGCGGTCGGGCACGTAGTGCATCACGTCCGAGCAGACCAGCAGGTCCACCGGCGCGCACGGCCGCAGCCAGGCGAAGTCGCCGAAGCGGGCCAGATGCAGGTTGCGGGTCCGGCCATAGCGACGCACAGCGTACTCGCTGCTGTCGAAGCCCAGATACTCGACCTTCGGACGCAGTTTCCGCAACGGCGCGCGCCAGGCCCCCTCGCCGCAGCCGATGTCCAGCACGCTGCGGATCGGCCGCTCCAGGTAGTACTCGGCAGTGGCCACCGCCACTGCCACCTTGCGGGCGAGGCGGGCGCTGCCGCCGATGTCGGCCTGGCGGTACCAGCGCTGGAAGTAGGCGGCGTCGTAGGTCTTGTCCACGCAGAAGGAGGTTTCGTTGAAAACGGCGCCTATCGTACGGCGTTGCCGCTCGCCATGCGTCGATCGGTCGCGCCGACCGCAGCCGGTACACCCGCACGCCATGCGAGAATGGCCGCCACCTACGCCAGCCGCTGGAGCGAGCGCATGCAGAGCTACTACTGGGTCAAGACCTTCCACATCGTGTTCGTGGTGGCGTGGATGGCGACGGTGTTCTATCTGCCGCGCATCCTGGTGAACCTGGCCGAGGCGGCGGGACAACCCGCAGTGGTCGAGCGCCTGCAGCTGATGGGCCTGCGTCTGTACCGTTTCGGCCACTCGATGTTCGGCCTGGCCTTCGTCCTGGGACTGGTGTTGTGGCTGGGCTACCGGGTCATTCCGGACTTCCCGACGATGGTCGCGCCGGGCGGTGCCGGCTGGCTGCATGCCAAGCTCGGCCTGGTGGTGCTGCTGCTGGTCTACTTCGGCTGGACCGGCCGCCTGCTCAAGGGCGTCGCCAAGGGCCGGCCTCTGCCGTCCTCGCGCGCGCTGCGCTGGATCAACGAAATCCCGCTGCTGGCCTTCATTCCGATCGTCTGGCTGGTGCTGGCCAAACCCTTCTGAGCCGGCGCACATCGCGCACCTCCAGATGAATCGCCGCGTAACCTGACAAGCGGCGCGGCGCGCCTTGCAACAAATTGCATGGGCCCCGCCCGTGCGTCTCCAGATACTGCGCGCCTTCGACACAGCGGCTGCCTGCAGCAGTCCCGTCATCGCTCCGCGTGGGCATGGATGGGAATGCCAGGTACTGCACGCACGCTGTGCCGCTGACGTGCCCCCTCTGGAGATCCATCATGAAACATGCCCATCGTTCCGCCGCAGGCGGGCGTTCCCTTGCCCTGCGTCCGCTCTCGCAATGCCTGCTGCTGGCACTGGCCCTGCCGTTGGCCCAGCACGCGTTGGCCGGCAACCTCAACGGCGAGGACCACGAGGTGGTACAGGGTGACCCTACCGAAGCATGGCGGGCGAACAATGGCTCCACTCTTACGGTGTCCAACGCCAGCACCTACGGCATCCAGGTGTTCTATGGCTCCAATGCCTTCCTCACGAGTGCGGATGTGCTGGTCCGCAATGCCCGTGAGAACATTCACGTGCAGTCCGGCTCCCGGCTGGTCGCGCGGGACAGCCGTTTCGATCTGGGCATGACCCAGTTCAACGTTTCGATCGATTCGTCTGCCAGGCTCTACAACACGCAGATCAACTCTGTCGGTGGTGCCATCGCCTTGTACCCGGCAATCTACGGTGGACAGGGCGACGTGTACCTTCTGATGGACAACTCCCACCTGGCGGTGGCACACCGCGACAGCACTGCCTGGAACCACAACGTCGGTCTGAGTATGGGCGCGGGCAGGGCTGACATCGTCAACGGTTCGACGATCCGGGCCAGCCGCAACGGCGCCGTCATGTACTTCGAATATCGGGGTGCGGACAACCTGGTATTGAACGTCGACAATTCCACCCTGGAGTCGCAGACCGGCCCGGCGATCTGGGTCAATCCCGATGTCGACTGGGGCAGTCCCGATGCCGACGTCGACGGCGAATCCGCCGAGATCACCATCCGCAACGGTGCGCGCCTGATTGCCGGCGATGGCACGCTGTTGCTGGTCAAGCATGGCGAGGAGGGGCAGGTCGGCAACGTTGCTGTGCGCTTCAACGTGGAGAACGCGGCGCTGACCGGCGACATCATTGCCGATCGCACCTCCTACACGGGCCAGCTGGATGTCTCGCTGCGCAACCGCGCCACGCTGATCGGCCGCATCGTCGATGCGAGCTCGGTGGCGGTGGGGGAGCAGAGCACCTGGCAGCTGACCGGCGACAGCAGTGTCGGCCGTCTGCAGCTGGATGCGGGCAGCATGGTCAAGCTGGGCGACGGCGCGGGCGGCTTCAACACGCTGTCCCTGGACGAGTTCGTCGGTAACGGCGGCACGCTGGTATTCAACACGGTGCTTGGCGAGGACGACTCGCAGACCGACCGCCTGGTGATCGCCGGTGATGCGACCGGGCAGGCCAATGTGCGGGTGCTCAACGCCAGCGGCCAGGGCGCGCAGACCGACAAGGGCATCGAGCTGATCGAGATCAACGGCGCGTCCGACGCGCAGTTCGACCTGGTCGGCCGTGCGGTCGGCGGGCAGTACGAGTACTTCCTGTTCAAGGATGAGGCCGACGGCAACTGGTACCTGCGTTCGGAACTGCCGGTGACGCCGCCGGATCCCTGTGACCTGGATCCGTCGCTGCCCGACTGCGACCCGACCGGTCCGATCAATCCGGATCCGAAGCCGGTGCTGCGCCCGGAGACCGGCGCGTACCTGGCCAACCAGTACGCCGCAGGGCAGTTGTTCCGCCTGCAGCGCAGTGATCGCGACGGCAATGCGGCCGTTGCCGAGGGTGTGCACGGCTGGGCACGCGTGGACAGCCAGCAGGCGCGCCTGGGGGCCATGCAGGAGCAGCTGGATCTGCGCACGCAGCGCCATGTGGTGCAGGTGGGCGCAGACGTGGGGCTGTTCGATGAAGGGCGTGGCCGCCTGGGCGTGATGCTCGGTAGTGGGCGTGCTGACAGCACCAGCACCTCGGCGCTGACCGGCTTTGCGGCACGCGGCAAGGTCGCCGGCGTGGCCGCAGGGGTGTACGGCAGCTGGAACACTGGTCGTGCCTATGTGGACAGCTGGGTGCAGCACGGCCGCTTCAACAACCGGGTGGAAGGCGATGGCCTGGCCGCGGAGCGCTACGACAGCGACCTGTGGCAGGGTTCGCTGGAGGCGGGTTACCGCTTCGGCGTCGGCACGCTGGGCGACAGCAGGGTCAGCCTGCAGCCGGAGCTGCAGCTGGTCTACACCAACGTCAGCACGGATCGACATACCGAGCAGAACGGCACCGTGGTGCGTGGCCTGGGCGAAAGTGGCCTGTCCGGCCGCCTCGGCCTGCGCCTGGAAGCGGAATCGACCAGCACGCATGGCGCCGTGGTGACCCCGTACCTGACCGCCAACTGGTATCGCGACGCCCGCACGGGTGGCATGGCGTTCGATGACGTGGCCATGGACAGCGACGCGCCGCGCAACCGCTACGCGCTGGGTGCAGGCGCGCGGGTGGAATTCACCAAGGGCTGGACGGGCTGGGGCGGTCTGGACGTGAGCCGCGGTGACTCCGGCTACCGCGAAGTCAGCGCCACGCTGGGCATGTCCTACAACTGGTAAGCAGATCGGCGTACGGCGGGCCCGTACGCGCAGGAACAGGGACGTATCGCCACACGGATGTGGCACTGAAGCCGGGCATTGCCCGGCTTCAGGCGTTACCGTGCAGCGGAAGCAGCGATTACGCCGCCTCGTAGGTGCCGTAGCTGCGCAGGCGCTTGTAGCGCTGCTCCAGCAGTTCCCCGGTGGACAGCTTGTCCAGCGCGTCCAGCTCGTTCAGCAGCACGGCCTTCAGGCGCCGGGCCATCTGCGTCGGGTTGCGGTGGGCGCCGCCGGTCGGCTCGCGCACGACCTTGTCGACCAGGCCCAGGCTCTTCAGGCGCGGGGCGGTCAGGCCCAGCTGTTCGGCCGCGTCCTTGGCCTTGCCGGCGTCCTTCCACAGGATCGAGGCGCAGCCTTCCGGGGTAATGGTCGAATACACCGCGTACTCCAGCATCACGGTGCGGTCGCCCACGCCCAGTGCCAGCGCGCCGCCCGAGCCGCCTTCGCCGATCACGGTGCAGATCACCGGCACCTTCAGTTCGGCCATTTCCATCAGGTTGCGCGCGATCGCTTCGGACTGGCCGCGCGATTCGGCGTCGATGCCCGGCCAGGCGCCGGCGGTGTCGATCAGGGTCAGCACCGGCAGGCCGAAACGCTCGGCCATCTTCATCAGGCGCAGCGCCTTGCGGTAGCCCTCGGGCTTGGGCATGCCGAAGTTGCGCTTGATCTTCTCCTTGGTGTCGCGGCCCTTCTGGTGGCCGATGACCATCACCGCGCGGCCATTGATGCGGGCCAGGCCGCCCATGATGGCCTTGTCGTCGGCAAAGGCGCGATCACCGGCCAGTTCCTGGAACTCATCGAAGATGATGCGGATGTAATCGGCGGTGTAGGGCCGCGACGGGTGGCGGGCCAGCTGCAGCACCTGCCAGGAGGTCAGGTTGCGGAAGATCTGTGCGGTACGCATGCGCAGCTTGTCCTGCAGCGCGTGCACTTCGGCCTCGACATTGACCGCCGGACCGGCACTGGCGTTGCGCAGCTCCTGGATCTTCGCTTCCAGGTCGGCGATGGGTTGCTCGAAGTCGAGGTAGTTCGGATTCATCGGAAGCCGTCGTGTAAAGAAGGAGGAAAGTGTAGCCGAACCCGGTGAAATTCCCCGTACGCCCCTGTCTGGAGCGTACGGAGGGGCTGGCCGGCAGGCAGCGCGCTGCCTTGGCCGCGCCAGCTGGACGCGGGACCTGGCGGGGCGGGATCAGCTGGCCCAGGGCGGGCTGTAGCGCACCTTCAGGGTGCGCACGGCCGGGTCGGCGCGCAGCGCTTCCATCAGCTTCGAGTCGATGCGCACGGCGCTCTGTCCGGACACGTCGAGCATGCCGGCGATACCGCCGTGCGGGCCCTTCAGCAGCAGGTCCAGGCGCAGGGGCGTGCGGCCGGGGCGATGGCGGTCGAGCAGGGCATCGATGCGCTCCCACACCGGCCGCTGCTGGCGCAGGTCCAGCCGCAGCGACAGGCGCGTAGCGTAGTTGGCGCAGACCTCATCGAAATCCCAGCACTGGCGGATGCGCAGGGCGTAGCCACCGTTGAATTCGTCTTCACGCAGGCCGCCCTTGACCACCAGGATGCGGTCCTTGGTCATCAGGTGGCCGAACTCGGCCATGGTGTCGGAGAACGCGCTGCACTCCACGCGTCCACGCCCGTCCTCGAGCTGGATGAAGATCTGGCTTTCGCCCTTGCGGCGAACGCCGACCACCTGGCCGGCCAGCACGGTCTGCACTTCCGGCCGCCAGCGCTTCTCACCGCCACCACCACCACCGCCGCTGCTGGCGCTCCAGATCTTTTCCACCGCGCCCAGATCGTTGCCGACCAGATCGCGCACGTCGTCGCGCCACGGATCGAATGGATGGCCGCTGAGGTAGAAGCCCAGCGTGTCGCGCTCGCCGTTCAGGCGCTGCAGCAGGGGCCACTCTTCGGCCTCCGGCAGGTCCAGCTGGATCGTCGCCGCGCTCGGGTCCGGCCCACCGAACAGCGAGTTCTGCCCGGAGGCGCGCTCGCGTGCCATCTGCTCGGTGGCCTTGATCACTTCCGGCAGCTGCAGCATCAGCGAGGCGCGGTTGCGGCCCAGCTCATCCAGTGCGCCGCAGTTTATCATCGCTTCCAGGGTGCGCCGGTTGAGCTTGGCCGAGCCGACGCGGGTACAGAAATCGAGCAGGTCGGTGTAGTTTCCGCCCCGCAGCCGCTCGTCCACCACCGCTTCGCAGGCACCCTGGCCGACACCCTTGATCGCACCCAGGCCGTACTGGATGGTGTCCGGCGTGGCTGCCTCGAACATGAAGGCGGACTGGTTCACCTTCGGCGGCAGCACGGTCAGGCCGAGGTTGCGCACCTCGTCGAGGAAGCCGACCACCTTGTCGGTGTTGTCCATGTCCGAAGACAGCGTGGCCGCCATGAACTCGGCCGGGTAATGGCGCTTGAGCCACGCGGTCTGGTAACTGACCAGCGCGTAGGCAGCGGCGTGCGACTTGTTGAAGCCGTAGCCGGCGAACTTCTCCATCAGGTCGAAGATCTCGTCGGCCTTGGGGCCGTCGACGCCGCCCTTGGCCGCGCCCTCGCGGAAGATCTCGCGGTGCTTGGCCATTTCGGCCGGCACCTTCTTGCCCATCGCACGACGCAGCAGGTCGGCGCCGCCCAGCGAGTAGCCGCCGACGATCTGCGCCATCTGCATCACCTGCTCCTGGTACACCATGATGCCGTAGGTGTCCTTGAGGATGGCTTCGGTGCGCGGATCGGGATAGATGATCTCTTCCTGCCCGTGCTTGCGCGCGTTGAAGGACGGAATCAGGTCCATCGGGCCGGGGCGGTACAGCGACACCAGCGCGATCAGGTCTTCGAAACGGTCGGGGCGTGCGTCCTTCAGCAGGCGGCGCATGCCGGAGGATTCGAACTGGAAGACCGCACCGGTGTTGCCGTTGGCGAAGATGTCCTTGTAGGTCGGCGCGTCGTCCAGCGGGATCGCCGCGATGTCCACCGGCGGAATGCCGGCGCGCGCGTGGCGCTTGTTGATCGCCTTCACTGCCCAGTCGATGATGGTCAGCGTGCGCAGGCCAAGGAAGTCGAACTTCACCAGGCCCACTTCTTCGACGTCGTTCTTGTCGAACTGGGTGACCGGATTCTTGCCGATGCCGTTCTCGTCGTGTTCGGCGTACAGCGGGCAGAACTCGCTCAGCGGCTCGGGGCCGATCACCACGCCACCGGCGTGCTTGCCGGCGTTGCGGGTGAGGTCTTCAAGCTGCAGCGCCAGATCGATCAGGTCACGGACATCGTCTTCGGTTTCGTAACGCTGGATCAGCTCGGCCGATGCCATCTCCGAGCCCGGGCCTTCCTTGCCCTTGCCGAGCGCATCCTTCAGGTGGATGCCGAGGATGTTCGGGATCAGCTTGGAGACGCCGTCAACCAGGCCATAGGGGAAACCGAGCACACGGCCGGAATCGCGCACCACGGCCTTGGCGGCCATGGTGCCGTAGGTGATGATCTGGCTGACGCGTTCGCGCCCGTATTTGCGTGCGACGTAGTCGATCACTTCGTCGCGGCGGTCCATGCAGAAATCGATGTCGAAGTCGGGCATCGACACGCGTTC
This sequence comes from Stenotrophomonas maltophilia, assembly GCF_025642255.1. Lineage (NCBI taxonomy): Bacteria > Pseudomonadati > Pseudomonadota > Gammaproteobacteria > Lysobacterales > Lysobacteraceae > Stenotrophomonas > Stenotrophomonas maltophilia. Next base: position 1,245,793 of record NZ_CP106759.1, read on the forward strand.
CGGATTCAGGAACCGCTCGAACAGCAGGTTGTAGGGCAGCGGATCCAGGTCGGTGATCTTCAGCGCCCACGCCACCAGCGAACCGGCACCGGAACCACGGCCCGGGCCGATCGGGATGCCCTGGTTCTTGCCCCACTGGATGAAGTCGGCCACGATCAGGAAGTAGCCGGGGAAACCCATCTTGATGATGGTATCGAGCTCGAATTCGAGGCGCTCGAAGTACTCCTCGCGGGTCTTGCCCGGCGCCAGCGGATTCTTCTGCAGGCGTTCTTCCAGGCCGTCGCGCGACATCTTCTGGATCCAGGTATCCAGGGTCTCGTCGTCCGGCACCGGGTAGTTGGGCAGGAAGTAGGTGCCCAGCCGCATCTCGATGTTGCAGCGCTCGGCCAGCGCCAGCGTGTTGTCGATCGCATCGGGGATGTCGGCGAACAGCGCGCACATCTCCTCGGCCGACTTCAGGTACTGCTGGTCACTGTACTCGCGCGGCCGCTTGGGATCGTCCAGCACGCGGCCGGTCGAGATGCACACACGTGCCTCATGCGCGCTGAAGTCCGACGGTGCAAGGAAGCGCACATCGTTGCTGGCCACCACTGGCAGGCCGCGCTGGCCGGCGGCCATCAGCGCGAAGCGGTTGAAGGCCTCCTCGCCATCGCGGCCGGTGCGGGTCAGCTCCAGGTGCAGGCCATCGCCGAACACCCGCTGCCAGTCGGCCAGATGCTGCTCGGCAAGGTCGTGCTTGCCGTCCAGCGCCAGGCGCCCGGCCAGGCTCTCGCGCCCGGCCAGCGCGAACAGGTTGGCGTTGCCCGCCTTCAACCAGTCCGGATGCACGGCGACGCCGCCTTCCGGACGATGGCCCTCCATCCAGGCACGGGTCAGCAGCCGTGACAGGCTCAGGTAGCCTTCGCGGTCGCGGCACAGCAGGGTCATCCGCCACGGGTCCTGGCCCTCCTCGGCGATCATCACGTCGGCGCCGGCGATCGGCTTGATGCCCACGCCTTCGGCTGCCTTGTAGAACTTGATCAGGGCGAACAGATTGTTGAGGTCGGTCACCGCCAGCGCGGGCAGGCCCAGCTCGACCGAGCGTGACAGCAGGTTGGCCTGCTTTGCCTTCTTCGGGTCGGCCTGGTCCGGCTTGGCCGGCACACGGATGGTCGAGTCCGCCAGCGAGAACTCGGTGTGGACGTGGAGATGTACGAAACGGGAGTTGGACATGCCGGACCAGGTTGGAGCGCGGGGGCCCCGGGTGCCGACGGGAGTTCGTCGCCGGGGTCGGGAAGCGCTGGAATGCCCGGTCAGGGTAGCGAGGGCAGGGAGAGGCGACAAGCTCTTGACGGCGCGTCGATTGCGCGAACATGCCGCCGGGCATGGCCCGGCGCTACCGCCGCAATGTGGGCGCACGATGCCGCCGGGCCATGCCCGGCGGCGGTTGTTCAGGCGATGGCCGCGGCCGCCGGGTTTTCCAGGCATTCACGCACCGGGGCGAAACTGCGCCGGTGCTCGCCACAGGGGCCGTGTTCACGCAGTGCCGCCAGGTGGGCCGGAGTGCCGTAGCCCTTGTGCTGGTCGAAACCGTAGTGCGGATGCTGTACGTGCAGGTCCTGCATGTACCGGTCGCGCGACACCTTGGCCAGGATCGACGCCGCCATGATCGCGCGGTCGATGCCATCGCCACCAACCAGCGCCTGCGCCGGCAGTACCAGCCCCTTCGGAACCACGTTGCCGTCGATGCGGGCGAAGCCGGCCACGTGGGCCACGGCCGCCACCACGTCGCGCATGCCCTGCAGGGTGGCCTGGTAGATGTTCAGGCGGTCGATCGCTGCTACGTCCACCAGCACCACATGCCAGGCCAGGGCGCGATCGATGATTCGATCGTACAGCTGCTCGCGGCGCGCGGCGGTGAGCTGCTTGGAGTCATCCAGGCCGTTGATGCGCGGGCGGGCAGGATCGAATACCACCGCCGCGACGGCGACCGGCCCGGCCAGCGGGCCACGGCCGGCCTCATCGACACCGGCGACCAGGCGGTCCGGTTCAACCCGCAGTGAACCGTCGAACAGGGCCAGGCTGGCTGCGGCGGCGTGGCGGCGGCTCATGCCTTGTCCAGTTCGCGTACCAGCAGCTCGCCGACAGCGTCGGCGGCGCGTGCCGAGGCATTGCGGCGCAGGCGTTCATGCAGGCGCGAATAGGTTCCCTGCAGGTCGGCGGCCCGTTGCGGATGGTCGAACCACTGCTGGATGGCGGCGGCCAGCTTGTCCGGCGTGCAGTCGTGCTGCATCAGCTCCGGTGCCAGGTCCTGGCCGGCCAGGATGTTGGGCAGGGCGAAGCGGTCGACCTTGATCAGGCCCAGCGCCTTGACCAGGCGGTAGGTCAGTTCGTTGACGCGATAGCCGACCACCATCGGCCGCTTCACCAGCATGGCTTCCAGGGTCGCGGTACCGGAGGCGAGCACCACCACGTCGGCGGCGATCATGGCGTCGCGGGCCTGGCCATCAAGCACATGCGAGTAGGCGACCGGCAGCGCCGAACGCGACAGCTGTTCCTCGATCAGGCGACGGCAGGCGGCATTGGCGGCAGGCACCACGACGTGCAGCCCCGGAATCCGTTCGGAAACCTGCCACGCGGCCTCGAAGAACGGCTCGCCCAGGCGCGAGATCTCGCCCAGGCGGCTGCCCGGCAGCACCGCCAGCACCTTGGCCGTGGCCGGCAGGCCCAGCGCGGCACGGGCTTCGTCGCGGTTGCCCTGCAGCGGAATGTCATCGGCCATCGGATGACCGACAAAGCGCGCGTCGATTCCGTGCCGGGCGTAGATGGGGGGTTCCATCGGGAACAGGCACAGCACGAGGTCGGCACTGTTGCCGATCTTCTCGGCGCGCTTCTCGCGCCACGCCCAGACCGAAGGGCTGACGTAATGCACGGTGCGCACGCCACGCTGCTTCAGCCAGCGCTCGATGCCCAGGTTGAAGTCCGGCGCATCGATGCCGATGAACACGTCCGGCTGCCACTCGAGCGCGCGCTGGCGGAAGGCCGAGCGCAGCTTCAACAGGCGCGGCAGGTGGCGCAGGACTTCGGTCAGCCCCATCACCGCCAGTTCGCTGGCGTCGTGCCAGGTCTGGCAACCGGCATTGCGCATGGCATCGCCGCCGATGCCGGCGAACTCGGCGTTCGGGAAGCGGGCCTTCAACTCGCGCACCAGGCCGGCACCGAGCAGGTCGCCGGAGGCCTCACCGGCCACCAGTGCGATCCGCAGCGGCCGCTCGCTGAGCACCCGCTGTGCAGGCACGCTGCCGGCCAGGGAGGCCAGCGGAATGACAGCGGCGCCGGCCGGCGCCTGGCCGGACGTGCTGCTCATCGCAGCAGGGGCCTCTCTGCGTGTTCGATGAACTCCAGCATGGACTTCACGTCCTCGCTGTCGCGCGCCTGTTCCACCAGCTGCTGCTTGGCTTCGGCCAGCGGCAGGCCGGCCACGTACAGGGTCCGGTAGGCACGCTTGATGGCGGAGATGCGTTCGGCATCGAAACCGCGGCGCTTCAGGCCTTCACTGTTGATGCCGCGCGGACGGCCCAGCGAATCGGAGCCCACCATGGTGAACGGCGGAACATCGCCGTTGGTCAGCGCACCCATGCCGAGGAAGGCGTGGGCGCCGATGCGGCAGAACTGATGGGCACCGGCGAAGCCGCTGATGATCACGTAGTCGCCGACAGTAACGTGGCCGGCCAGCGTGGTGTTGTTGGAGAACACGCAGGCGTTGCCGACGTGGCAGTCGTGTGCCACATGCGTATAGGCCAGCATCCAGTTGTCGTCACCGATCGTGGTGATGCCACCGCCGCCGCCGGTACCGCGGTTGACGGTGACGAACTCGCGGAACACGTTGCGGTCGCCGATCACCAGTTCGGTGCGTTCACCGGCGAACTTCTTGTCCTGCGGCTCGCCGCCGATGGCTGCGTGGCCGATGAAGCGGTTGTCGCGGCCGATCCGGGTCGGTCCGAGAATGCTGCAGTGTGGGCCGACGACCGTGCCTGCGCCGATGTCCACATCGGCACCGATCAGGGTGAAGGCACCGACCTGCACATCGTCGGCCAGCCGGGCGGACGGGTCGATGACGGCGGTGGGGTGGATCCGTGGGGCGTTGTCAGTCATTCCTGGCTCCGTTATGGCTCAGCCCTTGGCACCGGCGCACATGACCTCGGCAGAGGCCACCACTTCGCCGTTGACCTTGGCTTCGCCGTAGTACCAGCCCATGTTGCGGATCAGCCGCTTCATCTGCACGTCCAGCAGCAGCACATCGCCCGGCACCACCTGCTTGTTGAAGCGGGCGTTCTCCACCTTGACCATGTAGAACAGCTTGGACTGCGCATCGCGGCCGAGCGAGAGCTGGGTCATCACACCGCCGGCCTGCGCCAGTGCCTCGATGATCAGCACGCCGGGCATGATCGGGCGGCCCGGGAAATGGCCCTGGAAGAACGGCTCGTTGATGCTCACGTTCTTCTGGGCAAGGATGCGCTTGGCGTCCACATCCAGCTCGAGGACCTTGTCCACCAGCAGGAACGGGTAGCGGTGCGGGATCAGCTCCTGGATCTGGAGGACATCGATCGGAAGCTGCAGCGTGTCGTTCATTCTTTCTCCTTGCTCACAGCCAGGATGCGCCGGGCCAGCGTATCGAGCTGCTTGAAGCGCGCGGCGTTCTTGCGCCACGTGCGGTTGTCGGTCAACGGGGTGCCGGACGAATACTCGCCCGGCTCATGGATGGAGTTGCGCACCACCGATTTGCCGGTGATCACGACCTTGTCGCAGATCTCCAGGTGGCCGACCACGCCTACGTGGCCGCCGAGCAGGCAGTAACGTCCGATCTTGGCGCTGCCGGCAATGCCGGTGCAGCCAGCGATGGCCGAGTGCGCGCCGATCTGCACGTTGTGTGCGATCTGCACCAGGTTGTCCAGGCGCACGTCTTCGTCCAGCACGGTGTCTTCCAGCGCGCCGCGGTCCACGCAGGTGTTGGCGCCGATTTCGCAGTCGTCGCCGATGCGCACGCCGCCAAGCTGCGGCACCTTGATCCACCTGCCCGCGTCCATCGCCAGGCCGAAGCCATCGGCGCCGAGCACGGCGCCGGGGTGGACGCGCACACGCTTGCCCAGCCGGACGCGGGTGACCAGGGTGACCCGCGCAATCAGTTCGCAGCCGTTGTCCAGGCTGCAATCCTCGCCGATCACGCTGCCGGTGCCGATGATGCAGTTCTCGCCGACCACGCTGCGGGCGCCGATGGACACGAACGGACCGATATGGGCGCTGGCTGCGACCTGGGCAGTGGGATCGATGACGGCGCTGGGATGGATGCCCGGCGGGCGCGTCGGTGCGATGTCGAACAGCGCGGCGATCTTGGCGAAGGTGGTGTACGGGTCCTTGGCCACGAGCGCGGCGCCGGGAGCCGCCTCGGCATCGTCGGCACGCAGTACCACCAGCGAGGCCTGGCTGTCGGCCAGCTGGGTGCGATAGCGCGGATTGGCGAGGAAGGTCAGCTGGCCTGGGCCGGCATGGGCGAGGGTGGCCACGCCATGGATGGCGGTGGCGGGGTCGCCATGGACCTGCAGGCCGAACTGCTCGGCGAGTTGCTGGGCGGTGTAGGAGGGAGTATTCACGGCGGGAGTTTAACGTGTGACGCCATTGCGGTCATGCGGGGGGCAGTTGTGCAGCCAACGGCGGGGCCCCTCGCGGCCGGCAGAGCCAGGCTCATGGGCTGGGTCGGACGGGTCGGGGCTGCGGGGGACGGCGCAAGTACGTCCCTGTAGCCTTGATCGCCGCATCCATGCGGCTCACACCCCCGCAGCCCCGACCCGCCCGACCTCTGACAGCGTGGCGCGAGTGCCAGCCGCGGAAAACAGAAAAGATCAAAAGCAGATCGTGCGCTTCAGCCATCCGGGTTAAACGAAAACGCCGGGCAGAGCCCGGCGCTTCGTACCCCGTCTGGTGGAGAGCCCCCCTTCTGTTAAGGGGGGCGCGCCAGCGGCGCGGGGGATAGGGGGTAGGTCGGGACCCACTGCTTGCGCAGCAAGCCGCGGCGCACCTTCGGTGGTCAGTTCTTAGAACTGCCCACCGAAGGTGAATTGCAGACGCTCGATCTTGTCGTCGTCTTCCTTCTTCAGCGGGAACGCATAGCTGATCGAGATCGGACCGACCGGGGCACGCCACAGCAGGGCCACACCGGTGGACACGCGCAGCTCGTTGGCCTTGAAGTTCTTGGTGCCGTTGTAGACGTTGCCGAAGTCGACGAAGGCCGACACGCGCGCCGAGGGGCTGTCGAACAGGCGCGGGAAGTAGGCTTCCACCGAGCCGACCGTCTTCACCGAGCCGCCCAGCGGCTGGCCGTCCGGGTACCCCGGGGTGATTTCGCGCGGGCCCAGCGTATTGTCCTCGAAGCCGCGCACCGAGTTGGTACCGCCGGCGTAGAAGTTCTCGTAGAACGGCAGGCCGCTGGCGGTCACCGTCTTCACGTAGTCCGGCGAGTTCGGGTTGCAGTTCACGGTCTGCACCGGGTTCGGGTTGGCCGCGGTCGGCTCGGTGTAGCAGAGATCACGCGAGGTGTCCTTGCCGTAGCTGTCGCCGTAGCCGATTTCCGCGCGCGTGTTGATCACCAGCGACGGCATGATCGGCCAGTACTTGGAGATCTGGTAGTTCAGCTTGTAGTACTCGACGGTCGAACCCGGCAGCGTGGTCTCCAGGCCGATGCGCTGGTAGGTACCGCGGGTCGGCATGAAGTAGTCGTTGCGCGAGTCGCGTGCCCAGCCGAGCTCGGTGCGCCAGGCATGGAAGGTGCGGCGGCCGACGGCGTTGATGTAGTCGATGATCGATTGCGGCGTCGCGTTCTGGTACGTCGAGATCTGGTTGCTGTCGATGCCGAACATCAGCGAGACCGAGTCGGTTTCGGTCAGCGGCACGCCGAACACCACCTGCGCGGCACCGTTGGTGCTGTTGTACTGCGCGGTGTTGAAGTCGGAGTAGTCCAGTTCGCGCCAGGACAGGTTGTAGCCCAGCGACACGCCGTCATCGGTGAAGTACGGGTTGGTGTAGCTGAAGCCATAGCGCTGCAGGTAGCTGCTGCGCGAGGCTTCCACCGACACGCGGTTGCCGCCGCCGAGGAAGTTGTTCTGCGACAGCTGCACGGAAGTGGTCATGCCGTAGGACTGCGAGTAGCCCAGGCCGAACACGAAGCTGCCGGAGGTGGTTTCCTTGACGTTGTAGACGACGTCGACCTGGTCGTTGCTGCCGCTGACGGCCGGGGTTTCCACATCCACCGATTCGAAATAGCCCAGGCGCTGCAGGCGGATCTTGGAGCGGTCGATCGCGGCCTGCGAGTACCAGCTGTTCTCGAACTGGCGCATTTCGCGACGCATCACCTCGTCGGAGGTGCGGGTATTGCCGCGGAAGACGATACGACGCACCGACACGCGTGGGCCCGGCACCACCTGCATGTTGATGGCAACGGTCTGGTCAGCACGGTTGGTGGTCGGGATCGGGTTCACCTTGGCGAACGCGTAGCCGATGTTGGACAGCGAGTTGGTGATCGTGTCCGAGCTGAATTCCAGCAGCGCCCGCGAGAAGGTGTCGCCGGACTTCTGGATCACCATGCGCTCCACGTCCTCCTGCGGGAGGATGGTGTCGCCGCTGACCTTGATCTCGGAGATCTTGTACTGCTCACCCTCGGTCACGCCGGCGGTGAGGAACATGTCGCGCTTGTCGGGGCTGATCGACACCTGGGTGGAGTCGATGCTGAAGTCGACGTAGCCACGGTCGAGGTACCACGAGTTCAGCTTTTCCAGGTCGCCGGACAGCTTCTCCTTGGAGTACTGGTCATCGCGGCGGTACCACGAGGCCCAGTTGTGCTCCTTGGATTCCCAGGTTTCCAGGATGTCCTTGCTGTCGTACTTCTCGGTGCCGACCAGGTTGACATGGCGGATCTTGGCCGCCTTGCCTTCCTTGATCGCGATGGCGATGTCCACACGGTTGCGGTCCAGCGGGCTCACCGTCGGGGTGATCTCGACGTTGTACTTGCCGCGGTCGTTGTACTGGCGGCGCAGTTCCTGGGTCACGCGGTCCAGGCTCAGGCGATCGAACGTGCCACCTTCGGTCAGGCCGATGTCGGACAGGCCCTTCAGCAGCTGGTCGGACTTGATGTCCTTGTTGCCGGTCACGGTCAGCTTGTTGATCGCCGGGCGTTCCTTGACCGTCACCACCAGGATGTTGCCCTGGCGGTCCAGCTGCACGTCCTCAAAGAAGCCGGTCTTGTACAGGGCGCGGATGGTTTCGCCGACCTTGCTGTCGGTGACCGTCTCGCCACGCTCCACCGGCAGGTAGGTGAATACCGTACCCGAGCTGATGCGCTGCAGGCCGTCGACGCGGATATCGCTGACAGTGAAGGGCTCGGCTGCCTGGGCCAGGGCGGGAGCGCCGGTGACGGCGGCGAGGGCGAGGGCCAGCAGGCGGCGATTGGGGAGTCGCGTCATGTCACGTCCGGTAGGAAGGTCGATTTCATTGGTGCGGGATGCCGACGCTGTAGACGGCAACAACGTGGAAAAGTTCATCGCGGGACCAGGCCGAGGATGTCGTTGTAGAACGCCAACCCCATCAGCCCGGCCAGCAACGCCAGGCCGATGTATTGGCCGGCGGCGATGGCACGCTCGCTCAGCGGGCTGCCCTTGACCAACTCGATAAGGTAATACAGCAGGTGGCCGCCGTCCAAGATCGGGATCGGCAGCAGATTGATGATGCACAGGCTCAGCGACAGCAGCGCGAGGAACTGCAGGAACCAGTCGAGCCCACGTTTGGCCGATACATTGGCCACACGGGCGATGGTGACCGGGCCGGAAACGTTCTGCAGCGAGGCCTTGCCGGTCACGATGCGGGCCATCATGCCCAGCGAGTCGGCGGCCAGCCGGCCGGTTTCACGCACCGCCACGGTGACCGCGTCCAGGGGCCCGTAACGCAGCAGGGTGTCGTAGGCCGGGCTGTAGGTGGTGGGGAAACCGACGCCGATCTGCCAGACCGGCTCGCCCTTGCCGTCCTTGCCCTGGCGCGGAGTCACTTCCAGTGCCAGCCGCTCGCCGCCACGCAGGACTTCGATCATGCCGGGGCCGCCGGTGCGGCCCAGGGCCTGGATTTCGCCGATCACCTGGTCGACGCTGTCAATGCGCTGCCCGTCGATGGCCACGATGAGGTCGCCCGGCTGCAGCTGGCCCGCAACAACGGAATCCGGTGTGAGCCTGTCGACCAGGGCGGGCTGCAGCCATGACTGCCAGTACAGGCCCGCCAGGATCGGCACCCGCCGTTCATCGAAGCCTGCCGGCAGCTGCGACAGCGGCAGGGTACGGGCATGCACCTGATCGCTGCGGTCGATCACGTCCAGCGTGACATCACGACGGTCCATCGCTGCCGCGGTCAGGGCCATGCTGGCCTCGCCCAGGGTGCTGACCGGGCGGTCGTCCACGCGCAGCACGCGGTCACCACTGTTGAGCCCCGCCGTCGCCGCGATGCCGCTGGTGCGGCCGAGGGTGGGCGAATAGTCCTGCTTGCCGATCACGAACATCGCCCACAGCAGCAGGATGCACAGCAGCAGGTTGGCGACCGGCCCGGCAGCAACGATGGCGATGCGCTGCCAGACCGTCTTGTGGTTGAACGCCTGGCCGCGTTCCTGCGGATGCACCTCGACTTCGCGCTCGTCGAGGAATTTCACATAGCCGCCCAGCGGAATCGCAGCAATGGCGAATTCGGTTCCATGCCGGTCGCGCCGCGACCACAGCGGCCGGCCAAAGCCGACAGAGAAGCGCAGCACCTTGACTCCGCACAGGCGGCCGACCCAGTAATGCCCGAGCTCGTGGAAGGTGACCAGCAGCCCCAGGCTGACAATCATCCACCAGACCGATCCGATGAAGTCAGTCATGCAGGCTCACGTTGGCGGGCAGGGGCGGCGGCGTCATGCAGGGCTGGGCAGGCGGGCGGTTCAGGCGGCGTCGATGGCGTTCAGGGTCAGCAGGCGTGCGCGCTGGTCGGCGGACAACAGGACCTCCAGTGTATCGGCTGGCTCGGTCGGCAGTGTTGAAAGAGCGTTAGCAACCAGCGCCGGGATGGTCAGGAAACCGATCCGGCCCTGAAGAAACGCTGAAACGCCCTCTTCGTTGGCGGCGTTCAGCATCGCCGGGGCGGTGCCACCGGCGCGCATCGCCTGCCAGGCCAGCGCCAGGCAGGGGAAGGCCTCGGTATCGGGCGCCTCGAAATCCAGCCGACCCTGCGCCAGCAGATCCAGCCCGGCCACGCCCGAGGCGATGCGTTGCGGCCAGCCCAGGCCAACGGCCAGGGTGGTGCGCATGTCCGGCAGGCCCATCTGCGCCAGGGTCGAGCCGTCGACGAATTCGACCAGCGAATGGACCAGGCTCTGCGGATGGACCAGCACCTCGATGCGTTCACCCGGCACGGCGAACAGGTGGTGGGCCTCGATCACTTCCAGGCCCTTGTTCATCAGGGTCGCGGAATCGACCGAGATCTTCGGCCCCATCGACCACTTCGGGTGGGCCACGGCCTGGGCCGGGGTGACCTGCGCCAGTTCGGCGCGGCTGCGGCCACGGAACGGGCCACCGGAGGCGGTGAGCAGGATCCGGCGCACCCCGGCGCCTTCGAGGCTGGCGTCGCGCGAGCGCAGGCACTGGAAGATGGCGCTGTGCTCGCTGTCGATCGGGATGATCTCGGCCCCGGCACGTTCGGCGGTACGGGTCAGCAGTTCGCCCGCCAGTACCAGTGATTCCTTGTTCGCCAGCAGGATGCGCTTGCCCGCGGCGGCGGCGGCCAGGGTCGAGGACAGCCCTGCCGCGCCGACGATGGCGGCCACCACGGTGTCGCAGGCGTCACTGGCGGCCAGCTGGTCCAGCGCTGCCTGGCCGGCGTGGGCCTGGGTCGCCAGGCCGGCCTCGCGCAGACCGTCGCGCAGCGCAGGGTACAGGGCCTCGTCGGCGATCACCGCGTGCAGGGGCTGATGCTGGCGGCACAGCGCAAGCAGCGCCTGCACCTGGCGGCCGGCGGCAAGCACGGTGGCCCGGTAGCGCTGCGGATGGCGCGCGATCACATCCAGGGTGGAGGCACCGATCGATCCGGTGGCGCCGAACACGGCGACCCGGCGCAGGTCTGCTGCTGCATGCATGGTCAGAATCCGAAGATTTCCTTGCCCAGCGCGAACACCGGCACGGCTGCCAGGACGCCGTCGACACGGTCGAGCACGCCACCATGGCCCGGGATCAGGTTGCCCGAGTCCTTGGCACCGGCATGGCGCTTGATCAGGCTCTCAAACAGATCGCCCAGCACCGAGGCCAGCACGGCGACCACGGACGTGATCAGCAGGCCCGGCAGGTGGGCCAGGTCGATACCGGCCAGCCAGCCCAGGCCGACGGCCACGGCCACGCCGGCCAGCAGGCCGCCGACCAGGCCTTCCCAGGTCTTGTTCGGGCTGATGCGCGGGGCCAGCTTGTGCCTGCCGAAGCGGCGGCCGGCAAAGTAGGCGCCCGAATCGGCGGCCCAGACCAGCGCCAGCGCGGCCAGCAGCCACAGATGCCCCTGCTGGCCGGGCGGGTCGCCGCCGGCGTGGATCAGCACCAGTGCGGCCCAGGCCGGCACGATGGCCAGTGTGCCGGCCAGCAGCTTGAGGATGCGCGCGGGGCTGCCCGGCTGTGCACCGAAGTTGAAGAAGCGCAGCCAGACCAGCGCCGCCAGCCACCAGGCGACGCCGACCAGCGTGGTGATCTGGAACAGCACCAGGGTACTGCCGTCGGCCCACACCAGCAGCACCATCAGCAGCAGGTTCAATACCAGCAGCACGGTGCGCGCCAGGGTGTCTTCGACGTCGGCCAGCTTCAGCCATTCCCACAGGCCGATCAGCAGGACGGCGGCGGCCGCGGCGGCCAGCCATTGCGTCGGCAGCAGCAGGATCGCGGCAATGGCGACCGGCGCCATGATCAGCGCGGCGAGGACTCGGGTCTTGGTCATGGGCTGGACGTCTCGGTGGCCAGGGCGGCGATCTGGGCGCTGGTCAGGCCGAAGCGGCGCTCACGGCCCGCATAGGCATCCAGCGCCTGTTGCAGCATCGCGGCGTCGAAGTCCGGCCACAGTGCCTCGGTGAACCACAGCTCGGTATAGGCCAGCTGCCACAGCAGGAAATTGCTGATGCGGGTGTCGCCACCGGTGCGGATGAACAGGTCCGGTGCCGGCAGGTCGGCCAGGGCCATCTGCCGGCCCAGCAGCGCCTCGTCGATCTGTTCGGGCAGCAGGCGACCGGCCGCCACTTCGGCAGCCAGTGCGCGCGCCGCGCGGGCGATGTCCTGGCGGCCGCCATAGCTGGCGGCGATCGACAGGGTCAGCGTGGTGTTGCCGGCGGTGCGCTGTTCGGCCAGCTGCATGCGGCTGACCAGCGAGGCGCCGAAGCGCTCGCGCTCGCCGATGAAGCGCACGCGCACGCCGCGGCGGTGCAGCTCGTCCACTTCGCGGTCGAGCGCACCCAGGAACAGCTTCATCAACGCATCGACTTCGTCCTGCGGCCGGCCCCAGTTCTCGCTGGAGAAGGCGAACAGGGTCAGCGCCGGGATGCCCAGTTCAAGGCAGCGCTCGATGGTGCGGTTGACCGCGCGCGCGCCGGCACGGTGGCCGATCACGCGCGGGCGGCGGCGCTGCTGTGCCCAGCGTCCGTTGCCATCCATGATGATGGCGACGTGGCGGGGCAGGGCGGCCGGCAGGGGAGGCGGGACTGAAGGCATCGACTTCAGACCGACAACAGTTCCTTTTCCTTGTCCGCGACGACCTTGTCGACATCCTTGATGTTGCTGTCGGTCAGCTTCTGGATATCGTCTTCGCCGCGCTTCTTCTCGTCTTCGCTGATCGCCTTGTCCTTGACCAGCTTGGCGATTTCCTTGTTCGCGTCCTGACGGATGTTGCGGATCGCGATCTTGGCGCCTTCGCCTTCCTTCTGCACCTGCTTGACCAGTTCCTTGCGGCGCTCTTCGGTCGGCGGCGGCATGTTGATGCGGATCGCGGTGCCCAGCGTATTCGGGGTGAACTCGGCGTTGTACAGCCCCTTCTCGATCTCCTTGATCATGCTCTTGTCGAACGGCGTGACCAGCAGCGAGTGGGCGTCGGCGTTGGAGATCGAGGCGACCTGGTTCAGCGGGGTGCTGGCATTGCCGTAGGCATTGACGGTGACGCGGTCCAGCAGGGCCGGAGTAGCACGCCCGGTGCGGATCGAGGTGAGGGTGTGCTTCAGAGCGTCGATGCTCTTGGCCATGCGCGTCTGCGCGTTGTTCTTGATGTCGTTGAGCATCGCCCGGGTCCTGGATGTAACTGGAATCGGGCGATTATAGGCGAATACGGGACGCTGCCGGGCCTGGATCGGCCCGGGCGTCGCCTTGCGCTCAGGCTCAGGCCGGGTCGCGGCCCTGGACCAGGGTGCCGATGTTCTCGCCGCTGAGGATCTTCAGCAGCTCGCCCGGCTGGCCCATGTCGAACACCCGCATCGGCAGATCGCTGTCGCGGGCCAGTGCGAAGGCGGCGGTGTCCATCACTTCCAGGCCGCGGCGGATCACCTCGTCGTAGCTCAGGCTGTCGAAGCGGATCGCGTCGCTGTGCTTGTTCGGATCCTTGTCGTACACGCCATCGACCTTGGTGGCCTTGAGCAGCAGGTCCGCACCGATCTCGATGGCACGCAGGGCTGCGCCGGAATCGGTGGTGAAGAAGGGGCTGCCGACGCCGGCGGCGAAGATCACCAGCCGGCCTTTTTCCAGGTGACGGATGGCGCGGCGGCGGATGTAGTCCTCGCACACGTCGTTGATCTTGATCGCGCTCATCACGCGGGCCTTGGCGCCCAGCTTCTCCAGGGCGTCCTGCATGGCCAGCGCGTTGATGACGGTGGCCAGCATGCCCATCTGGTCGCCGGTGACCCGGTCCATGCCGCCGGCAGCGAGGCCGGCGCCGCGGAAGATGTTGCCGCCGCCGATCACCAGTGCCACTTCGGCCCCTGCCTGCTGGGCCTCGATCACTTCACGGGCCAGGCGGTTGATGACCTTCGGGTCGATGCCGTAGTCCTCGTCTCCCATCAGCGCCTCCCCGGAGAGTTTCAGCAGGATGCGGCGATAGGCGAGCTTGGACATGGGGACCTCGGGTGCGTGGAAATCGCGGGCGATTCTACGCGCATGCGGCGCCCGGCCAAAGTGTTTTGTGCACTGCGGCGCAAAATCGGCTGGATCGCCCCGCTCATCGGGGCGTCCCGTTCAGCCCGCTTCGAGGCCGGCAGTGGCGGACAGTTCGTCGTGGCCCAGCGCGCCGGGGGAGCGGGCGATCACCCGGTTGCGGCCCAGGTTCTTGGATCGATACAGCACGTCATCGGCGGCGCGCAGCAGGTCCTGCACGTCGGCGAAGCGTTCGTAGCCCCCCTGCGTGGCCACGCCGGCGGAGAAGGTGACGAACAGCGGCCCTCCCTCGAGTTCGGCCATCGGCGTGGCGACGATGTTCGCCAGTACGCGCCGGATCACCTCCAGCGCTACCGATTCGCTGGTATTGGGCAGCAGCGCCACGAACTCCTCGCCACCGAAGCGGGCGACGGTGTCGCTGTTGCGCAGCTGGCCCTGCAGTTTGCCGGCGAAGGCGCGCAGCACCTCGTCGCCGGTCAGATGACCGTGAGCGTCGTTGATCTTCTTGAAGTCGTCCAGGTCGATGAAGGCCACCGAAAGCGGCCAGCCATGCCGGCCGGCGCGCAGGAATTCCTGCTCCAGCACCGCTTCCAGCTGGCGCCGGTTGAGTACGCCGGTCAGCGCGTCACGGTGGGCCTGGTCGGCCAGCCGCTTGGCGCGCGCCTCGAATTCATCGGCGCGTCGCCGTGCCTGGTCGGCATCCTGCAGTTCGCGCAGGTTGCGCAGGGTGGCCAGCTCCTGTGCGTGATCGATCAGTTCGTGCACCCGCGCCGGAGAATTCAGGCCGGCTTCGAACAGGCTGGCGATATCGGGCAGGGCATCGCTGATGCGGGCCAGGACCTGGTCGAAGCGGGCGCTGTCCAGATCCAGGCGGTCATGCACCTGCTGCAGCGCCCGTTCGCGGGCCGCGTCGGCGTCGCCGTCCAGCCAGATGTCGGCGACCGCGCCGGACAGTTGCACGCACGCCTGGAAGGGCGAATCGGCGGCGTCCTCGTCTTCGCTGTGGCTGATGCTCTCCACCAGGTAGCGCGGCAGGCCCCACTGCTCGGCCACCCAGGCGCCGACATCGGCGTGGCTGCAGCCCAGCACGTTGCGCTCGCGGGCAACCAGGTCGAGGTTGTCGCGTGCTTCACGCAGCAGGGGCAGGTAGCGCTCGGCTTCGGCCTGGGCCAGGCACAGCACGCCCATGTCCTGCAGCAGTCCGGCCAGCATCAGTTCTTCCAGGCGGCGCAGCCCGCGCGCCTGGCCAAGCTGGCTGGCAGCCAGTGCACTGAGGATGCTGCGCTTCCAGGCCCGCTGCCGCAGGTCGTGATCGGCACCGCTTCCGGTCAGTCCCTGGGTGACCGTGAAACCCAGCGCCAGACTGATGGTGGCGTTGAGGCCCAGCATGGTCAGTGCCTGGCCGAGATTCTCGATGCGCCGCCGGCTGGCATACAGCGGCGAGTTGGCGATGCGCAGCATGCGGGCGCTGAGCGCCATGTCGATGGCGATGATGTCGGCGGCGGTGGCGATGTCCGCTTCCGGATCCTGGGCCAGTTCGATGATGCGCAGGGCAATACCGGGTGGCGAGGGAAGGTTGCGGCAGAGCGCCAGGGCAGCTGTCAGCTCGGGAGGCATGGCGGATCGTTCAATTCCATTAGGGCAAGAATACCTAGGAATTCATCACAGTCTGCGACTTTCTATCCTGCTATGTGACTGAGGATTCCCTGCGCCGAGTATCGGCCTGATTCGCGCGCAACGCAAAGTTCACCGACGGCATAAAAAAAGAGCCGCGGTTCCCCGCGGCTCCTTGTGGTCGCTTCACAGCCGGAAGGCTGGACTCAGACCTGCATCGCCTTGGCAACTTCGGCGGCGTAGTCTTCCACCACCTTCTCGATGCCTTCGCCGACGACCAGCAGCTGGAAACCAGCGACGTCGGCACCGGCGGCCTTGACCACCTGCTCGACGGTCTTGTCGCCGTCCAGCACATAGGCCTGGCCGTACAGGGTCACTTCGCTGACGATCTTGTTGATCTTGCCGCTGATGATCTTTTCCAGGATATCGGCCGGCTTCGACTTGTCCTTCTCGGACATCTTGGCCAGTTCGATTTCCTTTTCCTTCTCGACGAAGTCGGCCGGAACGTCGGCGGCCTTGTTGTGCGGCGGCTTCAGCGCAGCCACGTGCATGGCCAGGCCGCGGGCCAGTTCGGCGTCGCCGCCGACCAGGTCCACCAGGACGCCGACCTTGCCATTGGTGTGCACATAGGCACCCACGGTGTTGTTGCCGTCGACCTTGGCGATGCGGCGGATCTGGATGTTCTCACCCAGCTTCTGCACGGCCAGGGCGCGGGCTTCTTCGACGGTCTCGCCGGAGGCCAGCTTGGCGGTCTTCAGCGCTTCGACGTCGGCAGCGCCCGATGCCAGGGCGGCAGCGGCAACGGCGTCGACGAAGGTCTTGAAGTTGACGTCGTTGGCGACGAAGTCGGTTTCCGAGTTGACTTCGACCAGCACAGCCTTGCCGCCGTCCTGTGCCAGGCCCAGACGGCCTTCGGCGGCCACGCGGTCAGCCTTCTTGTCGGCCTTGGCAGCGCCGGACTTGCGCAGCAGTTCCGCCGCAGCGTCGATGTCGCCGGCGGCTTCGGTCAGCGCCTTCTTGCATTCCATCATGCCGGCGCCGGTGCGCTCGCGCAGTTCCTTGACCAGGGAAGCAGTGATTTCCACGGGATTACCTCACGAAAGAAAGGGGTTGGGCCGGCATGGTGGCCGGCCCGTATGACATGGTCCTGTCACGCGCCGAGGGCGGCATGCAGGAGGGGTGGGCGCTGGGGCCCACCCCGGGGCCTGGATCAGGCCTGGGCTTCGTCGCCCTTCTTGGCGGTCTTCTTGGCCGGAGCGCGACGGGCCGGCTTCTCTTCGCCTTCAGCGGCGGCTTCAGCGAACTCTTCCTCACGCACCGAGGCGGCGTGCGGAGCAGCGGCCTTGCCTTCCAGCACGGCGTCGGCGGCGGCACGGGCGTACAGCTGCACGGCGCGGATGGCGTCGTCGTTGCCCGGGATGGCGTAATCGACCAGCTCCGGGTTGTAGTTGGTATCAACCACGGCGATCACCGGGATGCCGAGCTTCTTGGCTTCCTTGATGGCGATGTCTTCGTGGCCGATGTCGATGACGAAGATGGCGTCCGGCAGACGGTTCATGTCCTTGATGCCGCCCAGCGAGGCTTCCAGCTTGTCGCGCTCGCGACGCAGGCCCAGCACTTCGTGCTTGACCAGCTTCTCGAAGGTGCCGTCGGTTTCACCGGCTTCCAGTTCCTTCAGGCGGGCAACCGACTGCTTGACGGTACGGAAGTTGGTCAGGGTGCCGCCCAGCCAACGCTGGTTCATGAACGGCATGCCGCAACGCTCGGCTTCTTCCTTGATGGTTTCGCGGGCGCTGCGCTTGGTGCCCAGGAACAGGACGGTGCCGCGCTTCTGGGCAACCGACGAGATGAAGTTCATCGCGTCGTTGAACAGCGGGACGGTCTTTTCCAGGTTGATGATGTGGATCTTGCCGCGGGCGCCGAAGATGTACGGAGCCATCTTCGGGTTCCAGTAACGGGTCTGGTGGCCGAAGTGGACGCCGGCTTCCAGCATCTGACGCATGGTGACCTGGGGCATTGCAGTACTCCTGATATGGAACCAGCGATTCCGCCCGCGGGACAGGTATGCGGGACGCGTGGAAGCGCGATCGGTTCCGGGGTTGGGCTTCCCTGTTGCCTCCGTGGCCGAACTCCTTGCGGAGCACCCCGGCACGGATGGGGGCAGCAGGTGTGGATTCACCGGTGACGTCCGGTGTGGACGGGGTCCAGCGCACAGGGCGGCAGGACATCCCGGCGATTATAGCCCGGCGGGCGGGTTCACCGCAATTGACGGGTCCCATGCGTCCAGAACGACCTCCCGGCCGTCCTGCAGGCGGGCCCGGAAGCGGCCGCCGAGATAGCCGTCGCGGCGTGCCGGCAACGTCCAGCGCCTTTCCCGTCCTGCCAGCACATAGCCGGCCAGGCCCGGCAGCAGCACGCTGCGATGGCCGCCGGCGGACTCGAATGAAAGCCCGTCCAGGCGCGCATGCAGGCGGCCCGGGTTGTCCAGTCGCAGATGAGTCTGCGACCCGTTGGTTTCGACGCGGGCACGCACGGCCGGGCGCGCTGACGACGCAGCCGCACCCTGGAACAGCGGCAGCGAGTAGCGTGGCAGGCTGCTTCTGCTGGGGGCAAGCACGATACGGTAGGCCTGCTCGGCAGCGACCGGTACGGCGCTGCGGGGCAGCAGCCAGAGCCGCTGGCGGGCGCCGGGCGCCAGATCCAGTCGGGTCGGACTGGCCAGGATGCGGTCGCTCGGCTGCAGCCGTTCGGCGTCCAGCTGCTGCTCCCACGCCAGGATCTGCACCTCGCCCTGCCAGCGCTCGGGGCCGGGGTTGTGCAGCCAGAGTTCGGTACGGCCCCCTTCGGCGGGCAGCTGCAGGGTCGTGGGCAGCAGGTCCAGTGCGGCGGCAGGCAGCCCCGGCAGCAGCAGGAACAGGGCAAGGAGTGCGCGCATCGGCATCAGTAGATGAATGTCGGCGCGGCGGAAGCGTCGTCGGTGGGCGAGGCTGGCGCGGGGGCGAGTTCACGCAGCTGTGCCGGCAGCTGCGGGGCATCGCTGCGCTGGTGCGGAACGGCACACGCGCGGCCGCCGGCATCGCCCTGGCAGGCTTCCACTACGACCAGGCGCACCTGCACCGGGGCTGCCGGCTCGGCCCAGGCCAGGGGGGCGGCGAGCATCATCGCCAGGATCGGAACTGCGCGAACCACCTGTCATCCACCGTGCCGGGATACCTGCTGGACGCTATCGGCCGGGCGCGCCGGATCTGTAGGGGCAGGTGCTCGCGGCACCGGCTAGTAGGTGATCGTCACCTGTACCACATCGTTGTAGGTACCTGCCGGCGGCTGGCCGGTGATCGGCGGCACCCGGCCGTAGATCGTCAGCTGCTGCGCACTGCCGGTACCGGTTCCGCTGGCGGTATCGACCGTGAGCGTGTTGCCCCAGCGCTGGTTGCGTGCGCTGTCGCGGTACAGTTCATAGGCCAGGTAGTAACTGCTGCCCCCGATGGTGGTGCGCATGCGCCGGGTCGGGGTGGCCGGGGGATTGTTCTGGCCGTTGTCCAGGCCGATCTGGAATGCCGTGTTCTTCAGGCAGGTCAGGGTCAGGGTGGCGGTCTGGTCGATGTTGCTGGTGATGCTGCCGGTGACGTTGCCGAAGTCCAGAGGGGTGGTGAGGTAGCTGCCGCACTGTGGCAGCACGGTCGCGGTCGCGGTGAAGCTGAAGGCCGCGCTGGCGCTGTTGGTACCGGTGGCGCCGCCGTTGCAGGTGGCCGGTACGGTGGCGTTTCCGAGCAGCACTTCGTTCCAGGCCCAGGTCAGCACCACGTCGGCGCCGCTGAAGGTGCTGCTGTAGTTGCCCGCGGCCAGCACCTGGTTGGCGGGGATCTGTGCGAACAGCTGGGTGGACTGCGCGCCGCTGCCGCCGACCACCAGCGGCACGTTGTAGGTCATGGTCAGCTCCTGCGCTGGCGGCGTACCGCGGGGAACCAGGCCGGTGACCTGGCTGTAGCCGGCATTGTTGTAGAGCTGGAAGTTCAGGGTGTCGGGAGGGGTGCCGGTACTGGTGCGCAGGGTCCGCCAGGTGCTGCTGCTGCCACCGCCGCTGCCGGCACCGATGCCCACGCACACGCGCACGCCGGTGGTGGCCAGCAGGCTCAGCGCCGCCGTCGTGCAGGTGACGGTGATGTTCAGCGTGGCCGAGGTGGGGCCGGGGGCATTGCTGTTGACGTTGCCGAACGGCAGGGTGGGGTTGGCGGTGGCCGTGCACACCGCCGCCGCGTGCGCCGGTGTGGCGGCCAGCAGGCCGAGCACGAGCAGCAGTCCGAGCAGGGGCACCTTCATGGCGCCACCTCGGGAATGCACGGTACCGGTGCCGGGCGGGGCCGGGCGCCGCTGGCAGCCACTTCCGGTGTGGCCGGTACTTTCACCCGGCACTGGCTGCGGCTGGTGGTGATGTACAGCACGCTGCCCGGCGCCACGTCCTCCAGGTACAGCAGGCCGTCGTAGCCGACGGTGGCCTGGCGACCCTGCGGCAGCTGCACTTCGCTGCCCACCTCCAGCGGTTGTCCGGCCATGTCCTGCAGGACCAGGGTCAGCGACGGCCGCGAGCGCAGATGGAACGTCACGCCGGTGCCGGCGCGCTGGCGGGGTGTCACCCAGTCCTCGACGCGGTCGGCGCGCATGTCCGCCGGCAGGTCGAGAGTGTCGATGGAGACCCGGTTGCGCTGCCACGACAGCAGGGGGCTGACCAGCAGCAGGCCACGGTCGTCGGTGACGCCGATCAGGCGGTTTTCCAGCCGTACCGGGACACCGGCGACGCCGCTGGTGCTGACCACCGCGAAGGCATCGGAGACCTCGCGGGTGGCAAAGGTGTGCCCGTCCATCCACACCAGGCTGCCGCTGGCGCTGGCATAGGCGTAGTCAATGCCGGCCTGGCGCGATGCGCCGAGCGCGTAACGCCCCACGTCGTTGAGGATGCCGACCTCGGCCAGGCCGCCTGTGCCCTCGTCGCCCCCGCGCACCTGCGCGCGCCAGCCGATGCCGCCGGCACTGCCATCGCCGGGGACCGGCTGGGTGATATCGGCCACCCAGGCCTGGCTGTCGCCGTTGCGCTGGCTGGAGAGGCTGGCCTGGCGGTTGTTGCCGAGGCTGGCGCTCACTGACAGGTAGATGTTGCGGTCGTCACTGCTGTCCAGGTTCTGGTTGACCGACAGGTAGGCCGACCAGCGCTGGCTCCAGGTACGCGACCAGAACAGGCTGGCATAGCGGTTGTCGTCGCCATCGGGGTAGCGCAGCCGCAGGTAGCTTGCGCTCAGCGTTCCCAGCCCCAGCAGATCGAGACCGGCAGTGGCCTGTTCGCTGATGCGCGGGGGCAGATTGTCCTGCAGCGCGCCGAGATCACGGTAGTCGCCGTGGGTGCGTACGCTGCGCACATTGAAATTGAAGCGGCGGTTGTTCCAGCTGTAGCCCAATGCCCATTGGCCGCCCTGCAGGCCCTGCAGGCGGCTGTGCGCATAGGCGGCATTGAACACGCCGGCCTCGCCCGCCAGCCACCAGCCACCGACGCCGGCCTGCAGCAGGCCGCCACCGCCTTCGGCGTGCGCTTCGCCGGTGAAGGTGTCGCTGATGCCACCACGCCAGCTGGCACTGGCCACCGTGCGGCTGTCGTACTCGAAGGAGCGTTCGCCGAACGCTTCGCGCAGTTGTCCGGCACCGACCGACCAGTCGGACAGGCCCTTGGCCAGCAGCTGCTGGGTGCCATAGAAGCTGAAATCCAGCGTCTGCATGCGGCCGAAGGCATCGGTCACCACAACCTGCGCGGTGCCGGTGCCGCTGATGCCCGGCTGTGCCGCCAGCTGGAACGGTCCGACCGGCACCTGGCCGCTGTACTGGCGCAACCCGTCGACGTACAGCTCCACCGTTGACGGCACCACCGCCTCGCCCAGGAAGCCGGGCGTCGGTGTCAGCACGCGGTAGGGCTGCAGCCCGTAGTTGCGTCCGACCTGCACGCCGCCCAGGCGCACCGGCCGGGTCCAGTCGACAAAGCCGCTGTAGAAATCACCGATCTCCAGCGTGGTCGCCGACTCGGGAAAATCCAGTGTCCAGTGCGTATCCAGGCGCACGCTTTCGCTGCGCCAGTGACGGTCGTCCGGCTGCTGGTAGCGACGGGTGACCGCCGTGTTCTCGAAGGTGCCGCTGCCGATGCCGAACAGGCGCAGTTCCGAGCTCAGGGTAAGGTTGCCGAGTGTTTCGATGCGGCTGCCGTACACGTCGTAGTTGAGCAGCAGGCCCGGCGAGGCGCTGCCAGCCGGCGCACGCACCTGCGGGCGGCCGAGCAGGGTGGTGGGCAGGGTCAGCTGGTCCAGCGGCACATCCAGCGCCAGTGTCTGCAGCTGGGCGTCGTAGCGCGCGACCACGCCGCTGATCTGATCCAGAAACACCGGTGCATCGCCGGTGGCGCTGAAGCCGAGCTGGCGCAGCACCTCCGGACTGGCCTGCAGGCGGCCACGTGCTTCAGTGAAGGGCAGCAGGCCGCGCGGCGTGCTGTTCAGTGAGACGTCCAGGTACAGCGTCTGGCTGGCCGTCAGCGGTGTCGGGGGAGGCAGCAGGGCATCGGCGGAGACGCCGGAGATGCCGGACACGTCGGCGGCCGGAGCCGCGGGAACCCACGCGGCAGCGAGCACCGTGCCCACCACCGCCTCAGCGAGCCGGTGGCGGCGATAGCGGTGTCTGCGTCGACTCGCCATTGATCTTGGCCGTGATCTGGTCGTTGTCCCGGTCGACCGCCGTGCGCTCCACGGGCCAGCGCATCACCTGGCCGGGCAGCACATAGCCCAGCAGGCCGGGGTGGACGATACGCGGGCGTTCGACACTGCCCAGCGCCAGGTCGGCGATCTGCGCGTAGCTGTCGCCGGAATTGCCGATCTCGACGCCACTGCGACCATCGTCCAGCCGCAGCAGGCGTGCCTGCAGGCGCGGCGCCGGCGTGCCCCCAGCCGGCTGGATGAACACCGGGATCGAATAGCGCAGCACGAACTGCATGCCGCTGGCGCGGGTGGCCAGGTCCGGCACTTCGTCGACGATCAGGCGGTAATGCTGCTGGGAGGCCGGTGCCTCGCTGTCCGTGCGCATCACCCGCACCAGCTGCTGCTGGCCTGCGGCCAGTTCCTGCATCGGTGGAGTTGCCAGTAGCCCATCGGCAGGCAGCAGCTGCTCATTGCCATCCTGCTGGACCCAGCGGAACACCCGCACCTGCAGCTTCACCGGCGCGGTCCCGCTGTTGGTCAGCCACAGCTCGGCGGCACGCTGGCGGGGCTCCAGCTGCAGGGTGGTGGGCGCGACCTGCAGACTGGTGGCGGCGGAGGTGGCCATGGCGCTGGCCAGCAGGCAGGCGAGCAACGCCACGCCGGCGGCGCGCCACAGGCGGGGTCGGGACATGGAGGCGTGCTCCATCAATAAGTGATCGTGGCGGTGATCGTGTCCAGGTAGTTGCCGGCGGCCGCGTTGTTGGTGCTCAGGTTCAGGATCTGGCCGTAGACGATGTAGGGGACCGCCAGGCCCGTGCCGATGCCGGCCTGGGTATTGGTGCCGGTCGTCGACCCCCAGACCAGGCTGTGTGCCGCGTCGCGGTACAGCTGGTAACCGACGTAGTTGTTGGCGGTCACCGCCGCGTCGGTGTTCTTCATGCGCCGGGTGGTGACGTCGCCGGCCGTACCGGCGTTCGCACCCGCGTTCAGCGCGATCGTATACGGGGTCAGCGCAGAGCACTGGGCGGTCACCGTGCCCTGGCCCAGGGTAGGTATCGCGGTGGTCGATGCGGCGGTACCGAAGTCGACGTTGGTGGCGGCCGCGGCCGTGATCGTGCAGGCCTTGGTGACCACGAGGGTGACGTTGAAGGTGGTGGTATCGGCCGCCAGCGCCGGGCCGGCCAGCAGCAGCGCGATCATGGCCCCGGCAAGGGAGGAGCGCAGTGGGATTCGCATGGACAACCTCCTTGACCCGAAGGTCCGTTGAACAAGGCGAAGGCGGCACGTTCGGGGCCGCTTCGGCGACGCTGGCGCCAGCTTAGGACCGCCAAGTGTCTGTAATCCGTGATAAACAGGGGCTGCGGAATGTGGGCGCGATCACGCTTTCGCTCGCCTTGCCGGAACTGTGCATGGCCGGGAACGTCCAGTTGGGTGGCGTTCGTTCAGATTGCGGCCGGATCGGCGATAATGGGCGCCATGAGCGTGAATCTGAAAACCCCGCAGGAAATCGAGATGATGCGCATCGCCGGCCGCCTGGCCAGCGAAGTGCTGGACATCGTCACCCCCCACGTCAAGCCCGGTGTCACCACCGAGGAACTGGACCGCATCTGCCATGACCATATCGTCAACGTGCAGGGCGCCATTCCGGCCAACGTCGGCTACCGCGGCTTCCCCAAGACCGTGTGCACCTCGGTCAACAATGTCATCTGCCACGGCATCCCGAGCGAAGGCAAGGTGCTCAAGGACGGCGACATCGTCAACATCGACGTGACCGTCATCAAGGATGGCTGGCACGGCGATACCAGTCGCATGTACTTCGTCGGCACACCGTCGGTGATGGCGCGCCGCCTGGTGGAGACCACCTACGAAGCGATGTGGCGCGGCATCCGCGCGGTACGTCCGGGGGCGACCCTGGGCGACATCGGCCACGCGATCCAGAGCTATGCCGAAGGCGAGCGCTTCAGCGTGGTGCGCGAGTACTGCGGCCACGGCATCGGCAAGGTCTATCACGACGAGCCGCAGGTGGTGCATTACGGTCGCCCGGGCCAGGGCCTGGTGCTGCAGCCGGGCATGACCTTCACCATCGAGCCGATGATCAACGAGGGCACCCGCTACAACAAGGTGCTGCCGGATGGCTGGACCGTGGTGACCAAGGACCGCAAGCTGTCGGCGCAGTGGGAGCACATGATCGCGGTCACCGAGACCGGCGTTGACGTGCTGACCCTGTCGCCGGGCGAATCGCAGGTCTCCTGAGGATGCTGCCGGCGAGTTCGCTGCTGGACACGCCGGCCGCGTCGCTCAACGACCCGGACTGGGCTTCCGCTGCACGGCAGGCCTTGCAGCAGGCCGATGCGCGGCTTTACCGCCGTTTCGACCAGGGCGACAACATCGAGCGCCTGCTGGCACTGCGCGCGCGCGCGGCCGATCACCTGATCCGGCTGGCGTGGCAGCGCTGCCTGCCGTCCGACAGCGGGCTGTCCCTGTTCGCAGTGGGCGGCTACGGCCGTGGGGAGCTGTTCCCACGGTCTGACATCGATCTGCTGGTGTTCGGCGCGCCGCCAGCGCAGCTCGCCCACGAAGCGGGCCTGGCGCGGTTGTTCGCCCTGCTGTGGGATTGCGGATTGGCGGTCAGCCATGCCGTGCGCTCGGCGGCGCAGTGCCGCGAGGCGGCCGCCGACCAGACCGTGCTGACCGCGCTGATCGAAGCGCGCCCGATCCTGGCCGACGATGCGGCGCGCCGGGCGCTGCGCGAAGCAACCGACGACGACAGCGGACTGTGGCCGGCGCGCACCTTCTTCCTGGCCAAGCTGGAGGAACTGCGCAACCGCCACCAGCGTTTCGGCGATACCGCCGACAACCTCGAGCCCGATCTGAAGGATGGCCCCGGCGGGCTGCGTGATCTCAATACGCTGGGGTGGATGGCGCTGCGCGCGTTCGGCGTTCGCGACCTTGAGGCGCTGGTCGGGCTGGGCCATCTGGGTGCCGACGAAGCCGCAGCGCTTCAGCGCGAGCGCGCGGTGCTGGCGCGCCTGCGCTTCGGCCTGCACCTGGTGGCACGGCGGCCGGAGGAGCGCCTCCGCTTCGATTACCAGAAGACACTGGCCGCGCGGCTGGGTTTTGAGGACGACGCCGAGAACCTGGGCGTCGAGAAGATGATGCAGGGGTTCTATCGCGCCGCTTCGGTGGTGCGCCGGATCAGCGACCGCCTGCTGCAACGCTTCGAGGAGCAGTTCGACGGCGAAGCGCTGCCGGAACCGCTGACCGTGGGTTTCTCGCTGCGCCGCGGCTATCTGGCGGCGAACGAGGCGGCGTGGCCGCGCGGCGACATCGGCCAGGTGTTCGCCCTGTTCGCCGGCTGGGCCAACAACCCGCAGGTGCGTGGCCTGCATTCGCTGACCGCGCGCGCACTGGCCGAGTCGCTGCCGCTGCTGCCCGCCTATGACCAGGCCGATGCCGATGCGCGTGAGCAGTTCATGGCGCTGCTGCGTGGCCAGCGCCCGGTCGACACGCTCTCGCGGATGGCCCGGCTGGGTGTGCTGGGCCAGTGGATTCCCGCGTTCGCCCAGGTCAGCGGGCGCATGCAGTTCGACCTGTTCCACGTCTACACCGTCGATCAGCACACGCTGATGGTTCTGCGCAATATCGGCCAGTTCGCCAGCAGCCGTGCCGACGAGCGCTTCTCGATCGCGCATGAAGTGTGGCCGCGGCTGCGCAAGCCGGAGCTGCTGCTGCTGGCCGGGCTGTTCCATGACATTGCCAAGGGCCGCGGCGGCGATCATTCCGAGCTGGGAGCGGTGGATGCGCGCGCGTTCTGCCAGGCGCATGCGCTCAGTGCCTCGGATACCGAACTGGTGGCGTGGCTGGTCGAACAGCACCTGCGCATGTCGGTGACAGCGCAGAAGCAGGACATCGCCGATCCGGCCGTGATCCATCGTTTCGCAACCCTGGTCGGCAGCCGCGACCGCCTCGACTACCTGTACCTGCTGACCTGTGCCGACATCGCCGGCACCAGCCCCAAGCTGTGGAACGCCTGGAAGGACCGGCTGCTGGCCGATCTGTACTTCGCCACGCGGCGCGCACTGCGCGAGGGTCTGGAGCATCCGGCGCCGGCCGCCGAGCGCGTTGCCGAGGCGCGTGACAGCGTGCGCGCGCTGGTACGCGAACAGGGCTATGACGACGCCACGATCGACCGCCAGTTCGCCGTCATGCCTGATGAAGGCTTCATCCGCCTGCGTCCGGAGCAGCTGGCCTGGCAGGCCGCTGCGCTGGTGCCGGTGAAGCAGGGCCAGGCGCTGGTGAAGGTGCGCCGCATCAGCGTCGACGACCCCGCGCTGGAAGTGTTCGTGCATTCGCCGGATCGCGACGGCCTGTTTGCTGCCATCGTGATGACGCTGGACCGCAAGGGCTACGGCATCCATCGCGCACGGGTACTGGACGGCCCCGCGGGCACCATCTTCGATACCTTTGAGGTCAGCCCCGCCGATACCTTCGCCGATGGCAGCAGCGCCAACCTGGAAGCTGCGCTGCGCGAGGCGCTGGCCGGTGACCTGGGCCGTCTGCGCCCGTCGCGGCGGGTGGTGCCGCGGCAGCTGCGTCACTTCCGCTTCGTGCCGCGCATCGAGTTCCGCGATGAGCCTGGCGCAACCCGATTCGCCCTGGTCGCACCCGACCGCCCCGGCCTGCTGGCCGACGTGGCGTTCGTGCTGCGCAACCAGGGCCTGCGCGTGCATGACGCGCGCATTGCCACGTTCGGCGAACGCGCCGAAGACACCTTCGTGATCAGTGACGAACACGACCTCCCCCTGACCGAACCCGCCCGGCAGCAGCTGCATGACGCGATGCTGGCCTGCCTGGACCCTGATCGAAACGCCGGAGACCCCACCTGATGGCCACCAAGCCTGCAAAGAAGACCGCCGCGACCGCCAAGAGCGCAGCGGCCCGAAAGACCACTGCCGCGACGGCCGCAAAGAAGACCGTTGCCCCGGTGAAGAAGGTGGCTTCCGCGAAGAAGCCGGCGCCGAAGAAGGCCCCGGCCAAGAGCGCGGAAGCCGCGCGCGCCGAGACCATCGCCCGCAAGTCGCTGCGCAGGCCGGCCGCGCCGGGCGTGGAAGAACTGAAGTTCGGTATCGAAAGCGCCTTCGAGCGCCGCGCGACGCTGACCCTGCATGAACTGGAGGGCTCGACCCGGGTGCTGGTCAACCGCGTGATCGACGGCCTGGAAAGCGGCGAGTTCCGTGTCGCCGAGCCGGACGGGCAGGGGGGCTGGAAGGTCAACGAATGGCTGAAGAAGGCGGTGCTGCTGTACTTCCGTGTCAATGACATGGCAGTGGTCGACGCCCGTCCGGCCCCGTTCTGGGACAAGGTCGAATCGCGCTTTGCCGGGTACGACGAAGCGAAGTTCCGTCGTGCCGGGGTACGCGTGGTGCCGGGCGCGATCGCGCGCCGGGGTACCTACTTCGGCAAGGATGTGGTGCTGATGCCGAGCTTCACCAACATCGGCGCCCATGTCGGCGAGGGCACGATGGTCGATACCTGGGCCACCGTCGGTTCCTGTGCGCAGATCGGCCAGCATTGCCACCTGTCCGGTGGCGCCGGCATCGGCGGCGTGCTCGAACCGCTGCAGGCCAGCCCGACCATCATCGAAGACCATTGCTTCATCGGCGCGCGTTCGGAAGTGGTGGAGGGCGTAGTGGTCGGCCACCACAGCGTGATCGGCATGGGCGTGTTCCTCAGCCAGAGCACCCGCATCTACAACCGCGCCACCGGCGAGATCACCTACGGCTACATCCCGCCGTACAGCGTGGTGGTGTCGGGCTCGCTGCCGAGCAAGGACGGCACGCACTCGCTGTACTGCGCGGTGATCGTCAAGCAGGTCGATGCCCGCACCCGCAGCAAGACCAGCGTCAACGATCTTCTGCGCGGCCTGGCGGACTGACGATGGCTGCGCCGGACGACCTGGCGCAGTCCGCGATCTACCGGCATCCGTTCGACAACGTGTTCGCGCGGATGCTGCCGCGCCTGCTGCACGCACCGCGCTGGACCCGGCTGCGCCGCGCGCTGTCGCGGCGCTGGCCGATGCCGGCGCTGGCCAGCGATGTGCGCGACGTGGTCTACGCGAGCTGGTGGGTCGATGTGCGTCATGCGCCGTCACCGCCGCCTGGCCATCACTACGTGGTCCATGCCGGTCGTACGCCTTACACCATCCTCAGCTATCGCCACGGCCACTTCGGGCCGGCCCTGGCCGGCCCTCTGCGGGCGCTGATGCCATCGCCGCAGCAGAGCAACTGGCGCTGGTACCTGCGCCGCGACGACGATCCGGACGGCACCCCGGTCGTGCTGTTCGACCGCAACGTGATGGATCAGCTGGCCTTCGTCGCCGGTGCGCGTGCCTTCAGCGATGCCATGCAACCTCATCTCTCCGTGCGCTTCGCACATGTGCTTGAGGCCAATGGCGGCGGCCATACCCTGATCGAAGGTGGGCACGGCAGCGCGCCGGCGCTTCGACTGCAGTGGCAGGTTGCCGCAGGCTGGGACGATGCCACGTGGTCGGCGGCCTTTGGCGGCCATCACGCCCTGCTGCGTTTCCTGACCTGCCAGGACGAGGCCATCGCCCGTACCTGTGACGGGCACTGGGCCAGCACCCGCATCGACCTGCCGGTGGAGCTGACCCATCTGCGGCCGCTGCACCTGCAGGGTACGCTGCAGTGCCCACGCCTGCAGGCGATGGGCGTTGCGCTGCCCGACGGGCTGGCCTTCCACCTGCCACGCGTGCCGTTCCGGGTCGTGTCCGAGCGTCTGTTGTGAGATTCTGACCCTCTGTTTTCCAGCATTGCCGATGGCCATGAGCACCACTGTCTACGGATTGAAGAACTGCGATACCTGCAAGAAGGCGACCAAGTGGCTGGACCGCTTCGGCGTGCCATACACCTTCGTCGACTACCGCGAGACCAAGCCCGGCCCGGAAACGCTGGTCGAGTGGGCCGCGCAGCTGGGCGGCCTGTCCGCGATGGTCAACCGGTCATCGACCACCTGGCGGCAGCTGCCGGACAACCGCAAGGCGGCCGCCTCCGATGCCGAGTGGAAGCTGCTGCTGCGCGAGTACCCGCAGCTGATCAAGCGCCCGCTGGTGGTGACGTCCGACGGCAAGGTCAGCCAGGGATTCAGCGACAACGGGTTCAAGGCGCGCTTCGGCGTGGGTGGCGCGTGAGCGCGGTGCTGGACCTGGCCAGCGAGCTGATCGCACGGCCATCGGTCACGCCGGACGATGCCGGCTGCCAGGCGCTGCTTGCGGAGCGGCTGCAGCGTGCGGGGTTCGACTGCGAGCACCTGCGCCTGGGCGACGTCGACAACCTGTGGGCGACCCATGGCAGCGGTGCGCCGGTGCTGGTCCTGCTGGGCCACACCGACGTGGTGCCACCGGGACCGCGCGAGGCCTGGCAGAGCGATCCGTTCGTCCCGCAGATCCGCGATGGCGTGCTGTACGGCCGTGGCGCGGCCGACATGAAGGGCAGCGTAGCCGCGTTCGTGATCGCGGCCGAGCAGTTCGCCGCAGCCCACCCGTATCACGCGGGAACGCTGGCGGTGCTGCTGACCAGTGACGAGGAGGGCGATGCGATCGACGGCGTGCGCCATGTCGCGCGCCTGTTCGCAGAGCGCGGCCAGCGCATCGACTGGTGCATCACCGGCGAACCCTCGTCGACCGCAACGCTGGGCGATCTGCTCCGCGTCGGCCGCCGCGGCAGCCTGTCGGCGAAGTTGCGCGTGCAGGGCGTGCAGGGCCATGTGGCCTACCCGGAGAAGGCGCGCAACCCGATCCACCAGGCGGCGCCGGCGTTGGCCGAACTGAGTGCGCGGCGCTGGGACGAGGGTTACGAGAGCTTTCCGCCGACCAGCCTGCAGATCTCCAACATCCATGCCGGCACCGGTGCCAACAACGTGATTCCGGGCGAGCTGGAAGTGGATTTCAACGTCCGCTACAACCCGCATTGGGATGCGCCGAAGCTGGAAGCGGAGATCACCGCGGTGCTGGACCGCCACGGCCTGCAGTACACGCTGAAGTGGCACCGCAGCGGCGAGCCTTTCTACACGCCCGAAGGCACGCTGCGTGCCGCCGCGCGCGCTGTGCTGGCCGACCACATCGGCGGTGCGCCGGAAGAAAGTACCGGTGGCGGAACGTCCGACGCCCGCTTCATCGCGCCCTTGGGCGCGCAGTGCATCGAAGTGGGACCGGTCAACGCCAGCATTCACCAGGTCGATGAGAACGTCCGCGTGGACGAGCTTGAGGCCCTGCCGGGCCTGTACCTGCGGCTGGTCGAGCGCCTGCTGGTGTGAGGCACGACGCCGGGCATGGCCCGGCGCCGCCCTTGGCCGACGGTAGCGCCGGGCCATGCCCGGCGTACGACGCACCTGGTTGCCAACGCAACTGTTGCGCGGCCCCGGAAACCGGGTTAGGGTCGGGTCATGTCGATCCGCCTGGCCACCGCCGTCAACAACAACCGCAATAATCTGCGCGCGAATAATCGTGCGCGGCCGATGCGGGACTGCGCCCTGGGTAGATAGACAGCAACACACGCCCGGACACCAGAAAACCCGCATCGGCCGATGCGGGTTTTTTTGTGCCCGGGCGCAGCGCTACCCGGGCCTGGATGGCCGGTCGAACACCTTTCCCCTCGTAGAACCGACAACAGGAGTTCCCCCATGTGTTCGATCTTCGCAATCTTCGGCCTGCAGGCCGGTGATGATCTTCCCGCCCTGCGCCGGCATGCGTTGGAGCTGTCGCAGCGGCAGCGTCATCGTGGCCCGGACTGGAGCGGCGTCTACCTTGATGAAGGTGCACTGCTGGTGCACGAGCGGCTGGCCATCGTCGATCCGGCGGGTGGCTCGCAGCCGCTGTTGTCGGCGGACGGTCAGCTGGCGCTGGCGGTCAACGGCGAAATCTACAACCATCAGCTGCTCAAGGCCGCGCTGGCCCACCCCTACGACTTCCAGACCGGCTCGGACTGCGAGGTGATCAACGCGCTGTACCGGCAGGGAGGCTCGCCGTCCCGCTGGCTGGAGCAGCTCAACGGCATCTTCGCCTTCGCGCTGTGGGACCGCGATGCAGGTCGCGTACTGGTGGCGCGCGATCCGGTCGGCGTGGTGCCGCTGTACTGGGGGCACGACGCGCAGGGGCGCCTGCGTGTGGCCTCGGAGATGAAAGCGTTGGTGGATACCTGTGCCGACGTTGCCCAGTTCCCGCCGGGTCATTACTACGACAGTGCCAGTGGCGAACTGGTGCGCTACTACCAGCAGCCCTGGCGCGAGTATGCGGACGTTGAAGGGCGCCAGGCCGATCTGGCCGAGCTGCGACAGGCCTTTGAACATGCAGTGGAACGCCAGCTGATGAGCGACGTGCCGTACGGCGTGCTGCTGTCCGGTGGACTGGATTCGTCGCTGGTGGCCGCCGTCGCCGCCCGCTATGCCCGCCGCCGCATCGAAGATGGCGGCCAGAGCGAAGCCTGGTGGCCGCGCCTGCATTCGTTCGCGATCGGGCTGAAGGGATCGCCCGATCTGGCCGCCGCCGCCGTCGCCGCCGAAGCGCTGGGCACCGTGCACCACGGCTTCGAGTACACCTTCGAGGAAGGCCTCGACGTGCTCCCCGAGGTGATCCGCCATATCGAAACCTACGATGTCACCACCATCCGCGCGTCCACGCCGATGTTCCTGCTGGCACGGCGGATCAAGGCGATGGGGGTGAAGATGGTGTTGTCCGGCGAAGGCAGCGACGAGATCTTCGGCGGCTACCTGTACTTCCACAAGGCACCGGACGCGCGCGAATTCCACCAGGAGCTGGTGCGCAAGCTCGATGCCCTGCACAACTACGATTGCCTGCGTGCCAACAAGTCAATGATGGCCTGGGGCGTGGAGCCCCGCGTGCCGTTCCTGGACCGCGACTTCCTCGATGTGGCGATGCGCATCGACGCCGCGCACAAGATGGTCGGCAGCGGCTTCGGCGGTCGCCGTATCGAGAAGGCGGTGTTGCGTGAAGCGTTCGATGGCTATCTGCCGGACAGCATCCTGTGGCGCCAGAAGGAGCAGTTCAGCGATGGCGTCGGCTATGGCTGGATCGACGGATTGAAGGCGCACGCCGAGGCGCAGGTCAGCGACCGGGTACTGGCCGCCGCCGACAAGCGCTTCCCTCACAACCCGCCGCAGACCAAGGAGGCGTACTACTATCGCCACCTGTTCGAACAGTTCTTCCCGAGCAGGGCCGCGGCCGAAACGGTCCCGGGTGGAAAATCGATCGCCTGTTCCTCGCCGGCCGCGATTGCCTGGGACGCGAGTTTCGCCGCAGCGGCCGATCCGTCCGGCCGGGCGATTGCCGGGGTACACGAGCAGGCCCTGGCGTGACCGGCAGCGCCAGGCCACGACCGGCGGGCGCGCAGCGTCGGCGCAGGCAAGGACGTATCATCGCCCCCCTGCACATTGGGGAATGTTCATGGACGTACAGAGCGAGGGCCGGGCGCCGCCGATGAAGTGGGGGTGGCGCTACGTGGCCTGGGCCGGGCTGCCGTTGCTGGCCGGCCTGCTGCTGGCGCGGTATGCCGGGCCGGCGGCGCCTGAAGCGGTCGCACGCGCCACGGTTGCCGACGAAGGCAGCTGGGCCCGGCATCTGTCATCGCCGCTGGGCCTGTTCCTGCTGCAGCTGCTGGTCCTGCTGCTGGTGGCCAAGGGCGCGGGAGCGCTGCTCAAGCGCTTCGGCCAGCCGGCGGTGATCGGCGAAATGGCGGCAGGCCTGATGATGGGCCCGTTGGTGCTGGGCAGCCTGTTGCCGCAGTTGCATGGCGCGCTGTTCCCGGCGGCGTCGCTGGCGCCGTTGGGCCTGCTCAGCCAGCTGGGTGTGCTGATGTTTCTGCTGGTGGCCGGTGCCGAACTCGACCTGGCCGCACTGCGCGGACGACGGCGGTTCGCGTTCACCGTCAGCCATGCCGGTATCGCCGTGCCATTCATGCTGGGCGTGGCCCTGGCGATCTGGCTGTACCCGCAGCACGGTCCGCAGGGCGTGGGCTTCACGTCCTTCGCGCTGTTCGTCGGGATATCGATGAGCATCACGGCATTCCCGGTGCTGCTGCGGATCCTCGCCGATCGCGGCATCACCCATACGCCGCTGGGACAGACCGCCATTGCCTGCGCGGCACTCGGCGACGCCACGGCCTGGTGCCTGCTGGCGCTGATCGTGGCGGCTGCACAGGCTGGTGGCTGGCTGCCGGCAAGCCTCAACCTGCTGGGCGTGGTGGCCTTCGTGGTGCTGATGCTTGGCCTGGTGAGACCGTGGTTTGCCCGCCAGCAGGTCGTGGCAGGACGCGAAGGACGGTGGTTGCTGGGCATCCTGCTGTTGTCGCTGGCCAGTGCGTTGGTGACCGAGATGCTGGGCATCCATGCGTTGTTCGGTGCATTCGCTGCGGGCGTGGCGGTGTCATCCAATGCGCCGCTGCGCGCACTGCTGATGGCCCGCGTCGAGCCGTTCGCGGTGACCCTGCTGCTGCCCCTGTTCTTCGCCATGACCGGCCTGCGCATGCGCGCCGACGCACTGCACGCCGGCGACATCGTGCTGTGCCTGGTGGTGATCGCGGTGGCCACGGCCGGCAAGCTGCTGGGCACATTCAGTGCCGCCCGCAGCACCGGCCTGCCGGCCCGCGAGGCATGGCGGCTGGGAGCGCTGATGAACACGCGCGGCCTGATGGAACTGATCGTGCTCAACCTGGGCTATGAGCTGGGCCTGCTCGGGGATCGCCTGTTCGCGGTGCTGGTGGTCATGGCACTGGTGACCACTGCGATGACCGGGCCGTTGTTGAACCTGATCGAGCGCCGCCGCACCTGAGCCGGTAGCGCCGGGCCATGCCCGGCGGCTTTGCTGTCCGTCCGCGCTGCGCGCTCGCCGGGCATGGCCCGGCGCTACCCCTCTATCTCGCCGGCACCAGCGTCATCACGTGCTGGGCCTTGCCCGGCAGGAACGGCGAGGGGCGGCCATGCACCCAGTCTTCGTGGCCCGCGCCCCAGTAGGGGGACAGCGGGTGGCCACTCTGGCCACCGGGCATGTGCACGATGCCGTCGGCTTCGTGACCGGGGGAGACAACCATCCGCTGCGAAGCACCGAAATCCGGGGCCTGCACCCGTGGCATGTCGCGGTCGCCGGGCAACGGCTCGGCCGGCATGCACAACGCGCGGCGTGCGAAGGCGGGCAGGGCGCGACTGACCGGGTGGCAGATCGACGCGGTGTTGCGCTCTCCCCAGCGGCGCTGGGCCAGCGGTCCCTGGCCGGCAAGATCTGCTTCCAGCTCACGTGCGGCCTTCGCCAGCAACGCATCCCAGCTGTCGATACCGGGTGGCAGCAGATGTGCCGGGCGCTGTTCCAGCATCGGCCAGACCACGCCTTCCAGCTCGGGCAGCCGCGGCGGCAGGTAGTCGGCGCCCAGCTGTGCGCGGGCAGGCGCGAGCAGCGCGCCTTCGACCGCATCGAGCACCTTGCCACGGAAGCCGCGGGTGATGCGATAGCTCACCGAGTCCACCGATGCCCGTCCTTCCCAGTGCGCATTGGCTTCATGCAGGCGCTGCAGTGCAGGGTCGCTGCTGTGTGCGGTGATCTGCTGCAGCAGCGCCCACCAGCGTTGCAGCATTACCGCGCGGTCATCGAGCTGGATCGCCAGCAGGTCGTGCTCATCGAAACGGTCCTGGACCGCCAGCAGGTCGCGGATCTGCCGCGCGCGGGCGCCAAGGTCGTAGCCGCCATTGCCGGCCACTGCCAGGGCTGCGCCGTCCAGCACGCGGCCGTTGGCCGTCCACAGACGGTGGTCGGCGGGATCGATCAATGCGGGGGCAGCGTCGCTGCGCAGCGACCAGGGTGCGCAGGCGTCATTGCGGGCTGGCGCGTAACCGGCCGCCGCACATCCGGGGCCACGGTCCGGACGGGCGCCGATCAGACGCCAGGCGATGCGCCCGCTGCGGTCGCCGATCACCAGGTTCTGTGCAGGAATGCCGGCGCGGTCGGCCACGCGCAGGGCCTGGTCCAGGTCGCCCGCGCGGGCCATGTCGGCGAAATCCAGGCGCACCGCGCCGGGCAGATGTGCGACCCAGCGCAGTGCGTCGCCGCTGCCATCGGCGTGGGTGTGCAGGATCGGCCCCCAGGCGGTCTCGCGCACCGGGAACACCACGTCATCCTGGCCGGCCACGGCGATGCGCTCTTCGTGCACCGTCACCGGGGCAGTGGCCGGTTCGTTGCGGAAATCCGCGGTGTCGATGTAGCTGTTGGTGAATCCCCAGGCGATGTGCCCGTTGCTGCCGACGATGACGGCCGGTAGACCGGGCAGCGAGAAGCCACTGATGTCGACCTGGCCATCGGCCGCCTGCGGATCGGGATAGCGCAGGCGCACGCGGAACCAGAGACCGGGTGCACGCAGGCCCAGGTGCATGTCGTCGGCAACGATCGCACGGCCATCGGCAGTGAGGGCGCCGGCCACGGCGAAGTTGTTGCTGCCCACTGCGCCGGTTTCCACCGGCACGGGGGCGGCCGAGGCGGCCAGCGTGCGCAGATCCAGTTGCCCTGCATCGGGCAGCAGGGCATTGCCGCGCGGCTCGCCGAACAGGGGCGCATCCCATTCGCTGCCCTGGTGCGCGATCAGCGCATGCAGCGCCGGTGGCACCACCGCCTGGATGCGGCTGAGCGCCAGTTCAGTCCGGTTGCCCGGATCCTGCAGGTCGGCATACATGGCCAGCCCGGCCAGCACGCTGTCGCTGGCGGTCCATGGCTGCGGCGCCTGCCGCAGCAGCAGGTAGGCCCATGGGCGCACGGAGAGATCGGCCAGGCCCTGGTTGACCCCTTCGACATACGCGTTTACCGCCGCGGCGTTGCTGCCAAGGGCGGCCTCCAGATGGGCTTCGGTCCGCGCGCGCAGGCGATGAACCCGCATGCGCTTGTCCACCTCGATGGCCTTCGGGCCGAACAGCGCAGCCAGTTCGCCGGCTGCGCTGCGCCGCATCAGGTCCATCTCGAAGTAGCGCTCCTGCGCGTGGACACGGCCGAGCGCACGCATGGCGTCGGCCTGGCTGCCCGCGGTGATGGTGACCACGCCCAGCGCGTCGCGCTCGACAGTGACTGCTGCGCTTAGGCCGGGCAGGGCATGTTCACCTTCCAGATCGGCCAGGCTGCCGCGCAGCAGCAGCCACGCTGCCAGGGCCACCACCAGCAGGGTGGCGATCAGCACGCCGAGCAGCCAACGCCATGTACGTCGCATTGCAGGTCCTTTCCGAACGCCGGGGCCGATTGTAGCCGCAGGCGCAACTGCGACTGATTCCGATTAGATCACCGTATCCCGAAATGGGGCACCCTATGCCGCATCGATTCACAGGAGCCCCCCATGAAAGGCAACCCGGACGTCATCGCCTGCCTGAAGGAACTGCTGCGCGGCGAGCTTGCCGCGCGTGACCAGTACTTCATCCACTCCCGCCGTTACGAGGACCAGGGCCTGTTCGCGCTGTATGAGCGCCTGAACCACGAGATGGAGGAAGAGACCCAGCATGCCGACGCGCTGCTGCGCCGCATCCTGTTCCTTGGCGGTGATCCTGACATGCGCCCGCACCTGACCGAGCCGGGTACGACGGTGGAGGAGATGCTGCAGAAGGATCTGGACACCGAGTACGCCGTGCGCAACAACCTCGCCGCCGGCATGAAGCTGTGCGAAGAGAAGGGCGACTACGTGAGCCGCGACATCCTGCTGGCGCAGCTGAAGGACACCGAAGAGGACCACGCCTGGTGGCTGGAGCAGCAGCTGGGCCTGATCAAGCGCATCGGCCTGGAGCTGTACCAGCTGAGCAAGATCGACGGCAGCGGCGCCCCGGCGCACTGAACCGGTACCGTCGCCCGCCAGCACCGGAGCATCGCTCGCCAGCCTTCGCCCGCCAGCCGCTCCACCGCCCGCCAGCCGACAACGAAAAAGCCGGGGAATGCCCCGGCTTTTTCGTGTCTGGTGCTGCGTTTCGGTAGCGCCGGGCCATGCCCGGCGGGCAGAGCTGGGGTCAGAGCCCTTTCCGTTGGAAAGGGATCCGACCCCGCTGCGTCATTCCACTGACAGGCCTTCGACCTTCTGCCAGCCACGCGGCAGCAGGTGGCCGCGGGTCGCCCGCGCGCCGAGGTAGGCATCGAGCTCGTTGAACTTCAGGCCCATCGTGCGCTGGCCGGCGCGCACCTGCAGGGTCTGCCCCGGCCCGATCGCCACGATGGCGACCACGCGTTCCGTGGCCAGCTTGGCCTTGGGGATCTCGATGATCTTGTTGCCCTTGCCCTTGTCCAGTTCGGGCAGATCGCTGGCCGGAATCGCCAGCAGGTTGCCCGAGCTGGTCACCGCCACGATGCGGTCGCTCTCGACATTGGCGACCACCGCCGGTGGCAGCACCGACGAGCCGGCGGACAGGTTCAGCATCGCCTTGCCGGCCTTGTTGCGGCCGATCAAGTTCTCGAAGCGGGTGACGAAGCCGTAGCCATGGCTGGACGCGAGCACGAAGCGTGCGTCCGGCTCGGCGCTGGCCAGGGTGACGAAGCTGGTGCCGGGCGCCGGCGAGAAACGGCCGGTCAGTGGCTCGCCGTTGCCCCGCGCAGAAGGCAGGGTGTGCACCGCCGTTGAATAGGCCCGGCCTTCGCTGTCCAGGAATGCGACCTGCTGGGTGCTGCGCGCGCGCACGGCGCCCTGCAGCGCATCGCCATCGCGATAGGACAGGGCCGACGCGTCCACGTCATGACCCTTGGCGGCGCGGATCCAGCCCTTCTGCGACAGCACCACCGTCATCGGCTCGCTCGGCACCAGTTCGGTCTCGTCGATGGCCTGCGCCGCCTGGCGCTGGACCAGCGGCGAGCGGCGCTCGTCGCCGAACTTCTTCGCATCGGCTTGCAGCTCGTCGCGGATCAGCTTCTTCAGCTTGGCCTTGCTGTCGAGGATGCCGATGATCTTCTCGCGTTCCTTGGCCAGCTCGTCCTGCTCGCCGCGGATCTTCATTTCCTCCAGGCGGGCCAGCTGCTTCAGCTTGGTCTCCAGGATGTACTCGGCCTGTTCTTCGGACAGGCCGAAGCGCGCGATCAGTGCGGCCTTCGGTTCGTCCTCGGTACGGATGATATGGATCACCTCGTCCAGGTTGAGGAAGGCCACCAGCAGACCTTCCAGCAGGTGCAGGCGGCGTTCGACCTTCTGCAGGCGATGCTGCAGGCGGCGGGTGACGGTGTTGCTGCGGAACGTCAGCCATTCGCTGAGCAGCATCTTCAGGTTCTTCACCTGCGGACGGCCGTCCAGCCCGATCACGTTGAGGTTGACGCGGTAGCTGCGCTCCAGGTCGGTGGTGGCGAACAGGTGGCCCATCAGCTGCTCGGCATCGACGCGGTTCGAGCGCGGCACCAGCACCACCCGCACCGGATTGGCGTGGTCGGATTCATCGCGGATGTCTTCCAGCCACGGCAGCTTCTTGGCGCGCATCTGCGCGGCGATCTGCTCGATCACCTTCGAGGGCGATACCTGGAACGGCAGTGCGGTGACCACGATGTTGCCGGCTTCACGGCTGAACGTCGCGCGCGCACGCACGCTGCCGTTGCCGGTCTCGTACAGGGTGCGCAGATCGTTGGCGGCCGTGATGATCTCGGCGCTGGAGGGATAGTCCGGGCCTTTCACGTGCTCGCACAGGTCGCGCACGGTGGCATCCGGATCGTCCAGCAGGTGCAGCAGCGCGCTGACGATCTCGTTGAGGTTGTGCGGCGGCACATCGGTGGCCATGCCCACGGCGATGCCCGTGGTGCCGTTAAGCAGCAGGTGCGGCAGGCGGGCCGGCATCCACGTCGGCTCCTGCAGCGTGCCATCGAAGTTGGGCGCCCAGTCGGTGGTGCCCTGGCCCAGCTCGCCCAGCAGCACCTCGGCGATGGGGGTCAGCTTGGATTCGGTGTAGCGCATCGCCGCGAACGACTTCGGGTCGTCGCTGGAGCCGAAGTTGCCCTGGCCCTCGATCAGCGGATAGCGGTAGGAGAACGGCTGGGCCATCAGCACCAGCGCCTCGTAGCACGCGCTGTCGCCGTGCGGGTGGTATTTACCGATGACGTCACCGACGGTGCGTGCGGACTTCTTCGGCTTGGACGCGGCATTCAGCCCCAGCTCGCTCATCGAATAGATGATGCGGCGCTGCACCGGCTTCAGGCCGTCGCCGACGAACGGCAGGGCGCGGTCCAGGACCACGTACATCGAGTAGTCGAGGTAGGCGCGTTCGGCGTACTCGCGCAACGGCAGTTGTTCGAATCCGTGGAACACGGGGCGGGCAAGTTCGGTCATGCGGCGTTGTTACCTATGTCGGGAGGCGGCGACGGCGGTCGCCGCTCGCAATCCTGTGATTATCCGGATGCGGCCGGGGATGCCAAGCCGCGCGCAGGGTCCAGGCCGGTTTCCAGTCCATTCCCGGCCCGCGCCAGGTAGCGCCCGGGCGGCAGGCCGAAATGGCGGCGGAACACGGTGACGAAGGCGCTGGCGCTGCTGAAGCCCAGCGCATGGGCGATATCGGCCACGCTGCGGCCATCGGTCAGCTGCCGCAGCGCTTCGGACAGACGGGCCTGCTGGCGCCACTGCGCGAAGCTCAGCGTGGTCTCGTCGCGGAAGTGGCGGGTCAGGCTGCGCGGCGAAAGCCCGGCCCAATGCGCCCATTCGGCCAGGCTGCGCTCGTCGGAGGGATCGGCCAGCAGCTGCGAGGCGATCTTCAGCAGGCGCCGATCGTGCGGCATCGGCAGGTGCATGCGCTGGCGCGGCGCGGTGCGGATCTCATCCAGCAGAACCTCGATGATGTGCTGGTGCTCGGGCGTGGCGACCTGGTCGAGCGACCAGCTGCAGATCCGGTCCGCCAGTGCCTGCGCCAGCCTGGACAGGCCCAGCACGCAGGGGGCGGCGGGAAGGGCAGTGCAGGCCGGCGCGGCCAGCGCCATGCCCCAGCCACGCAGCGGGCCGTCCAGAGCGACCGTGTGAGGTTCCAAGGGCGGCATCCAGCCGGCCGAACCGGGCGCCAGCGACCACGTTCCATGCGAGGTGCGGGTGGTCAGCAGGCCGCGTTCGACGCAGATCAGCTGCGCACGCTGGTGATGGTGCCAGTCGACTTCACGGGCGAGCCCCTGCGGACTGTCGAAGCGGAAGCCGACGACCGGCGGGCCATCGTTGCGCTCGAACCAGTCCAGCGCCTCGTTGCGCAGCAACTGCCGGGCCGGGGCGATGTCCCCCTTGTTCATCCTGTCCGATGGCTGGAATGTGTCATTCATTGGCTTGATGGTACTACCGGGCCATCCGTGGCGCCATTAAGGTAGGCGCCTTCACTGATCCAGCCCGCTGCTGCAACACAGCATTCGATGCCAGATCGAATATTTCCATTGAGAAATATTTTTTTTGGAAGAGAATGCACTCCCATGATCTGTCCTGCAACCACTCCCCCCAGCTTCGGCCTGCTGCTGCGCCAGGTGCGCGACGGCCTGGTCCGCCAGCTTGACGCGTCCATGGCCGAAGAAGACCTGGGCATCGGCTTCACCCACTACATCGGGTTGAAGGTGCTCTCGAACATGGCCCCCTGTACCGCCAACGAACTGGCCCAGGCCATCGACCAGGTACCCAGTGCCGTCACCCGCCTGCTGGACAAGCTCGAAGCCCTGGGCTGCGTTCGCCGCGAGGCACATGCGCAGGACCGCCGTGCGCTGCAGATCGTGCTGACCGATGAAGGCCGCGCACTGTGGGCGCGCTTGAAGCTGCGCGGCGACGCGGTGATGGATTACGCCCTGCGCGATCTGTCCGCCGACGAGCGCACGCTGCTGTTGTCCCTCCTGACCCGAATCCGCGATTCCCTGACGACCCCATGAACCCGATCCCGCATTCCTCATTCCGCCGGTCCGGGCGCGCGCTGCTGCTGTCGGCGCTGGCGCTGGCGCTGGCCGCCTGTGCCAGCAGCCGCGGCCTCGAACCGCAGGCCCGCCTGCTCGATGTGGACAGCCTGCACAGCGAGCGCACCCTGGCCGACACCGATCTCAGTGCCACCGGCTTCCCCGCACAGGACTGGTGGAAGGCATTGGGCGATGCGCAGCTGGACGCGCTGATCGCCGAAGGCCTGGCCGGTCATCCGAGCCTGGACGCCGCCGACGCACGTCTGCGCCAGGCGCAGGCCAAGGTCGGTACCGCACGCG
The DNA here is from genome assembly GCF_025642255.1 of Stenotrophomonas maltophilia. NCBI lineage: Bacteria > Pseudomonadati > Pseudomonadota > Gammaproteobacteria > Lysobacterales > Lysobacteraceae > Stenotrophomonas > Stenotrophomonas maltophilia. Next base: position 1,287,549 of record NZ_CP106759.1, read on the forward strand.
CTGACCGCCTGCCCAGTCTCTCCGTTTCCGGCGGCTATACCGGGCTTCGCCTGCCCGAGTCGATGGCCGGCGACGAGATCGGTGGCCACTACGCAGGCAGCAGCCAGGTCGCTTTCGACTTCAGCTACGGCATCGACCTGTGGGGCGGCAAGCGCGCCGCCTGGGAAGCGGCCGTGGATGGCGCGCATGCCGCCACCGTGGAGGCCCAGGCCGCACGCCTGAATCTGTCCACCGGCATCGCCCAGGCCTATGCGGACCTTGCTTACGCGTGGCAGCTCGACGATGTCGCCGAGGAAGAACTGACGCGGTCGCAGAAGTCGCTGGAACTGACCCGGCAGCGTCGCCGCGCTGGCATCGACAGCGATCTGCAGGTGCGCCAGGCCGAAGCCCGCGTGCCCGCCGCGCAACAGCAGGTGCAGGCCGCGCAGCAACGTATCGACGCCGCCCGCACCGCATTGGCTGCCCTGGTCGGCAAGGGCCCCGACCGTGGCCTGACGATCGAGCGTCCGCATCCGTTGAATCCGACGGCCCTGCAGCTGCCAGGCGTGCTGCCCAGCGAGCTGCTCGGCCGTCGTCCTGACATCGTCGCCGCACGCTGGCGCGTGGAAGCGGCCAACAAGCAGATCAAGGTCGCCAGGACGAAGTTCTACCCGAGCCTCAACCTGACCGCCCTGGCCGGCGTGGTTGCGCCGAATGTCGGCGATCTGCTGCAGAGCAGTTCCACCTTCGCCTACATCGGCCCGGCGCTGAGCCTGCCGATCTTCGAAGGCGGCAAGCTGCGCGCCAACCTGGCCGACACCGATGCGCAGTACGACCTGGCGGTGGCCAGTTACAACCAGGCGGTGCTTGACGCACTGCGCGACGTGGCCGACCAGGTCAATGCGGTGCGCTCGCTGGCGCAGCAGGCGCAGTCGCAGCAGCAGGCCGTGGACACGGCGCGTGCAGCGTTCGACCTGGCCGGGCAGCGTTACCGCGCCGGCATCGGCAGCTACCTGGATGTGCTGTCCGCACAGTCCACCCTGCTGCAGTCACAACAGCAGCTGGCCAGCCTGCAGTCGCAGCAGGTGCAGACCTCGGTGCGCCTGAGCAAAGCGCTGGGCGGGGGCTTCCAGCCCAGTGATGCCGATCGCGCGCCGCTTGCCTCCCATTCCGATTCCTCGCATTCCTGAAGATCCCCGCCATGAGCCAGACCCAAGACACTGCGGCCCCGGCCGCCTCCAACCGCCGCAGCAACCTGCTGCGGGGCCTGTTCGTCATCGTCGTGCTGCTGCTTGCCGCACTGGCGCTGTGGTATTTCATGTTCGGCCGTTGGTTCGAAGAAACCGACGATGCCTACGTGCAGGGCAACCTTGTACAGATCACCCCGCTGGTGGCAGGCACCGTGGTCGCCATCAATGCCGATGACGGCATGCGCGTGGAGCGTGGCCAGCTGCTGGTGCAGCTGGACCCGGCCGATACGTCCGTGGCCCTGCAGCAGGCTGAAGCCAACCTGGCCAAGACCGTTCGCCAGACCCGTGGCCTGTATCGCAGCGTGGAAGGCGCGCAGGCAGACCTGAATGCCCGTCAGGTGACCCTGAAGCGCGTGCGCGAGGACTTCGCCCGCCGCAGGGATCTGGCCGCCACCGGTGCCATCTCCAACGAAGAACTCGCCCATGCCCGCGATGAGCTGGCGGCGGCGGAAGCAGCGGTGGCCGGTTCGCGCGAGACCGTCGAGCGCAACCGTGCGCTGGTCGACGATACGGTGATCGCCACCCAGCCCGACGTGCAGGCGGCCGCCGCGCAGCTGCGCCAGGCCTACCTCAACAATGCCCGCGCCGGCATCGTCGCGCCGGTCACCGGTTATGTGGCCCGTCGCTCGGTGCAGGTGGGCCAGCGTGTGCAGCCGGGTGCCGCACTGATGGCCGTGGTGCCGACCGAGCAGATGTGGGTCGAGGCCAACTTCAAGGAAACCCAGCTGCGCCACATGCGCCTGGGCCAGGAAGTGGAGCTGAAGTCTGACCTGTACGCCGGCGATGTGAAGTACAAGGGCCGCGTGCAGAGCCTGGGTCTGGGGACCGGCTCGGCGTTCTCGCTGCTGCCGGCGCAGAACGCCAGCGGCAACTGGATCAAGATCGTGCAGCGCGTTCCGGTGCGCATCGCCATCGATGCCAAGCAGCTTGCCGAACATCCGTTGCGTATCGGCCTGTCGATGAAGGCCGAGGTGAGCCTGCGCGACCAGAAGGGCGAGGTGCTGCCGAGCGCCCCGGCCAAGGGCACGGTGTTCGACACCGACGTCTATGCCAAGCAGCTGCATGATGCCGACGAGGTGATCCACTCGATCATCCAGGGCAACGTGCCGCAGCAGTCGAAGGTGGGCTGAGGTCGCCATGTCCGCCCAAGCTCCAGCCGCGCCCGGAAGCCCGGGCGCACCGGCGGCGCCGGGTGCGGCCGCCGGGTTTCTGCCGCCGAGCGTGGCCCTGTGCACCGTGGGCCTGGCGATGGCCTCCTTCATGCAGGTGCTCGACACCACCATCGCCAACGTCTCGCTGCCGACCATCGCCGGCAATCTCGGCGCCAGTTCGCAGCAGGCGACGTGGGTCATCACTTCGTTCGCGGTCAGCACGGCCATCGCACTGCCGCTGACCGGCTGGCTCAGCCGCCGTTTCGGCGAGCGCAAGCTGTTCGTCTGGGCCACGCTGGCCTTCGTCATCACCTCGCTGTTGTGTGGCCTGGCGCAGAGCATGGGCATGCTGGTGGTGTCGCGCGCCCTGCAGGGCTTCGTGGCCGGCCCGATGTATCCGATCACGCAGTCGTTGCTGGTCTCGATCTATCCACGCGAGAAACGCGGGCAGGCGTTGGCGCTGCTGGCGATGATCACCGTGGTCGCGCCGATCTGCGGGCCGATTCTCGGGGGCTGGATCACGGACAACTACAGCTGGGAATGGATCTTCCTGATCAACGTGCCGCTGGGCATCTTCGCCGCGCTGGTGGTGGGCAACCAGCTGAAGGGCCGTCCGGAACACGTGGAGAAGCCGAAGATGGACTACGTCGGCCTGATCACGCTGGTGATCGGCGTCGGCGCACTGCAGCTGGTGCTCGACCTGGGCAACGACGAGGACTGGTTCTCCTCCACCCGGATCGTGGTGCTGGCCTGCGTGGCGGTCGTGGCGCTGACGGTGTTCCTGATCTGGGAACTGACCGACAAGGACCCGATCGTCGACCTGAAACTGTTCCGCCACCGCAACTTCCGCGCCGGCACGCTGGCGATGGTGGTGGCCTATGCCGCATTCTTCAGCGTGGCCCTGCTGATTCCGCAGTGGCTGCAGCGCGACATGGGGTACACGGCGATCTGGGCAGGGCTGGCGACGGCGCCGATCGGCGTGCTGCCGGTGATCATGACGCCGTTCGTGGGCAAGTATGCCTCGCGCTTTGACATGCGCATGCTGGCGACCATCGCCTTCGTGTTCCTGTCGATGACCAGCTTCCTGCGCTCGGGCTTCAATCTGCAGGTGGACTTCCAGCACGTGGCCGGCGTGCAGCTGATCATGGGCATCGGCGTGGCGCTGTTCTTCATGCCAGTTCTACAGATCCTGCTGTCGGATCTGGATGGTCGCGAAATTGCCGCGGGTTCGGGCCTGGCCACGTTCCTGCGCACGCTGGGCGGCAGCTTTGCAGCGTCGCTGACCACCTGGCTGTGGGCACGTCGCACGCAGGTGCACCACGCCGATCTGACCGAACACATTTCGGCCTATCAGCCGGGCATGCAGGACCAGGTTGCGGCGATGGGGCAGGGTGACCTGCAGCATGGTGCAGCGGTGCTCAACACCATGATCAACCACCAGGCATCGCAGATGGGCTTCAACGACATCTTCTTCCTGCTGGGCTGGATCTTCCTGGCCATCATCACCTTCCTGTGGCTGGCCAAGCCGCCGTTCGGTGCCGGTGCCGGTGCAGCGGCCGGTGGCGGGCACTGAAACTGCCCGCAAACACGGCGCTGTATGTCGACCCCGCCGCAAGGCGGGGTTTTTGTCTGTGGGTGAGTTCTGCCAGGCGGCGTTCGCGCAACGCGCGGAAGGCGTCGCCATTGCGTTGACGCTGCGGATTCCGGAAACGAAAAAACCCGCTTTCGCGGGTTTCATCATCATGAGTCGTGGTGCCCAGGAGAGGACTCGAACCTCCACGGTTTTACCCGCTAGTACCTGAAACTAGTGCGTCTACCAATTCCGCCACCTGGGCGACTCAGGAGGGGAATTCTGCGGTACGGCATCGGATGTGTCAACACCATTTCATGCTTTTTTCTCCGCTTCCACGCCGAGGTGCAGCAGCAGGCTGCGCATCGCTGTCGACAGCCGTGTCCAGTCGGCGAAGCAGGCACACAGGCGGCGCTGTGCCCACGCATCCGCGAGGGGCACCGCCAGCGCCTGTGTCGCGCGGCGGTGCTGGCGGGCGATGGTGCGCGGCACGATACCCACGCCGATGCCGTGACCCACCATGATGCACACGCCTTCGAAGGTCTTCATGCGGATGCGCACGTCCAACCGATGGCCGATGTCGCGTGCCTGCGCTTCGATGTAGGTCTGCAGCGCATTGCCATCGGCCAGCGCGACGAAGGTTTCGCTGGCCACATCGGCGAAGGCCAGCGTGCGACGGGCCGCGAAACGATGGCCTGCGGGCAGCAGCATCACCAGGGGATCCTCGGCAACGACATGGCGTTGCAGGCCGGTTGCCTCGACCGCATCACTGATGATTCCCGCTTCGGCTTGGCCAGCGGTCAGGGCGCGGACCACTTCAGGGCTGGTGCGTTCGTGCAGTTCGACGTGCAGGCGTGGGCGTTCGGCCAGCCAGGGAGCCAACCGGGAAGGCAGGTAGCTGGTCAGTGCGGCGGTGTTGGCATACAGGTGCAGGGTGCCGCGCGCGCCCTTCGCGAAGGCCTGCAGTTCGCCCCGCAGCTGTGCCTGTTGATGCAGGATCTGGCGCGCGTGGTGGGCGAGGGCGGCCCCGGCTTCGGTCAGGCTCACGCCGCGCGGGTGACGCACCAGCAGCGCGGTGCCGGCGTCGTTCTCGATCGCGCGCAGGCGTTCGCTGGCAGAGCCCAGCGCCAGGTTCGCCTGCGCGGCGCCTGCGGTGATGCTGCCGGCGTCGGCCACGGCCAGGAACAGGCGCAGGTCGGCGATGTCCATCCGCATGTCACGGCCCTCGTTGCGTGCCGCCTGCCTTCGGGCCAGCCGAAGGGTGGGGCGCATAAGCCGCATTGTGCGCGGAAGGCGCGCTGGTTCCAATGACGGCATGAGTGAGACGACATTCTTCTATGGTCTGCTGGTCGCCGTGTTCATGCTGGCGGGGGTGGTCAAGGGCGTGACCGGCATGGGCCTGCCAACCGTGGCGATGGGCCTGCTGGGAGGGGCGCTGTCGCCGGTGGCGGCGGCGTCGATGCTGTTCATTCCGACCTTCGTCACCAACGCCTGGCAACTGCTGGCCGGGCCATCACTGGGGCCGATCGTGCGACGCCTGTGGCCGATGATGCTGGCCGTGGTGGTGGTGACCCTGGGCGCGGCGACGTTGCTGGTGCGGGTCGACCGCACGTGGTCGCGCGTGACGCTGGGCGTGGCGCTGGTGGTGTATGCGCTGTACGCCTTGGTTGCGCCGGTATTCCGTGTGCCGCAGCGGCGTGAGCGCTGGCTGGGCCCGCTGGTGGGGGCGATGTCCGGCGTGGTGACCGGGGCGACCGGAGTGTTCGTGATGCCGGCGGTGCCGTACCTGCAGTCGCTGGGGCTGCAACGCGAAGAGCTGGTGCAGGCGCTGGGCCTGGCGTTCACGGTGTCGACCCTCTCGTTGACGGGCGGGCTGGTGCTGCACGGCGCATTCGGTGTGCAGCAGCTGGGATTGAGCGCGCTGGCGGTGTTGCCGGCGCTGGCGGGCATGTGGCTGGGGCAGGTGGTCCGGCAGCGGATCAGTGCGCGGGTGTTCCGCGTGTGCTTCCTGGGCTTCCTGCTGCTGCTGGGCCTGGAGCTGGTGCTGCGACCGCTGTTCTGATCCCGTTGGCTGGCGCCCGGACATGAAAAAACCCGCTTTCGCGGGTTTTTCTCAGTCTCGACGTGGTGCCCAGGAGAGGACTCGAACCTCCACGGTTTTACCCGCTAGTACCTGAAACTAGTGCGTCTACCAATTCCGCCACCTGGGCGTCGAGGAGCGAGATTATGGGGTGCCGTGACGGGGGTGTCAACACCCTTGTGAACGCCCGGCCACGCTGCGGAACGACGGCAGGAAACGCGGGCAAAAAAAATCCCCGCCGAGGCGAGGAGATTTTTCGTTGGTGCCCAGGAGAGGACTCGAACCTCCACGGTTTTACCCGCTAGTACCTGAAACTAGTGCGTCTACCAATTCCGCCACCTGGGCGTTCCAGAGGCGCAATTGTGAAGATGAATCCGCAGGCTGTCAACGACTTCGCGGAGTTTTTTCACGTGGCGCCTGCAAGCGGGTCGCTGACCGGTTCTGCACGCCGTCAGCGGCTACCATGGAGGGCGATGACTACCAAAAAACCAAGCAAGGGCGGGAGCAAGTCCCGCAGCCAGGCCCCGAAGAAGGGCGCCAAGACGGGTGCAGCCCGTACCTCCCAGCCGGGCAAGCCACTGCCGGGCTGGTTCCCGGAACTGGGGGGTGGCGGCGCACCGCCGCGCGGTCGCCCGGGCCGTGGCGGCGACGCCCCGGGACCGGCGCCGGGCCGCAAGCTGCCGCCGGCCGGCAAGGTGATCGAGGATCCCTACGCGTCCCGCGAAGCCGAGAAGTACGAACAGCCCATCGCCAGCCGCGAGGCCATTCTGGCCCTGCTGGAGCGCTGCGAAGGGCCGCAGACTGCCGAGGAGCTGGGTGCCCGCCTGGGCCTGACCGCGCCGGACCGGGCCGAAGCGCTGTCGCGCCGGCTGGGTGCGATGGTCCGTGATGGCCAGCTGGTGCAGAACCGCCGTGGAGGTTTCGCGCCGGTGCAGGCGCTGAGTCTGGTCACCGGTGTGGTGATCGCCAATCCGGAAGGATTCGGGTTCCTGCGCCCGGTCGAGGGCGGTGACGACCTGTTCCTGCCGCCCTATGAAATGCGCAAGGTGATGCACGGCGACAAGGTGCTGGCGCGTGTCACCGGCATCGATCATCGCGGCCGCCGCGAAGGCAGCATCGCCCGCGTGCTCGAGCGCGGCATGACCCGTCTGATCGGTCGCTTCAGCATCGAGATGGGCATCAATTACGTGGTGCCTGATGACAAGCGCGTGCAGCGCAACGTGCAGGTGCCGCCTGATCAGACCGGAGGTGCGCGTGATGGCCAGCTGGTGGTCTGCGAGCTGACGCAGGCGCCGGACAGCCGCCGTCCGCCGATCGGCCGCATCATCGCGGTACTGGGTGACAAGCTGACCGCCTCGCTGGTGGTGGAGACCGCCATCCACGGCCACGAGCTGCCGTTCGAGTTTCCGCAGGAGGTGCTGGACGAGGCCGCCGCGGTGCCGCTGGTGGTCGAGCCGGCGATGATCGGCGACCGCGTCGACCTGCGTCGCACGCCGCTGGTGACCATCGATGGCGAGGATGCCAAGGACTTCGACGATGCGGTGTATTGCGAGCCGAACGCGGAGGGTTTCCGCCTGGTGGTGGCCATCGCCGATGTCTCCAACTATGTGCGTCCGGGCACGCCGCTGGATGAGGAGGCACAGAAGCGCGCTACCTCGGTGTACTTCCCGGGCTTCGTCGTACCGATGCTGCCGGAGACCCTGTCCAACGGTATCTGCTCGCTGATGCCCAAGGTCGACCGCATGTGCTTCGTCTGCGACATGCAGATCGACCGCGATGGCCAGGTCGTCCACTCGCGCTTCTACGAAGCGGTGATGAATTCGCACGCACGTCTGACCTATACCCAGGTGTGGCAGGCCGTGGGCGAGGACGATGCCGGCGCGAAGGCCGTCATCGGCGATCTGCTGCCCCAGGTGCAGCGCCTGCACCAGCTGTACAAGGTGCTGGCCAAGGCACGTGCCAAGCGCGGGGCCATCGAGTTCGAGAGCAGTGAAGTGCGCTTCGTGCTGGACAATCGTGGCGAAGTCACCCAGGCCGGCATGCTGGTGCGCAACGACGCGCACAAGCTGATCGAGGAATGCATGATCGCCGCCAACGTGGAGGCGGCCAAGTACCTGCTGTCGCACCATGTGCCGGCGCCGTACCGCGTCCACGAGAAGCCGCCGGAGACCAAGTACGCCGACCTGCTGGAATTCCTCAAGGAGTTCAAGCTGAGCCTGCCGCCGTGGTCGAAGGTGCGCCCCGGTGACTACACCAAGCTGTTGAAGAAGATCCGCGACCGTCCCGATGCCACCCTGCTGGAGTCGGTGCTGCTGCGCAGCCAGAGCCTGGCCGTCTACAGTCCTGACAACCACGGTCACTTCGGGCTCGCGCTGGAGGCGTACGCGCACTTCACTTCGCCGATCCGCCGCTATCCCGATCTGCTGGTGCATCGCGCGATCAAGCATGCGTTGTCGGGCAAGCCGATGGACAAGTTCACCTACACCGCACGCGAGATGGCAGCGCTGGCGCTGCAGTGCTCCGAGCGCGAGCGCCGCGCTGACGAGGCCGAACGCGAGGTCGACGAGCGTTACCGGGCCGCGTGGATGGAGAAGCATGTCGGCGGCCAGTTCGATGGCGTGATCAGTGGCGTGACCAGCTTCGGTCTGTTCGTGGAACTGGACGATTCCAAGGTGCAGGGCCTGGTCCATGTCACCCAGCTGCCGCAGGACTATTACAAGTTCGATGCGACCCGCAAGACACTGACCGGTGAACGTCGTGGCAGCAGCTACCGGCTGGGTGACCGCGTGCGCATCCTCGTACTGAAGGCCAGCATGGAAGAGCGCAAGATCGACTTCCGGCTGGTCGAACACAAGGGCGAGGAAGAAGAGGCAGGACTGTCGCCGCTGCCCGAACGCGGCAAACCGGCCAAGCGCAGGAAAGAGAAGTACTGATCCGTAGAGCCCGTTCCGGAGGAAAGCAGCATGCAGGGCCAACCCGAGTACAGCGGCGGCTGCCAGTGCGGTGCCATCCGCTTCCAGGTGCGCGGTGAGCTGTCCGACAGTTCGATCTGCCACTGCCGGATGTGCCAGAAGGCCTTTGGCGCGTATTACGCGCCTTTGGTCTCGGTGCGCGGCGTGCAGTTCAGCTGGACCCGCGGCCAGCCGCGCCATTTCCAGTCCTCCAATGTGGTCCGGCGCGGTTTCTGCGGCGACTGCGGCACGCCGCTGACCTATGAAGCCCCCGACGGCATGGCCGTGGCGGCGGGGGCGTTTGACCAGCCGGAACGGTTGCCGCCGACGATCCAGTACGGTGTCGAGCGCAAGCTGCCCTTCGTCGATGCCCTGGGCAGCCTGCCGGCACGGCGGACGGAGGAGGACGTGGCGGCACTGGACTTCCTGGCTGCGATCGTTTCCCACCAGCATCCCGACCACGACACGCCACACTGGCCGCCGCGCAGCCGTTCAGCCGAAGGGTGAACGGCGGGTAGCGCCAGGCCCTGCCCGGCGAGCGCGAAGCGCGGCCGTCGCCGATGCTCTACCATAGCCACCCCCTTTCCGGTCCCGCCCGCATGAGCAAGAACAGCCAGTGGATCGTCGGCGTCAACGCCGTCGCCTCCTCCATCGAGAACGACGCCGAGAACGTCCGCGAAGTGCTGGTCGAGGCCGGTGCGAAGAATCCACGCCTGACCGAAATCGAAGAGAACGCGCGCCGCAAGGGCATTGATGTCCGCCGGGTCACCGCGCAGGCGCTGGACGGCGTTGGCGGTGCAGTCCGCCACCAGGGCGTGGCCGCGCGCTATGCCGCTGCGCGCACCTACAGCGAGAATGAACTGGAAGGCCTGGTCACTGCCGCTGAAGGCCGGGCCCTGCTGCTGGTGCTGGATGAGGTACAGGACCCGCACAACCTGGGCGCCTGCCTGCGTTCGGCCGCGGCGGCCGGTGCCACTGCGGTGATCATTCCCAAGGACAAGTCGGCGACGGTGAATGCCACCGTGCGCAAGACCTCGGCCGGCGCCGCCGACCGTATCCCGGTGGTGGCCGTGACCAACCTGTCGCGCTGCCTGAAGGATCTGCAGAAGCAGGGCGTGTGGATCTACGGCCTGGCCGGTGAAGCGACCGCGTCGCTGTACGATCTGGACCTGAAGGGCAACATCGCCCTGGTGCTGGGGGGTGAAGCCGACGGCCTGCGCCGCCTGACCCGCGAGAACTGCGATGGACTGGTCAAGATCCCGATGCCGGGCGAGATCGAGAGCCTGAACGTATCGGTCGCCGCGGGCGTCAGCCTGTTCGAGGCCGTGCGCCAGCGCGGCTGATCGTCCCGTGGCAGCGCCGGGCCATGCCCGGCGGATCCAGTCCGACCACGCTCATGGCGTGCCGCGCTCTACGCCGCCGGGCATGGCCCGGCGCTACCCCGCGCTGCCGCCCAGCGCCTTGAACAGCGTCACATCGTTGGTCAACTGGCTCTGCCGGACGCGGGCCAGTGACAACTCCGCATCGCGCCGGGTCTGCTGGGCTTCCAGCCAGGTCCGCAGGTCGGTGGCACCCACGCGGTAGCGCACTTCCTGCATGCGTTCCACTTCCACCGCCTCGTCATACGAGGCCTGCGACGCCGCCACCTGGCGCGCCAGCTGCTCGCGTGCCGACAGCGCGTTGTCCACTTCCGACAGCGCGGTGTACAGCGTCTTGCGGAACCCGGTCGCGGCGATCTGGTAGTTGGTACCGGCCACGTCGGTATCCAGCTGTGCGCGCTGCAGGTTGAGGAAGGGCAGGGACAGGCCGGCACCGAGCGTGGCCACCGGATTGCGCAGGACATCGCCCAGCGAGGTCGCGCTGGAACCGAGGCTGCCGGTCAGGCTCAACGCCGGGTAGTACTGGGTGGCGGTGACCTTGATCGTCTTCAGGCTGTTGCGCAGCCGCAGCTCGGCCGCGCGCAGGTCGGGACGGCGAGCGAGCAGGTCCGCCGGCAGGCCTTCAGCGATGGCAGGGCTGCGTGCCTGCTGCAGGTTCTGCGGCTCGTCCTGTTGCGGCCAGGGGGTGCCGTCGAGCAGCACGGTCAGCGCATTGCGCACTTCCACGCGCTGCTGTTCCAGCGCACTCTGCGCAGCGCGCTGCGACTGCAGGTTCTGCAGGGCCTGGCGTACTTCCAGGCGCGAAACCGCACCGGCGTCGAAACGGGCCTGGACCAGTTCGCGGGTGCGTTCCAGCCGCTCCAGGTTGGCCTGGCCGGTGCTGATCGACTGGTTGAGATACGCCAACGCCCAGTACTGGCTGATGGCATCGCCGATCACCAGCAGGGCGGTGTTCTGTCGATCTTCCTCGGTGGCTTCAGCCTCCCAGCGTGCGATGTCGCGCTGGGTCCTGAGCCGGCCCCACAGATCGACTTCCCAGGCCAGCGAAACGCCGGTGGAATAGCTGCGGCGCCAGTCGTCGGCCTGGTCGGTGGCACGGCTGCCGCTGCCACTGACGCCCGACGAGGACGGCTGTGGCCAAAGCGCGTTGCTGGCCAGTCCGGCCTGCAGGCGGGAACGCTGCACGGCCAGGCCGGCGGCGGCAAGGTCACTGTTGGCGGCCAGCGCCCGGGCTACCAGCCGGTCCAGACGTTCATCGCCGAAACCGCTCCACCAGACATCCTCGCGGATGTCGCGGGCAGGCGTATCCAGGCTGCTGCGTGGAGCGTCCACCGGTGCGTTGCGTGCGGCATCGCCACGCCCATAAGCAGCAGCCACGTCGGGATCGGCAACCGGATAACGGCCGACCGAGGCACAGCCGGACAGGGCAATCAGTACGGCGCCGGCCAGCAGCAGGCGCGAGGGAGCAGGAAAGGGGAGCATGGGCATCGTCTTCATTCGCGGGCCAGGGCCTCCACCGGGTCGAGCTGCGCGGCATTGCGCGCGGGAAGGAAGCCGAAGCCCACGCCGATCAGGGTGGAACAGGCAAATGCGGCGATGATCGAAGCGGTGGAGAACAGCACCTGGAAGTCGCTGGCGAAACGTCCGATCATCGAGCCCAGCAGCAGCGCCAGGCCGACGCCGAGCAGGCCTCCGAGCAGGCACACCAGCACCGCCTCGATCAGGAACTGCTGGCGGATGTCACTCTGCCGGGCACCCACGGCCATGCGCACACCGATCTCGCGGGTCCGCTCGGTGACCGACACCAGCATGATGTTCATCACGCCGATGCCTCCAACCAGCAGTGCGATGGCGGCGATCGCGCCGATCAGCAGGGTCATCGTGCGTGTGGTCTGCTCGATGGTCTCGCGGATTTCGGCGCTGTTGCTTAGGAAGAAGTCCTCGGTACCATGGCGCATCGTCAGCAGGCGGGTGATCGCCTCCTGCGCGGCGTCCATCGGCGTGGCGTCATCCACGCGCACGGTGATGCTGGAGACGTGACTCTGGCCCAGCATGCGCGACATCACGGTCGTGTACGGCACCCAGACGCTGAGACTGGTGCTGCCACCAAAACCGAAGCTCTGCCGCTTGGCGACACCGACCACCCGCACCGGCACGTTGCCGAGCAGGATGACCTGGCCGACTGGATCGACGCCGGGGAAGAACTGGGTCTGGGTGTTCTCGTCGATGATCGCGACCTGGGCCAGCCCTCGCACCGCATCGGCATCGAAGAAGCTGCCACTGAGCAGGGTCACGCCCTTGACCCGGAAGAACTGCTCGCCAACGCCGCTGACCTGGGCGGTGGAGGACTGGTTGCGGTAACGCGCGGTGACCGAGGTCGACACGCTGGGCGTGGCGCTGTCCACGTAGCTCTGCCGTGAGAGCGCATCGGCATCGCTGGCCTTGAGCGTCTGTACCCGTGCAGAGCGCATGTCGCCGAAACCGCGGCCGGGATACACATCGATGGTGTTGGTTCCCAGCGCGCTGATGTTCTGCAGGATCTGCTGCTGCGAGCCGTTGCCGAGCGCGACCACCGAGACCACCGAAGCAATGCCGATGATGATGCCGAGCATGGTCAGGAACGTGCGCAGGCGATGCGCGTTCATCGCCAGCAGGGCCATGCGGAACGCTTCGGTGAAGCGGTCGCGCGCTGCGCGCCAGCTGTTGCCGTGGGCAACACCGGTGCTGGCCTCGCGTCGCGCGCGGTAGGACGGCGCATCAGGATTGGCGCGGTCGGCGATGATCTCGCCATCGCGGATCTCGATGATGCGCTGGGCATGCTCGGCCACGCTCATGTCGTGGGTGACGATGATGATGGTATGTCCCTCGGCATGCAGCTCGCCCAGGATTGCCATCACCTCTTCGCCGGATTTCGTATCCAGGGCGCCGGTGGGTTCATCGGCCAGGATCACCTCCCCGCCGTTCATCAATGCACGCGCGATCGACACACGCTGCTGCTGGCCACCGGACAGCTGGCCCGGCTTGTGATGCATGCGGTCGCCCAGGCCGAGCCGTTGCAGCAGCTGCTCGGCCCGCGCGTTGCGTACCGGGCCGGGGCTGCCCGCGTATACCGCCGGCACTTCCACGTTGCCGCGTGCATCCAGGTCACCGAGCAGGTGGTAGCGCTGGAAGATGAAGCCGAAATGCCCGCGCCGCAGTTCGGCCAGCTCGTCCGGCTGCATCCGGCCGGTTTCGCGGCCGGCCACCTGGTAGCTGCCCCGGGTGGGGCGATCCAGGCAGCCGAGGATGTTCATCAGGGTGGACTTGCCCGAACCGGACTGGCCGACGATGGCGACCATTTCGCCGGCGTGGATGTCCAGGTTGACGTCGCGCAGCACGGCAATGACGTCGTCGCCGGCCGGGAACTCGCGTCGCAGGTCACGCAGGCGCAGCAACGGCGCCGTCGTGCTCATCGGCGCGGGCCCATGCCCGGGCCGCCGACGCGCATCTGCATGCCTCCCCGGTTGCCGCCGCCCGCAGACGCTGCCGCGGCGCTGGCCTCGCCGACCACCACGCGTTCGCCCTCCTGCAGGCCTGAGAGGATTTCAGCCGATGCACCGTTGTTGATGCCGACCTTGACCTTGCGCGGTTGTGGCTGGCCCCGATCATCCACCACCCGTACCACGCGCTCGCCGTCGCGGGTCTTCGGCCCCAGTGCCACCGCCGGTACCATCAGCACGCCCTTGGCCTGCTTGAGCAGGACCGACACCTGCGCGGTCATGTCGATGCGCAGGGTGCCGTCCGGGTTCTCCACGTCGAACAGGGCGTTGTAGTACACCGCGCTGCTGGAGCTGGAACTGGAAGAGCTGCTGGAGCTGGACGAGCTTTCATTGGCAATCGATGCCGGTGCCGGATTGATCTGCCGCAGCGTGGCGTGATACTTCCGGTCCGGGTCGCCCAGCGTCGTGAAGTACACCGGCATGCCGGCCTTGATCTTCACAACGTCCGCCTCGGACACCTCGGCATTGACCGTCACCACGTCCAGGCGCGCCAGCATGACGATGGTCGGCGCGGTCTGGTTGGCGTTCACCGTGCGGCCTTCCTCGGCCACCACGGCGACCACGGTGCCGTCCATCGGCGCGGTGATCCGGGTGTAGGCCAGGTTGGCCCGGGCGGTACCCAGCTCGGTTTCGCGACCCTTGATCTGTGCCTCGTAGGACTGCAGCTGGGCGCGCGCGGTTTTCAGCTGTGCTTCGGCGGCATCGTACTCCTGGCGGGAGGTGGCCTCGGCGGCCAGCATCTGCTGCTGGCGTGCGAATTCCAGCTCGGCCTGGCGCAGTGTCGCCTGCTGCACCGCCCGCTGCGCGATCACCTGGTCCAGCGAGGCCTGTGCGTTGAGCACCTGGTTCTGCTGGGTGGTGGCGTCGATCTCGGCGATCAGGTCGCCTTCCTTCACCGTATCGCCCAGCTGCACCTTCAGCGATTTGATCTGGCCGGAGGCCTGCGCACCTACGCTGACCAGCTTGTAGGCGTCGATCACGCCGGTCGCCTCAACGGTCTGTTCGATGTCGCCACGGCCTACGGGGGTGGTGGCCAGGGCCGGAGCGGCCGGCTTGCGCAGCAGCCACCAGGCGGCCACGGCAGCGATCAGGACGAGCAGGGCGGCCAGCATCAGGCGGCCCCGGCGGGTTGCGGGCAACAGGCGGCGGATCACGTGGTGGCTTCACTCTCGGTGCCGCGATGGCGGCGATGGTGGGCATTGTGAAGACCGGGCGATCAACCGCTCAATCCTCAGGGTGTGTCTGTGTGTAACACTGTCGGCGAAAGCGCGTATCGACAGGTATCCGGCCCGCGGGTGGATACAGTGGTACGCATTGGCCAGGATGCGGTTCAGCTCCCGACACGGGATGATCCGCGACATGGAGACTGAAAACCCGATGCATCGACTGCTGATCGTCGACGACGACAACGACATCCGCACCCTGCTGGCCGAGCAGCTCGGCCGCGCCGGCTACCAGGTCAGCACGGCGGCCGACGGCACCAGCATGCGCCAGCTGCTGGAGCGCGAACACGTGGACCTGATCGTGCTCGACCTCAACCTGCCGCGCGAGGATGGCCTGACCCTGTGCCGTGACCTGCGGGCACGCTCGAACACGCCGGTGATCATGCTGACCGCCCGCGCGGAACCGATCGATCGCGTGCTGGGCCTGGAAATGGGCGCCGATGACTATCTGGCCAAGCCGTTCGAGCCGCGCGAGCTGCTGGCGCGCATCCGCAACGTGCTGCGCCGTACCGAAGCCCTGCCGGCCAATCTGGAGCCACTGGCGGTGCGCCGTGCACGATTCTCGCGCTGGGTGTTCGATCTGGAGCACCGCCACCTGGTCGATCCGGATGGGCGCGTGGTGGTGCTGTCCGGCGCGGAGTTCCGCTTGCTGCGGGTATTCATCGCACATGCCAACAAGGTCCTGTCGCGTGAGCAGCTGGTCGCGCTCAGCAGCGGCCGCAACTATGAGGCGCAGGATCGCGCGATCGATCTGCAGGTCAGCCGCCTGCGCAACAAGCTGGGTGACGATGGCGGTCCCGATGGGCTGATCAAGACCGTGCGCAACGAAGGCTATGTCCTCGCCTCGGCCGTCAACCTGGAATAAGCCGCGATGAATCGCCTGCGCCACTTTCTGTCCTCGATGGTCGGGCGGCTGTTCGTGATCCTGCTGCTGGGCATGTCGGTGGCGGCGATCGGCGCGACCATGCTGGCCACCTCCAAGCGGCAGCAGGAGTTCGAGCGGCAGAACCTCAACCGCATCGCCGATCGCCTGCAGGGCTACGTCAATCTGCTCGACGGCAATCCCGAGCTGCGCGAGCGCCTGCTGGAAGTGGGCGGGCCGAGCGTGCGCGCGCTGCAGTCCGGTGCGCGCGTGGGACGTGCCGATGCTGCGCTGATGGAAGTGCTGGAGGACCGCCCGGGCCCGGTCGCGCGGGCGCAGGTGCACTTCACTTCGTTCCGCTCCTGCATTCCCAGGCTGCAGGAACTGCTGCCACCGCCGCCGCCCGGCTACCGCAAGCATCCTCGCGAGCGCGATCCGGCGTTCATCCCGCCCAAATGCCGCGCGGTGGACGTCACCCTCAACGACGGTACGTTGCTGAAGCTGGCACTGGATTCCCCTGCGGTGGCCCACAACGGCATCCTGGCCGTGGACCCGCTGTTCCTGACCCTGCTTGTGCTCGCCATCGCGGTACTGGCCTACATCGTGGCCCGCATGGCCAGCGCACCGCTGCAGGAGCTGGCCGCCGCCGCCGAGGATCTTGGCGACGACCTGCAGCGCGATCCGCTGCCGCTGCGCGGCCCGCGTGAAGTACAGCGCGCCGCCGAAGCCTTCAATGCCATGCAGCACCGCCTGCAGCGACACCTGGCCGAGCGTACGCAGATGCTGGCGGCGATCACCCACGATCTGCAGACACCGCTGACCCGCCTGCGCCTGCGGCTGGAGAACGTGACCGATGAGGCGCTGCGCGAGCGCCTGATCGGCGATCTGGCTGCGATGCAGGCACTGGTCCGCGAAGGCCTGGAACTGGCCCGAAGCGCCGAGAGCGCCGAGCAGCGCGCTGCACTGGACCTGGATTCGCTGCTGGAGAGCATCGTCGAGGACACCGCAGAAGGTGGGGCCGATGTCGTCTTCGAGGGCAGGAGCGATGCGGTGCTGATGCTGCGGCCACTGGCGATGCACCGCCTGTTCTCGAACCTGGTGGACAACGCGGTGATGTACGGCCAGCGCGTGCGGGTGCGCATCGAGCGGGGCGGCGGCAGCATCACCGTGGTGGTGGCCGATGATGGCCCCGGCCTGGCCGACGACCAGCTGGAGGCCGTGTTCGACCCGTTCGTGCGGGTGGAGACCTCGCGTTCGCGCGAAACCGGTGGGGCCGGGCTGGGCCTGACCATTGCGCGCGCTCTGGCCGAGAAGGACGGCGCGCGGCTGTGGCTGCGCAACCGTGCCGAGGGCGGACTGGAAGCCGTGGTGCAGTGGCCGGCCAGTGCACAGGTGGTGGCGCCGGGTCGGGCAGGCTGAGCAGACGCGGTGGGGGCTGCGTTCCGGCAGGGCCCACGCAAAACTGACGCGATAGCCCTGCCTGCAGCACGATAGGGCGAATGCGTCACCCACGGTAATTGCCTGCGCTGCAAGGCGTTTTACAGGCAGTCGAGGCAATTGCGTCAGCGTTGAATTGCCTGCGCTGCGTGCGGCCGGTCACCTGAAGCCATCGAAGTTCCTTGCGGATGGCAGATGGCACGGATGTGGATCGTGGTGGGCGACGCCACCACGGGCGGCGGGCGGGTGCTGACCGGATCGTCGAATACGGATATCGAAGGCAAGGCCGTCGCCTGCGTGGGCGACAAGGCAACGTGCCCGAAGCATGGCGGCGCGTTCGAGATCGTCACCGGTGACCCGACGCTGATCCTCGACGGCAAGCCGATCGCGCGCGAAGGCGATTCGCTGGCCTGTGGCTGCAGGCTGCTCGGAGGTGCTCAGTCGCTGGTGTATGTGGTTGACGGCGGAGGCGGTGGCGGTGGCGGTGCGTCGGTCTCCGCGCCGCCTGCCGCGCCGGCAGCAGTGGACCTGTGGAACGCCACGCCGCCGCCCAGCGGTTTCGTTGCCCGCGATGCGGTCGCTACGCGCGAGGTCGTGCTGCATTGCCACTACGGCGACCTGGACTGCACGCCCGCGCGCGGTGTCAGTTACCGGGCGACCCTGTCCGATGGCCGCGTGCTCAGCGGCCATCTCGATGACGAAGGTCGTGCACGCCTGCCGCAGGTAAGCGTGGGGCCGGTGCAGGTGATCTACCAGCACGAGGCCGACAGCACCGACTCGGCTGAGATCGAGGCCTGCCGCGAACGCCTTCGCGCGGCCCTGCAGCGCATCGTGCAGCAGACCCGGCAGGATTTTGCTGCGGACTGGCGGCAATGGAACAGTGCCAGCGCTGCGCATCAGGCCTTCCTGATGGAACTGAATCGCATCGAAGGCCAGGCAAGAGGCACATGGGACTGGGCCAGCGGCAGCGTGGAAGCGGTGTGGCAGCTGGCGGTGCTGCGCTTCAAGGCCGATGCGGAACTGCGCGAACTGAGCGGACTGCTGCTGACGGGCGACTGGGACGGGCTGGATGCACGCATCGCGGGGCATCGTGCAGCAGGCGAGCAGGTGCTGGACAAGGCCAGTGCGATCAAGGAGCAGCTGATCCTGCTGTTCGACGACGGCCCGACCTGGCAGCTGTTGGCGGCGTTCCCCGCGGACTGGGCGAAGGCGGTGCCGCCAGACGAGCTGCAGGAGCTGACCCAGCGCTACGGCAGCCAGTTTGCGCTCGATGTCGTGATCAGCGTGCTGCTGGGCGCGTTCAGCGCAGGCACGGCCGGAACCGCCTATGGCGGCGCAACCTGGGCGGCCCGGATCGGGCGGTTGGGGCAGCGTCTGGCAGCGCTGCTGGACGAGCTGGGCGAGGCGTTCACCGCATTGGCGCGGGCATTGCGCTTGCGCAAGCGTCGGCACACGGAAAGCCGGGCGCCGGACGCCGATGGGGTGGTGGAAACCCGGCTGCCGCGCACGCGCGCCGCAGGTGCCGCGTTCGGTGAGGCGAGGGCGCATCAAGCGATGCTGGACAAGGGCCTGACGCCAGTGGGAAAGACCGATGGCGTGTATCGTCCGGGAGAGAATGGCATCGATGGGGTCTACAGCCACCCGGATCCGCCGCCCGACTATGTGATCACCGAAGCGAAGTACAACACGGGCCGGTTGGGTGGACCGTACAGGGACGGTACGCGGCAGATGGATAGTGAATGGATCGATAAACGCTTGGATGCAAAAGTGGGTGAAGTGGAAGGGGACAGAATCAGAGATTCGACGGCGCGTGGGAGGGTCAAGAGCGTATTGATCCGCACTTCGGAGGATGGCACGGCAGACTTCTACGAACTTGACGTCAACGGACGCGTTGTCGGTCCAACATCAATCTAATCGGTGGCTTACGATGTTGCGGGATACCAAGAAGTCATATGACTACTTCTCGGAAAAAATAGCTTTTCAGTCGCGATCCATTCTTGGCTTCGTGTCTGGTATTCGAGAAGGGCGCTATCCTCCTGAGGGGGCGCTCAAGTGCTCAGGCAGCATTTTTACCAAGCAGCTTCAAGTGATGGTGATGCGTTACTCGAGGGGTGATGACATCGGTGGCCTGTCTGCGGATCTGGACGAGGTTCTCGCCGCTAGAGTCAGGATCAGGCGATGCGCAGACGGACTTCCTTTGGAAGGCCAAGCAATCCGATCTCTGTGGGAGGATCTGCGACTGGATAGATACGTCCAGTACCTTTGGTGGTTGGCATTCACGGTTGCAGTTGGAGCTTCGCGCGACTATCTGCATGAAATGTGGGTATTGATAGACAATACGGGGAAGGACAAACTTCTCGACAGCGTTGCCGTTGCGTCGGGCGGAGCAAAAAGGTCCATCCCCGATCAATTACTGTATCGGCACTACCTCCCGCTCATGGAAGCAATCGCCTCACCCTCGGACCGGCCCGGGCTCGTAAAGAAGTTCCTGGACGGCTGGTATGCAGGCAGCCGCAACGTGTACTGGCACGGGAACCACCATGACGACGACAGCGGCTACATGGGCTACTGGGCCTTCGAGGCCGCGCTGGTCGTGATGCTGTTCGACATCGACGATTCGAGCTTCCGCGACCACGAGTACTATCCGGCCGATCTGGTGGCCTATTACAGGCGTCAATCGGGCGCATGAACCTGATGGTCAGGCGGCTCAGATGTTTGCACCGCGTGCGGGGACGAATCGAACGCGGCGGCGATGCGATCAGCCAGCGGCTTCGTCGCCCGCGACGCGGTCGCCGGAGGTGAGGTAGTGCTGCATCGCCGCTACGGCGACCCTACCCGATACCGAGTGCCCAGCGGCCACATGGATGGCGAGGGCCGCGCACGCGCGCCGCAGGTGCCGCGTTCGGTGAGGCGAGGGCGCATCAGGCGATGCTGGACAAGGGCCTGACGCCAGTTGAACTGGACCGATGATGCGCGATAGCAGGAAATCCAAGGCATATTTCTCTGGAATCATCGAGTTCCGGCTGGATGAGGTTGCAGAGGTCGTTGATCGTATTGATTCACACAGGTACACCGACGTCGGACGCGCCAATGCATCGAGTTCCGTGTTTTCCCTGCTCCTTCAGATAATGGTCATGCGCTACTCGCGTGGCGACGATCTGGTTGAAGTACTGGGGGGGCTGGAAGAATTGCTGCTTGCAAGGCGGCGCGTTGATCTGTGCGCCGATGCCTTGGGCGCACAGGATCAGATGATTCGTGCAGTGTGGGAGGATCTTCGGCCGGACAGGTACACAAAGTACCTCTGGTGGTTGGCATTCTCGGTTGCCGCGGGTATGGAGGGCTCTTATGTGCGAAGTGCACTTGGCTTGATGAAGCACGCCGGGGAAGACGAGCTTTTCGACAGAGTTGCGATTGCATTGGGAGACACAGGCCGACCCGCTGCCAATCACGTGCTGTATCGCCAGTACCTTCCGCTAGCAAAGGCCGTCGCATCGATCCAGGACCGACCGGGGCTCGTAAAGAAGTTCCTGGATGGCTGGTATGCGGGCAGCCGCAACCTCTATTGGCACGGGAATCACCGTGACGACGACAGCGGCTACATGGGCTACTGGGCCTTTGAGGCCGCGCTGGTCGTGATGCTGTTCGATATCGACGATTCGAGCTTCCGCGACCACGAGTACTACCCGGCCGATCTGGTGGCTTATTACAGGCGTCGTGCTGGCGCAGGTATCTGATGGTCAGGCGGCTCAGATGCTTGCACCGGGTGCGGGGACGAATCGAGCGCGGCGGCGATGCGATCAGCCAGCGGCTTCGTCGCCCGCGACGCGGTCGCCGGAGGTGAGGTGGTGCTGCATCGCCACTACGGCGCCCCTACCCGATACCGAGTGCTCAGCGGCCACATGGATGGCGAGGGCGGCGCACGCGTGCCGCAGGCGCCGCGTTCGGCGAGGCGATGGCGCATCAGGCGATGCTGGGCAAGGGCCTGACGCCAGTGGGAAAGACCGATGGCGTGTATCGTCCGGGAGAGAATGGCATCGATGGGGCCTACAGCTACCCGGATCCGCCGCCTGACATACATTGGTGAGGAAAAAATCGGCGACACCGTTTCTTTGATCGGCCCGTGGGACGATGGCGCATGAGTGCGCAGCGTGACACCCGGATGCTGGAGCCGTACTTCACGGATTGGATCGATTATGACTCCGTGGAGGTGGCGCGTATTGATCATTCAATCGCGACTCGAGCCTATCCTCCCAAGGGATGTGTTCTCGGCGCGTCGGACGTGTCCGGTCGCATCCTTCGTCGGTTGGTCATGCGATTCTCAAGGGGCGACGCTATTGTTTTGCTTCATGATGAGCTGAACCAGCTGCTTGTTTCGCGTGCGCAGCTTCTGCATCAGTGTGATCAATTGCCTTTGGAGGACCAGAACTATCGTGCACAGTTCGAGGATCTTCGTGAAGATCACTACGTCGATCACCTCTGGTGGCTGGCGATCGCGGTCAGCGCCGGTATGGGTTCGACCTACCTTGCGAAGGCCCTAACGCTGATTGGGAATGCGGGAAAGGATCGACTCTTTGACGAAATCGCGATACTGCTGGTTGAAGACGGAAGAGTTCCGGGGAGGCAGGTGCTGTATCGCCAGTACCTCCCGCTCATGGAAGCAATCGCCTCACCCTCGGACCGGCCCGGGCTCGTAAAGAAATTCCTGGACGGCTGGTATGCAGGCAGCCGCAACGTGTACTGGCACGGGAATCACCGTGACGACGACAGCGGCTACATGGGCTACTGGGCCTTCGAGGCCGCGCTGGTCGTGATGCTGTTCGACATCGACGATGCGAGCTTCCGCGACCACGAGTACTACCCGGCCGATCTGGTGGCTTATTACAGGCGTCGTGCTGGCGCAGGAATCTGATGGTCAGGCGGCTCAGATGTTTGCACCGCGTGCGGGGACGAATCGAGCGCGGCGGCGATGTGATCAGCCTGCGGACGCGTTGTCGGTCCAGCATCAATCTAATCGGTGGCTTACGATGTTGCGGGATACCAAGAAGTCATATGACTACTTCTCGGAAAAAATAGCTTTTCAGTCGCGATCCATTCTTGACTTCGTGTCTGGTATTCGAGCAGGGCGCTACCCTACTGAGGGGGCGCTCAAGTGCTCAGGCAGCATTTTTACCAAGCAGCTTCAAGTGATGGTGATGCGTTACTCGAGGGGTGATGACATCGGTGGCCTGTCTGCGGATCTGGACGAGGTTCTCGCCGCTAGAGTCAGGATCAGGCGATGCGCAGACGGACTTCCTTTGGAAGGCCAAGCAATCCGATCTCTGTGGGAGGATCTGCGACTGGATAGATACGTCCAGTACCTTTGGTGGTTGGCATTCACGGTTGCAGTTGGAGCTTCGCGCGACTATCTGCATGAAATGTGGGTATTGATAGGCAATACGGGGAAGGACAAACTTCTCGACAGCGTTGCCGTTGCTTCGGGCGGAGTAAAAAGGTCCATCCCCGATCAATTACTGTATCGGCACTACCTCCCGCTCATGGAAGCAATCGCCTCACCCTCGGACCGGCCCGGGCTCGTAAAGAAATTCCTGGACGGCTGGTATGCAGGCAGCCGCAACGTGTACTGGCACGGGAATCACCGTGACGACGACAGCGGCTACATGGGCTACTGGGCCTTTGAGGCCGCGCTGGTCGTGATGCTGTTCGATATCGACGATGCGAGCTTCCGCGACCACGAGTACTACCCGGCGGATCTGGTGGCCCATTACAGGCGTCGTGCTGGCGACAGGACGTAGCTGTCCCTCCGCAGAGGCGCCAGGCGAGGGGTCTTCTGGTCCTGCCTGTGGTCACCGCCTGGGCTCGGGAAGGTGTGCCGGACCACGCCCTTCCGCCAGAAATCCGTACCGCCTGCACGGGTGAGCCAGAAAGCCCGCCGTTG
Organism: Stenotrophomonas maltophilia; assembly: GCF_025642255.1. Classification (NCBI taxonomy): domain Bacteria; kingdom Pseudomonadati; phylum Pseudomonadota; class Gammaproteobacteria; order Lysobacterales; family Lysobacteraceae; genus Stenotrophomonas; species Stenotrophomonas maltophilia. The sequence continues at coordinate 1,310,905 of NZ_CP106759.1, forward strand.
CTGCCCGGGGGAGGGGGGCACGGCTGGGCAGGCGCGGCGGGCTGGCGTTTGCCCTATCATTCGCGCATCTCCCCAGACGCCCCCCGATGAGCCAGCCTGTTCCCGTCGGCACGCCGCCCCGCGCTGCCTGGGCATTTCCACCTGCCGCCCCGCCTGGCCGCAGTACCCGGCCGCCACTGCTGCGGTGATGGGCGGGCAGGGGGACGACGGGCGCTGGGTGGAGCGTCACGCGTGGGACTGGAGGGCGGTGCTGCGACACAGCCTTCTGTGGCTGCTGCTGGCTGCTGCATTGCCGTTGCAGGCACAGAGCGGTGCACCGCCGCTGCGCGACTACGCCATCGATGTGTGGACCTCGCGCAACGGCCTGCCGCACAACTCGCTGCGCGACATCGCGCAGACGCCGGAAGGCCATCTCTGGTTTGCCACCTGGGAAGGCCTGGTGCGCTACAACGGCCTGGATTTCACCGTGTACGACCGCAGCACGCGGCCCGGGCTGCGCGACAACGGCATCGGCGCGTTGTTCGTCGACCGTCAGGGCGGGCTGTGGATCAGCGACTCGCGCGGCAATGTCAGCCGACGTGGCAGTGATGGCCAGTGGCGTGTGTGGGAGCACCAGCCGGATACCCCGCAGGTACTGATCCAGTCGATGCAGATGGACAGCCAGGGGCGCCTGTGGCTGCTCTACGAAGGCAAGGGCCTGGGTTATCTCGCGCCGGACAAAGGCCTTGTCTATCAGGCGCCGGCTGCCGATCTGCCGATGGCGATGAGCTTCACCAAACTGGTGGTGGATGCGCAGGATCGGGTCTGGGTCGGCACGCTCGATGGCCTGGTACTGCGTGACAACGATGGCGTGCTGAAGCGCGCGCCCGCCGCCTGGGGGCTGGGCGCGGGCAGTGGCCTGTCCTGGCCGTACCGGGCGCCGGACGGTGCGCTGTGGATCGTGGCGGGCGAGCGCCTGTACCGGGTCGAGGATGACCGGCTGGTGCTGGTGCACCGGCTGCCGGGCCAGCTGCACCTGACCTCGATGCTGCAGGACCGCCACGGTGATCTCTGGCTGGGCACCGAGAACCAGGGGCTGCTGCGGATTTCCTCGCATGGACTGGAGCGGCTGCCTGCGGGCCTGAGCCTGCCGGGCGGGCGCGTGGTGAGCCTGCGCGAGGATGACGAGGGCAGCATCTGGGTGGGGGCCAACGGCGGCCTCTACCGCCTGCGCGAGACCCTGTTCAGCAGCTACACCGAGCGCGATGGGCTCAGCGGCGATTACGTGCGCACCGTGCTGGAAGATCGTGACCGCCAGCTGTGGGTGGGCAGTGCCAGTGGCCTGGATCGACAGAATGCCGATGGCCGTTTCCAGGCCATGCCGCTGCACAACCGCGGTGGCAAGGCGCCGTCGGTGCTGAGCCTGGCGCAGGGGCCGGACGGCGATCTCTGGGTGGGAACCTTCGGTGACGGCGTCTACCGCCTGTCCCGGGACGGCCGCCTGCGCCACAACTACGCCGCCGACGATGGCATGCCGGGTGGCAACATCCGCGCGATCAGCGTGGATTCGAGCGGGGCGGTCTGGGCCGGAACGCAGAAGGGAGTGGTGCGCATCGACGGCGACCGGGTGCAGGTGTCGCCGGTGGCGGGCATGCCGACCGGGCTGATCACAGCGCTGGAACACGATCACCAGGGCAACCTGTGGATCGGCACGATCGAGGGCATCCGCGTGCTGCGCGGCAACCGTGTGCAGGCGATCGATCTGGCGCCGCTGGGGGGCGGACGCAGTGTGTTCGGCTTCCACCAGCTGGGTGACGCGATGTGGATCAGCAGTGATCGTGGCCTGTACCGCTGGCAGGGCGGGCGGCTGGCCCGCGTCGGCCTGGAGCAGGGCATGCCGGTCGACGCGGTGTTCCAGCTGGTGCCCGACCGGCTGGGCAACGTATGGATCAGCAGCAACCGTGGCGTGCTGCGCACCGACATGGCGACCCTCAATGCCGTGGCCGACGGCCGCGCGCCGCGGGTGAGCGTGGAGCGCTACAACGAGATCGACGGCATGGCCAATGCACAGGCCAACGGCAGCTCCGGCCCCTCGGCGATCCTGCGCCAGGATGGCACCTTCTGGGTGGTCACCGCGGGGGGCCTGAGTACGGTCGATCCGCAGCGCCTGCAGCGCTTCCGCGAACGGCGGGCACCGCCAGCGGCGATCGAGAACGTGCAGGTGGACGGCGCGCCGGTGCACTGGGAGGGCGCCGAACGCAATCTGATTCCCGGTGGTCGTCGCCTCGCGGTGAGCTATGTCGGCCTGAGCTACCTGATGTCGGACCGGATCCGCTACCGCACGCGCCTGGATGGACTGGACAGCGGCTGGGTCGAGCGCGGTCCACAGCGCAGCGTGGAGTTCGTTGGCCTGCCACCGGGCGATTACACGCTGCACGTGGCCGCCGCGCACCCGAGTGGCGCCTGGGGCCAGCAGGAAGCCGTATGGAGCTTCAGCGTGGAGCCGTTCTGGTGGCAACGGCGCAGCGTGCAGGCGCTGGGCGGCATCCTGCTGCTGGCCGGGCTGGTGGCGCTGTACCGCTTCCTGCTGCAGCAGCTGAAGGCCAGCAACCTGCGTCTGGCTCGCCGCGTGGACGAGGCCACCTTCGACCTGCAGGCCCAGACCGTCCATCTGCAGGCGGTGAACCAGGAGAAGACCGAGCTGGCCGAACGCCTCGCACGGCAGGCCGAAGCGTTCGAGCGCCAGGCGCGGGAGGATGCGCTGACCGGATTGGCCAACCGCCGCGGCTTCGATGAAACCCTGGCGCGTGACTTCGCACGATCGCAGCGCAGCGGCCACCCGCTATGCCTGGTGGTGCTGGATATCGATCACTTCAAGGCTGTCAACGATCGCTACAGCCACAGTACCGGTGATGCGGTACTGGTCGAGGTGGCGCGGGTGATCGCCACGGCCTGTCGTGACTCGGACCTGCCTGCGCGCACGGGCGGCGAAGAATTCGCGCTGCTGCTCAACGACACCCGGCTGGAGGAAGCCGCGCAGCTGTGCGCGCGGTTGCGGGGGCTGTTCCATGACCACCCGGACTGGGCGGGCGTGGACGGGCTGAGGGTGACCTTCAGTGCGGGACTGGTCGAACTGGAGGCCGAAGACCGCACCCCGGCCCTGCTGTACCAGCGCGCCGACCGCGCGCTCTACCGTGCCAAGAGCGACGGGCGGGATCGCACGAGCATCGGTTGACGCGCCGGCGGTGCCGGCCCACGGTCGGCACCCACGCCTGCGCGGCGAGAGGGGCGCTGACGGTTACCGCGGCCAGGCGTTGGCGATCGTGCAGAACAGCCGTGCCGTCTGCTCGGTGTCGTACACCGCGCTATGCGCTTCGTTGGCATCCCAGCCCAGTCCCGCCGCATTGGCAGCACGTGCCAGCACCGTCTGCCCGTATGCGATGCCGGCCAGCGTCACCGTGTCGAATACGCTGAAGGGGTGGAACGGATTGCGCTTGTGCCCGGTACGGGCGACGGCGGCATTGACGAAACCGAGGTCGAAATGCGCGTTGTGGCCGACCAGGATTGCGCGCTGACAGCCGTACTTCTTCATTGCGGCGCGAACCGGGGTGAAGATATGGTCCAGCGCGGCGCGCTCTTCCTTGGCCAGCCGGAACGGGTGATCCAGGATGATGCCGGTGACTTCCAGCGACTTCGGATCGATTTCCAGCCCTTCGGCCGGCACGACATGCGCGCTGGCGGTCTGCCCGGGGAAGAGCAGGCCGTTCTCGTCCATCTCGATCGGCACCGCCGCGATCTCCAGCAGCGCGTTGCGCTGGGCGTCGAAGCCGCCGGTCTCCACGTCCACCACCACCGGCAGGAAGCCACGGAAGCGTTGTGACATCGCACGCTGCGCCTGCGGTACTGCGGAAACGGGGGCGACGTCAGGTGCGGGGGTGGGGTCGGTCATGCGTGGATTCTAGCAGAGCGTTCCTGAGCGCCCGGTGCGCGCAGCCGGATGGGGCGTTGCGGGCGGCGCGCCAATCAGCGGCATCGCGGACCGGCTCCCGCCCAGGTGCCCCCGCCAGCGCCATGCCGGGCCAGCAGTGCATCGACGCTCAGCCTGCCGGCGCCAGCGAACAGCAACGGCAGCAGCATCGCCATGAACAGCACGGGCAGTTTGAAGTTGCCGAAACCTTGGTCGCTGATTGCATACCCCATGGCGAGGTCGCCCAGCGAGTGCCATTCCATCGGCCAGTGCACCGCATGGGTCGCCACCACGGTCAGCACCAGCAGGCTGGCAGCGGCAAAGCGGGTGCCGAAACCGACGAGCAGGCAGGCGGCACCCAGCAGTTCGAACCAAGTGGCCAGTTGCCAGTTCAGCGCGGCCGGCAAGTGGTCGAATGGAAACGGAAAGGCCTGCTGCAGGTCGGCGAACCAGTTCTGGCCGTGCAGTTTCTCCAGGCCGGATTCGAAGTACTCCCAGGCCAGCAGTACGCGCAGGCCCAGCGGGGCCAACCAGGGGGCGAGACGGTCCAGCTGGCCACGCGCGGTGGCCAGGATCGGGTAGTTCATCGGGAATCTCCGGGAGTGGGGCGTCAGGGCGGCGGCGTGATCGGGCCGATTACGCCGGCTTGCAGGAACTGTTGCAGCAGGGCGGCACCGGCCTCGTCCAACGCGTGCTCCTCCAGCCCGTGTGCCAGTGCCAGCTGCCGCAGGTAGGTGTTGCCATCGGCGCCGGGCTGCTCGCCGATGCGGGCCAGCAGATGCACCGCCAGTGGGCTGAGGCTGGCGAAACGCACCTCACCGTCAGCATCGCGCCGGACCAGCAGGCCGGTCGGCTCGGCCGGAGCCGTGCGCGGCGCATCGTCCGCGCCAAGCCGGTGGACCGGCCATTGATACAGCAAGGGCCAGGCCAGCGGCGAACGCTGCAGGGCGACCACCCGAGGATCGATCGCGCCGGCCACCGGCAGCGGCTCGGCCTGCAGCTGGTACAACGCCGTTTCCACCCACTCGTAGTGGGCCAGCTCGGCCAGCGCCGGATGCGGAAGCTGCGGCTGTGCCTGCAGCCACTGCACGAACTCGGCGGCCAGTTCGGTGAACAGCGGACTGCGGCAGCGATGCGTCGCGAAGTAGCTGCGCACCAGGGCACTCCAGCCCGGTTCACCGAGCAGGCGCACGCAGACCGGGAACCCGTTGCTCAACAGACCCAGCAGGTTGTTGAACAGCAGGCGCTGGTACACCGCTACGCGTCGCGGCTCCATGCCGGCCGGCGCGGCCACGGTGTCCGGGTCGCGCAGATGGGCGGTGAACGCGTGCTGCTGCGCACGCAGCCGTTCCGGCGCTTCAGCCATGCGTGCTGCCTCCGGCTGGGTCGGCCTGCAGGCGGCGGATGGTCTGCAGCTCGCTCTGGAGCTCGGCGTATGGGGGGAAGTTGAAGTCGCGTTCGAGCAGGGTGGGGCGGGGGCCGATGCGCGCATAGGTACGTGCAAGCAGTTCCCAGACCGGATCGATCACGGCGCTGCCATGGGTGTCGATCTTCAGGTCCGGCGCTTCATCCAGGTGCCCGGCCACGTGCAGGCAGACGATGCGCTGTGCCGGCAGGCCGGCGATGAACGTGTCGGCGTCGTAGCCATGGTTGCAGGCGTTGACGTAGACGTTGTTGACGTCCAGCAGCAGGTCGCAGTCCGCTTCGGCAAGCACCGCGTTGGTGAAGGACAGTTCGTCCATGGACGGTTCCGGTGCCAGGTAGTAGGACACGTTCTCCACCGCGATGCGCCGGCCGAGCAGGTCCTGCACACGGGCAATGCGCGTGGCGGTATGGCGCACGGCTTCATCGGTGAACGGAATCGGCAGCAGGTCGTACAGATGGCCGTCGTCGCTGCAGTAGCTCAGGTGCTCGCTGTAAAGCGGCACGCGGTACTCGTCCAGGAAACGGCCAACCTGTGCCAGCAGCTGCGTGTCCAGCGGTGCACTGCCGCCCAGCGACAGCGACAGGCCATGGCAGCTCAGCGGATGCCGCGCCGCCAGTTCGGCCAGTGCATCGCCTGCCGGGCCGCCTACGTGGATCCAGTTTTCCGGCGCACATTCGAGGAAGTCGAAGTCGCCGGCCGGCGCCTCGCGCAGCGCCTGCAGCAGCGCGCGGCGCAGGCCCAACCCGGCGGCCGCCGCGGGAAGCGGCGACCGCCGGTGGACAGCGCTGGCGCGGACGTCAGTGCTTGCCACCGCACTTGCCTTCGCCGCACTTGCCTTCGGCCGCCTTCTTGTCGCCGGTGCTCTTGGCCTTGGCATCGGTGCCGGCGGCGGCCTTGCCCTTGTCGCCACCACACTTGCCTTCGGCGCTCTTGCCATCGGCGCCGCACTTGCCTTCGGCATGCTTGGCGGCGTCGCCGGTACGCGCGTCGGCGGCCTTGGCATCGGTGGCCTTGGCGGCCTGGCCGGCCACCAGATAGCCCTGCGCCAGATCGCTCATGCTCAGAGCCGAAGCGCTGGCCGTCATGCCCAGGCCGGCGACAAGGGCGGTAGCGGTCAGCAGGGACAGGGTCTTGTTGGTACTGCTCATCGGTTGTGCTCCTGGGTGGTGTGGGCAGGTGCCCGGGTGGCCGGCAGGGGTGCCGGTGGAAGCGATCGTGCGCCGATCCTACTCAACGAATCCTCGCAGAGAACTCAAATTTTCGTGAGATTTTCCGCGCAGTCAGGGGGCGGGGCCTTGCCAGGCAGGCGCGGCGCCTTTGGAAATGCTGGAAGGCCCAAAAAGAAAGGCCGCTGTCGCGCGGACAGCGGCCACTCTGGAGTCGACTCCGGTGTTGCAGTGCAGCGTCAGGGCTGACCGGTGCTGGAGGTTTCGTCGCGCTTCTCGCGCGGCGGCAGCGGCTGCTCTCCATGCACGAGGAACCAGACGTTCTCGGCGATGTTGGTGGCGTGGTCGCCCACGCGTTCCAGATTCTTGGCCATGAACAGCAGGTGGGTGCACGGCGTGATGTTGCGCGGATCTTCCATCATGTAGGTCAGCAGTTCGCGGAACAGCGCGGTGTACTGCGCATCCAGGCGCGCGTCATCCTCGCGCAGGGCCAGCGCCGCCTCGGCATCATTGTCGCGGTAGGCCGCGATGGCGCGGCGCACCTGCTGTGCGGCCAGCCGGCCCAGGGCGCGCAGGCCCTGGATCTGCGGCAGCGGCGGCACCTTGCCCAGTGCGATCGAACGCTTGGCAACGTTGGCCGCGTAGTCGCCGATCCGCTCGATGTCGGCGGGGATGCGCAGGCCCGCAAGAATTTCGCGCAGGTCGCGCGCCATCGGGCCGCGCAGCGCAAGGCGCATCACGTCGTGGCTGATCTGCTGCTCCAGTGCATCGATCGCCTCATCGTTGGCGATGATGCGATGGGCGGCGTTCTCATCGCGCTTCTCGATCACGTCCATCGATGCTTCGAGCTGGGCGACGGCCATCTCGCCCATGCGCACGATTTCGGCCACCAGGCGCTGCTGCTCTTCGTCGTAGCTCTTGACGATGTGGTCGTTGGGAAGATTCATGGTTGTTCCGTCATGTAGAGCCGGGCCATGCCCGACTGGCGTTGTCTGTGAAGAAGCCGCGGTCCGGTCAGCCGAAGCGACCGGTGATGTAGTCCTCGGTCTGCTGCTTGGACGGCTGCGAGAAGATCACTTCGGTGCGGTCATGTTCGATCAGGTCGCCCAGGTACATGAAGGCGGTGTAGTCCGATACGCGGGCGGCCTGCTGCATGTTGTGGGTGACGATGACGATGGTGTAATCGTTCTTGAGCTCTTCCACCAGCTGCTCGATGCGGCTGGTGGAGATCGGGTCCAGTGCCGAAGTCGGTTCGTCCAGCAGCAGCACGTCGGGGCGCAGGGCGACGGCGCGGGCGATGCACAGGCGCTGCTGCTGGCCACCGGAAAGACCCAGCGCGCTCTGGTTGAGCTTGTCCTTCACCTCGTCCCACAGCGCGCCCTGGCGCAGTGCCTGCTCGACGCGGTCGCTCATCTCACCCTTGGACAGCTTCTCGTGGTGGCGGATGCCGTAGGCCACGTTCTCGAAGATCGTCATCGGGAACGGCACCGGCTTCTGGAACACCATGCCTACTTTGCTGCGCAGCCGGTTCATCGGGAACTTCGGCGACAGGATGTTCTCGCCGTCCAGCAGCACTTCGCCGCGTGCTTCCAGCTTCGGGTACAGCGCGTAGATGCGGTTGAAGATGCGCAGCAGGGTCGACTTGCCGCAACCGGAGGGGCCGATCAGCGCGGTGACGCGCTTTTCCGGGATCTCCAGGTTGATGCCCTTGAGGGCGTGGAACTTGTCGTAGTAGAAGTCCAGGCCACGCGCAGCGAGCTTGACCGGAGCCGGGGTATGCAGGTTCTCGTGCGAGGCCGGCACGGCGATGCGCTGCATCGGCACGGCATTGGAAAGATCGTTCATGGTGGTTTCCACGGAAAGGTCAGTCATGGGAGATGCGGTTGCGCAGCAGGAGGCCGCGGGCGGCGAGGCTGACCAGCAACACGAAGACGGTCAGCACCAGGGCACCGGCCCAGGCCAGCACCTGCCAGGATTCGTACGGGCTGCCGGCGAACTGGTTCATCACCACCGGCACCGAGGCCATCGGCTGGAACACGTTGCTGTTCCAGTACTGGTTGCCGAAGGCAGTGAACAGCAGCGGTGCGGTCTCACCGGAGATGCGGGCCAGCGCCAGCAGGATGCCGGTGATGATGCCGGCCGAGGCGCTGCGGTAGAGCACCTGCACGATCACCTTCCATTGCGGGATGCCCAGCGACAGCGCCGCTTCGCGCATCTGCGAGGGCACCAGGCGCAGCATTTCGTCGGTGGTACGCACCACCACCGGCAGCACGATGAAGGCCAGCGACAGCGCACCGGCGAAGGCGGAGAACTGGCCGCCGGTCTGCATCACGTACAGGGTGTAGACGAACAGGCCCAGCACGATCGACGGGGCCGACAGCAGGATGTCGTTGACGAAGCGGACCACGGTGCCGGCCTTGCGGGCATTGCCGTACTCGGCCAGCCAGGTGCCGGCCAGGACACCCAGCGGGGTGCCGATGCCGATCGCCAGCGCACACATCACCGCGCTGCCGAAGAAGGCGTTGGCCAGGCCGCCTTCCTGCATCGGCGGCGGTGTCATCTTGGTGAACAGGTCCAGGTTGATGCCGGCCAGGCCCTTCGCGGCCAGGGTGAACAGGATCCAGCCCAGGAAGAACAGGCCGAACAGCGCGGTGGCGCAGGACAGCGCGATGGCGACGACATTGCCGATGCGACGGCGCAGGTACAGCGAGTCAGCGGTGGTGGACATCAGTTGCCCTCCTTGCGGGCCAGGCGCATCAGCATCAGGCGGGCGATGGCGAGCACCACGAAGGTGACGATGAACAGGACGAAGCCAAGCAGCAGCAGCGCCGACCGGTAGGTTTCGGTGGCCTCGCCGAAGTCGTTGGCGATCAGGGCGGCGATGGTGGTGCCCGGCTCCAGCAGTGACGGCGACAGGCGCACGCTGTTACCGATCACGAAGGCCACGGCCATGGTCTCGCCCAGTGCGCGGCCAAGGCCGAGGAAGACGCCGCCGATCACCGCCGAACGGGTGTAGGGCAGCACGATGTCCCAGCTCACTTCCCACTTGGTCGACCCCAGCGCATAGGCCGATTCCTTCAGGCGGGTCGGTACGGTCAGGAACACCTCGCGCATGACCGAAGAGATGAACGGGATGACCATGATGGCCAGCACGAAGCCGGCGGTCAGCATGCCGATGCCCAGCGGTGGGCCCTGGAAGATCGGGCCGATGACCGGCCATTCGCCCAGCGTTTCGTTGAGGAACGGGGTGACGTACTCGGTCATCACCGGCACCAGCACGAACAGGCCCCACATGCCGTAGATGATGGAGGGAATGCCTGCCAGCAGTTCGATGGCGGTGCCGACCGGCCCCCGCAGCCAGCGTGGCGCCACTTCGGTCAGGAAGAACGCGATGCCGAAGCTGACCGGCACGGCGATGACCATCGCGATCAGCGCGGTGACCAGGGTGCCGTAGATCGGAGCGAGCGCACCGAACTTGTTTTCGACCGGATTCCAGTCGGAAGAGAAGAAGAAGCTCAGGCCCTGCATCTGCAGGGCATGACGGCCGCCCCACAGCATCGACAGAGCCGCGCAGGCCAGGGCGATCAGGACGAAGATGACGGTGCCGACCAGCACCCATCGGAACAGTTTGTCGTTGCGGGCATCACGCGCGTCACGCGTGGACGGGGCGGCTACAGGCTGGGCGATGGCATTCATGGGGACGGCAGGGCCAGGAAGGGGCGGGGCGGCACGGCGTGGAAGACACGGTGCCCGCACGCGGCGGGCACCGTCGGGTCCATCACTTCAGTTCGGTCGCCCAGTAGGCCTCGATCTGCGTGACCAGTTCGGCCGGCAGCGGCACATAGTGCAGCTCGTTGGCCTGGGCCTGGCCGTTCTCGAAGGCCCACTTGAAGAAGGCCAGGGTGTCCTGGTTGCGCTTGGCATCCTTCGGCTGCTTCTGCATCAGCATGAAGTTGGTGGCGGTGATCGGCCACGCCTGCTCACCCGGGGCATTGGTGATGACCAGATTGAAGTCCTTGGCGCTGGCCCAGTCGGCGCTGGCGGCCGCAGCGGCGAAGGTCTCCGCGCTCGGCTGCACCCAGGTGCCGGCGGCATTCTGCAGCGAGGTGTACGGCATGGCGTTCTGCAGCGCGTAGGCCAGTTCGACGTAGCCGATCGAGCCCTTGATCTGCTTGACGTACGAGGCGACGCCTTCGTTGCCCTTGCCGCCCACACCGTCCGGCCACTGCACCGAGGTGCCTTCGCCGACCTTGCTCTTCCACTCCGGGCTGACCTTGGACAGGTAGTTGGAGAAGTTGAAGGTGGTGCCCGAGCCGTCCGAACGGTGGACGATGGTGATCTTGCCGTCCGGCAGGGTCACGCCAGGGTTGGCAGCGACGATCGCCGGGTCGTTCCAGGTCTTGACCTTGCCGAGGAAGATGTCGGCCAGCAGGGCGCCGCTCAGGCGCAGCTTGCCCGCTTCCAGGCCTTCGATGTTGACGACCGGCACCACGCCGCCGATGGCCGACGGGAACTGGGCCAGACCGGCCTGCGCCAGCTCCTCGCTGCTCAGCGGCTTGTCGGACGAGCCGAAGTCGACCGTGCCGGCCTTGATCTGGGCGATGCCGCCGCCGGAACCGATGGACTGGTAGTTGATCTTGGCGCCGGTGCTGGCGTTGTAGTCGGCCGACCACTTCGACACCAGCGGGAAGATGAAGGACGCGCCGGCGCCGGAGACTTCGGCGGTCACCTTCGCACCGGCGGCAGCCGGGGCAGCGGCACCGTCGGCGGCCGGCTGCTGCGCGGCCTGCTTGTCGCCACCGCAGGCCGACAGGCCCAGGGCGATGGCCAGGGAAAGGGCGGCGAGGCCGGCCGAGTGCAGTTTCATGGTCACTCCATAGCGGGGAAGAGCCGACGGCGTCGGCGGATGCGGCTATGAAATGATGTTTTTGTTACAGCCGTATGACGTCCATGACAGAGGTGTCCTGGATCACGTTCCGACAAGGGTTTCACAGGGGCCTCGCCCACTGCGGACATCCCCGGAGACCGCCGCGGCCGCCCGATCTGCGCACCGGCAGGGTTGCCCCGGGCCGGTGCAGGATCGTGCCCCACGCCCCGCTGCGACGGCAGGCCGGACCCCACAAACGAGAAGAGCGCGAGATCCCGAGGATCTCGCGCCCGGTGGGGCCGGCGGGGGAGAGAGGACCCGCCGGCCCCGCTCCTGCGGGGGAGGTCTTGCTCAGTACTTCAGGTTCTGGGTCCAGTAGGTCTCGATCTGGCGGACCAGGGTGTCCGGCAGCGGCACGTAATCAAGCTGCTTGGCCTGCTGGTCGCCGTTCCTGTAGATCCAGCGGAAGAACTCCTGCGTGGCCTTGGCACCGGCGACGTTCTTCGGCTGCTTGCGGACCAGGATGAAGTTGGTGGCGGTGATCGGCCACGCATCGGCACCCGGGGCATTGGTCATCACCAGGTAGAAGTCACGGGCATTGGCCCAGTCGGCGCTGGCGGCGGCGGCCGAGAACGAGGCGTCCGACGGCTGCACGATCTTGCCCGCGGCGTTCTTCATTGCCGCGTACGACATCTTGTTCTGCAGCGCATAGGACAGCTCGACGTAGCCGATGCCACCCTTGATCTGCTTGACGTAGGCGGCCACGCCTTCGTTGCCCTTGCCACCGATGCCCGCCGGCCACTGCACCGAGGTGCCTTCACCGACCTTGCTCTTCCACTCCGGGCTGACCTTGGACAGGTAGTTGACGAAGTTGAAGGTGGTGCCCGAACCGTCGGAGCGGTGCACGATGGTGATCTTGCCGCTGGGCAGGGTCAGGCCCGGGTTCAGTGCAGTGATGGCCGGATCGTTCCAGGTGGTGATCTTGCCCAGGAAGATGTTGGCCAGGGTCGGGCCATCGAGCTTCAGCGCACCCGGCGCGACGCCGGCGACGTTGATCACCGGCACCACGCCGCCGATCACCGACGGGAACTGGGCCAGGCCGGCCGCAGCCAGTTCTTCCGGCTTCAGCGGCGCGTCGGAGGAACCAAAATCGACGGTCGCTGCCTTGATCTGGGCAATGCCGCCGCCGGAACCGATCGACTGGTAGTTGACCTTCTTGCCGGTGGCGGTGCTGTAGTCCGCCGACCACTTGGACATCACGGGGTAGATGAAGGAGGCGCCCGCGCCGGTGACATCGGCAGCATTGGCGGCGAACACGGACGACGCGGCCAGGATGGCGACAGCGGCGCGCGACTTGAAGGCGTGGATCACGGGAGAGACTCCTGGGGTGGTCGAAGGGCGGTTGCCCAACGTATCGGTGCACATTCCATAACGATTCCGTGACACGGAAAGGTCTGTCATATGACGCTGGTGTGACATCGGATGAGGGGGGCGCGCTGCGGTACAGGCGCTACCGCACGTGGCAAGGGCACGACCGCAGTCGTGCCCTTGCCGGTGCGTGATGCGATGACGCGGGGTCTTACCAGAAGAACTGCGCGCGGGCTTCCAGGATGTTCGGATCGTCATTGACGAAGCCGCGGGCGCTGGAGCTGTACTTCTTGCTGTCGACCTTCACGTAGTTCAGCATCAGCTTGAAGTTCGAGCGCCAGTACCAGTTGGCGCCGACGGTCCACACATCCATCTTGCCGCCGAGCACGCCATCGACGATCGGCGGGCGACCGGCGACCGGGTTCGCGGCCAGGTTGCCGTCGTTGAGGTCCATGTGGTCGTAGCGCACGCCCAGCTGCCACTGGCCGCTGGCCGGGTTGTTCGGCAGGCCGGTGCCGGGCGTGCCACCCTTGTAGCTCCAGGTCTCGCCGGTGACATTCCACAGGCCGCTGATGTAGTAGCCGTCGCTGGTGTAGTTGTCGTGGTCGTAGCGCTTGGCCTTGCTGGTGTAGTACTCGGCCTGGGCCTTGAACGGGCCCTGGAAGTACATGGCTTCGGCGCCGACGGTGCTGACGCGGTCGGTGTCGGTCAGGTTGCCGCTGTCGATCAGGCGGGCGGTGGCCAGGTCGGCGTTCGGACGTGCGCGCACGCGCAGGGTGTCGGCGTCGGCGTCGTAGTCCACGTAGCTCAGGCCGAAGTGCAGGACCTGGCCCTTCTCGTTGATCGGAGCCCAGGTGCCACGCGCACCGTAGCCGCTGCCATGGGCCAGGTTGCGGGTCAGCTCGCGGCCGAAGGCGCTGGCGGTGACCGACCAGTTGTCCTGGCCGTAGCTGTAGGCGCCACCCAGGCGGCGGGCGATCGCGTAGGTGTTGGTGACCGCGGCCTTGGAGATGAAGTCGTTGTTCTTGGTGCTGGACAGCTCTTCCAGACTGTTGGGCTGCTTGAACTGGCCGACCTGGATGAAATGGTTGGCATTGCCCAGCAGTTTGTACTTCACGTTGGTGTCGAGGAACTTGTCCGCCTTGGCGTCGTAGCCGAGCACCCACTCCACGTTGCCCGGGCCCTTGCCCTTGAGCACCAGCTCGGCGCGGCGCAGCTCGAACTCGCTGTCCTTGCCGTTGCCGGCATCGCCACCATTGAGGTCCACGACGTCGTTGTGGAACCAGTTGCCGTCGGCCTGGACCAGGCCTTCGAAGGTGATTTCCGAACCGCCGATCACGTCGATGGCGACTTCAGCGTGGGCAGCCGGCACATAGAGCGCAGCGGCCACGGCCACCGTCAGGAGTTGGTGATGCAGTTTCATGGAGAGGAGCCTTGCAGGCAGGTGGGAAGATGCGCGCAGGCTAGAAGGTAAAGATTGCGTAAATGTGACAGTTTCCGCGCGCAGTCTGTCCGCCGCGACCCTTGCCACGACTGGGCCCGGCATTGATGCCGGGCCGATATGACGTGGGGATTGCGCTGCGATGGCATTTACCCGCAGGCGCTGCGGGATGCCTCAGGGGGCCGGTGTCTTGTCCTTGAAGCGGCACAGATCAGCGATCACGCATCCCGGGCAGTCCGGCTTGCGTGCCTTGCAGACGTAGCGTCCGTGCAGTATCAACCAGTGATGTGCGTCGAGCAGGAATTCATCAGGAATCGCCTTGACCAGCCTGTCCTCGACTTCGCGCACGTTCTTTCCCGGCGCCAGTCCCGTGCGGTTCGCAACGCGGAAGATGTGCGTATCCACCGCCATCACAGGTTCGCCGAAAGCCGTGTTGAGCACGACGTTGGCGGTCTTGCGGCCGACGCCGGGCAGGGCTTCCAGTGCCTCGCGTTCGCGTGGTACTTCACCGCCATGTTTCTCCAGCAGGATCGCGCAGGTGGCGATCACGTTTTTCGCCTTGGCGTTGAACAGGCCGATGGTGGCGATGTATTTCTTCAGTCCGTCCTCGCCCAGCGCCAGGATCTGCGCGGGCGTGTTGGCAACGGGGAACAGGCGGCGCGTGGCCTTGTTGACGCCGACATCGGTGGCTTGGGCCGACAAGGCCACCGCCACCAGCAGTTCGAACGGCGAGCTGTATTCCAGTTCGGTCTTCGGATGCGGGTTGAGTTCGCGCAGGCGCGTGAACATTTCCACCACGTCGGCGCGCGGCATGCTGCTGCCACGCCGCGCTGGCGCGCGGGCGGCCTTCTTCGCGGTGGCCATCAGCGCTCCTTGCCGGTGGCGCGTGCCTTGGCACGGGCGAGGATGGCGGCCGCGGCGGCGGGCAGCGCAGGTTTCACGTCCGGCGCCGGGCGCGGCGTGCGACGCGCATCGCGTTCGGCGTCGCGGCGGGCCAGGCGCACCGCGCGTGCGCGGTAACGGTCACGTGCGGCCCACGCGCGCTGCAGCTGCTGCCGCGCCTGGCTGAGCACCTCCGGCAGTTCCGGGTGCCCGGGAACCTCGTGTGTGTCGCCTTCGTTGGCGACATAGTCCATCAGACCGGCCTGCAGGGCACCATCAAGATCGTCTGCCTGGACCCGGGCGAACAGCAGCGCGGGGTTGGGTCGGGATGCCATGGGGTCAACGGTTCTGGAAGGCGGGGGGACGGCGTTGCAGGAAGGCACCGGTGCCTTCGCGCATGTCCTCGGTGGCGAACAGCAGGCCGAACTGCGCGCTTTCGTACTCCAGTCCCGCCTCCAGGCTGCACTCGCCGCCGACGTGGACCGCATCAAGCAGGGCGCGCAACGCCAGGGGCGCCGAGCGTGCCAGCTGCCGGGCGATGTCCTGCACACGGGTGTCCAGATCGGCCGCCGGCACCACCTCGTTGACGATGCCCAGCGCGAGCGCACGGGCGGCATCGATGGGCGCACCCAGCAGGCACAGTTCCAGGGTGGCAGCCCGGCCGCAGAGGCGCAGCAGGCGCTGGCTGCCGCCGAAGCCGGGGATCAGGCCGAGATTGATCTCCGGCTGGCCGACCTTGGCCGAGTCAGCGGCAACGCGCAGATGGCAGGCCAGCGCCAGTTCCAGGCCGCCGCCCAGGGCAAAACCGTTGACGCGGGCGATGACCGGCTTGGGCATGCGTTCGATCTGACGCATCAGTCCTTGGCCGAGCAGGGAGAAATCACGTCCCTGAACCGCACTGAGTGTGTTCATCTCGGCGATGTCGGCGCCGGCGACGAAGGCCTTCTGGCCGGCACCGGTCAGCACCACCACACGCACCTCGGGGTCGGCCGCGGCGTCCCTGAACGCATCGGCCAGACCCTGCAGGGTCGCGGCATTGAGGGCATTGAGCTTGTCCGGGCGCTGGACGGTCACGGTGCGGATGGCGCCATCGTCGGTGACAGCGATCAGGTCATCGGCCACGGTGAAACTCCTGGAACGTTAAAAAAGAGTGATTTTGAACTCTGCCCGCGCAGACAGGTCATAGCCTGCGTGGTGAGTAGCGGTTACACGTTGTGGCCGTTATCCTAACCCGTCGCCTCAGGGCGGCGCAGAACGTCCCTGAGTTACCACCCCTGGAGAACTGTTTGATGAAGTTGCGTTCTATCGCGGTCGCCGTCGCGGCCCTGGCCCTGACGGGCAATGCCTTCGCCCAGGACGTCTCGTCCGAAAAGGGCAAGCTGAGCTACTACTTCGGTTACGACTACGGCAACAACCTGGCGGAGCTGACCGGTCGTGGTGAGCAGCTGGACATCAACTCGGTGGTGAAGGGTCTGCAGGACGCCTACGCCAAGAAGCAGCCGGCGATCACCGCCGAGCAGCTGAAGCCGGCCGTTGAAGCGTTCCAGAAGCGCGAGCAGGGTCGTGCCCAGGCCGCCAAGGCCGAGTACGAAAAGGCCGCTGCCGAAAACAAGACCAAGAGCGATCAGTTCATCGCGGCGAACAAGGCCAAGGCCGGCGTGCAGTCCCTGCCGAGCGGCGTCCAGTACCGCGTGATCGAAGCCGGCAAGGGTGCCAAGCCGACCCAGGCCAGCACCGTGCAGCTGGAAGTTGCCGGTCCGTTCCCGTACGGCCAGCGCCCGACCGAGGCCCGCCCGGCCCAGCAGATTCCGTCGATCAAGGTCAGCGAAGTCGAAATGAAGGCCATGCGTGAGACCCTGCTGCAGATGCCGGCGGGTTCGAAGTGGGAAGTCACCCTGCCGCCGGACCAGGCGTACGGTGCCGACCCGCGCACCCCGTTCCCGCCGAACGTGGCCGTGCAGTTCGAGATCAAGCTGGTCAGCGTCAAGTAAGCCTCCGCATCAACATCAACGCGCCGGTGATCCCACCGGCGCGTTTTTGTTTGCGCCGCGCGCGGCCGGCAGCATCGGGCCATGCTCGGCGAAGGCGCGCGGCGAAGGACCGCATGCCGCATCTTCAGCCCGCGCAAATTCAGCGCAATCGCGCTACTGTTGCAACGTGCAAACTACGGAAGACCCGGCGCGTGTTGTCGCAAGCCCCTGCATCGGAACGTGCAAGCTGGATGGCAACCGGCTGTGCCGCGGTTGCCGGCGGCACATCGACGAGATCACACGGTGGTCGTCGATGAGCGACAGCGAACGCAGCCACATCCTGCATCGCGTGCTGCCGCTGCGCGAGCAGCTGCAGCAATCGCTGCACGGCTCGCTGGCCGACCATGATCGCCTGTTGCGCGCATTGCATCCGCTGGCCGCCCCGCCCGCCGGTGACGGTTGGAACCGCAGTGAACTGATCGACCTGCTGCCGCCGGGTCCGCCGGTGGAAGCGGCGGTGTTGGCCGGCATCGTGCCGCGTGCCAGCGGCGCGCAGGTGATCCTGACCCGTCGCACTGAAACCCTGCGACAGCACGGCGGCCAGGTCGGCTTTCCCGGCGGCCGTACCGAGCCGGATGATCGCGATGCGCTGGCCGCAGCGCTGCGCGAAAGCCAGGAAGAAATCGCGCTGGCGCCTGCGCAGGTGCAGCCACTGGGCTACCTCGATCCGTTCGTGACCATCACCGGTTACCGTGTCACCCCGGTGGTGGCGGTGGTCGATCCGGACTTCGTGCCCGTGCCGCAGCCCAGTGAAGTGGCCGAGGTGTTCGAGGTGCCACTGGATTACCTGATGGCGGCCGACAACCTGCGCCAGGTCGAAATCAACCATCGTGGCCGCATCCGTCATGTGCTCGAGTACGGCTGGCCCGGCCAGCGGATCTGGGGGGCGACGGCGGCCATTCTCTACAACCTGCGTCGCCGCCTGGAGCAAGTGCAATGAAGCCGATCGATCCGCCGTGGACCACCCTGGTCGATGTCGCCACCCTCGCCGCTGCACTGGGCGAGGACGTGCGCGTGGTCGACGCCCGTGCAACGGCGAGCACCGCCGTGCGTGTGGTCGATGCGCGCGCGTCGCTGGGCGATCCGCAGGCGGGCGAGGGCCAGTACCTGGCCGGTCATGTCCCCGGTGCGGTGTACGCCGATCTCAACCGGGATCTGTCCGACCTCACCCGTGCCGGCCACGGTCGCCACCCGCTGCCGGACAGCGACGCGTTCGCCGCACGGCTGGGTCGCTGGGGTATCGCCCCGGAGACCCAGGTGGTGGTCTACGACGGCAGCGATGGCAGCATGGCCGCCGCGCGCCTGTGGTGGCTGCTGCGCCTGATGGGCCACGCGCGGGTGGCGGTGCTCGATGGAGGCATTGCGGCCTGGCAGGCAGCGGGGCTGCCGCTGGCGACCGGTGCGGGCGAGGTTCCGGCCCAGCCTGCCTATCCGGGGCGCTTTGACACCACGCAGATCGCCAATGCCGACGAGATCACCGCCCGGCTCAAGCATGCGCCGGGCTGGTTGCTGGACGCCCGCGCGGGAGAGCGCTTCCGCGGCGAAGTCGAACCGCTGGATCCGGTGGCCGGCCACGTGCCCGGCGCGGTCAACCGCCCGTTCGCATCCAATGTGCTCGATGGCCGCATGCGCGATACGCAGGAGCTGCGTGCCGAGCTGCAGGGCATCATCGGCAATCGCGATCCGCAGCAGGTCGTACTGATGTGTGGTTCCGGCGTGACGGCGTGCCATCTGCTGCTGGCGATGGAAGCGGCGGGCCTGTCCGGGGCGCGCATCTATGCCGATTCCTGGAGCGGCTGGGTGAGCGACAGCAGCCGACCGGTCGCCAGCGGTACCTGAGACAGAACCGGGGTCAGATCCGTTTTCCCGCGCAGAACGGATCTGCCCCCTTCAGGCGGCAGTCCTGCCGGTTACCCGATCGATTGCAGGGGCACCTTCGCCAGCACCCGAGCCCACGGAAACAACGGCCCCGGATCGCGCTTGCGGGCCACGCTCAACGTCGGATCGTCACTGGCCTGCACCTGTTCCCGGTCCAGCTGGTCGTGGCCGGCGATCCGCTGCAGTGACGGGTAGCGCGCCACCAAGGCCAGCAGCAGCTGTTCCAGGGCCTGCAGCTGCGGCTCGGTGTACGGCTCGTCCATCGCCTGGTGACGGCTGTCGAACCAGTCGGGGTAGCGCCCGCTGTTGACCAGCTCGATGCCCAGCGTCCGTGCGTTCATGCCGCGGACGTGGTGGGCCACGCGCTCAGGGGCCACGTACTGCACGACGCTGCCGTCGCGGTCGATGTAGAAATGGCCGCTGTTGCCGGCGCCGCTGTCGTACAGCACCCGCTCGCCATAGGCACGGGCCGTGGCCAGGTCGGGCAGCTCGGTGCAGTGGATCACCACCATCTCCAGCGTGTCCGGCGCGCGCAGCGGCAGAAGGTCGTGATAGGGCAGGGGCTGCAGCAGCAGGCCGGGCAGGAGCGGGTTGGGCATGCGGCGATGCTAGCATTGCGCAATGAACCTGCATTCTCTTTCGTTGTCGGCGCGCGCCTGCGGAGCGTGCGCGTGAGCCGCGGTCACTGCATCCTCTCCCATGGCTTCGAGAGCGGGCCGGAGGCCACCAAGGTCACGGCACTGGCCGAGGTCGCCCAGCGCCTGGGCTGGACCCATGAGCGGCCGGACTACACCGATCTGGACGCGATGAGCGAAGTGAGCCGCGTCGGTGACGTGCCGGGGCGTCTGCAGCGCCTGCTGGAACGCGCTGCACATGCGGCGGCACAAGGGCCGCTGGTGCTGGCGGGTTCCAGCCTGGGCGCCTACATCTCTGCGATCGCCTCGTTGCAGGTACCGGTGGCGGGCCTGTTCCTGATGGTCCCGCCGACCACCATGGGGCCCATGCCGGCGCTGGACGCCGCAGCGGTCCCCACCACCGTGATCCAGGCCTGGCACGATGATGTCGTGCCTGCCGCCGGGGTGATCGCCTGGGCGCAGGCGCGCTCGGCACAGCTGCTGCTGGTGGACGATGGCCACCGCCTGGAACGGCACGTGGAGGCATCCGCACACGCCTTCGAGCGCCTGCTGCGCCAACTGTGAAGCCGGGGCGCACGGCGCGCCGGCCCGCATTGACTACAATGGCAGGCCCGCCGCCCCCGGCGCGGGCCTGCCGGCCGTGCCCACGGCCCTCCTTTCCGACTGGCGCGGCTCCCCTGCCGCGCCCGACCACCTGCGAACCGATCCCGTGAAATTCTTCGTCTCCTGCGCCAAGGGCCTGGAATACCTGCTTGCCGATGAACTGTCGGCCCTGGGCCTGGACAAGGCCACTGCCACCATTGCCGGCGTCAATGCCGAGGGCGAGCTGGAGCAGGCGCTGCGGATCGTGATGTGGTCACGCCTGGCCAGCCGCGTGCTGTGGCCGATCGACGAGTTCGAATGCCCGGACGAGCAGGCGCTGTATGACGGCGTGCGTGCGCTGCCGTGGCATGAGCACATCAAGCCGGAGATGACCCTGGCGGTGGATGCGCATGTGTCCGGCGACAAGATCACCCACGCCCGCTTTGCCGCGCAGCGGATCAAGGACGCCATCGTCGACCGCATGCGCGATGAGGGCCTGGAGCGGCCGTCGGTCAACACCGATCTGCCGGATGTGCGCGTCAACCTGTCGCTGCGCAAGGGCCGTGCCTCGCTGTCGATCGACCTCGGCGGCGGCCCGCTGCACCGCCGTGGCTGGCGGGGGGCCGCGCACGAAGCACCGCTGAAGGAGAACCTGGCGGCCGCGTTGCTGCTGCGGGCGCAGTGGCCACGTCTGCATGCCGCCGGTGGTGGCCTGCTCGACCCGATGTGCGGCAGCGGCACGTTGTTGATCGAAGGCGCGCTGATGGCGGCCGACGTCGCGCCGGGCCTGATGCGCCACGGCAGCCTGCCGCCGAGCCGCTGGCTGGGCTTCGACAAGGTGGCCTGGAAGGCGATCCAGAGCGAAGCGCGCGAGCGCGAGGCCACCGGCCTGGCCGCGCTGAAGCCGGTGATCCACGGCAGCGACATCGATCCGACGGCGATCGAAGCGGCACGCGAGAATGCCGAAGTGGCGGGCGTGGCCCACGCCATCCGCTTCACCCGCGCCGACGTATCCGAGCTCACCTCGCCGGAGCAGGAGATCGGTGCGGTGGTCTGCAACCCGCCCTACGACGAGCGCCTGGCCGCCGATCCGGCGCTGTACCGCGCCTTGGGCAACGCGCTGCAGAAGGCGGTGCCGCAGTGGCGCGCCAGCCTGCTGTGCGGCAACGACGAGCTGGCCTTCGCCACGGGTCTTCGTGCGGCCAAGAAGTACCAGATGTTCAATGGCGCGCTGGAATGCGCGCTGATCGTCTGCGACCCGATCGCGGTGCCGGGGCGTGATCCGGCACTGCCGCGGGAGCTGAGCGAAGGTGCGCAGATGGTGGCCAACCGCCTGCGCAAGAACCTGAAGAAGTTCAAGAGCTGGCGCGCGCGCGAGGACATCACCTGCTTCCGCGCCTACGATGCGGACCTGCCGGAATACGCGGCGGCCATCGATGTCTACGAAGAGGACGGTGGACAGCGCCGTACCTTCCTGCACGTGCAGGAATACGCTGCACCGGCGGCGATTCCCGAGAACGACGTGCGCCGCCGCCGCAACGAACTGCTGGCCGCCGCGCGTGAGGTATTCGGCGTGCCGCCCGAACAGGTATCGATGAAGTCACGCGAGCGTGGCAAGGGCGGCAGCAAGTACGGCCGTTTCGAGCAGCGCGACGAGTTCGTGGTGGTGCGCGAGAATCATGCGCTGCTGCAGGTGAACCTGTTCGACTATCTCGATACCGGCCTGTTCCTGGACCATCGTCCGCTGCGCCGGATGATGGCCGAGCAGGTGCGTGGCAAGCGCTTCCTCAACCTGTTCTGCTACACCGGCGTGGCCAGCGTGCAGGCAGCCGTGGCCGGCGCGGCCAGCACCACCAGTGTCGACCTGTCCGCTACCTACCTGCAATGGTGCTACGACAACCTGGCCCTGAATGGTCAGGGCGGCAACCAGCATCTTCTGGTGCAGGCCGATGCGATGGCCTGGCTGGAAGCCGACCGCGGACAGTACGATGTGATCTTCTGCGATCCGCCGACGTTCTCCAACTCCGCCCGCGCCGATGATTTCGATGTGCAGCGCGAGCAGCTGCGGCTGCTGCGTGCAGCGGTGGCACGGCTGGCACCGGCAGGCGTTCTGTACTTCTCCAACAACTTCCGCCGTTTCAAGCTGGAAGAGAACGCGATCGCCGAGTTCGCCCAGTGCCGTGAGATCACTGCGCGTACCATCGGTCCGGACTTCGAGCGCAACGCACGCATCCACCGTGCGTGGGAGTTGAAGCGTTTGGGTTGAAGGTTCGCCGGGCATGGCCCGGCGCTACCGGCTATGCCAGCGCCACCACCAGGCCCAGCAACGGCAGGGTGATCGCCAGCGGCACGATCCACCGCGGCCGGTAGGGATACAGCCCGAACGACAGCGTCACGCCGCCCACCGTCATCACGCCCAGCCACTGCACCGGGCCCATGGCCCAGCCATGGTCGGCAACGCACAGGGCGAAGGTGACCGCCAGCAGCAACCAGCCCAGCGCCCGCCACTGGGCGCGCCGTGCCGGAACGGCGGCGGCTTTGCCGTGCAGATCGTGCTGGTGCCTTTCCATCGCCAGCGACAACGCGGTGAACGCAGAGAAGGAAAGCGCCAGCGCCAGCAGCATCATGCGCTGGCCTCCACTTCGGTGGCTTCGGTCGGTGCCCTGGGCGCAACGGTTGCCGCGGCACGCTTTTTCTTCTCGGCCGCAGACAGCGGTGGCGTCCAGCGCTGCATGCGCCAGCCGCACAGCGCCAGCATCGCACCGAAGGCGATCATCGACAGGTCGAAGCCCGCCAGCACCCAGTCGCCGCTGCGCAGGGTAATGCCCAGATGGGCGTGGGTGGTCAGCGCGTTGACCACCGGAACCAGCGCGAATGCGGCTGCGCCCAGGTACAGCTGCCACGTCCACATCACCCGTTTCGGCCAGACGAACGCGGCCAGCAGGGCGCCGCCCCACGCATAGAAGAACACGTTGGCTTCGGCATTGGAGCGATCGGCCAGATCCAGCGGCAGCAGCCGATTGCCCCAGAAGTAGGCGGCAAAGGCGATCGGCAGGCCGGCCACGGTACCGATGTTCAACGCATCGACCAGGCGCAGGCCGAAGCCGGTGCGCCCGCTCTTGGCATGCTTCGGTCGTTCCTTCACTGCCCACAGCACCACGCCACTGGCCACCATCAGGCAGCCGACCAGGCCGGACAGGAAGAACAACGCACGCAGCCCCCAGTCGGCGAAGCGCGCCAGGTGCAGGCCATACAGCACGCCACGGGTGGCGGTGGCACCACCGGAGGCCGGGGTCTGTTCCAGCAGCCTGCCGTCCACCATGTCGTAACGCAGCGAAGGCGTGTCGATGGAAAGACGCTTTCCGTCACGCTGGCGGATGTCGATCACCGCGTTGCGCGCGCCCGGATTGGACACGGTGAAGCCGGCCACTTCGGCGCCATGCCAGTGGGCGCGCGCATCGTCCAGCAGGCGGGCGATCGGCAGCGGCGCGGCGCGGCCTTCGGCCGGCGCGGTTACTTCAGGCAGGCCACCGAAGGCTTCGCTGAAGAATTTGTCCTCATCCTGCGGGTAGGCCACTTTCACGCCCCAGGGCAGGTACATGATCATCAGGGTGACGATGCCCGTGTAGGTGATCATCGCGTGGTAGGGCAGCGCCATCACCGCGCTGACATTGTGGAAATCCAGCCAGGAGCGCAGGCCCTTGTCTTTGCGGAAAGTGAAGAAGTCCTTGAAGATCTTCTTGTGGGTGATCACCCCGGTGATGATGGCCACCAGCATGAACATGGCGCAGAAGCCGACCAGGTAACGGGCCCACAGCACGGGGATGTAGTGCAGGTCGAAATGCAGGCGGTAGAAGAAATCTCCGCCGCGCGTCTGGCGGGCGTTCAGTTCGTCGCCGGTGTTCGGGTCGAGCGTGGCATCGCCGAAGGCACCGCGTCGGCCACGGCTTGGATCGGCCAGCTCGGGTGGCAGGCGCCAGAACAGCTGCATGGCCGGGTTGCGCGGCTGCGGCAGGGTCACGAACCAGGTCTGGGCCTGCGCCGCATGGGTCTGCAGGTAGTCCACGCTGCGTTGCGCGGCCACATCGATGCTGACGGTGCTGGCCGGCAGTTCCGGGCGCATCCAGCGGCTGATCTCTTCACGGTAGTAGCTTGCGGTACCGGCCATGAAGATCAGCAGCAGCAGCCAGCCGACCAGCAGGCCGGTCCAGGTGTGCAGCCAGGCCATCGACTGGCGGAATCCGTTCTTCATGCCCAGGCTCCCATCAGCCGCGCGATGCCGGCCATCAGCAGGGCAGGGGCTAGGATGCCGATCCACGCACGCAGGGCACTGCGGGTGGCGAATGCCCACAGCGCGGCACAGGCGGCAACCAGGATGGCCAGCAGCATGCCGGTCAGCACGGTCTGGCCCCGCGCGCCCGGCAGGACGACGGCACAGAACACGCCGGTCATGGAGGCCAGCGCATAGCCACCGAAGATCGCGGCCAGCGAGCGCGACAGGATGCCCCAGCGCGGGTTGCGGAAGAAAACACGGGAGCTGGCGGTTGCGGGCGAGCGGTCCACGGTGGTCCTGTCGGTCGGGGAGGGGATCGAACGCGCATGCGGCCCCCTTGCGCCCCGCGCACGTCGCCCAGCGTGTCCCATCAATGCAGCGCTGCCCGCGCAGACGGGCAGCCGGAGGTCAGGGCTGTACATGGCACCGGACAGGTCTTCCTTGCCCGTGCGGCCAAGCGCACCACCGATCAGTAAATGATAGGCATTCGCATTCTGTTAATCAAGGCTGCGTGACGAAAGAGGAGTCGTTCCGTGCCCACGCAGCAGGTCAGCGGACCCGCCGCTCAGAAGCGGAACACCACCGTTGCCGCGTGCAGCAGCAGGCCGATCAGGCCGCCAACCAGCGTGCCGTTGAAGCGGATGAACTGCAGGTCGCGGCCGACGCTCAGTTCCAGCTGCTCGACCAGATGGCGCTCGTCCCAGCCCCTGACCGTCTGTGCGATGTGCGTGGTGACCCCCTCGCGCAGTCGCCCGGTCAGGCGCTGTGCGCCTTCCAGCAGATGCTGGTTCAGTGCATCGCGCAGTGCCGGGTCGGACTGCAGGGTGCTTCCCAGCGAGGCGAGGCTGCGCTGCAGGTGGCCGACCAGCGCCGAATCCTCGCGCTGCAGGTCGGCGCGCAGACTGGCGTGGATGCGTGCCCAGACCCCCTGCACATACTCCTGCAGGGCAGGATGGTCGATCATCTCCTGCTTGAGCTGTTCGATGCGCTCGGCCAGCGCCGGGTCTTCGCGCAGGCGCTGGACGTAGTTGCCCAGCCACGCCTCGTAATCCTGCCGCAGCGGATGCTGCGGCTCGGCCAGTACCTGCTGCAGCTCCTCCAGCACGGCGCGTGCCAGCCGCTCGGCCAGGCTGTCACCGATCTCGTCGATGGGTTTCACCCAGTTCACCGTGCTTGAGAGCGTCGGCCATTCGCGCTGGATGTAGCGCACGATCAGCTGCGACGCGCGCTCCTTCACTTCCGGCTGCTCCAGCCAGCGTCCCAGTCTCTGCAGGCCCTCGTCCAGCACACGCTGGTGGCGCCCGTCGGCGGTCAGCAGGGCAAGCAGCTCGCCGGCGGTGGATGCCGCGTTCCACTGTCGCAACTGCTGCACCACGAACGCGTGCAGCTGCCGGCGCACCGCGCGTTCATCGAAGAAGTCCAGTGCCTGCAACGCCCAGCCGCGTGCCATGTCGGCCAGCATGCGTGCGCGTGCCGGTTCGGCCAGCCAACTGCCGAGACGGCCAGCCGGATCGAACACCTTCAGCTTGGCCAGCAGCACCTGTGGTTCCAGGAACTGATCGCGCACGAACAGCGCCAGGCTGTCGCCGATGCGCTCCTTGCTGCGCGGAATGATGGCGGTATGGGGAATCGGCAGCCCCATCGGCCTGCGGAACAGGGCGACCACCGCGAACCAGTCTGCCAGCGCGCCCACCGCTGCCGCCTCGCAGAAGGCGGATACCCAGGCCCAGGCGCCGCGCTCGCCCTGCCAGTGGCTGACCGCAAAACCGGCCAACATCAACACCAGCAGGCCCAGGGCGATGGCTTTCAGGCGTCGCAGCTGGGCGCGGCGCGGATCGATTGCGGACGTCATGGCGGCAGTCTAACCGCCACCGGATGATGCCGGCGCATCGGTAGCGCCGGGCCATGCCCGGCGGCTTTTCAGGGCCCGCTGCGCTCGCCGGGCATCGCCCAGCGCTACCCATTCGTTACAGCGCTTCCAGCTGCCTGCGCAATGCCGCCAGCTGCGTGCGCAGGGCATCGTTCTCGCGAGTGAGCGCGACGACGCGTCGGCGCAGCGCCGGCGCATCCTCACCCAACTGCTCCAGCGCGGACAGCACTTCCGCATCGCGCAGGGCGATCTCGTCCTCGCTGGGCTCATCGAATGCCATTTCCGCCGGTTCTGGCTTCGCCGCGCGCGGCTTGCGCTTGGACTCGCGTACGCGCTTGGCGGCCTGCTTCAGTTCGTCCTTGCCGCCTGCGGCTGCCGCGCGCTGCTCTTCCTCGGGCAGGTCGGCCACGGCCGCGGCCGCGCTGATCGAGATCACGCCGGCCTTGACCGCTTCCACGACTTCGGCGGCGGCCTGCGCGTGAATGCGTTCGATCATCCCGACCTGGCTGGTGCTCAGCTTCGCTTCGCGGGCCAGTTCCGCACGGCTGAGTTTCGGCGCGGGTTCCCACGGTGGGCTGTCTTCACCGGCATCGTCGGCCGATGCGGCGGTGCCATCGCTTTCGCGTTGCAGCTGGGCCTGCTCGATCTGCTTGCGTGCCGACAGGATGTCGCGCTTGCGCAGGGCCAGCACGCCGCGCTGGAAATCGGACACGCTGCGGCGGCCCAGGTGCTGTTCGATCATCCACAGGTGCACGTCCTCCATGCTCTGGAAGCGGCTGTTCTGCACCGTGTTGAACGGCAGGCCATGCTTCTGGCAGATGCCGTAGCGGTTATGGCCATCCACCAGGACATCGCCCCACAGTACCAGTGCATCGCGGCAGCCCTCGGCGAGGATGCTGCGCTCCAGCGCCTCATGTTCGTCGGGCGTGAGCGGGTCGATGTAGGCCTTGAGTTCTTCTTTGACGACGATGTCCATGGGCACGGCAACGGGCAGGAACGGAACCGACCATTGTACCTGCTTGCTGTCGCCGGCCCGGGCTTACGCGGTGGCCCGGATCATCTCGCCCAGAGTGCTGGTGATCTGGTCGATCTGGGGCTCGTCCACGATCAGTGGCGGCGACAGCGCGATGATGTCGCCCGTACAGCGCACCAGCAGTCCGCCGTCGTGGAAACAGCGCCGGTAGACCTCGTGACCACGGCTGCCCGGAGCATCCTTGCGCGGGGCCAGCTCGACCGCACCGACCAGTCCGAAGTTGCGGATGTCGATCACGTTGGGGAGCCCCTGCAGGGCGTGCAGCCGCTCCTGCCAGTACTCGCCCAGCTCGATGGCGCGCTCGAACAGGCGCTCCTCTGCATAGACGTCGAGTGTGGCCAGGGCTGCCGCGCAGGCCAGCGGGTGCCCCGAATAGGTATAGCCATGGAACAACTCGATGGCCTGTGCCGGGCCCTGCATCAGGCCGGCGTGCACCGCATCGCTGGCCAGCACGCCACCCAGCGGAACCGCGCCGTTGCTGACTCCCTTGGCAAAGGTCAGCAGGTCCGGCGTGACGCCGAAACGCTGCGCGGCGAACGGCATGCCGACCCGGCCGAAACCTGTGATGACCTCGTCGAACACCAGCAGGATGCCGTGCTGGTCGCAGATTTCCCGCAGCCGCTGCAGATAGCCGGGCGCAGGCAGGATCACCCCCGCAGAACCGGCGATGGGCTCGACGAACACGGCCGCAATGGTGGACGCGTCGTGCAGGCCGATCAGCCGCTCCAGATCGTCGGCCAGTTCCGCGCCCTGGCGCGGCAGGCCCTTGCTGAACGCGTTGCGCTGCAGATCCAGGGTGTGCCGCAGATAGTCCACGCCCGCCAGCTGCAGGCCGAACTGGCGGCGGTTGTTGGGCAGGCCGCCGAGCGCCATGCCGCCGAAGCCCACACCGTGATAAGCCTTCTCGCGGCTGATGAAACGGGTACGCTGGCCTTCGCCGCGCTGGCGGTGATAGGCCAGCACGATCTTCATCGCGGTATCCACCGCCTCGGAGCCCGAATTGGTGAAGAACACGTGGTTGAGCCCGGCCGGAGCCAGCGCGGCCAGGCGCTGCGCCAGCGCGAATGCCGGTGGCGAACCCATCTGGAAGGCGGGTGAGTAATCCAGGGTGCGTGCCTGTTCGACAATCGCCTCGACGATGCGCGGGCGGGCGTGGCCGGCATTGCAGCACCACAGGCCGGCGGTGCCATCGAGAACCTGGCGCCCGTCCACGTCTTCGTAATGCATGCCTTCGGCCCGTACCAGCATGCGCGGCGCGCCCTTGAACTGGCGGTTGGCGGTGAAGGGCATCCAGTACGCCTCCAGGGAGTCGGGGCGCTGGATGGCCAGCTCGTGCACGTCGCTCGCGGGGTTCTTCATGCCGGTTCCGTCGGGTCCGATGCAGGGACTGTAGCGCAGCCGTCATCGCCCGGGCCATGCCCGCCGTGCACGCGGGGCATGGCCTGTCACGGCGAGGTCGCGGCGGCACCGGTATAACCGGAACGACACGCACTGCAGGATCCTGTCATGGCCGATTTCCCCGACCGCAGCCACTGGCAGGCGCTGGCCGGCCAGCTCTCCATTCCCGGCCAGGCCTTCATCGCGGGCCGCTACGTGGATGCCGCCAGCGGTGCCCGCTTCGACTGCGTCAGCCCGATCGACGGCCGCGTGCTTGGCACCGTCGCCGACTGCGACGCGCAGGACGTGGAGCGTGCCGTGCAGGTGGCACGGCGCGCCTTCGAGGCCGGCCACTGGTCGCAGGTGAGCCCTGCGCAACGCAAGCGCGTGCTGTTGGCATTGGCGGCGCTGGTGGAAGCGCATGCCGACGAACTGGCCCTGCTGGAAACGCTGGACATGGGCAAGCCGGTGCGCGATGCGCGGCGCATCGACCTGCCGGGCGTGGTGCGTTGCCTGGCCTGGACCGCAGAGGCGGTGGACAAGCTGTACGGAGAGATCGCACCGACCGGCCCCCGGGAGCTGGGCCTGGTCACGCGTGAGCCTGCGGGTGTGGTCGGCGCCATCGTGCCGTGGAACTTCCCGTTGCTGATGGCCTGCTGGAAGATCGCGCCGGCGCTGGCCATGGGCAATTCGGTGATCCTCAAGCCTTCCGAGCGCTCGCCGCTGACGGCGTTGCGGCTGGCAGCGCTGGCCAGCGAGGCCGGTCTGCCTGATGGCGTGCTCAACGTTCTGCCGGGCGATGGTGCCCGCGTGGGCGAGCCGCTGGCGCTGCACAGGGATGTCGACGTGCTGGCCTTCACCGGCTCCACCGCCACCGGCGCCAAGCTGCTCGAGCATGCCGGGCGCTCCAATCTGAAGCGGGCCTGGCTGGAGTGCGGCGGCAAGAGCCCGCATATCGTGTTTGCCGATGCGCCCGACCTGGAGCGGGCGGCCAAGGGGGTGGCGCAGGGCATCTTCTTCAACCAGGGAGAAGTCTGCACCGCCGGCTCGCGGCTGCTGGCGCAGCGTTCGATCCGCGAGGAGTTCGTGCATCGGGTGATCGCCCATGGCCAGCGCATGCAGCCGCGTCACCCGTTGGAGGCCGACGCACCGATGGGTGCCCTCGTCGATGCCGCGCATGTGGACAAGGTACTGGCGGACATCGCCATGGCCGAAGCTGACGGAGCGCGCCTGCTGCTGGGGGGACGCCGCGCCGAGGTGGAAGCAGGCGGCTGCTACGTGCAGCCGACCGTGTTCGACCAGGTCCGGCCGGAACAGGCCCTGGCGCGCGAGGAGGTGTTCGGTCCGGTGCTGGCGGTGCTGGGTTTCGACGACGAGGCCGAAGCGGTGCGCCTGGCCAATGACAGCCGCTACGGCCTGGCGGCGGGCGTGTGGACGCGGGACCTGGGCCGGGCACACCGGGTTGCGCGGCAGCTGCGCGCGGGCAGCGTCTGGGTCAACGGCTGGGACGGCGGTGACATGACCGCCCCCTTCGGGGGCTACAAGCAGTCCGGCAGTGGGCGCGACAAATCACTGCATGCCTTCGACAAGTACAGCGAGATCAAGGCCACCTGGATCCAGCTGTAGCAGCGGGCCGCGCCCCGAAGGGAGCGGCGGCACCACCGCCCTGAACACATCGGATCGCGTGTGATTGCATCCGTGTCGGCTGAAACCATCGTCACGCCTACCGGGTCATGCGTGGCAGAATCGGACGATCCGGATTGCCTGCCTTGCCGATGTCGACGATCACCGCTGCCGCGTCACCCGTGAATTCCCCTCGCCGTGTACTGCTGGCCAGCCTGATCGGCACGACCATCGAGTTCTTCGACTTCTACATCTACGCCACCGCCGCGGTGCTGGTGTTCCCGCATCTGTTCTTTCCGGAAAGCAGTGACCAGGCCGCGCTGCTGCAATCCCTGGCCACGTTCGCCGTGGCGTTCATCGCGCGGCCGGTGGGTTCGGCGGTATTCGGCCACTTCGGCGACCGCATCGGCCGCAAGGCCACCCTGGTCGCGGCATTGCTCACCATGGGACTGTCGACTGTCGCAATCGGCCTGCTGCCGACCCATGCGCAGATCGGGCTGTGGGCTCCGGCGCTGCTGGCGCTGTGCCGGTTCGGCCAGGGGCTGGGGCTGGGCGGCGAGTGGGGCGGGGCGGTGCTGCTGGCAACCGAGAACGCACCACCGGGCAAGCGCGCGTGGTACGGCATGTTCCCGCAGCTGGGCGCGCCGCTCGGTTTCCTGCTGTCGGCAGGCATCTTCCTGGTGCTGGGCCGAAGCATGGGGCAGGACGACTTCCTGCAGTGGGGCTGGCGTATTCCGTTCGTGGCCAGCGCATTGCTGGTCGGGCTGGGCCTGTGGGTGCGCCTGAACATCCATGAGACGCCGGACTTCCAGAAGGCACTGGAACGCAGAGCGCCGGTGCGGCTGCCGATGTGGACGGTGCTGCGCGACCATCCCGTGCCGATGCTGCTGGGTACGCTGGGCGCATTCGCCACCTTCGTGCTGTTCTATCTGATGACGGTATTCAGCCTGGGCCATGGCACGGCGGTACTCGGTTACAGCCGCGAGCAGTTCCTGCTGATGCAGATGGCCGCCATGCTGTTCTTCGCGCTGGGCATCCCGCTGTCGGCGCGCTACGGCGACCGTTGGGGCACCCGCCGGACGATGATCGTGGCCAGCCTGCTGATCCTGGGCTTCGGCCTGCTGTTTGCGCCGTTGTTCCAGCCCGGTAGCCCGTGGCTGGTGCTGGGCTTCCTGTGCCTGGGTCTGTTCCTGATGGGCCTGACCTATGGCCCCTGCGGCACATTCCTGGCCGAGATCTATCCGGTCGAAGTGCGCTATACCGGCGCATCGCTGTCGTTCAATCTGGCCGGCATTCTCGGTGCGGCGCCCGCTCCGTACCTGGCGACCTGGCTGGCCGAGCGCTTCGGCCTGGTCGCGGTCGGCTACTACCTGTGCCTGACCGCGGTTGCGACGTTGGCCGCGCTGGTGGCACTGCAGCGTCGCGTGCGCTGATCAGCCGAAGATCCGCTTGAGCGTGCGGCCCAGCCAGCCCCCGCCCTGGTGTTCACGGGTGAACTGGTTCAGATGTGACTTGACCTGTTCGGCGTAGGCCTGGTCGTCGCCGCGGATGTGGTTGAACAGCCAGCGCGAGAGCATCGTGCGCAGCTCGTCGCTGATGTCCTCGCCGGCCTGGAACCGCAGCCGGTACTCGGCCACGCGCTTGATGAAGACCTCATGCACGCGCTTGTGGGCAGCGCAGAACGGATATCCGGCTTCCTCCATCAGCTCTTCTTCGAACGCGAAGTGCGACATGGTGTAATCAACCACCTCGTCGATCACTTCGCCGACAGCAGCACGCTGCATGCTGGCCTGGGCCACATGCAGGTGATTGAGCATCTCGATGATGCGGCGGTGTTGTTGGTCGATCACATCGATGCCGATGTTCAGATCGTCCTGCCAGACCAGTAATGCCATCCCCGGCTCCCCTTCATGCGTGATGTCGGGGCCGACTGTAGGGCTGCTGCCGGCAGGCAGCGTTGATCTGGATCAAAGCGGATCGATCAGGGCAGGGCGGGCTCGCGCGGACGCAGCGGGCTGCCCATGGTGGTGCAGCTGACCCGGTTGCGGCCACCGGCTTTGGCCAGGTACAGCTGACGGTCGGCCTCGGAAATCAGGCGATGCAGCGCATCGCGCTGCGGGCGGAGGCAGCACAGGCCGATGCTGACGGTCATGCGCAGTGTGGCGGTGCCGATATCCACTTCCAGCGCCGCGATGCGCTGGCGGAGTTCCTCGAAGTAGAGCATTGCCTCGTCCTGCTCCATGTCCGGCACCAGCAGGCAGAACTCCTCACCGCCGAAGCGCGCGATCAAGTCCTGGCTGCGCGCATGCACGGCCACCGCCCCGGCCACGGCACGCAGGGCGTCATCGCCGGCCTCATGGCCGTGCGTATCGTTGATGTGCTTGAAGTGATCGATGTCGATCATCGCCACCGCCACGCTCTGGCCATGGGTCTGCAGCTGGGGCAGCTGGCGCTGGCTCTGTTCCAGGAAGCAGCGGCGGTTGGGCAGGCCGGTCAGGAAGTCCCGGGTGGCCAGATCCTGCAGGGTGCCGATCAGCTCCAGCTGGTCCACGTTCTGCGACACGCGGCAGAAGAATTCCTCGCGCGAGAAGGGCTTGCGCAGGAAGTCGTTGGCGCCGTTCTTCAGGAAGCGCGGAATCAGTGATGCGTCGGTATTGCCGGAAATGCCGATCACCGCCACCTTGTCGCGCGAGCGCAGGGTGCGCAGGCGGCGGGTGAATTCCACGCCCTGCATGCCTGGCATCTCCTGGTCGACCACCGCCAGCCGGATCGCAGGATGGGCCTCGATCGCCGCCAGGCCTTCATTGCCATCGGCAGCCTCGTACACTTCGTGGCCGTACATGCGCAGCAGCGCGGCCGCATAGCCGCGTGCCGAGGGCGAATCGTCCACCACCAGCGCGGCGATGCGACGGTTGCGTTCCAGGCGCTGCACCAGCCACACCAGATAGTCGATGCTGCCGGGCGTGTTCTTCAGGACGTAGTCGATGATCTGCTGCTGCAGCACGCGCTTGCGCAGATCCTCGTCATACACGCCACTGACCACCACGGTGGGCAGATCGCGTTTCAGGAAGAATTCGACCACCGCGTCCCTGTCGCCATCGGCCAGAACCAGGCCGGTCAGGACCAGGAACCAGCCGCCGCTCTCATTGAGCAGGCGGTCGGCCTCGGCCAGGGTGGAAGCGACCACGACGGGCAGCTCCAGGCGCTGTTCGATCGCCTCGCGCAGCATGCCGGTGAAGGCACGGGAGTTTTCGACCAGCAGGATCCGCTGCGGAAGCGGATCGGCGAGGTCGCCATCGACGGCGGCCTGCGGCAGGACGGGCATGATGCGGAGGCTCACGTCAGGGAAGTCTTGGCACGAGTAGCGGCGGTTTCGGCCGTAACTTTAGTGGTGGTACCGCATGCGTTGTCATCGCGTGAACGCCGGCCGACACGTTCAGTGTCGGGGCCCGACGAGCGGAGTGGCGGAAGTTCTGCTCGTGGCGCTGGTGCTGGATGATGGTTATGCTGGCTGCGCCACCCTGCCGGCGGCCTGAGGTTGACTCCGTCCGGCTGAGGCAGCCCGCAAGCGAGGCCGAGAGCCCATCCAGTCATGGGGTGGCGAAGTGAGTTTGCCTGGCGTTGTCCAACCGAACACGGGGGTGAGTGTGAATTTCTCTGGTCTGCGTTTTTTGATGCCTGCAATGACTCTGTTGTCCGCACCTGCCGTCGCCGAGGCGGCATGCTGCCCGAGTGACGACAACGGAACACATATGGCTCAGGCGGGGCTTGGTGAGTCCCGTCCAGCAGCGACGAATCTGAGTGCAGATCCGAACTGGCTGGTGTATGGGTTCGAGCGTGAGGGAATCAACTATTATCAGGTGAATGACCTCTCCGGACAGGTCCTGCTGATAATCGGCAAGGTTGACACCACGTTCTGGACGCTCCCGGCCGGCAAAAGTCCGATTACCGTGTCATTGCCGTCGCAGCGGCTGGCATTGCCGGAAAAGTCCCAGCGGCATGTGGTACTCAGGCAAGCCGAGTTCTCGCTGGTCGTCTATGGTGCTGGTAGCAACGCAACGTGGGCGATCGAACTGCCGGCTACGAGTCGCTGAAGCATGATCTTTTCCTTGATCGAGGCG
The DNA here is from genome assembly GCF_025642255.1 of Stenotrophomonas maltophilia. Taxonomy (NCBI): domain Bacteria; kingdom Pseudomonadati; phylum Pseudomonadota; class Gammaproteobacteria; order Lysobacterales; family Lysobacteraceae; genus Stenotrophomonas; species Stenotrophomonas maltophilia. Next base: position 1,345,423 of record NZ_CP106759.1, read on the forward strand.
GATGAGTGAGAGTCAGGTGATGTCGGCGCGAGCAATCCACGCTGCATGCGTGCTGCCGTGGGTTGCACCCGTGGCCGTTTCCTGCAGTAGCACTCTTACGCGGTTCTGACGTGTCTGCACTTTACCGCCATAGGCCAGTGCACGTGAACTCAGGCGCTCGACGATCAGTTTTGCGGTTTCCAGCGACAAGTGGCGATCTCTGTCCAACAGAGATGCACTGATCAGGATGCCCTGTTGACCATGCAGGCTGCCGCAGCGTGCTTGGATCTGGATCTGCCCCCGTTCGTGTTTGAGCAGCAGTGCGACCGTTTCGGTAAGGGTTCGATAGGCAGCAAGCTGCAGTGCAATGCTCAGCCTGCAGGGGTCGCCCGTCATGCGGGGGAGCGCAACCCTGCTGGTCCGGTCCCAGTTTTCGCTGATGCCGCTGACCTGCAGGGCAACATACAACCCGACCTGCTCGACTTCGGTTGGATACACCAGGCTTGTGAGTTCACGGAACTGGCGTGAATGTGTCGTCGAGGTGTGCAGCAGATCCATTGCAGGTGCATGGTGTCCGTGCATTTTCAGAAGATCGGCAGTCTGGTTCAGTGATTTCTCGACGCCGTCTGCGATCTTCCTGAGATCAAGCGCCCGCTGCCTCAGATCGAGTTCGCTGGCCATATGAGCAGTTCTCGAAAGTCTGGCCGTCTGACTCCCATCCAGATCATGGCGCGCATGCTGATGATAGTGCTGAGTGATGCGGGAACCGAGTAGAAGAAGCGCCGTCCCTGCAACGGCAATGAGCTGCTGCATCATGAATGTTCGCTGGTCGAACGAACCAGGCAGTCCTGATGCTGGTGTTGTCATTGCAATCACTATGTTCAACAGCGGAACACCCACAGCTGCTCCTCGCCAGCCATGGATGCAGGTCAAGGCAACAACCGGCAAAGCCATCACCAGTTGCAGGGATGTCTTGGTGGCATCTGGGAGCTCGACACCCGAGGCCATGAATGCGCCCAGTGATATCAGTAGTGTCAATGCGGCTACGGTAGGCGCGTGCTTCCAAAACTTCCACTCGTACAGTGACCGGCGCCGGATCCAGAGCAGTGCGAGTGGGGCGACAGTCAGTATTGCGATGTAATCACCGAGCACGAAGCGGACAGCTCGTGTCGCAAATGGCACGGAAGACGGGTTCTCGGAGAGCAGGTGGGCCAAGCCCAGTTTCAATGCGGTGGCGATGAGCGCGGCGGAAACCGCCATCGAGAGAAGCCAGCCCTCCGTTGTCGCGGTCATGAATCTGCGATGCGCCCGCACGACCAAGGCTACTGCTGGCATGAGGAACACGGAGCCCAGGATCACCCAAGCCAGCCCATACTTCCCGATGAGTGGATATCGCATCTGGGCAAAGTAAGCATATTCGCCAAGCAGCAGATAGGGCCAGAGGCGGGGAGGGCAGAGCAGCAGCGCAGCGACCCGTATGCCTGCCGGCAGGTAAAACTGGTCGAGCGAGACCTGACGAGCGGCCCAGCACGTGACGGCGTACATCCCAGCGATGAAAAGTCCGATGGGGCGTATCCGGAAGCTCAGCTCGACATCGTTCTTCCACCAGTTCAATCCCAAGCCTCCCTTGCTCGTACCATGGTGGCGTTCCATCCACTCTGGACGTCTACACCTCTGGCGACAGTATCGGCAGATTCCCGCCTACGCAATCGGATCTCTTCTTCGTTACCTGGCTCTTTGCCGCCGACACCAGTTCAGCACTGCTGCGAATTAGTGACATCCATCGCGCTTTGACTGGCAATTCTGTGTCAGGTTGCAGATTGCCGACCTTGGTCGAACGGCCACGGCGCATCTGGACAGTGTGCTGCCAGAGGGGCCTGCGGATAGGTGGCCAGCCCATCCAGCAAGGCGATCCGGATCCTGTTTTTCTGAACATCGACGACCCCGGAATAGGCGACGATCCGGCCCAATAGCTGTGAACGGACCAGTTCCTGAGTCTGTTGCGAAAGCGCATGGTGAGGATCGACAAGAGCGGCGGAAATCAGTACTCCGTGCATCTGTCTGAAGACGCCGCACCTGATGCGCACGGAGATCTGACCGGGCTCATACCTGAGCAGCAACGATACGGCCTCAACCACGGTCCGGTATGCGGCCAGCTGCAGATCCACTCCCAACTGACATGGGTCGCCCGTCAGCCGGGGCTGCGTAACCCGGTGCGTATTGTCCCATGCCTCCCGCACGCCACCTGCACGAAGAGCGACGTAAAGCCCGAGACGCTCCAGGGCGGATGGGTAGATCATGCTCGCCTGCGCGCGGAATTGGCGCGAATGGACTTCTGATGTGTGTTTCAGGCTGTTGGCGACAGCGTGGTGCCCTTGCGCGTGCAGCCAGTTCACCATCTCGTTGAGCGACAGGTCCATCCCCTCGCCCAGCCTGCGCAGGTGCGCCGCTCGCTCTCGCAGATCCATTTCGCTGGCCATGTGCGTACTGCGGGCCAGTTTCATCGAGTTTCTGCCGTCTTCCTCACGCAGCCGATGCTGGCTCTGGAAATGCGTGATGCGCGCACCCAGCAACAACAGGGCGACGCTGGCGATGGCCATGGCCTGCTGGGTGGCAAAGGTCGCCTGATCGAATGATGCGGGGTGGTCAGAAGGGGTGCTCAGACCAAGAATCATGTTCACTGCGGCGACACCGACGGCCGCCCCGCGCCATCCCAGCAGGCAGGTCAGGGCGATTGCGGGAATAGGCAGGATCAACAACAACTGCAGCGAGCCAGGGGCCGTGATCGAGGCGGGTACCGGCGTCGCCTGCAGGCCAATGACCAGCATGGCTACTAGTGCTCCGACTGTGGCCGCAACGGACCGGGGTGTCCATTGTTCCTCGGCGCGACGGATCCAGAGCAGCGCGAGTGGCGCCAGGATGAGGATCCCAGTGAAGTCGCCCAGCGCATAGCGCATTACGTTGGTGATAAACGACGCGTTATGCAGCGGCTCCCAGAGCACGTACGAGATTCCGAGGTTGAGCAGGCTGATGATCGTCGCGGCACAGACCGCGATCGAGATCACGCCGAGGACCGTGGTGCGCGCAAGCAACTTCTGGTGCATGCGTACGATCAGCATCACTGCCGGCATGAGAAATGCCGAGGCCAGAAGCACCCATGCCAACCCGTATTTTTCGAGCAGCGGAATCCGCAGATGGGCGAAGTAGGCGTACTCGCCCAGCAACAGGTAAGGCCACAGGCGCGGTGGACAGAGCAGCAAGGCGGCCACACGCACACCTGCCGGCAGGTAGAACTGGTCTACCGAAAGTTTGCGCGTGGCCACGCAGGCGACGGCATAGATGAGCATCAGCACCAGTCCCTGGGGACTGATCCGGATGTTCACCGGTAGACCTTCCTTCCACCACTGCATCCACGTGCTCCCCCTGCTCCTGTGCAGATTATGCAAACAATCGGTGTGAAGGGATCAAGTCGCACTGTCGTGGAGTCCCGTCAAGGGCGCTGATATCGTCACCACAACGCATCCCGCAGCCTGTACCACGACATCGCAGCCACCAGCAGCGGCATGCGCAGCAGGCGCCCGCCCGGGAACGGCGCGTGCTTCAGGCGCTGGAACACGTCGAGGCGCTCGCTCTGGCCGGCGATTGCCGCGGCGATCACGTCACCCGCCAGTCCGGCTGCCGCCACGCCGTGGCCGGAGAATCCCTGCGCGAAGTACAGATTGCCGTCCAGCCGTCCCCAATGCGGGGCGCGGTTGCGGGTGATGTCGACATAGCCGCCCCAGACCTGATCGAGAGCGACGTCGGCCAGCTGCGGAAAAACCGCGTGCATGCGTCGCTGCATCACTCCGCGCAGCCCGGGCGGCGGTAGCGCCGAGTAGCTGGCGCGGCCCCCGAACAGCAGACGGTGGTCGTGGCTCAGGCGGAAATAGTCCAGCGCCCAGGCAGTGTCTGCTACTGCCATGTCATTACGGATCAGGGCGCGGGCCCGTTCTGGGCCGAGGCACGCACTGGCACCGATATAGGTGCCTACCGGCATGATGCGGTGCTCCAGCGCTGGCAGCAGGCCCTGCAGCCAGGCATTGCCGGCGATCACCAGATGCGCGGCGCTGACGCTGCCGTGCGCGGTGTGCAGGGCCGGGCGGGGCCCGCGCTGCACGCGGGTAACCGCAGAGTTCTCATGGATGACCACCCCGGCCGCGCGCGCTGCGTCGGCCAGGCCGCGCGCATACGCCAGGGGGTGCAGGTGCGCGCTGAGTGGATCGAACATGGCCGCGCGATAGCGCGGGCTGTCCAGCTGCCCACGCAGTGTCTGCCGGTCCCACCACTGCATCGGGTAATCGTAATGCTGTTGCAGGTGCTCGCAGTGGGCACGCAGCTCGCGCTCGTGGCGGGCACGGATGGCGACGCTGGCGTGGCCCTCACGCCAATGGCAGTCGATGCCGTAGCGGTCGATGCGGGTGCGCATGGCCTGCACGGCGTCACGTGACCAGTCGAACAGATGGCGGGCATCGTCCCGGCCCAGCTGCCGTTCCAGTTCGTCCACCTCGCAGCCATAGCCCACCAGAGCCTGGCCACCGTTGCGACCGGACGCGCCCCAGCCGATCCGGTGGGCGTCCAGCAGGACCACGTGCTGGCCGCGTGAGGCCAGTTCCAGCGCCGCCGTCAGGCCCGTGTAGCCTGCACCGAGCACTGCGACATCGGCCTGCACGTCGCCCTGCAACGGAGGCAGGGCGGCCGGCTCCGGCAGGCTGGCGGCATACCAGCTGGCTGGAAAGGCGGACGTCACTGCGGGCCTCGCGGGCGCAGGGTGGGAAGACGGGGCGGAGGAGGTTGATCGGCGTTCACGCCCCCAGTTTCGCCGATACTTGGCACCTCGCGCGTGATGGCGACGACTTGCCGCACTCGTGCACCTGCGGGTAACGTGTCTGCACGCCAAGGAGTTTCCCCATGCGTCGCCTGCCCTGGGTGGGCCTGCCCACCGACAGTACGGTGCTTGGCCATCATCGCTTTGCGGTGGCCGGCGAGAAGTATGTCCGCGCCCTGGCCGAGGCAGCAGAGGTCACGCCGCTGGTGCTGCCCAGCCTGCAGCCGCCGCTGCCGGCGCTCGATTGGCTGCAGGGCCTCGACGGTCTGCTGCTGACCGGTGCGGTCAGCAACATCGAGCCGCAGCATTACGACGGTGGCCGCAGCTGGCCCGGCAATGCGCGTGATCCTGCGCGCGATGCCAATGCCTTCGCACTGCTGGACGAGGCGCTGGCGATGGACCTGCCGGTGCTGGCGATCTGCCGTGGTTTCCAGGAATTGAACGTCGCCCTGGGAGGCAGCCTGCATCCACAGGTCCATCGGGTACCCGGGCTGGCCGATCATCGCGAAGATCCGCAGGCACCCGTGGACGTGCAGTACGGGCCGTCCCACCCGGTCACACTGGTGGCGGATGGGTGGCTGGCGGACTGGCACGGCGAGGGGAGGGTGCAGGTCAATTCGGTGCACGGCCAGGGCATTGCCCGCCTGGCCAGCGGCCTGCAGGTCGAGGCCCGCGCCGATGACGGGCTGGTCGAGGCGGCACGCAGCCCGCGCCACCGCTTCGTGCTCGGCGTACAGTGGCACCCGGAGTGGCGCGTCATGCAGGCGCCGTTCTATCACGCTATTTTCCGTGCGTTCGGCCAAGCTTGCCGGCAGCATCAACAGAACCAACTGGATTCCCGATGAGTTCCCGAACGCGCCCGCGCAAGACGGCAACGCCCCCCGCACCGCAGGAGAGCAGCCTGCTGCGCTGGCTGAAGGAGCGGCGTATCACCGAAGTCGAATGCCTGGTGCCCGACATCACCGGCAACGCGCGCGGCAAGATCATTCCCGCCGATAAGTTCTCGCACGACTACGGTACCCGCCTGCCCGAGGGCATCTTCGCCACGACTGTCACCGGCGAGTTTCCGGATGACTACTACGAACTGACCTCGCCGTCGGACTCGGACATGATGCTGCGCCCGGATCCGGATACCGTGCGCATGGTGCCGTGGGCCGCCGATGCCACCGCGCAGATCATCCATGACTGCTACACCAAGAATGGCGAGCCGCATGAGCTGGCGCCGCGCAATGTGCTGCGTCGCGTGCTGGCGGCCTACGCCGAGCTGGGCCTGCGCCCGGTGGTGGCGCCGGAACTGGAGTTCTTCCTGGTGCAGAAGAACACCGACCCGGATTTCCCGCTGCTGCCGCCTGCCGGCCGCTCCGGTCGCCCGGAAACAGCGCGGCAGTCGTATTCGATCGATGCGGTCAACGAGTTCGACCCCATCCTCGACCTAATGTACGACTACGCCGATGCCATGAAGCTGGACGTGGACACGCTGATCCACGAATCCGGCGCGGCACAGCTGGAAGTCAACTTCACCCACGCCGATGCGATGGATCTGGCCGACCAGGTTTTCCTGTTCAAGCGCACCATGCGCGAGGCGGCGATGCGCCACGGCGTGTACGCCACTTTCCTGGCCAAGCCGATGGAGAACGAACCGGGCAGCGCCATGCACATCCACCAGAGCCTGGTGCGGGTGAGCGATGGCAGCAACGTGTTCGCCGGTGAGACCGATGCCGAAGGCGAGTTCAGCCCGGTGTTCGGCCATTATCTTGGGGGGCTGCAGAAGTATGCGCCGCAGGCGATGGCGTTCTTCGCGCCGAACGTCAATTCCTATCGACGGCTGGTGTTCGGCGAGGTGTCGCCGAGCAACGTGCACTGGGGCTTCGACAACCGCACCTGCGGCCTGCGCGTGCCGCTGGATACACCGGAGAACATGCGGGTGGAGAGCCGATTCGCGGGCTCCGACGCCAATCCCTACCTGGCGATGGCCGCCACCCTGGCCTGTGGCCTGCTCGGCATCCGCGAGCGGCTGGCGCCGGATGCGCCGGTCACCGGCAGCGCCAAGGAGCTGGGCTACAACCTGCCGCGCTCGCTGGGCGAAGCGCTGGACGGGCTTGAGCGCTGCGGCGAACTGCAGGCGCTGCTGGGCGAGCGCTTCTGCCGGGCCTACATCTCGGTCAAGCGCAAGGAGTACGAGACCTTCTTCCGTGTCATCAGCTCGTGGGAGCGCGAGTTCCTGCTGCTGAACGTGTGAAAGCGTGGAATAGAAAAATCCGCCGCCGGGGGGTAGGCTGGCATCCATCGCCGGCCCGAGCCGGCCCCCCTCCCCGCATTCTGGAGCACCCGATGAAGCTGCGTATCCTCACGCTCGGCCTGGCCTCCGCCATGCTCGCCGCCTGTGGCGGTGGCAACGGTGGCAGTCAGGACAGCCAGGTCCTGAACGTCTACAACTACAGCGATTACATTGCCGAGGACACCATCCCGACCTTCGAGAAGGAAACCGGGATCAAGGTGACCTACGACGTGTTCGACAGCGATGAGATGGTCGAGACCAAGCTGCTGGCCGGCAACAGCGGCTACGACGTGGTGGTGCCGACGCTGAACTTCTTCGGCCGGCAGATCCAGGCGGGCGTGTTCCTGCCGCTGGACAAGAGCAAGATCCCGAACCTGGCCAATCTGGACCCGGCGGTGATGAAGCGCATCGCCACCCAGGATCCGGACAACCGCTACGGCGTGCCGTACATGGTCGGCACCACCGGCATCGGCTACAACGTGGACATGCTGAAGGAGCGTTTCGGCGGCAGCACCGACATCGCCAACAGCTGGGACCTGGTGTTCAAGCCGGAGAACATCAGCAAGATGAAGGACTGCGGCGTGACGATCCTGGACACGCCGGCCGACATGATCCCGATCGCACTGCACTATCTGGGCCTGGACCCGCACAGCGGCGATCCGGCCGAGCTGCAGAAGGCGGCCGACCTGTTGAAGTCGATCCGCCCGTACGTGCAGAACTTCCACTCCTCGCAGTATGTCGGTTCGCTGGCCAACGGCGGCACCTGCCTGGTGGTCGGCTGGTCGGGCGACATCATCCAGGCCCGCGACCGCGCCGAGGAGGCCAGCAACGGCGTGCATGTCGCCTATTCGATTCCTAAGGAAGGCGCACCGCAGTGGTTCGACATGCTGGCGATCCCGAAGGACGCCAAGCATCCGGAAGCCGCTTACAAGTTCATCAATTACCTGCTGGAGCCGAAGGTCGCTGCGGCCAATACCAACTTCATCCACTACGCCAACCCGGTGCCGACCGCGACCCCGCTGGTGGACGAGGCGATCCGTACCGACCCGACCATCTACCCGCCGGCCGATGTGGCCGCGAAGATGTTCACCTATTCGATCAACACCCCGGAGACGGACAAGCTGTACACCCGTCTGTGGACCGAGGTGAAGACCGGCAGGTAGTACCGGCCGCTGGCCGGCAAGCCGGCTCAGGCAGCGCTGCGGCACCGCTCAAGGTGCCGCAGGATGTCCGGCAACAGGTCGCGTGCATCGCGGCCTCCGTTGCACAGGAACGACGAACTCATCCGCTGCAGGTTGTGCATGCCGATGAAGAACAGTCCTGGCTCGGGTGACACCCCGAACTCGCCCCGCGGATAGCCATGCGCATCGATCGCGCCGTCCACGGCCAGCCATGGCCATTCGGCGACGAAGCCGGTGGCCAGCACCACCGACCGGATGCCTGCGCTCTGCAGGTCCAGGGAGGAGGGCGACGACGGCAGCTCCCAGTCCAGATAGACCTCCTCGGGAATGTAGCGGGCGTCGTCCGTGCGCGGTTCCGGTCGCGTGGCGTAGTACGCACTGGCCAGCCCATTGAGGTAGGCGAACTCGGCCCGCGTGGCGTCGATTGCACGTCGCAGCTGCGGTCGTACGTCGGCGAAGCTGCACGCATGACCGCTCAGCTGCTGCAGGCGCCCGAGCAGCGTGATGCCGTCGCGGTGCATGCTCATCAGGCTGATCGAACTGCCACGGCCACCATGGCCCTTGCCGGATATCAACGGAAATTCCGCTGTCCTGGCCTTCCGCAGGGCATCGGGTTCGCCCGCGAGCACGCCAGCCGATTCGCTCACATGCTGATGGATGCGCCCGGCCATGTCCCACCAGAGCATCGAGTCCTTGCCACGCAGGCGGCGCGTATGTGATGGACGGTCGGCCAGTGACCAGTAGACCGTTCGCCCGCTGGCATGCAGGTCCTGGGCGATCTGCGCGCCCGACTGCCCCCCACCGATCACCAGCACCGCGCCGTCGGCCAGCTGGCCGGCATTGCGGTACTGGCCCGAGTGCAGCACGGTGAGCGTTGCGCTGGGTGCGAAGGGAACCCGCGGCATGCGGGCCCGGCGATACTCCCCGGTGGCCACCACCACCGACCGCGCGTGGATGCGGCCCTGGTCGGTGGTGATCGCATAGCCGCCCGCAGCGGGAGCGACCCGCTGGACCGTGCAGCCTTCCTTCACCGGCAACGCGCGCGCCTGTGCGTAGCCGGCAAGCATGTCGATGACCTCCGGAGCGGTCATGAAGCCCTCCGGATCGTCGCCGGCATAAGCGTGATCATGCAGCGCCATGGTCATGTTGGCGGTGTTCACCTGGAAGGTGTCCCAGCGCCGTCGCCAGCTGGCACCCACGTGTTCCGATTCCAGCACCAGATGCTCGACGCCGGCCTCCTGCAGGACCGCGCTTGTTGACAGTCCGGCCTGACCGGCCCCGATGACGACGACGTCCAAGGGGCGCGAGGGTGATGCAGCAGTGTGTGCGGGCATGGAGAGGGCAGATCCTTTGGCGGATGGCCACGATTCCGCCCCGCTGGTGGGCACCGGTCAATGATTGCGACTCCAAAAAGCGTTGCAGATACCTGTACGGCTGCTGTGGTGCGGGTCTGGCGGTCATGGCGGCATGCCTTGCAGCGTCCTGGGGCAGGACTATCGCGACATGCGCCGCGCGCAGATCCGCGCAGGGGAGGGCGCGGGAGGCACTTTCACTCCGCGTCCGCACGTCCTCCCCTACCGTCCCGTATGGCACCGACCACCGCCACGACGAGACAATGACCGACCAGCCCTCGCGCACCGATGCCCCCGCCGACGAAGCCCCCTCCACCCACGAGGACAAGCCCTCGCCGCTGAAGAACCCCAAGGTCCGCTGGACGCTGGCCATCATCGGCGTCGTCGTGGTCATCGCCCTGGTTGCCTGGCTGATCTACCACCTGCTGGTCGGCCGCTACCTGCAGGACACCAACAACGCCTATCTGCAGGCCGACGCTGTCGCGGTCGCTCCGCGCATCAACGGTTACGTCACCGAAGTGCTGGTGCAGGACAACCAGTGGGTCAAGGCCGGCGAACCGCTGCTGCGCATCGACCCGCGCACCTACCGTGCCACGCTGGACCAGGCCGAGGCCGTGATCGCCGTGCGCGAAGCCGACATCGCCGCTGCTGCCGCTGGGGTGCAGGGCCAGCAGTCCAGCCTGCTGCAGGCACGCACCCAGCTCACCGCGGCCGCCGCCTCGCTGCGTTTCGGCCGGTCAGAGCTGGCGCGCTTCACCCCGCTGGCGGCCAGTGGTGCCGACACCCATGAACACGTCGAAAGCCTGCGCCACGATGTCGAACGCGCCCAGGCCCAGTACGATGCAGCCAAGGCACAGATCCAGGGCGCGCAGAGCCAGATCGAAGCCAGCCAGGCCCAGCTCGAGCAGGCGCAGGCTGGACTGAAGCAGGCGCAGGCCGACGCTGCGCAGGCCAGAGTGGCGTTTGAGGACACCGAGCTGCGCGCGCGCATCGATGGTCGTGTCGGCAACAAGACCGTGCAGGTCGGCCAGTTTGTTGCTGCCGGTACCCGCACCATGACCATCGTGCCGGTTGCCTCGCTGTACCTCGTCGCCAATTTCAAGGAAACCCAGGTGGGCCTGATGCGCGCCGGCCAGGCGGCCGAAATCAAGGTCGATGCGTTGCCAGGCACCCCATTGCGCGGCACGGTGGAGAGCATTTCGCCGGGTACCGGCTCGCAGTTCGCGCTGCTGCCGCCACAGAACGCCACCGGCAACTTCACCAAGGTCGTGCAGCGCGTGCCGGTGCGCATCCGGGTGGACGCAGGTGCTGAAGCACGCAAGGTGCTGGTGCCGGGCATGTCGGTGGAAGTGACCGTCGATACCCGCAATGCAAAGGATGCGCGCGAGCGCACCCAGGACGAGGCCGAGGCCATGGCCGCGCCGGCGCGATGAACGCCACCCGTGCCCACGCAGCACCTGTCGCCGGAGGCAAGGCGGATGCCGCGGCCTGGCTGGCCGTGGCGGCCGGCACCATCGGTTCGTTCATGGCTACGCTGGACATCTCCATCGTCAACGCCGCGTTGCCCACCATCCAGGGCGAAGTGGGCGCCAGCGGCACCGAAGGCACCTGGATCTCCACAGCCTTCCTTGTCTCGGAAATCGTGATGATTCCGCTGACCGGCTGGTTCGTGCGCACGCTGGGCCTGCGCACTTTCCTGCTGATCTGCGCCACGCTGTTCACTGCGTTCTCGGTGATGTGCGGCCTGGCCGATTCGTTGCCGATGATGATCGCCGGACGGGTAGGGCAGGGTTTTGCCGGTGGTGCGCTGATCCCGACCGCGCTGACCATCGTCGGCACGCGGCTGCCGCCGAAGCAGCAGCCGCTGGGTACGGCGCTGTTCGGCATGACCGTCATCCTGGGCCCGGTGATCGGCCCCTTGCTGGGCGGCTGGTTGACCGAGAACGTCAGCTGGCACTACGCGTTCTTCATCAACGTGCCGATCTGCGCCGGCCTGGTTGCCCTGCTGCTGCTCGGCCTTCCGCATGAAACGTCTGATTGGGGTGGGCTGCTGCGCGCAGACTGGCTGGGCATCGTCGGCATGACCGCCGGCCTGTCCGCGCTTACCGTGGTGCTGGAAGACGGCCAGCGCGAGCGCTGGTTCGAATCGACGATGATCGTGGTTCTCAGCATCGTCTCGGTGCTGGGCTTCGCGCTGCTCGCGCTTTCGCAGTTCACCAGCAAGGCGCCGGTCATCCGCCTCAACATCCTGTTCCAGCGCAGTTTCGGCGCAGTGTTCGTGATGGTGATGGCGGTGGGCATGATCCTGTTCGGTGTCATGTACATGATCCCGCAGTTCCTGGCGATCATCGCCGGCTACAACACCGAGCAGGCCGGCTATGTGCTGCTGCTGGCCGGCCTGCCGACCATCCTGCTGATGCCGTTGATGCCGAAGATGCTGGAAACGGTCGACGTACGCATCATGGTGTTCGGCGGCATGCTGTGCTTCGCCGCTGCCTGCTTCGTCAATCTGGGGCTGACTCCGGACAGCATCGGCCCGCACTTCGTCATAGGCCAGCTGCTGCAGGGCTGTGGGTTGGCGCTGGCGATGATGGCGTTGAACCAGGCGGCCATCACCTCGGTGCCGCGCGAGTACACCAGCGATGCGTCCGGCCTGTTCAACGCCGCGCGCAATCTCGGCGGCTCGATCGGGCTGGCCATCATTTCCACTTTCCAGGAACGCCGCACCACCCTGCACATCGATGCGATCGGCAGCAGCGTTACCGCAAACTCGACCATCGCCCAGGACGCGCTGCATGCCTACGGCCAGCAGCTGGGCGACGCCACCCAGGCGATGGCCGTGCTGGCGCAGACGGTGCAGATGCAGGCGATGGTGATGGCCTACAACGACCTGTTCTGGATCTTCGGCCTGATCGTGGTGGCCACCCTGCCGCTGGTCTTCCTGCTCAAGCCCCTGCCCAAGGGCGTTCCATTGGCGATGCACTGATGACTTCGACGACCTTGCCCGTTTCCCCCCTTCTGCGCCGGCTGTGCCCGGCCACCCTGCCGCTGCTGCTGGCGGGCTGCATGGTGGGGCCGGATTACGTGAAACCGGACGTGGCCACGGTCGCTACCGCGCAGGCGCAGCTCCCACGCGCGGCGCAGGCCGGCGTGCAGCCTGCCAGCCCGCCCAGCCAGTGGTGGCGCGCGCTCAACGATCCGCTGCTGGACCAGCTGGTGGACGAGGCGCTGCGCAACAGCCCCAACCTGCGCGCCGCCCAGGCCAAGCTGCTGGCCTCGCGCGCGCTGCAGCGCCAGCGGCGCGCCGAGCAGCTGCCCAGCGTGGGCGCGGCGGCGGGCTACGCCAACATCAAGGCACCGGATTCGCTGGAAAACAGCGTGCGCGGTCTGGGCGAGAACATCGCCGGGGTGGCCGAGGCCAACGGCCCTCCGCAGGAGGCGGCGCAGCTGCGCCAGCAGTTCGCCGATATCGATCTGGACACCGAGCTGTACGTGGCCGGCTTCGACGCCAGTTGGGAACTGGACCTGTTCGGCCGCCGACGCCGCGCGGCCGAGCAGGCCGCCGCCGAAGCCGAGGCCAACGCCGCAGCACTGGCCGATGCGCAGGTGCAGCTTGCCGCGGAACTGACCCAGGTCTACCTCGGCTACCGCAGCAGCCGCGAGCGTATCGCCCTGGCCGAGCACAACCTCCGAGCCGCCGATGAAAGCCTGCAGCTGACCCGTCAGCGTCGCCAACGCGGTGCGGATTCGGACCTGCAGGTGGAGCGCGCGCAGGCCCAGCTGCAACAGCAGCAGGCTGCGCTGCCGCCGCTACAGGCACAGGCCGACGAAGCCCGAGATGTGCTGGCCCTGATGGTAGGCCGCGAGCCGGGGGCGCTGGATGCACGGTTGGCGGCAGACCAGCCGCTGCCGGTGCTGCCGGCCAGCGTGCCGGTGGACGATGCGGGCGCGTTGATCCAGCGCCGGCCGGATGTGCGCAAGGCTGAGCGCGAGCTGGCGGCATCCTCGGCGCAGATCGGCCAGGCGATCTCGGCGTATTTTCCGCAGGTGACCCTGCTGGGCAGCATCGGCGCGGGCGCCACCTCGGTTTCCGACCTGGGGCGGGATTCAGCCGCCACCATCGTCGCCCCGTTCCTGCGCTGGTCGCTGTTCGACTTCGGCGTGAACAAGGCCCGTGTGGCCCAGGCTCGGGCCGGCAATGAGGCCCGGTTGGCGGCCTACGAGGGCACGGTGCTGGCTGCACTGCAGGATGCCAACACCGCGTTGGCGCGCTTCGGTGCGGCGCGGCAGCAACTGCAGGCCAGTGTCCGCGCCGAGGCTTCGGCGGACCGTTCGCTGGCGTTGATGAGCCAGCGTCGACAGGCGGGTGCCACCTCGCAGATCGATCTGCTGGACGTACAGCGCCAGCGGCTGCAGGCGCAGGATGCCGCCGCCCAGGCGCGGCTGCAGTTGCTGGTGCGGTATGTGGCGCTGCAGAAGAGCCTGGGGCTGGGCTGGCAGGAGGCGCCGCCGGTGGCTGTTCGCTGATCCTCTCCGCCGGGCATGGCCCGGCGCTACCGGAGCCAGGCCATGCGGGTAGCGCCTGGCCATGCCCGGCGGGCAACGGCCGCTCGCCATACCCCGTCATACCGTCATCGCCCCCTGGCCGGTAGAATGGCGCCCGCTGTCCACCGCCCGCTCCCGGAGCCCCCATGCCCGTTGAAGCCCAGCCGGAAGCCGCCGCCGTTGATACGGTGAGTGCGCCCGGCTATCTCTCCATTCGCGACCTGCGCAAGGAATTCGACGGCTTCGTCGCCGTCGACGACGTCAATCTGGATGTGCGCAAGGGCGAGATCTTTGCCCTGCTGGGCGGCTCCGGCAGCGGCAAATCCACCCTGCTGCGCTGCCTGGGCGGCTTCGAGACACCCACCAAGGGCAGTATCACCCTTGATGGGCAGCGTCTGGACGCCTTGCCGCCCTATCAGCGGCCGGTCAACATGATGTTCCAGTCCTACGCCCTGTTCCCGCACATGACGGTCGAGCAGAACATCGCGTTCGGCCTCAAGCAGGACGGGCTGGGCAAGGATGCGATCGGCAGGCGCGTCGGCGAAATGCTGGAGCTGGTGCAGATGGGCCACCTCGGCAAGCGCAAGCCGCATCAGCTGTCCGGCGGACAGCAGCAGCGCGTGGCGCTGGCACGCTCGTTGGCCAAGGGCCCCAAGCTGCTGCTGCTGGATGAGCCGATGGGTGCACTGGACAAGAAGCTGCGCTCGCAGATGCAGCTGGAACTGGTCAGCATCATCGAATCGTCGGGCGTGACCTGCGTGATGGTCACCCACGACCAGGAAGAAGCGATGACCATGGCCACCCGCATCGCGGTGATGGATGCGGGCTGGATCCAGCAGGTCGGCAAGCCGGACGAAGTGTACGAGCAGCCGGCCAACCGGTTCGTCGCCGAGTTCATCGGCTCGGTGAACCTGTTCGACGGCGTGATCGACGAGGACCTGCCGGAGTATGTGACCGTACGATCGCCGCTGTTCCCGGCGCCGATCTACATCGCCCATGGCATCACTGGATATGAAGGGCAGCCGGTCGCATTCGCGCTGCGCCCGGAAAAGGTGATGATCGGCAAGGACGAGCCGGAAGGGCACACCAACAAGGCACAGGGTGTGATCGAGGACATCGCCTACTTCGGCAGTCACTCGGTCTACCACGTGCGCCTTCCCAGTGGAGCCAAGGTGCTGGCCAACTTCGCCAATTCGCAGCGCTGGGCCAGCGATGGCCTGACCTGGGGTGACAGCGTGTGGGTGCACTGGCGCGACAATGACGGCGTGGTGCTGACCTCATGAGTGTCGCCGGGCTGAAGCGCTGGCTGCCGGGACTGCGCGCCACGGTGATCGGTGTCCCGTATCTGTGGCTGCTGCTGTTCTTCGCAGTGCCCTTCCTGATCGTGTTGATGATCAGCTTCTCGCACAGCCGTGTCGGCTCGCCGCCGTACACCTGGCTGCTGCAGTACGTGGACGGCGGGTTCTCGCTCAAGCTCAACCTCGAGAACTATCTGGCGCTGTTCCGCGATTCGATCTACGCCCAGGCGTTCCTGAGTTCCATCAAGATCGCAGCGATCTCCACCTTCCTGACCCTGCTGATCGGCTACCCGATGGCCTATGCCATCGCCCGGCTGTCGCCGGCGGCGCGCAACGTGGCGATGATGCTGGTGGTGTTGCCGTCGTGGACCTCGTTCCTGATCCGCGTGTACGCGTGGAAGGCGATCCTGGACCGCAACGGCCTGCTCGACCAGTTCCTGCAGTTCACCGGCCTGCAGACGCTGATGACCGGTATGGGGCTGCCCAGGCTGCAGCTGATCGATACGCCGACCGCAGCCTATATCGGTATCGTCTACTGCTACCTGCCATTCATGGTGCTGCCGCTGTACGCCAACCTGGTCAAGCATGACCACCGCCTGCTGGAGGCGGCCTACGATCTCGGTGCGAAGCCGTGGCAGGCCTTCCTGCGCATCACCCTGCCGCTGTCCAGGGCCGGCATCATCGCCGGCTGCATGCTGGTGATGATTCCGGCGGTCGGCGAGTTCGTCATCCCTGAGATGCTCGGCGGATCGGAGACGTTGATGGTTGGCCGGCAGCTGTGGAACGAGTTCTTCAACAACCGCAACTGGCCGGGCGCCTCGGCGATGGCGGTGGCGATGATCCTGCTGCTGCTGGTGCCGATCCTGCTGTTCAACCGTTCCCAGCAGCGCCTGCTGGAAGGGAAGCAGGCATGAGCCCGCGTACCGCCAAGGGCCTGGGTCTGGGCGTGCTGCTGCTCGGCTTCGCCTTCCTGTACCTGCCGATCCTGCTGTTGATGTTCTATTCGTTCAACAGTTCGCGGCTGGCGATGGTGTGGGCGGGCTTCTCCACCCGCGCCTACAGCGATCTGTTCGCCGACCGTGCACTGATGGACGCGATGTGGACCAGCCTGGTGGTGGCGTTCTGGACCGCCTGCACCGCCACGGTGCTCGGTACGCTGGCGGCCATGGTGATGACCCGATTCAAGCGTTTCCGCGGCAAGCCGCTGTTCGGCGCGCTGGTCACCGCGCCGCTGGTGATGCCGGACGTGATCCTGGGTTTCTCGCTGATGGCGCTGCTGGCCTCGATGGGGGCCATTCCGGGCTTCCCGGCGCGTGGACTGGCGACCATCTGGATCGCCCACGTCACCTTCACTCTGTGCTTCGTCACCGTGGTGGTGTCTTCGCGCCTGCAGGAAATGGATCTGTCGCTGGAAGAAGCGGCGATGGACCTGGGGGCCAGCCGGCTGACCGTGTTCACCCGCATCACGCTGCCGATCATCGCCCCAGCACTGGTAGCGGGCTGGCTGCTGGCCTTCACGCTGTCGCTGGATGACGTGGTGGTGGCCAGCTTCGTCGCCACGCCGGGCTCGACAACACTGCCGATGAAGGTCTTCGCTTCGGTCCGCATGGGCATCAGCCCGAAGATCAATGCGCTGGCCACGCTGCTGGTATCGGCGGTGTCGATCGCGGCGGTGATCGGCTGGTACATCAACGCGCGCGCCGAGAAGCGGCGCCAGCGCGACCTGCAGCTGGCCCGGCAGGACAACGGCTGATCCGGCAACGCGCGGCTCACGGGCAAGGGCGCACACTGGGGATCTGCCTGAAGGAGATCCCCCATGACTGTCGAGATCATCGATCCCACCACCGGCCAGGTGACCTACCGCCATGAACTGATGGGCGCTGCCGACGTCGAGCAGCGCCTGCAGGCCGCTGCCGACGCATTCCCGGGCTGGGCCGCACGTTCGCTGCAGGAGCGGGGTGCCGTCCTGCGAGGGATCGCCGCGCAGCTGCGCACGCGGCGTGACGAGCTGCAGCAGGCGATGACGCACGAGATGGGCAAGCTGAAGGCCGAGGCATTGGCCGAGGTCGACAAATGCGCGGCGGCCTGCGAGTACTACGCCGATCACGCCGCCGACTACCTCAAGCCCCAGCTGATCGATACCGAGGCACAGCGCAGCTACGTGCGCTACGAGCCGATCGGCTGCGTGTTCGCGGTGATGCCATGGAACTTCCCGGTCTGGCAGGTGTTCCGCTTCCTTGCGCCTGCCTTCATGGCCGGCAACGTGGCGCTGCTCAAGCACGCCAGCAACGTGCCCCAGTGTGCGGACCTGATCCTGGCGGTGTGCCGCGACGGTGGCCTGCCGGCCGGTGTGTTCGACGTTCTGCACATCGACAACGACCAGGCAGCCGAGGTGCTGCGCGATGCGCGGGTGAAGGCGGTGACGCTGACCGGCAGCGAACGCGCCGGGCGTTCGATCGCGTCCAATGCGGGCAGCCAGCTGAAGAAGTCGGTGATGGAGCTGGGGGGCAGTGACGCCTTCGTGGTGCTGGACGATGCCGACCTCGACAAGACCGTGGCGGCCGCAGTGAAGTCACGCTTCGACAACAGTGGGCAGACCTGTATCGCTGCCAAGCGCTTCATCGTGGTGGAGCGCGTGGCCGATGAATTCACCCGCCGCTTCGTCGAGGCGGCTGGTCAGCGCCGGTATGGCGACCCCAGCGAGCGCGAGACCACGCTGGCACCGATGGCCCGCGCGGACCTGCGCGACGAGCTGCACAAGCAGGTGCGGGCGAGTGTGGCCAAGGGGGCGCGGGTGCTGCTGGGCGGCGAGCCGATCGCGGGCACGCATGCCGGCTATCCGGCCACCGTGCTGGACCAGGTCGGGCCGGGCATGCCCGCCTACGACGAGGAACTGTTTGGGCCGGTGGCTGCGGTGATCCGGGTCAAGGATGAAGAGGAAGCGCTGCGCGTGGCCAACGACACCCGCTTCGGGCTGGGCGGCAGTGTCTGGACCGGTGACCCGGTGCGTGGCGAGTCCTTCGCCCAGCGCATGGAATGCGGTGCGGCCTTCGTCAATGCCATCGTCAAGAGTGACGCGCGGCTGCCGTTCGGCGGCAGCAAACAGTCAGGCTTCGGCCGCGAACTGGCGGACCATGGCATCCATGAGTTCATGAACATCAAGACTGTCTACGTGGCCTGATGATGCATTCCGTGTGCCACGCTAAAGAAGCAGCCGAGCCCGAGCCTGGGCTCGGCTCTACAACCACCGCGCGCGCTTGAACAACCGGTACAGGCCCACGCAGACACCGCCCACGCCGACGATCATCAGCGGGTATGCCCATGGCTGGCTCAACTCCGGCATGTGACTGAAGTTCATGCCGTACCAGCTCGTGATCAGTGTTGGCGCCGCCAGCAGGGCCGCCCACGCACCCAGCCGCTTTACGGTTTCGCCCTGCGCCAGCGTCACCAGCGAGAGGTTCACGCTCAGTGCGGTACCCAGCATCTCGCGCAGGGTATCGATCACGTCGCTGATGCGCACCGCATGGTCATGCACGTCGCGCACGTAGAGCTTCACTTCGTCCGGAATCAATTCGCCCTGGTAGCGGCGCAGCTGCGCCAGCACGTCCTGCAAGGGGGCCACGGCCATCCGCATCTTGTTCAACTCGCGCTTGAGCTCGTACAGGCGCACCACGGTGCTGCGCTTGTAGCTCTCGGCGAAGATGTCCTTCTCCAGCAGCTCCAGCGTGTCGCGGAAGCGGTTGGTGATCGGCAGGTAGTTGTCGACCACGAAGTCGGTGACGGCATACAGGCAATACGACGGACCCATCTTCAGCAGCTGCGGCTCGCGTTCCACCCGGGCACGCACTGGCGCATACGACAGCGAAGCGCCGTGGCGCACGGTCACCAGGAAACGCGGCCCGAGGAAGGCGTGGGTTTCACCGTACTGGATGCGCTCATCGACCATCTGCGCGGTGGTCATCACCACAAACAGCGAGTTGCCGTAGGCTTCCACCTTCGGCCGCTGGTGCGCATTGCGCGCGTCCTCGATCGCCAGGTCGTGCAGGCAGAACTCCTCCTGCAGCTTCAGCAGCACGTCTTCATTGGGGTCGAACAGGCCGACCCAGACGAAGCCGTTGCCGCTGGCGATGACGTCGCTGATGGCGTCCAGGCTGATGTCATGGCGGACGCCCTGCTCATCGTAGTGGACGCAGTTGATGACGCAGGCGGGATTGGCCGAAGCAGGTGCGGCAGCGGAGGCGGGCAGTGACATGCCCGCCATCGTGCGTCAGTGCCGCGTATCCGACAAGTGACGATCGCGCCCCAGCACCCAGGCCAGGGCCGCATGGATCGGCAGCAGCAGCACGATCCATTGCACGTTGTACTGCGCCTGCAGGCTCAGCCAGTGCAGGACCAGCGCTGCCAGGGCCTGCAGTGCCACCAGCCACAGCACGACCGTGAACATGCGGCCCGGCGGGCGACGGCGCAGCAGCCGGACCGCGCCCGGCAGCAGCAGCACGCACAACGGCGAAAGCAGCAGCAGGTTGCGGTTGGCCCAGGCGGCGTAATGGGTGCTGAAACCCCAGAGGAACACCAGCAGGCCACCTGCGACGGCACACAGCAGCCACAACGGCAGTCCCAGTCCGGCCAGCAGGCGCGGCCGGTTGCGCAACGCCAGCACGCCGGCAGCGATGGCCAGACCGCACAGCAGCCACGGCCACCAGCGGCGCGGGAATTCCTTGGGCTCCGGATCGATGCGGTGCGGCAGCAGTTCCTGCTCGGACTGCACCAGCGGACGACCGTCGCTGTTGCGCGCCTGGCGCAGGGCATCGGCCAGGCGCATCGGCACGAAGGCTTCCTGCCAGCGTGACAGCGGCTGATCGGCGAACGGGCCCAGGCCCACGTCGAAGCCCAGCCACATCCACGGCGCGGGCGAGGCCAGGCGGACCGATTCGCTGCGGTAGGTATTGCCGCGCGAGCGTCCGGACAGCTGAGCATGCAGTCCACCACCCAGCGCCTTGTCCAGCGTGTCGCGCACCATCGTCGCGCAGTTGGCGGTGTAGTAGTCGTAGTGGTAGCGCGCGTTCTCCGGCCTGGCCCGCTCGGCCAGGTCGGCGGCCAGTGCGCGCGCCTGGTCCGGGCGCAGATCCAGCCACTGCACGCTCGCTCCGCGGCCGGTCTCGTCGTAGTACGACAGGTCCTGCTGAAGGGGCAGCGCCACCAGGTAATACATCATGTCGCCACGCACGAAACGACCGATGAAGTCATCCTCGGACGGATCGAAGTAGCCGAAATTGTACGACGTTGCTTCACCACTGGCCGGATCGAGCACCGCGATGGCGTCATGACCGAAACGCTCGAAGAACACCGTGCCGGGCTGCATCGTCACCACGCCGATGCGCGGCGCCGGGGTTCCGGCGACTGTAGCCGTCGCCTGCGCGAAGGCGATGGCAGGCACGGCCGTGGCCAGCATGCACAGCGCCAGCCACAGGGTGAGGATCAGCCCGCGCCGCTTCAAGCGTCGTCCTGCGCGTCCGGTGGCAGCACCGTCACGTGGAAGGCCTGTACCCGGCGCGCATCGGCACGCGCGACACGGAACATGAAGCGGTCCAGCGCCAGTTCGTCTCCGATCTCCGGAAGGTGACCGACCGCTTCCGTGACCAGGCCGCCGATGGTGTCGTAGTCCTCGTCGGAGAACGTGGCACCGAAGCGCTCGTTGAAATCCCCGATCGGGGTCAGGGCATCGACCACGTACTGGCCGTCGGCCTGGATCGCGATCTGTGCCGACGGATCCTCGGCTTCGTCGTGCTCGTCATCGATGTCGCCGACGATCTGTTCCAGCACGTCCTCGATGGTGACCAGGCCGGCGACGCCGCCGTACTCGTCGACCACGATGGCCATGTGGTTGCGCGACAGGCGGAACTCCTTCAGCAGCACGTTGAGCTTCTTCGCTTCAGGAATCAGCACCGCCGGGCGCAGCAGTTCGCGTACGTTGGCCGGGCCGTGGTCGGCAACCACGCCGCGCAGCAGGTCCTTGGCCAGCAGGATGCCGAGGATGTCGTCCTTGTTCTCGCCATGCACCGGGAAGCGCGAATGGCCGGATTCGACCACCTGCTTCATCAGTTCCAGGAAGGGCGCTTCGACGGGCAGCGAGACCATCTGCGAACGCGAGATCATCACGTCGCCCACGGTCAGCTCGGCCACCGAAATGGCGCCTTCCATCATCTTCAGGGTATCGGCGGCGATCAGACCTTCTTCCTGCGCGGTGTGCAGGACAGCGACCAGCTCGTCGCGGGTATGGGGTTCGCCGGAGAACGCGGACGTCAGGCGTTCCAGCCAGCCGCGCTTCTTTTCACTGTGCTCCTGCAGGGAGCTACTACTGTCGTCTTCAGACATCTCTGGAAAAAGGGCACCCGGCATGCCGGGCGTTGGCGCCAGTCTAGCAGGATGTAGCGGCCTGTCAGCGCCCCCCGCTGCCGGGGCCGGTGATCGGGGGCGGCGCCAGTTCAGGCCGGGACGCCGGTGCTTCGGGCAGGTCCAGGCTGTAGGTGCAGCCGGCCAGCGTCCGGCCTGGGTGGGAGGCCACCGTTGAGACACTGAGGATGATCGACTCGATCTGCGCCTCGCCGGTGGTCGGGTCGGTCACGTCACGGCTGACCAGTTCGCGCCCCGCCATGAACTTGCCGTCCTGGTCGTATCCGGTCTCCAGCCCGAGCCGCCTGGCCAGTGGCCGGGGGTCGGCCTCATCGAGGATGGCCATGATGCTGGCACCGGCCATTGCGACCCGGTCCGTGCGGGTGCCGAACACCGTGATGGGCTGCGCCAGCCGGTACTCGCTCAGGAACCGGTTGCCCTGCGGCAGGGGTTGCAGGCCGCTGGCGACCGCTTTCAGCGGGTCGGCCAGCAGCGGTGCCAGCGCGGCATGGGCGGCCACGTCCTGGCGGCATTCGATCAGTGCCGGCAGGTCCAGCGGAGCGGCGGACGCAGAGGTGGCAAGCAGCAGGGGCAGGAACACAGCGGCACTCCGTGGTGGCGCCGAGCCTGGGCTCGGCTGCCTTCCGGTCAGGGGGGGCGGCGGGCTCAGCGCTCGCCGGCGTAGGGGTCGGCGATGCCGAGCTCGGCCAGGATCTCGCGTTCCAGCTGCTCCATCGCCTCGGCTTCCTTGTCGTCTTCGTGGTCCCAGCCGAGCAGGTGCAGCACGCCGTGCACGGTGAGGTGCGCATAGTGGGCGTTGAGCGCCTTGCCCTGCTCACCGGCCTCGCGCTCGACCACCGGGGCACAGATCACCAGGTCGCCCAGCAGCGGGAACTTCACGCCCTTGGGCAGGCCTTCGGGCACTTCGGCCGGGAAGCTGAGCACATTGGTGGCGTAGTCCTTGCCGCGGTAGTGGCGGTTCAGCGACTGCCCCTCCTTGGCATCGACCACGCGGATCGCCAGGTCGGCTTCGCGGATCCGCCCCTTCAGGGCCGCGGCAACCCACCTGCGGAAGCTCACCGCGGCCGGCAGTCCGGCGCGGGGCAGGGCGTAACTGACGGCGACGTCCAGCCGTACGGGACCACGGGTCATGATGTCGCTCCGGGTTGGATCTGATGCAGGTCGCGGCGGTCGTAGGCACTGACGATGCGGGCCACCAGCGGATGGCGGACGACGTCGCGCGATTCGAAGAAGGTGAAGCTCACGCCCTCGACATCGCGCAGCACGTCGATGGCATCGCGCAGGCCCGATTTCAGGTGCTTGGGCAGGTCGGTCTGGGTCAGGTCGCCGGTGACCACGGCGGTGGAGCCGAAGCCCAGCCGGGTCAGGAACATCTTCATCTGCTCGATGGTGGTGTTCTGCGCCTCGTCCAGGATCACGAACGCATCGTTGAGCGTGCGGCCACGCATGTACGCCAGCGGTGCGATCTCGATGACGTTCTTCTCCAGCAGCTTGACCACCTTCTCCACGCCCATCATTTCGTACAGGGCGTCGTACAGCGGCCGCAGGTAGGGGTCGACCTTCTGGGTCAGGTCGCCGGGCAGGAAGCCGAGCTTCTCGCCGGCCTCGACCGCAGGCCGCACCAGGATCAGGCGCTGCACGCGCGACTCGTTCAGCGCTTCCACCGCGCTGGCCACGGCCAGGAAGGTCTTGCCAGTACCGGCCGGGCCGATGCCGAAGTTGATGTCATGGGTGGCGATCTGGTGCAGGTAGCGGCCCTGGTTGGCGCCGCGACCGCGCACGGTGCCACGCTTGACCCGGATCGCCACGTCCTGTGCTTCGTACGAGCGTTCGGCGATCTGCTCCACGTTGGCCTGGGCCAGGCGCAGGTGGATGGCGTGGTTGTCGAAGGTGGTCTCGCCGGCTTCGGCGTACAGGGCCTCGATCAGCTTCTGCGCTTCCACGCTGGCTTCCTTCGGTCCACTGATACGGAACACGAAGCCGCGATTGGCGATCTCCACGCCGAGTTTCAGTTCGATCTGTCGCAAATGGCCGTCGAACGGGCCGCACAGGTTGGCCAGGCGCGCGTTGTCTTCCGGCGACAGGGTGAAGTCTCGATGCTCGATGTTTTTCATTGCTGGAGGTGGGGCGGAAGCCTTCCACCACAGTGTCTTCAAGGGGAAACAAGGGTAGCGCGCGGGGGCGCACACGGCCAGTACGGGGGCTGCGACGCGGTTTTCCACACGGGGTGTGGATCGGGCCTGCGGGAACCTGTGGATAGACGTTCGCAATGCTTGTGCCACAAGCTTCCTGCGCCGGTGGTGAAAAAAGCGTCACGGCCGGGTGGGGAACGGAAACCGGAAGCAGCGGTGGCCACGGGAAGGTTCACAGGCATTGAGCGTCGGGGCGGAGCGCCCGGCCAGGGAGAGGTCATGGATGTTTCACATACGGCAGCTGCGCACGCGCCGCTGGCGGGGCTCGGGTCGAACGGGCAACTGCATCGGCTGCAGGCTGAGGGCCTGCCTCCCTTGTTCGTCGAACAGTGGTGGGGCCACGAAAGCCTGGTCAACGGTTTCGATTACTGGGTAGATGCCGTGCACCCGGATGCGGGCCTGTCATGCGCAGACTGGCCGGGACTGAGCGCCGCGCTGGTCACCTGCCTCGATGATGGCCAGGACCACCATCGCTGCGGCTACATCGCCGCCGCTCACCTCCTTGGCGCAGACGGCGGTCTGGCGCGCTATCGGCTGCATCTCGTGCCATGGACGTGGTTCCTGCGGCATGCGCGGCGCAGCCGTGTCCATCAGCAGCGGACCGTGCGGGACATCGTCGAGGACGTGTTCGGCACGCACAGCGGACTGGCCCGCTGGCGCTGGAGCGACGATGCCCTGGCCGCTCTGGCCGCCGCACCCGTGCGCGACTGCTGCATCCAGTATCGGGAGCCGGACCTTGAGTTTGTTCAGCGGCTGTTGGCCGATGAAGGCATTGCGGGCACGTTCGAGAGCGACAGTAGCGGCGGATTGACGCTCGTGCTGTTCGCCGACAGCAGCGTGCAACCTGAGAATCCACAATCGGCCCGAGACGGCGGTATCCGTTTCCACCGTGACGACGCCACCGAGCGCGCAGATGCCCTGCAGCAGCTGGGCAGGTGGCGTCGGCTGGGCAGCAGCCGGCTCTCGCTTGTCACCGACGATGGCCCTGCGGCCACCGTCCGACATGTGCAGATGCCACTGCAGGAAGCCGGGCACAGCCCGCGCGAGGTCTATGAGCCGGTGGGCACCCACGTCCTGGCTGGCGCCGATGAGGGGTATCGTCGCGTGCGGCGAGCAGCTGAAGCACACGAGGCCGGCAGTGCAGGCTGGCTGGCGGCAGGCAGCGTACGCAGCCTGCAGGTCGGTCGCTTCATCCGCGTTCTGGCCGCGGGCGCTGGTTCGACGCCGAGCCTGCTGCCGACCGAACTACTGCATTACGGGTGCAATCCGCCGCCGATCACGCAGGGGGCGGAGCAACCACGCGCTGCGGCACCGGCCCGCTGGCTTGAGGCCGGTTCAGCCATACCCGGCGTGGCGCTGGAGACAACCGCGCCCCTGGGTTATGCCAATCGCTTCCGCGCCGTCGATCGGAATCGACCGTGGCGGCCCGTGCTGGCCGACGGCACCGGCGAACGCATCCACCCGCGGCCGCTCGCGCCAGGCCATCAGACCGCTACGGTGATCGCCGGCGATGGCCGTGATGATGCCGCTCTGTACGCCGATCACCTGGGCCGGGTACGGGTACGTCTGCATCTACAGGACGCCACAGATGCCGGTACGACCTGTTGGCTGCGGGTCGCGCAGCGCTACGCTGGACCGGGCGTCGGTGCACAGTTCCTGCCGCGTGTCGGCCAGGAGGTGGTGATCGGCTTTCTGGACGGGAACATCGATCAGCCCTTGGTGCTGGGCGCGCTGTACAACGGTCGTGGCGAGGCGGGCGTTGCGCGCACCCCGGCCGGAGCAGCGGCCGCAGACGAAAGCGGCGGCCTGTTCGGGCATGCCACCGACTCCCGCCCGAGCGCACAGGGCAATGCGGCCGGCGGCCATGCGCCTGTCTGGCACGCGATGGCACCGGGGCAGGACCAGCACCGGCATGCCGGGGCGGTATGGGGCATCCAGTCACGGGAATGGTCCGGAACGGGTTACAACCGGCTGGCCTTCGATGATTCCGACGCACAGCTGCGCGTGCAGCTGGCCAGCAGCCACGCCAGCAGCGAGCTGAATCTTGGTCATCTGCTGCACATGGCTGACAACCATCGTGGTTCCCTGCGCGGAGAAGGCGCGGAACTGCGCACTGACGCGTGGGGCGCGCTGCGTGCCGAACGGGGCGTCTGGTTGACCGCGCGTGGCCACGCTGCGCTGTCACCCGCAGGCGAAGTGGCTGCGGCCGGCGCGCTGCTGCAGCAGGCCGCCCTCCTGGCCGCGTCCAGCCATGGCGCGGCTACGATGCACGGCACGGCTGGCTTGGACAGCCACGCAGTACGGGAGGACAGCACCGGCGTGGCAGGTCTGCAACGGGTTGCGCGGGCCAGTGTGAACGGACTTTCCTATGCGCAGGCCAGCGCCGATGAGGAGGGCCGCCCCGCGCCCGGCGATGTTCCGCATACCGGCCAGCCAACGCTGGGCCTGCATGGGCAGGCCGGTCTGATGATGGTGGCCGGGCAGGCACTGCACTGGGGCGGTGCCCGGAGTGTGGCACTGTCCAGTGGCGGGCACACCGATGCCAACGTGGCCGGCGGTGCGCGCCTGCACGCGGCGCAGGCGGTGGGCATGCTGGCGGCCAGTGGCCGCAGCTTTGCCGGTGATGCGGCATTGACCATCGTCGCTGGGCAGGAGGTACTGGACATCCGGGCCCAGTCCGAAACGATCCACCTGCAGGCGCGCAGCACCGTGCGTGCAGCGAGCGGGCAAGGGGCTGTGGAGCTTGCCGCACCGCGCACCCTGCACATCGCCACCGCCGGTGGCGCCAGCATTACGCTGGAAGATGGCAACCTGGTGCTGGTCTGCCCCGGCACGGTGACCGTGCAGGCCGGGCAGCGCACCTTCGTCGGCCCGGCGCAGCTGGCCCGTCCCCTGCCGGACATGCCGTCCAGCGCGCTGGACGGGCAGGTTCCGAAGCTTGCTTTCAGGCTGCAGGACATCCCGGGCCCACAGGGTGTGCCGCTGGGCGGGCAGCCCTGGAGGATCGTGCGCACGCACCGCGCCCTGGACGATGAGCAGCGTGACAGCGCCCTGCTGCCGGAACGCTGGGCCGAGACCCTGGCCGAAGGTGAGGCCGACGCACAGGGCGATGTCAGCCTGGACGATGCGCTGTGCGCGAGGATCTGGAGTGACGCAGGCCGCCATCCCGGCTGCCTGTTCCTGGTACACGGAATCGACGTGATCCCGCTGCAGCGGCCCCGGCCATACAGCAGCTCCCCGGGGGTGCGGGCAACCCTGGACACGCTGGAGGCGATCAACTATGGCAAGAGTCTGGCCGATCTGCCTGACGATGCCGCACTGCATGCCTACCGGCAGCGCGCCGAGTACGAGTTCCAGTCCCACATCGACGCCAGCCCGGCCCGGCGCAAGGAGATCTGATCATGGCAGACGCCAACGCATGGGGCAGGGTCGAGCGCGCCTCCCTCATCTGCAGGGATGGCCAGAAAGGCACGACCAGCGGCGACTACTACGCACCACCGGACCGTCAGTTCGCGCCGGTGCGGCACGGGAACCGCGTCGACGCGTTCACCGACGGGCGCTCGGCCATGAAGGCGATGGCCGATGCCATCCGCGGCGCGCAGAAATTCATCTTCATCGCCGACTGGCAGATGAACTTCGATACCGAGATGGAGGCGCGCGGTGACGCGCACTCCGCGCGGCTGAGCGAGCTGCTGTTCGACGCTATCAACCAGCGCGGCGTGGATGTGCGGGTACTGCTCTACGACAGCGTGGAGGCGGCCGCCTACACCCACGAGAACGAGGTGCGCACGGCGCTGTACAAGATGCAGGATGACAAGACGCCCGGGCAGGTGCAGGTGGGCCTGCACAACCCGGCAACCGGCCGCACCGATGCCTTCAACATCGCCTTCTCGCACCACCAGAAGATCCTGGTGGTAGACGGACGCATCGGCTTCGTCGGAGGACTCGACGTCGCCCATGGCCGTTGGGACGACGGCAACTTCGACGTGGTCTGCGACCCGACGCTGCACGTGATCAATGACCATTACAACAACTGCCTGAGCAAGTATCGGAGCATGACGGATGATGAGACGGAGCTCACGCTGGACAAGCCCGATACCAGCCCGGATGCGGCAGGCCGCGTTCGTCCCGGCTTCGCACAGGCGTATGTGCCCGGCATGGCCATCGCACTGGACCAGATGAAGGCGCAGTGGGATGCCGGTGCCGCATTGGCCGAACTGCAGGACTATGCAGACAAGCTGGGCGTACCCGACGCGCTTGAGCGCGAAGGCATCCGCAAGCTCGCCGAGATGGTCATTCCGGGAATGGAACAAGCTGTCTGGGTACAGCGTTCGGTCGCCAAGACCTTCCTGGCCATTCAAGGGTGGTTGGCCGAGGTCGAAAAGGAGTACGCCGACGTCATCGCCGCTTCCAACCGAACCGCTGACGAGGCGGTGAAGCTGAACATCGGCGAGGCTGCTGCCGCCGCAGGACGCGCACTGGAAGGCTTTACGAAGATCCAGGCGAAGAAGTTCGGCGAGTGGGTCGACGAGCGCAAGGCCACGATCAAGGACGCCATTCTGGGCCCGATCATGACAGCCACCACCGTCGTGGGGTACATGCGTGATCCCGACTCGCTGGTCACGGACGCCATAACCAAGTATGACGAGATCGAGAGCAAGTTCAACAAGGCCAAACAGGCATGGGAATCGCTGGTGCAGTGGATCAATACACCAGTTGATCGCACCCAGCGGCTGCTCGACAGTGGCCGCCAGCCTCGCATGCCCTGGCAGGACGTGCACGCGCAGATCGCGGGCCCGGCCGTGTTCGATATCTGCAGCAACTTCATGCACCGCTGGAATGCCATGGTCTGGCAGAACCAGCGTGGCGACCGGACCATCGGCTCGCTGCTGCGCAAGGGTCTGAATACTGGCCTTCGCAAGACCAATGAATGGCTCGACACAGCGCTGCCCGAGCAGACCACCCTGGCGCGTGGCATGGAACTGACGCCATTGAGCGATCAGTGGCTGCAGTCCATGGGGGGCATGCAGGCGGTGTTCGGTGACCTGACGGTGCCCGGCACGGCGGGAAAGATCAGCGTGCAGATCGTGCGTTCCTCGGGCACCGCCCTGCATGCGCTGGAGAAGAAGGGGTGCAGGGAACTCGGCCTGAACCTGGACGACGCCAGCTGCCTGCAGCCGTACTGGGAGCGTGAGCAGCCGATGCACTCCATTCTCGACGCAATGGTCAACTGCATCGCATCGGCCAGTGCCTACATCTATCTGGAAACGCAGTTCCTCATTTCCGACTGTGGCTGGTCCGACGCGGATCCGGGCAGCGTGGTGGAAACCGCAGTGAAGGGCGGGGAGCGGCGGGACGCGACGGATGCCGAGAAGGCGAAGCTTGGTCACGTGGGGCGTGGCGTGGGCATGAGCGGCCCGGTAGGCAGGGCCGACATCGTGCAGGATGTGGTGGAACGCAGGCAGGGAGTGAAGTCGGCGGCCAGCAACCCGCTGGTGGCCGCCCTCGCCGCGCGCATCCGCCGCGCGATCCTGGCCCGGCAGGGCTTCCATGTATACATCACCCTGCCGGTGCACCCGGAGGGCAGCCTGGCGGACGGTGCCGTGGTGAAGCAGCAGTACTGGGTGCAGCAGACCCTGCTGCGTGGTGACGACAGCCTGATCCGGCGCATCTGCCGATCATTGATCGCACGTGACAAGGACATCCGCGAGGCCAGCGTGGAGGAGGCCGACCTGCAGGCCGAGGTCAAGGCCGGGCGCTGGAAGGAATACCTGTCGGTGATGAATCTGCGCAGCTACGGCGTGCTGGCCGAAACGCGCAGAAGCGATCATCCGCCGCCGCACACGATCGGCTCCGAGCATGGCCCCTCCCTGTATGTGGTAACTGAGCAGTGCTATGTGCATTCCAAGCTGCTGATCGTTGATGACGCGGTGGCGATCATCGGCAGCGCGAACTGCAATGACCGCAGTCTGCTGGGGACGGGTGATACCGAGATCGCCGCGGTGATCGTTGATGGCGAGGCGAAGCGGATGGATCTGGGCAACGGCGTGCAGGTAATAACCCGAACATTTGCGCGGGAGCTGCGGTTGAAGCTGTGGAGGAAGTTTCTGGGGCAGGAGATTCAAAAGCTGCCGGAGAAGGAGAACAAGCCATACTCGGCAGTGGAAGCGGCGCAGACGTATCTGCCTTGGTTCAACAAGAACGTGCCAACCCTGACGGTGGACAGGCCAGCAAGTGCCGAGACGTGGAGAAGCATCAGGAATCTTGCCGATTCAAATTCCGCCGCTTATCAGCGTGTCTTCACCAATGTCCCCCGCGACTCGTTCCCTCGCTACGACTCCGTGCTTCATGGATTTCCCGCCGCAGGCTTGAATGACAAGGGTCACGTCAAACGCATGTTGCATGCGCAACCACCTGACCTGCAGCCAGATTTCATGGAGGAGCCTAGTGTCGTTAGCGACTATGTGACCAGTGTAGTAGGTCGGCACGATGTGCGTAGGGCGACAGACTTTCTTCGGGGCGAGCCAGGACGCCCACGGATCAAAGGCTTCTGGGTCACCATGCCGCTGCTTTGGGGGAGCAACATGGACGATCCGGTTGCCACGATGCCGAGCGAGATCATTGCAGCCGTGCCTGTTGAGGGAGGCAGTTCAAGTGAATTGGCATATTCGATTCGACATGCTGCATTGAATCAAGGAGAGAAGGTGTGATTGAGCGCTTGCTGTTGAAAGCCCTGCATGCGGTTGGTGCTCTGTGCGCTGTGCAAGCCGCGCATGCAGGTTGTATTTCAATCAATGAAGACGATGGCCGCTCTCAGGGCAACGGATTGGTGGTTAAGTTCACGCCGAGCTTGGTTGGCGGAGGAGATGCAGTGGGCGCCAGTCTCAGTCGCGCGAACGAGGCGGAACCTTACATAAGGATCAGTATCGGTCCTGACCTGTCTGAGTTGAAGAATGAGCCATTCGACTCGAATGGCGGTTCGGTCTACTACTTGGAAAGCAGTGGTCAAGGGCAACGGATTTGCCGTGCTGAGGAATGGAGAAAGCGGAAATCCAAGCTGACTGGTGAAGCACCTCCTGAGCGCCTGCATCCTGCGGTGAGGCCCGTGTATCCGTATTTCGAGCTGCACAAGATGTATGAGCTCGATTATGATTCGGTCGGTCAATTGACGTCGATTCATGCAACTGACGCGAAGGGGCATAGGGAGACTACGTTCTGTGCGCTCTATGATGATGATGGCCGCATAGAGGTGGCCAATCAGAGTTCCGGGATGAGCGTTTCGGATGTTCCTGACTTCACGTGCTCGCAGTTACGTGAAAAGGCCTCGAAGAAGATGACCTGGTACTTCACGTATCGGTCGGATGGCGCGTTGGTTTCAGTTGTTGACAAGGAGGCCACAAGGAAGCGTGGTGAGCAGCCAGAACGTGACGACACGGCAACGGGCGCCGAAACTACGGACGGAGCGTGGATTGCGAGTGGCTACATGTATGTTGATGGGGCGAATGGTCGCAGAGAAGTGGCGATCACCTTTCACGGAAGTGATAGGCAAGGCCTTTTGGGGGTTCGGGACTCCTCCATGACTGTCGTGCAATCCGACGCTACTGCGCTCTTCGCGCAGCGTAGCCGGGACCGTCGGCACAAGCTGCGGTATACCTTCCCCGACGAGCGCGTTCCAATGGAACTTGCCACGGGATTGTTCGAAGGAGTAACTGACTACACCCGCGTCCGGGAGTACTACCATCGCTCGCATCGACGGATCTTCGAGGTATTCGGACCTGGTGCCAAGCAGCCCCACGAACGCCAGTGGCGCACGCTGGATCTGAATCGCCAGGAAAACTACGACGCAAACGGCAGGCTCACGCGGGTGATCCTGTTCGGCCCGGTTCCCGATAGTGGTGGCTACACCGAGAACCTGCGCGCATACGTAGAGAAGGGTGTGTTGAAGCTTACGCCGCTGACCAGCGGCTACACCTCCTACCGCGTCTATGACTATGACGCAGCAGGCAACGAGACGCTCTCGTTCGTGTGCTGGCGCCATGAGGTCTCGGCCAACAAGCCGTATGCCCATTTCCCCTGGTGGGAGCCCGATCCCCGTCCCAAACGCGGTCGTGAAGCCGAACTGCAGTACGGCAGGACGCAGCTGGCAGCCCGCTGTGGCACGCCTGATGGCAAGGTAATCGTAGAGGGTATGGGGCCGGCGAAGAAGCTGATGGAGACCCGGTACGGATTCGGGACGACGAAGCTTGGATTCCTGAGCGAGTAGCCCGGTGCGTCCTTCTGAGGCTCAGAGCAGACCCGCTAAGCGGAGGTTGCGGCAAGCAACGAGGCCCGGCGGGCTCACCCCTGAGACCCACCGCTTTTCCACAATCACTGTGGAACGACGCGCAATCAACCTGTGGATAGGTGACGCAGAGCCTTCTGCACAGAGGGTCTGCGTGGCGTGGTGAGAAAATCACCACGCCTGCCGCGTGGGGCGCAAGCCGTACATGGCTTCCCCCACTCCAGCGATCAGCCTTCCGTCACCACCCGCCCGCGCAGCGAATTGGTCAATGCCTCGGTGATCACCACATCCACGAACTGACCGATCAGGCGTGCCGGCGCCGGGAAGTTCACCGAGCGCATGTTCTCGGTCTTGCCGGTCAGCTCGTTCGGGTTCTTCCGCGACGGGCCTTCCACCAGTACCGTCTGCACGGTGCCGACCATCTTTGCGGAAATGCCGGCGGCGTGCGCGTTGATGCGCTCCTGCAGGCGCGACAGCCGCGCGTGCTTCTCGGCATCGCTGAGCGTGTCTTCCAGGTCGGCGGCCGGAGTGCCCGGGCGTCGCGAATAGAGGAAGGAGAAGCTGTGGTCGAAGCCGATGTCCTCGATAAGTTTCATGGTCTTCTCGAAGTCCGCCTCGGTCTCGCCAGGGAAGCCGACGATGAAGTCCGAACTGATCGAGATATCCGGGCGCACCGCGCGCAGCTTGCGGATCTTCGACTTGAACTCCAGCGCGGTGTAGCCGCGCTTCATCGCCGACAGGACGCGGTCGCTGCCGGCCTGCACCGGCAGATGCAGGAAGTTGGCCAGCTGCGGCACATCCCGGAACGCGTCTACCAGCGAGTCGCTGAACTCCAGCGGGTGCGAGGTGGTGAAGCGGATGCGGCCGACGCCATCGATCTCGGCGATGGTGCGGATCAACAGGCCCAGATCGGCGAACTCGCCATCGCCATACGGGCCACGGTAGGCGTTGACGTTCTGGCCGAGCAGGTTGATCTCGCGTACGCCCTGCGCGGCCAGCTGTGCCACTTCCACCACCACGTCCTCGAATGGACGGCTGACTTCGGTGCCGCGGGTGTAGGGCACCACGCAGAACGAGCAGTACTTCGAGCAGCCTTCCATGATCGACACGAACGCCGACGCGCCTTCAGCGCGCGGCTCCGGCAGGCGGTCGAACTTCTCGATTTCCGGGAAGCTGATGTCCACCTGCGGTCGCTTCTGCTCGCGACGCGCTCGGATCAGCTCCGGCAACCGGTGCAGGGTCTGCGGGCCGAACACCAGGTCCACGAACGGCGCGCGCTTGATGATGGCTTCGCCCTCCTGCGAAGCGACACAGCCACCGACGCCGATGATGACCTCGCGGCCCTGGTTCTTCAGTCCCTTCCAGACGCCGAGCTGGCTGAACACCTTCTCCTGCGCCTTCTCGCGGATGGAACAGGTGTTGACCAGGATGACGTCGGCATCCTCCGGGGTGTCGGTCAGCACCAGGCCGTCGCTGGCGGCGAGCACGTCGGCCATCTTGGCCGAGTCGTACTCGTTCATCTGGCAACCGTGGGTCTTGATGTACAGCTTGCCCTTGATCTGCTCCGGCGTGCGCGGAGCGGAGGGCAGGGCAACGAGCGGGGTGCCGCCCGGCGTGGCGGGCGGAAAGACGTCTGGCGTCCCGGTCATGGCGCTTAATCCATTCGGGTGGCGGGAAAGCGGGCAATTCTACCCGCATCCTGCGCCTCCCGCCGCGGTGCACGCTCATGGGGCACGGCCCCTGCCGCGCCCGGTAGCGCCGGGCCGTGCCCGGCGGGCGCCCTTACGCCGCGATCAGCTCCGCGTCGATCTGCCGCGAGCGGTCGAAGGCCGTCAATGCGCCCATCCGGGCGATGTAGTCCGCCGTGGCGGGGGCGGGCTGCACCAGCCCGAAATCGGTGGTCCATTTCAGGGCATTGCCCCACAGCACGTCGGCGGCGCTCATTTCCTCACCCAGCAGGTAAGGCCCCTGCGCCAGCTGCGCCTCGATCACCTGCAGGACGGTTTCGGCGTCGTTGTAGGGCGACATCGACTGCGGGGGCGGGTCGCGGCGCATCGCGCGGTCGATCATCGCCGGCTCGAAACAGGCGCCGTAGAAAGCCATCCAGCGCAGGTAGGGGCCGCGCAGCGGCGAGCCGATCGGCGGCGCCAGGCCGGCTTCGGGGTAGAGATCGGCCAGGTACAGGTAGATCGCCACCTGCTCGGTCACCAGCGCGCCCTCATGGATGATCGCCGGCACTTTGCCCATCGGGTTGATGGCCAGGTAGGCCGGGGCCAGGTTGGCGCCGGCTTTCAGGTCCAGCACATGCAGGCGGTAGTCGGCACCCAGGGCTTCAAGCAGGGCCACGGCGCCGCTCGAGCGTGAACGGGCAGCGTGATAGAGGGTGATCTGGCGGGACGTCATGGCAGTGCTCCTTGCAGCAGAGGGGTGAACTGGGGCCCATGCTGGGGCACTATTGCGGACGACTTCTGTCCTCGATCCCTCATGCGCCATACCGCCCATCGCCTGCTCCGCCTGATCGCCCTGCTGCAGGCCCGCCGACAGTGGTCGGGGGCTGAGCTGGCCGAGCGCATGGGGGTGGACCGGCGCAGCATCCGCCGCGACATCGAGCGCCTTCGTGAGCTTGGCTATCCGGTCAGGGCATCGGCCGGGGTAGGGGCGGCTATCAGCTGGGGGCGGGCGCACCGGTACTGCCGATGCTGCTGGACGAAGAGGAGGCGACGACCCTGGCCATCGCCCTGCGTGCGGCCTCCGCCACGGTGGCCGGCATCGACGAGACCGCGCGCGGTCTGCTGTCCAAGCTCGATCCACTGGTGCCGACCCGCCGCCGCCAGCAGGCTGGCGAGGTGCACGCCGCTACCGCGACGCTGTCGGATCTGCCTTCCACCGATGCACGTCTGCTGGGGCGCCTGGCCCAGCATTGCCGCCAGGCAACCCGGCTGGCCTTCGAGTATCGCAGCGCGCAGGACGCGGTGACCCAGCGCGAGGTCGAGGCCCAGCATCTGGTCAACTACGGACGTCGCTGGTACCTGCTGGCCTGGGATCTGGGCCGCCAGGACTGGCGCACGTTGCGGGTGGACCGGATGGGCGCGGTGCGCGCGCTGGCCGAGCCCGGCCTGCATCGGCGCACGCCCGCACCGCCGGATGTGATGGTGCGGCAGGCGGTCAGCCAGGCGCCGTTCGCACTGCAGGCGGTGCTGCGCCTGGCCGGCAGCCACACCGAGCTGGAAGGTCGCATTCCCCCCTGGTGTGGCGTGCTCGAAGCCGAGGGTGCCGATCACTGCCTGCTGCGCATGGGCGCGGAAAGCCGCGGCATGATGCTGGCGCAGATTCTCAGCCTCGACCGGGTGCCGCTGGAGCTGTGGACCACGCCGCCGGCGCTGCGCCAGGAACTGGCGCAGCGCCTGGGCGGGCTGGCGCAGCTGCTGGCTGTGCCTGACGTCACAGGCTGAGCCGCACGGCTTGGCAACGCGGGGCGAAGCTGGGACACTCGCGGCCATGAAGGGGAGACTGGGGACAACGGCGATCATCATCGCTGCGCTGACCGCTGCGCCGGCCAGCGCCGGCACCCTGTACAAGTGCCAGGGGGCAGACGGGGTCACCAGCTATGTGAGCAAGCGTGTGGCCGGTGCCCAATGCAGCACCATCAGCTACAGCCGGGAGGCCGCCCGCCCGGCCCGCCCGGCAGCGACTGTCGCCAGGCCTGTGCCGGCCACCGTGGCCAGCATCGAGCGCAATCCGGTGGCGGTGGCCGCCAGTGCAGCCGTGCCCGTGCCGGCTGCACCGGTGCCTGCTTCGACTCCGGCAGTTGCTGCCGGCACGTCCCGCACCGGGCGCATGGTCAGTGGCCAGGTCTATTCCTATATGAAGGATGGGGTGCGCCACTACACCAGTGCGCGGCCCAGCCAGGTTGCCCACCTGGGGCCGGTGCGCACCATCCGCTACAGCTTCATGGAGCGCTGCTACGCCTGCGGGGCCAACCCGCGCGTGGACTTCGGCACCGTGCGTCTGAACACGACGGCGTTCAAGACCGAGATCGCTTCGGCCGCGCGCGAGTTCGGCGTGGAGGAGGCGGTGGTCCGGGCGATCATCCATGCCGAGTCGGCCTACAATCCGACCGCACTCAGCCGCGCCGGTGCGCAGGGCCTGATGCAGCTGATGCCGCCGACTGCCGCGCGCTTCGGGGTCAGTGATTCCTACGATGCGGGCCAGAACATCCGTGGCGGCGTGCAGTACCTGTCGTGGCTGCTGAAGCGATTCAACGGCAACCTCACCCTGGCCGCCGCCGGTTACAACGCCGGGGAAGGTGCGGTCGACCGCCATGGTGGCGTGCCCCCTTACAGCGAAACCCAGTACTACGTGCGTCGGGTGGGCCAGCTGGCCGAGCGTTACCGCAGTGCCTTGAGTCACCAGTAGTCCGGCCGGTGCCGGTGCCGACTGACGGCCCATCGCCGGCTGCCGGTCGGCACACGGTGCAAAGAGTTGTTGCAATGCGTTGTGTGGCGCGTAACGGTTCCGCTACACTCGCCCATGATTCAATGCGGCTCTGGCCCCCACCAGACCGCTGGCAGCCTTAAAGCTACCTAATCAATATCGGAGTGCCGGATGGCCAACGATGGGGTACACGATCCAGTCAATACCGGACGTCGGCGTTTTCTTACTGCCACCACAGCCGTGGTTGGCGCCGTCGGCGTCGGATTCACCGCAGTTCCTTTCATCAAATCGTGGAACCCCAGTGCCCGCGCGAAGCTCGCGGGAGCACCGGTGGTGGCCGATATCAGTGCCCTGCAGGAAGGCCAGCGCCTGATCGTGGAATGGCGCGGCCAGCCCATCTGGATCGTCAAACGGTCCAAGGCGATCCTCGACGCGCTGCATGGGCTCGACGACCGCCTCAAGGACCCGGAGTCCGGCGAGAAGGACCAGCAGCCCGCCTACGTGCTCAAGCAGAATCCCGAGCTGCGCTCGATCAAGCCCGATGTGTCGGTACTGGTCGGCCTGTGCACGCATCTGGGCTGCTCGCCGGAGATGGTGGCCGAGATCCGCCCCGAACCGTATGACCCGCAGTGGAAGGGCGGCTACTTCTGCCCCTGCCACAAGTCGCGCTTCGACATGTCCGGCCGCGTCTTCAAGGACGTGCCGGCGCCGATCAACCTGCTGGTGCCACCGCACCACTACCAGGACGACAACACGCTCATCATCGGTGTCGATCCGGAGGGGGCAGCCTGATGGCCAATATCCTGAGCCGTACCGCGACAGGCGTCGCCGACTGGGTCAACGCCCGCGCGCCGGGGCTGATGCCGATCTACCGCAAGCACGTCAGCGAGTACTACGCGCCGAAGAACTTCAACATCTGGTACTACTTCGGTTCACTGGCGCTGCTGGTGCTGGTCAACCAGATCGTCACCGGCATCTTCCTGACGATGCACTACAAGACCAGCGCGGCGGAGGCCTTCGGCTCCATCGAATACATCATGCGTGATGTCGAGTGGGGCTGGCTGATCCGTTACATGCACTCCACCGGTGCATCGCTGTTCTTCATCGTGGTCTACCTGCACATGTTCCGCGGGCTGCTGTATGGCAGTTACCAGAAACCGCGCGAGCTGGTGTGGATCCTGGGCATGCTGATCTACCTGGTGCTGATGGCCGAGGCCTTCATGGGCTACGTGCTGCCGTGGGGCCAGATGTCGTTCTGGGGCGCCAAGGTGATCATCTCGCTGTTCGGCGCGATTCCGGTGATCGGCAATGGCCTGACCGAGTGGATCATGGGCGATTACCTGCCCAGCGATGCCACGCTCAACCGCTTCTTCGCGCTGCACGTGATCGCACTGCCTCTGGTGCTGCTGCTGCTGGTGGTGCTGCACCTGGGCGCGCTGCATGAAGTGGGGTCCAACAACCCGGATGGCGTGGAGATCAAGAAGGGGCCCAAGGGCAACCGCTGGTCGCCCAATGCACCGGCCGATGGCATTCCCTTCCATCCTTACTACACGCTCAAGGATGGCGTCGGCGCCGGCTTCCTGCTGATCATCGCCGCCTTCATCATCTTCTTCGCCCCCGGCTTTGGTGGCCTGTTCCTGGAGCACGACAACTTCACCGAGGCCAACCGGCTGGTGACCCCGGAACACATCAAACCGGTGTGGTACTACACCCCGTACTACGCGATGCTGCGCGTGGTGCCGAACAAGCTCGGTGGCGTGCTGGTGATGTTCTCGGCGATCGCCATCCTGTTCCTGGTGCCCTGGCTGGACAAGGCGCGGGTGAAGTCGGTGCGCTACCGCGGCTGGATCTCGAAGGTGATGCTGGGCATGCTGGCCGTGTGCTTCGTGTGGCTGGGCGTGATCGGTTCCGGTCCGGGTACGGACGTGCACGAGACCTACATCGGGCGGGTGCTGACCTTCCTGTACTTCGCGTTCTTCATCACCATGCCGCTATGGACAAGGCTGGACAAGACCAAGCCGGTACCGGAGAGGGTGACCACGCATGACTGAGCGCTGGATGGTCCGGCTGGCCCTCGCGGCCGCCCTGATGCTGGGCAGTTTCCTGGCCACCGCTGCCGAAGGCGGCACCAAGCTGCTGCAGGCCGGCAATGACCTCGGTGACCGCGCATCGCTGCAGCGCGGCGCGCAGCTGTACATGAACTACTGCTCCAGCTGCCACGCGCTGAAGTACCTGCGCTACTCGCGGATGGCGCAGGACCTGGGGCTGACCGAGGAAGAGGTGATGAACAACCTCAACTTCACCGGTGCGGCAATCGGCGATCCGGTGCCGGTGGCGATGCCCAAGGAGCAGGCCGAGAAGTGGTTCGGCAAGATGCCGCCGGACCTGAGCCTGATCTCGCGTGTGCGGGGCAGCGACTGGGTCTACACCTACCTCAAGTCGTTCTATCTCGACAGCAGCCGCCCGCTGGGCTGGAACAACGCGTTGTTCGCCAACGCCTCCATGCCCAACCCGCTCTGGGAAATGCAGGGCCTGCAGCATGCCGTGCACGGCAAGGCCGAAGGGCCAGGCATGGACCCGCCGGTGACCGGGCTGCGCATCGACAGCCCCGGCTCGGTTGATGCCGGCCAGTACGACCAGGCCGTGCGGGACATCACCAACTTCCTCGAATACGCCGGCGAACCGGCCGCGCTCAAGCGGCAGCAGCTGGGCGTGTGGGTGATCCTGTTCCTGGCCCTGTTGACCTTCCTGGTGTACCTGCTGAAGAAGGAATACTGGAAGGACGTTCACTGATTCTGCCGCCGGCCGTTGGCTGGGCCTATTGGCTTTTGTGATGGTCGGTTGCACACTCGGGGAGAAGTCGACCGCTGGCACGGTGCTGGCGGCGCCGATGCGGCAGGCGGTCTCCTGTCGTAGGAGAGCCTTTGATGGCGGCGAGCGTACGCATGCGCAATACACTGACGCTGTTTTCCTCGAACGACGATGTACTGTGCCACCGTGTGCGCCTGGTCCTTGCGGCCAAGGGTGTGACGTTCGATTTCGTTGCGGTCGATCCGCAGAATCCGCCCGAAGACCTGATCGACCTCAATCCGTACCATTCGGTGCCGACCCTGGTCGAGCGCGAACTGGTGCTGTACGCCGCTTCGGTGGTGAGCGAATACCTTGACGAGCGCTATCCGCATCCGCCGCTGATGCCGGTCGATCCGCTGTCACGTGCACGCATCCGCCTGGCGATGCTGCGCATCGAGCACGACTGGGTGCCGCAGGTGCAGGCCATCCAGCTGGGCAACAAGACCCAGGCCGAGGCCGGGCGCAAGCGCTTGAAGGAGTTGCTGACCGCGTCGCTGCCGCTGTTCAAGGCCAGCAAGTTCTTCCTGAACCCGGAAATGAGCCTGGCCGACTGCGCGATGGCGCCGATCATCTGGCGCCTGCAGTCACTGGATGTGCCGTTGCCGAAGGACGGCAAGGCCATCGAGGATTACGGCAACCGCATCTTCCGCCACCCGGGGTTCGTGCGCAGCCTGACCGAGCAGGAAAAGAAGCTGCGCGACCTGCCCGTCTGAGCCGGCCGCCGCTTTCCCGTCTGCACGCCGACCGGCGTGCAGGCGATCCGCCCCGGTCGGGGCGTCGGGCGCGTACACTTCACGCATGACCGAAGACTTCTTCCACATGACCAGCCACCGCCCGTACCTGCTGCGGGCACTGGTGGAATGGATCAATGACAACCAGCTGACCCCGCACATCCTGGTCGACGCCGGCGTCCCCGGCGTGCAGGTGCCGCCTTCGGCGGTCAAGGATGGCAGAGTGGTGCTCAACATCGCCGAACGCGCGGTAGTGCGCCTGATGATCGACAACGAGATGGTGAGCTTCTCGGCGCGCTTCTCCGGTACCAGCTACCCGGTGCAGGTGCCGATCAGTGCCGTGCTGGCCGTCTACGCCCGCGAGACCGGGCAGGGCATGGCACTGCCGGATGACATTCCGGGCAGCGAACCGGCGTCGACCGGCGACGAAGTGCTGCATGACGACGACACGCCGCCGGAGGATACGCCGCCGGCAGGGCCGCCGCCGAAGGGCCGGCCGAACCTGCGCGTGGTCAAGTAGCAGGAGCGTCCAGCACAACTTTGCGCCTTGCCGTTTTACAGACCTGGTCGCCGGGCATGGCCCGGCGCTACCGATCCCGGATCAGGAAGATCCACGCCACGCGTGGATGTCCGGGATCAGACATCCTCGGCATCGTCCACATCCGGCCGGATCTGGCTGATCCGCGCCGCGCCCGGGCCGGTGAACGACACCAGCTGATCGCCGCGCAGCACCATCCGGCCCACATGGCGATCGATGCCATCGTAGGAATACTCGAATTTGAAGGTGCGCTCGAAACCGAGCCGGCCATCCTCGCCGCGCGACAGGCGCAGGCCGGTGGCATGCACCGCCTGGTCCAGCCACTGCACATTGGCGGCGCGGCAGGCGTTGCGTCCCAGCTCGACCGCGCGCTCGGCGGCGGAGCGGGCAGCGTTCCAGAAGAAGTAGACGATGGCGCCGGCAATCAGCAACAGCAGCAGGGTGGGCATGGTTCCAGGGCGTCAGGTGTCGATGCGGCAAAGATGGCGGCGAATGCCTGCTGGATCAAGCAGAAGATTCAGTTCATCCGCTGCGGATCACCGGAAGCCGGCTGCACTGCGGGCGCTGTGGTCATCGGTGGCGTTGCCGGTGCCGGTGCGATCAACGGCGCGGTCGCAGTCAGCTGCAGCAGTGCGGCCCAATCCTGGCGGTTGAAACTGCATTCGTCCTCGCGCCCGGGCGTGCAGCTGGGCTCGATGCCGGTGCTGTCGCGTTCGCGGGCCGCAGGCAACTGGATCAGTCCGGTCCGATCCAGCGGCAGCAGCCGCATCGCCACGGTGTTCATGACGTTGCCGCCTACCAGGTACAAGGTCTGGTCACCGCCGAGATTGGCCGCGACCACCACTTCGCAGTGCGACTTCCAATGGCCGACCGAGCCATTGCCAAGCGCCTGTACCAGTCCGCTGTAGCTGAGCGTGGTGCTGCGGTCGCGCAGGAAGCACAGAAGATCACCGGGGGCCGGCTTAGCCGTGGCTGGATCGGCCAGCCGGTAAGGCACGCCGGAAGGGCCACCCTGGTAGGCAGCACGGATGTAGTCGATGTGGCGCGGCGAGGTGTTGAAGCCGGGGACCCCGGCGCGCACCATCACCCAGGAAATGAAGGCAGCCGACCAGGGATTGTCGATCAGGAAGGCACGGCAGTCGCTGTCGGTATAGCGCGAGCCCAGTGGTGCGGCACAACTGCTGGCACCGGCGATGCTGCCCATGGCGTTGAGCGTCCCGCTGTCACGCCAGTAGTGGGAGACGCGCTGCCAGGCAATCAGGCCGTTGTCGGCCAGATGCTCGTTCTCGGCTTCCGTGACGCTGAGGCTGGCGGCGCGGCCATCGCGGTCGATGAAGGGGCGGAACCACAGCCGATGCTCGTTGCATGCCGCGTTGCGGATGGCAATGGCCAAGGGGCTCAGGCCGAAGCGCGGCGGGACATCACAGGCCTCGGCCGCTGCGGCGGACAAGGGCATTGACGCGAGCAGCAGACAGGCAGGCAACAGCATCCGGCGCATGCGCGGCTCCAGTGGGGGATGCGCGCAGCGTCGCAGCGCCGTCGTGAACGCCGGGTGGATCCGTCAATGTCGGCCGGGCATGGCCCGGCGCTCCCCAGTGCATGACGCGTCCGGTAGCGCCGGGCCATGCCCGGCGGGCAACGCGGTTGCGTCAGGCGTTACCGGGCCTCAACCCGGCGGTGGGCCCAGCTTCAGTGACAGATCGATGGCCTGTACATGCTTGGTCAGGCCGCCGATGGAGATGCAGTCCACGCCGTCCTCCGCGATCGAGCGCAGGCCGCCAAGGCCGACGCTGCCGGACACCTCCAGCGGAATGCGGCCGGCGGTGATGCGTACGGCTTCACGGCGCAGGTCGGGGCTGAAATCATCGAGCAGGATGCGCTCGCAGCCGGACTCCAGCGCCTGACGAAGCTGGGTCAGGTCTTCGACCTCGACCACCAGCGGCAACCGTGGCCATTGCCGACGCGCGGCCGCCACCGCAGCGGCCAGCGAACCGGCGGCACGGATATGGTTTTCTTTCAGCATCACCGTGTCGTACAGGCCGAAACGATGGTTTTCCCCGCCTCCGCAGCGCACTGCGTATTTCTGTGCAAGGCGCAGGCCGGGCAGGGTCTTGCGGGTGTCGAGAATGCGCGTGCCGGTGCCTGCCACGGCGGCCACGTAGCGCGCCGTGGTGGTAGCGGTGCCGGACAGGGTCTGCAGGAAGTTCAGCGACGTGCGCTCGGCGCTGACCAGGCTGCGGCTGCGGCCGTGCAGCAGCGCAAGTACCGTACCGGCAGTGACGGACTCGCCTTCGGCGATGCGCCATTCGATGCGCACGTCCGGGTCGAGCGCGCGGTGGGTGGCATCGAACCACGGCCGGCCGGCAATCACCGCATCCTGTTTGCACAGCAGGTAGGCGCTGTCAGCCTGGTCGGGCAGCAGGGCGGCGGTGACGTCGCCGCTGCCCAGATCCTCCGCCAGCGCGCGGGCGACATCGGCGGCGACGACGGCCGCATCCGGCGTCGGCAGCATGCTCATGCGGCCGGGAAGTCAGCGATCTGCGCGGTTGGAATGGCCTCCTCGGCCAGCAGCACCGGGATGCCGTCGTCGACCCGGAACACCTGCTTGCGGTCACGGGTGACCAGGGCCTCGCGCAGCGGCTGTGCCAGCGGGTTGCCGTCGGCCTTGTTCACCGCGCCGGCGGAAATCGCCTTGTTGAGGGCTTCCAGGCCCTTGCCATCCAGCAGGGACAGGGGCTGGCGGGTGTCCGGCGACACCAGCAGGTCGAGCAGCTTGCGATCCATGGTTCTTCGTCTTGCGTGGAAGACGGCTAGAATACGTCTTTAAGGCAGGTGACGGCCAATGACCCCCAATCCGAACGCGCCGCTCGTCGGCATCGTCATGGGTTCCCGCTCCGACTGGGAAACCATGCAGCACGCCGCCCAGAAGCTTGAGGCCCTGGGTGTTCCGTTTGAAGTGAAGGTGGTGTCCGCCCATCGGACGCCGGATGTGTTGTTCAGCTATGCCGAACAGGCGGGTGGACGTGGCCTGCGCGCGATCATCGCCGGCGCCGGCGGTGCCGCGCATCTGCCGGGCATGATCGCGGCCAAGACCGCGGTTCCGGTGCTGGGCGTGCCGGTGCAGTCCAAGGCGCTCAATGGCATGGACTCGCTGCTGTCGATCGTGCAGATGCCGGCCGGCATTCCGGTGGCTACCTTCGCCATCGGCAATGCGGGTGCCTCCAACGCCGCGCTGTTCGCCGCCGCGATGCTGGCCAGCGACCAGCCGGCCATCGGCCAGGCGCTGGATGCCTTCCGCACGCGCCAGACCGAAGATGTGATGGCCCACGACGACCCGCGCCAATGAACCTGACTGTCGGCATCCTCGGCGGCGGCCAGCTGGCCCGCATGATGGTCCTGGCCGGTGCGCCGCTGGGACTGCGCTTCGAACTGTACGATCCGGCGGCGGA
The DNA here is from genome assembly GCF_025642255.1 of Stenotrophomonas maltophilia. Classification (NCBI taxonomy): domain Bacteria; kingdom Pseudomonadati; phylum Pseudomonadota; class Gammaproteobacteria; order Lysobacterales; family Lysobacteraceae; genus Stenotrophomonas; species Stenotrophomonas maltophilia. The sequence goes on from NZ_CP106759.1 coordinate 1,389,809, forward strand.
CGCCTGCAGCGGGCCGCTGGCACCGCTCACCGTCGGTGCCTTCGATGACCGCCAGGCGCTGGCGGACTTCGCCGCCAAAGTCGATGTAGTGACGTTCGACTTCGAGAATGTGCCCGCGGACAGTGCGCAGTGGCTGGCCGAGCGGGTGCCGGTGTATCCGCCGCCCGCAGCGCTGGCTGTAGCGCAGGACCGCCTGAGCGAGAAGACGCTGTTCCAGCAGCTGGGCATTCCGCTGCCGCCGTTCGCCGATATCCGCAGCCGCGAGGAGCTCGCCGCGAAGGCGGCCGCGTTCGGCCTGCCGTGCATCCTCAAGACCCGTCGCCTCGGCTATGACGGCAAGGGCCAGTTCCGGTTGCGCAGCGAAGCTGACATCGACGCTGCCTGGCAGGCCCTGGGCGCCCAGGTCGAGCACACCGGCCTGATCCTGGAGGGCTTTGTGGCTTTCCAGCGCGAGGTCAGCGTGGTGGCCGTGCGCGGCCGTGACGGCGGTTTCCAGGCCTGGCCGGTGACCGGCAACTGGCATGTGGATGGCGTGCTTTCGGCCAGTGTGGCGCCTGCTGTGCTGTCGGCCGCCGAACAGGATGCCGCCATCGGCTATGCCCGACGGCTGGCCGAGCATCTGCAGTACGTGGGCGTGTTCGCCCTGGAGCTGTTCTGCCGGGACGGCGAACTGCTGGCCAACGAGATGGCGCCGCGCGTGCACAACTCCGGCCATTGGACCATCGAAGGCAGCGAGACCTCGCAGTTCGAGAATCATCTTCGCGCCGTGCTGGGCCTGCCGCTGGGCAGTACCCGCATGCTCGGCCACGCCTGCATGCTCAACTGGCTGGGCGAGATGCCGGACCCGGCGCCGGTGCTGGCCCAGGCCAGCGGCCACTGGCACGATTATGGAAAGCGGCCCCGCGAAGGCCGCAAGGTGGGCCACGCCACGCTGCGCGACGACCAGGCCGGCGCACTGGCCACGGCGCTGGAACAGGTGGGCGAGGCACTGGGGCGCCAGCTGCAGGTCGCACCGGCGGTGCGGGCACTGCGCGGTTGACCGCGACGCGGAAGCGCAACGCTGTGACGCGCCGATGCACGCATCGGCGCATCAACCAGGGTGATAGCGTAAGGCTCCTTTCCCCGGAGTCATCGTCATGCTCGACTGGAACGAATACCGCAAGGAACTGAAGGGCCGTATCGGCGAGATCGGCAAGCTCTCGCCGGATACCATCAAGGGTTACGCCACTCTGGCCAATGCCGGTGCCCAGACCCACCATCTCGATGCAAAAACCCGCGAACTGATCGCGCTGGCGGTCGCCGTGACCACCCGTTGCGACGGCTGCATCACGGTGCACGTCGATGCCGCACTCAAGCAGGGTGCCAGCCGCGAGGAGATCGCCGAGGCGCTCGGGGTGGCGGTTTCGCTCAACGCCGGCGCGGCACTGGTGTACTCGGCCCGAGTCATGGATGCGGTGGCGGCGCACGAGAGCGCGTGATGCCCATCGCGTCGCCAGGCATGGCCCGGTGCTGCCGGGCTACGCCCGGCGGATGCTCTCAGCGCAGCCGGCTCTCGGCGAATTCCCAGTTGGCCAGCTGCCAGAACGCCTCCAGGTAGCGTGCGCGGTCGTTCTGGTAGTCGGTGTAGTACGCGTGTTCCCACACGTCGCAGCACAGCAGCGGCGTGCTGTCGCCGGTCAGCGGGGTGCCGGCGTTGCGGGTGGCCTGGATGCCAAGCTGGCCGCCCGGATGCTGCACCAGCCACACCCAGCCGGAGCCGAACAGGCCCAGCGCGGTGCGGTTGAACTCCTCGCGCAGGCGCTGCACGTCGCCGAACTGGCGCTTGACCAGCTCGCCTAGCCGTCCCTGCGGCTCACCGCCGCCGCGCGGGCGCAGACACTGCCAGTAGAAGCCGTGGTTCCAGGCCTGGGCCGCGGCGTCGAACAGCGCGCCCTGGGCATGGCGGACGATCTCCTCCAGCGGGGCCTCTTCCCATTCGGTGCCGCGGATCCCGGCATTGACCGCATCGATGTAGGCACGGTGGTGTGCGCCGTGATGCAGTTCCACGGTCTGCGCGGAAAGATGAGGCTGCAGGGAGCCGGACAGGTAGGGCAGGGCAGGCAGTTCGACGGGCATGGACAGGTTCGTGGCCAGAGGGGCGGCGGCAGCCGGTTCCATCCGCTTACAATGGCGGCTACCTTGGGCAGTCTAGCCGACCATCGCGGTTGGTTTGTCCGGCGAAGCAAGGAGTGTGGTTGTGGCGGTAATGCAGCAAATCCAGGCCGAGGTCGATCGTTACCCGCTCGTGCTGTTCATGAAGGGCACCCCGCAATACCCGACGTGCGGCTTCTCCAGCCGCGCCGTACAGGCGCTGATGGCTGCCGGCGCCGTCTCCCTGCGCACCGTCAATGTGCTGGAGGAGCCGGAAATCCGCGCGAACCTGCCGCGTTTCTCCAACCTGCCGACGTTTCCGCAGCTGTTCATCAACGGGGAGTTGATCGGCGGCTGCGACATCATCATGGAGCTGTTCGAATCCGGCGAGCTCAAGCGCATCGTCGAAGAGGCGACCCTGGGATGAGTGCGCCGCCATCGACGTCACCGACCAACGGGGCGCTCGATGGCCGCCCGTTGCAGGACCGCGTGGTGCTTGTGGCCGGTGCCGGTGGTGGCCTCGGAAGTGCCGCCGCAGTGGCCGCCGCCAGCGCAGGCGCGACCGTGGTCCTGCTGGGGCGCAAGCCGCGCCGGCTGGACCGGGTCTACGCCCAGGTGCAGGCAGCCGGTCCCGAGCCCCTGCTGTATCCGCTGGATCTGGAAGGGGCCGGTCCCGATGACTACGCCGACCTCGCCCAGGCGCTGCAGACGGAGCTGGGGCGACTGGACGGGCTACTTGTCTGCGCCGCCCACTTTCCGGGCTTGACCCCGTTCGAACTGGCCGACCCGGCAAGTTTCGCCCGCGCCGTCCACGTCACCCTGACCGCACCCGCCTGGCTGGCGCAGGCCTGCCTGCCGCTGCTGCGCCAGCGCGAGGATGCGGCGCTGGTGTTCACGGTCGATGACCCGGAACGGGTGGGGCAGGCCTACTGGGGAGGCTATGGCGCCGCCCAGCATGGCCTGCGCGGCCTGATCGCCAGCCTGCATGATGAGCTGGGCCGCAGTCCGGTCCGGGTCAGCGGCCTGTACCCGGGGCCCCTGCGCACGGCCCTGCGCGCCCGCGCCTACTCGATCGACCAGGACCCGGCTGCGCAGGGGCCCGAGGCCGCCGCGGCCGCGGCCGTGACCCTGCTGTCCAGTGCCGGCTCGGCCTGGCGGGGGCAGATCCTGGACGCAGGCAGCGCTCGCCCGGCAGGGTAAAGGGCGACGTAAGGCGGAATGAAGATCCCGTCATGATTGCGTTGCGATCCGGTGCCGTTTGTCGCACAACCGTCACATTGATGGCGTAGCGTGTTAATCTAGTGTTAACCGTTATGGCTGCCTTCAGCCAACACGGTCGGGAACCCCAGATCACTGTCCAGTCGGCCACCCGCAAGGCCGCTTGGATGCGTCTTTTTTCCGCCATCGCCAACTCGTATCGAGGCTACCCTAGATGACCCACCCACTCCGGATGTCCAAGCTCACCCTTGGTCTCGTGGCCGCACTTGCTGCCGCTCCCGCCTTCGCCCAGAGCACCTCTGCAGGTGTCGGCGGCCAGGTCGTGTCCGCCGCTGGCCAGCCTGTCGCCGGTGCTGAAGTCACCATCACCCACACCGAGTCGGGCACCGTTTCGCGCGCCACGACCGATGCGTCGGGTCGTTACAACGCGCGCGGCCTGCGCGTGGGTGGTCCGTACACCATCACCATCACCAAGCCGGGTGAAGGCACCAAGACCGAAGAGGGTGTCTACCTGAACCTGAACCAGGTCAACACCGTCAATGCCAACCTGACCGGCGACGTGGCGGCCACCAACCTGGACGCCGTGAATGTTGTCGCCACCGCGGGCGGCCTGGACATCTTCAGCGCCACCAAGATGGGTACCGGCTCGAACGTGACCCGCGAAACGATGGACGCGCTGCCGTCGGCCAACCGCAACATCCAGGACTACATCCGCCTGGACCCGCGCATCTCGCAGGTCAGCAAGGCTGACGGCGCGATCTCGGCTGGCGGTCAGAACACCCGTTACAACGCGATCCGTATCGACGGCATCAGTGCCTCCGATCCGTTCGGCCTGGGCTCCAACAACCTGCCGACCGAGCGTCAGCCGGTGTCGATGGATGCCATCCAGGAAATCAACATCGATCTCGCGAACTACGACACCACCATCGCCGGTGGTACCGGTGCGGTGATCAATGCCGTGACCAAGTCGGGTACCAACGAGTTCCATGGCACTGTCTACGGTTCCTACCGCGACAAGGACATGGTCCGCGAGGAACTGCGTGGCGAGAAGTTCAACGGCTTCGAGGACGAGAAGACCTACGGCATGACCTTCGGCGGCCCGATCGTCAAGGACAAGCTGTTCTTCTTCAGCAACTACGAGAAGTACGAGCGTTCGGCCGCTGGCATCAGCCTGAGCGACACCCCGATCGGCAAGGGCACCATCACCCAGCAGCAGATCACCGACGTCCAGAATTTCCTGGGTGGACTCGGCTATGACCCGGGCAGCCTGACGGCACCGAACAGCAAGACCGAAATCGAAGAGTACGCGGTCAAGCTGGACTGGAACATCAATGAAAACCACCGTGCGGCCCTGCGCTACAACAAGATGGAGCAGAACGTCGTCCGCTTCCCGCAGGTCAGCACCAGTGCGATCTCGCTGAGCAACTTCTGGTACCAGCAGCCGACCGAATACGAAACCTGGATGGGCGAACTGTTCAGCGACTGGTCCGAGAACTTCTCGACCGAGTTCAAGGTCTCGCACAAGGATTACTCGGCCAACCGCGTTCCGCTGGTCGACATGCCGCAGATCCGCATCCGTTCGGGTAACGACTCGCTGTACGTCGGTACCGAGCAGAACACGCACGTCAACATCGTGGAATCGAAGGAACTGAGCGCCTTCGGTGCCGGTACCTGGTACATCGGCGATCACACCGTCAAGTTCGGCTTCGATTACTCGAAGAACGACCTGATGAACTTCTACGGCCGCAACCTCAACGGCGTCTACGAGTTCAACAGCGTCGAGGACTTCCTGAACGGTCGCATCGCGCGCTACCAGCTGCGTGCCCCGCGCGCCGGCGGCAGCCGCAGTGATATCCCGGCAGACTTCACCCTGAAGAACACCGGTGTGTTCGTCCAGGATACCTGGGCCATCAACTACAACCTGAGCCTGATGTTCGGTGTCCGCGTCGACATGCCTGACTTCAGCAGCCAGCGCCTGTACAACCCGCGCATCGAGCAGCTGTACGGCTTCAACAACACCCAGCTGGTCGACAAGAACCTGGTGCAGCCGCGCGTCGGCTTCAACTACACCTTCGACAGCGAGCGCCCGACCCAGCTGCGTGGTGGCGTGGGCCTGTTCGGTGGCGCTGCCCCGAACGTGTGGCTGGCGGGTGCCTACCAGAACACCGGCCTGAACTACATCGAGTACGATGAGCGCAACCTGACCAGCGGCTTCACCCCGGACGGCAACAATCCGTACATTCCGGCTGGTGGCCCCGCAGCTGCGCGCCAGAACGTCGACATCATCGCCCCGGGCACCCGCCTGCCGTCGGTGTGGAAGGCCAACCTGGCGTTCGACCATGAGCTGCCGTGGTACGGCATCGTGGCGTCGGCCGAAGTGCTGATGACCAAGGTCAAGGACGGCATCTACTTCGACCGTCTCGACGTTTCGGCGCCGACCGCTTACGGCCAGGACGGTCGTGCGATCTACTGGGATGCGAATGGCCGTAATCCGGCGAACAGCCGCATGTCGGGTGGCACCAACTTCGGCATGACCACCGGCACCAACCGTGCCACCGACCGTGCCAACCGTCCGAGCGACATCGGCGACGTGCTGGTCATGCGCAACACCGACAAGGGTCGTGGTACCCAGGCCACCTTCTCGCTGGCCAAGCCGCTGACCGAGAACTGGGGCTGGTCGCTGGGTTACACCTATACCAAGTCCAAGGAAGTCAGTCCGCTGACCAGCTCGCAGAACACCTCGAACTGGAACAACACGCTGATCTTCAATGCCAACGAAGACGTGGCCTACGACTCGCGTTACGCGATCAAGGACCGCGTCACCGGCACCCTGGAGTGGAAGCACAACTTCTTCGGTGACAACGCCACCCGCGTCGGCCTGTTCTACGAAGGTCGTTCGGGCCGTCCGTACAGCTACATCTTCTACAACGATGCCAACGGCGACGGTGCTACCACCAACGATCTGTTCTATGTGCCGAGCGGCCCGGGTGACGTGCTGTTCGGTACGGTGGTCGGCGGTCGCTTCGTGCAGAGCGCGCAGATGGAGCAGGACTTCTTCAACTGGCTGGCGCAGAATCCGGAGCTCGATGCCTACCGTGGCAGCGTGGTCCCGGCCAATTCGCACCGTGCCAAGTGGATCAACACCTTCGACGTCCGCATCAGCCAGGAGTTCCCGGGCTTCGTGAAGAGCCACAAGGGTGAGATCGCGCTGGACATCATGAATGTCGGCAACCTGCTGAACAAGAAGTGGGGCCTGATCGACGACTACGGCTTCTACGCTACCCGTCGCGTCGCCAACTACGCGGGTATCGACCCGGCGACCGGCAAGTACGTGTACTCGTTCACCGGTTCCACCGACAACCCCGCGATCCAGGAAAACAACAACGACAAGGGCAACACTGCCGTGTCGCGCTGGTCGATGCAGCTGACCCTGAAGTACAAGTTCTGATCCGTCGGAACATCACGCAGTAGACGGAAACGGCCGGGGCAACCCGGCCGTTTCCCGTTCGGGCGAAAGTTCTTGCAGTGGTCACGACATCGGCGTAGCATCCGGTTTCGTGCGCGGCGCCGATGCCGCAGCTGCGGTCCCGGAATGGCGAGCGCGGTCAGCACACATCCAACGGTCGGGATCCCCGGCCGTTTTGCTTTTTAAGGGGGCGGCAGTACAGTCGGAAACCTTGAAGGAAGCGAAACGTTGGATATGACCACGAATGAAAAGGCAGCCCGTGCGCTGCCGGTGCAGGACGCGCGGATCTACCCGCGCGGTGGGCTGGATGTGCTGTCGCGGGCAGAAGTGGCGCGCCTGCGCGACGCCTCCGGCGGCGGCATGCACGAGCTGCTGCGCCGCTGCGCGCTGGCCGTGCTGACCAGCGGCAGCGCATCGGATGATCCGCGCGCGGCGCGCGATCTCTATCCCGACTTCGACATCCAGGTCGCGCAGCAGGATCGTGGCGTGCGCATCGACCTGGTCAATGCGCCGGCGATGGCCTTCGTCGATGGCGAAATCATCCGCGGCGTGGCCGAGCTGCTGTTTGCGGTGGTCCGCGACCTCGCCTACATGGCCATCGAAATGGGCCCGGCCTACGCGGCCGAACTGGAATCCTCCGAAGGCATCACCAACGCGGTGTTCGGCCTGCTGCGCAACGCCCGCATCCTCAACCCCGGTGACCCGAACCTGGTGGTCTGCTGGGGCGGTCACTCGATCTCGCGCGATGAATACCTGTACACCAAGCAGGTAGGCTACGAGCTGGGCCTGCGCGGCCTGGACATCTGCACCGGTTGCGGACCGGGTGCGATGAAGGGCCCGATGAAGGGGGCCACGATCGCCCACGCCAAACAGCGCAAGACGGTGACCCGCTACATCGGCCTGACCGAGCCGGGCATCATCGCCGCGGAATCCCCCAACCCGATCGTCAACCACCTGGTGATCATGCCGGACATCGAGAAGCGCCTGGAGGCGTTCGTCCGCATCGGTCACGGCATCATCGTGTTTGCCGGTGGTGTCGGCACCGCCGAGGAGATCCTGTACCTGCTCGGTATCCTGCTGCGTGACGAGAACAAGGACCTGCCGTTCCCTCTGATCCTGACCGGCCCGACCGTGGCTGCGCCGTATTTCGAACAGATCGACCGCTTCATCCGGCTGACCCTGGGCGATGCCGCCGCAGAGCGTTACGAGATCATCATCGGCGACCCGGTTGCCGTGGCCAGGAAGATGTCCGCCGGCATCAAGCGCGTGCGCGAGCATCGCCTGGCGCAGAAGGATTCGTTCTTCTTCAACTGGTCCATCGAGATTCCGTGGGAGTACCAGCAGCCCTTCGTGCCGACGCATGAGGCCATGGCTGCACTGGATCTGCACCATGGGCGTGCGCCGCATGCCCTTGCGGCGGACCTGCGTCGTGCCTTCTCCGGCATCGTTGCCGGCAATGTGAAGGAGGATGGCATGCGCCGCATCGAGCAGTTCGGGCCGTTCCAGATCCACGGTGACCCGGACATGATGCAGGCCCTGGATGCGCTGCTGCGCGCCTTCGTCGAGCAGCGCCGGATGAAGATCTCCGGCGAGTACCAGCCCTGTTACCAGGTGCTGGCCTGAGACCGTACCGGCGCGATGGGGATCGCGCCGGCAGCGGTGGGGAAGGGCGGTTCGTCAAGCGTTTGACGCCCGTCGCCCCGGATTGACCGTTCATCCTGCCGCCGCTTGCTGGCGGCAGGGCGATGGCCCATGGTGGCGATCAATACGCTGGGGAGCGTCCACATGTCTTTGCGCCGGCAGAACGGCTTCACGCTGGTTGAGTTGATGATCACGGTGGTCGTGCTGGGCGTGCTGGCGACGATCGCGTTTCCGAGCTTCCAGAGCACCATCCGCTCCAACCGCATCGCCACCACCAGCAATGACCTCATCGCGTCGATGGCGCTGGCCCGCAGTGAAGCGGTCAAGAACCGCAGGGGTGGCGGCGTGTGTGCCTCTGCCGGAGGCACGTCCTGTGATGGCGACAGCTGGACCGATGGCTGGCTGGTCTGGGCCGACAGCAACGGCGACGGTGCGCTCAGTGCCGGCGAAACCGTCCTGCGCTACAGCCCCGGGCGTTCGGCGCTGGTCGCCGTCGGTACGCCCGACCTGTCGGTGAGTTTCGACCCGCGGGGCCGCAATCGCGCCAATGCCACGCTCGACCTGACGCTGCGCCCGGACAACTGTGGCAAGCAGCCGCTGCAGCGCACGCTGCGCCTGTCCCCGACCGGTCAGGTGCGTCTGTTGAAGGAGGACTGCAAGTGAGAACGCCGCGTTTCCGTTCCCCGCGCCAAGCGCAGGGCGGCTTCAGCCTGATCGAGGTATTGATCGCGATCCTGGTGCTGGGGGTCGGTTTGCTGGGTTTCGCACTGCTGCAGACGATGAACGTGCGCTTCGTGCAGAGCGCCAACTATCGCACCCAGGCGACCAACCTGACCTACGAAATGCTTGATCAGCTGCGGATGAACCGCTCGATGGCTCCGTCCTATGTGGGCGACTACACCGCGACCACCGCGGCCAAGAACTGCCTGCCACCGGTCGGCAACGACATCGGCAAGGACGCGTTCACCCTGGACTGGACCTGCCGTCTCGGCAAGGCGCTGGGGGATGGGGCCACGGCCAAGGTCGCACGTGCCGGCACCCAGTACACGGTCAGCGTGACGTGGGGTGACGAGCGCTGGAACGCTGACGCCAGCGATACCACCTTCAGTGCCGGGAGCCGCCTGTGATGCGCGCGCCTTCCCCGGCCCGGCGCATGGCCGGCCTGTCCATGGTCGAACTGATGATCGCGCTGACCATCGGCGTGATCGTCATGCTCGGTGTCGTCCAGGTGTTCGCGGCCTCGCGTGCTGCCTATCAGCTGTCCGATGGCCTGGCGCGCGTGCAGGAGAACAGTCGCTTCGCCATGGATACCCTGCAGCGCGAACTGCGCATGGCAGGTCATTTCGGCTGCGTCAACGATCAGGCCCGGCAGTCGCCGGATGGCGTCTCGCTGTTTACGACGTTCGCGGCCACGCCTCATCCGGCGCTGGACTTCCAGCGATCCATCCAGGGCTACGAGGCGACCGATACGGCGCCCGGCGATGCGGTGACGCTGCCGGCCACTCCGGCGACGGGCGGCACCGCCTACACACCCGCATTGCCCGATGAATTCGCTGCGGCGCTGCCCAACCGCGTCAATGGCAGCGACATCGTCGCCCTGCGATACCTGATGCCGGACGGCGTGCCGGTCACGGCTTCCGGCGGTACCGTCGCGCAGCCGGTTTTCAGTTTCGACAAGGCGCGACTCGCCGTGCTGCAGAGTGGCGTTGCCGATTCCGGGCTGTACGGCGCTGCCGACTGCGCCAGCGCCACCGTTTTCCAGGCGCGCAGCATCGACAAGGCAGGGGGCACGATCACCTTCGGCGATGCACCGAACAATGCGAGCAACTTCATCCGTCCGGTGACCGCAGGCCAGGCGATGCTGCATCGTGCGGAAAGCGCTGTGTACTACGTGGGCTACGACGCTGCCAGCGCACGTTCCTCACTGTACCGTGTGCGTTTCAACGCCACGCCCAACGGTGCGCTGGTCGCCGGCGCGCCGGAGGCCCTGGTGGAGGGTGTGGAGAACATGCAGCTGCTGTACGGCCAGGATCGTCGCCTGACCAGTGCCTACCCGACCGGCTTCATTGATCGCCAGGGTACCGCTGCCACCGTGCAGGCATCGGCCAATCCCAACATCAACGCCTGGCGGCGCGTGGGCGCCGTGCAGATGGGCCTGGTGATGGCCAGTCCCGATCCCTCGGCAGCCCCTCAGGCCGACCAGAATGCGGTACTGACCTCGATGGGCGTGACGTTCACCGCGCCCGAGGACGGCCGCATGCGCGCCGTTTACCAGACCACCATCGCCCTCCGCAATCGCCTCTTCGGCAACTGAGGCCACCATGCATCCGCGCCCGCGCACCCCCTCCTTCGCATCGCACCGCCAACAGCGCGGCGCGGTGCTGTATGTCGCCCTGATCATGTTGATCCTGCTGGCCCTGATCGGCATCGCCGGCATGCAGGTGACCGGCATGCAGGAACGCATGGCCGCCAACTACCTGCGCTCGAACCAGGCGTTCCAGAACGCCGAGGCCGATGTACGTTCGCAGGAAGCGGCGATCCAGGCGGTCATCGACAGCGGCAAGATCTTCGAGGCCAACCAGGAAGAGTGCAGCCCGGTGTTCGACCCGGCGACCTGGGCCGATGGCAAGACCACGGCAACGGCGATCAATACCCGCCGCCTGGACAAATGCGTGCCGGTCGGGCCGCTGGGCCTGGGGCGGCGCAAGAACGAAGAGACCGAGAACATCTACCAGATCACCGTGTTGGCCAGTGACGATCCGGCCAATCCTTCTTCCAGCGCCGTCATCGACACGATCTTCATTCCATGAATACTCCGCGCCGATTCTCCCGCCTTGTCTCCTCCCCGTGGCTGCGTGCAGGCACCGCCGCTGCCGTGCTGGTGGGCGTGGGCGCACTGGTCTATCCGCTGTTCGCTGCGCTTGGCGACTATGACATCGCGCAGGAGCCGCTCTACAGCAAGAAGACACAGCCGCCGCTGATGATGATGGTGATGTCGCGCGACGAGCAGCTGTTCAACAAGGCCTACAGCGACTACAGCGATCTGGACGAGGACGGCACGCTCGACACCACCTACCAGGACAAATTCGACTACTCCGGGTACTTCGACTCCAATCTCTGCTACACGTACAGCAGCAGCCAGTTCAAGGCCACGGCCCAGGCGACCGGCACGCAGAGACACACCTGTTCGGGTACCTGGTCCGGCAACTTCCTCAACTGGGCGACCATGAGCCGCCTGGATGTGATGCGCTACGTGCTGTACGGCGGCCATCGCATCACCGATACCGCCAGCAAGACGGTGCTGGAGCGGGCGCAGATTCCCAACGACCTGCACGCCTGGGTCAAGGTGTACAGCGGCGCCGACATCAACAACTTCACCCCGTACAAGACGACCATGTCGTTCTGCAATGCCAGCATCAGTGCCACCGGCGCACCGCTGATGCGCGTTGCCAGTGGCAGCTGGGGTGAATGGGCCTCGACTGCCGGCTATCAGTGCATCGTGGGGCGCAGCGACGAGGGCAAGGATGACTCCCCCCGATCGGTCGCGGCCGACCTGAATGTCCGGGTTGAAGTCTGCGCCACCGGTTCTGGAACCTTCCAGGAAGCGTTCTGCCGCAAGTACAACGACGGCACCCGGGACTACCTGAAACCGGCGGGACTGCTGCAGTCCTATGGTGAAAGTGGCCGTCTGCGGTTTGGTCTGGTCACCGGCACCTATGTCAATCCGCGCGATGGCGGCGTGGTCCGTCGCAACATCGGCAAGATCGCCGGCAACGGCACGACCTTCTGTGCGGCCGGCGATGAGATCAACCTGTCCAATGGCCAGTTCTGCAACACGCTGACGGGCGGGGCCGAGGGCATCATCAATACGATCTCCAACTTCCGCATCGACCAGTGGAACTGGAAGGACAAATGGACTGACTGTGACGACTACAGCATCCTGAATCGCCAGGGCTTCGACGGCCGGGGCAACCTGACCGACCCGGGCAACGCATCCAAGAAGTGCAGCGCCTGGGGCAATCCGTTGGCGGAGATGTATGCCGAAGCGCTGCGCTACATCAAGGGAGAAACGAAGGGAATCTACAGCGCCAGCGGTGATCTCAGCGGCCTGCCCAATTCGGTGGCGTGGAAAGATCCGTACCGCTCGCCGAACAACGGCGGCAACTCCTACTGCGCCACCTGCAACATCCTGGTGATGTCCTCGGGCCTGCCGTCCTTCGACAGCGACAACATCGGTACGGTCACTGGCCTGACCACGGCAGCGGCGGCGACCGATGCGATCGGCAACCAGGAGAACATCACCGGTGGCAGCTACATGGCAGGCCGTGTCGGCCTGACCAATCGCTATGCCTCGATCAACACCCATGAGGACATCTGCCGTGCGGTCAAGGTGACAGGCCTTTCGCTCGTGCGCGGCATCTGCCCGGACGTGCCGTCCACGGAAGGCAGTTACCTGATCTCGGGGCTGGCCAAGGCCGCTGCCGAGACCGATCTGCGTCCGGGCGTGCAGGACAAACCCAACACCTACAAGCTGACCGCCACCACCTACACCGTGGCCATGGCTGAGAGCCTGCCGAAGTTCGAGATTCCGGTGGGCAATGGCAAGATCACCCTGGCCCCCCTGTGCCAGGCCAACAACACCGAAGGAGCGGGCATCAACAGCAGCGGCTGGCGCAGCTGTTTCCTCGGCTCGGTCGGCGTCGGCACCAAGCGATCAGCGGTATCGCCGAACTACGTCTATGGCCGTGACTACCGAGCCGATGGCAAGGCCGGCAGTTTCTCGCTGGTCTGGGAGGATTCGCTGTGGGGCAATGACCACGACAACGACGTGGTCTCCATGCTCAGCTACTGCGTTGGCAGCACCTGCAGCGACGGTGGCACGACGCCATTCCGCAACATCTGCTGGCGCTCCAACAGTGGTGAATGCAGCAACAACGCCGTTCGCAACAAGGTCGGCGAAGACGAAGTGCTGGTCCGCATCGAGAACCTGTCCGCCTATGCAGGCAACGCGATGCTGACCGGCTACACGATCGTGGGCTCCAATGCGGCTGACAACGTGCAGCGGCTGGTGCTGCGCCCCGGCAACCGCAACGGTTCGGTGCTGAGCACCAGCGCCGATCCGCCGGCTACCTGGACCGGCGCGGTCGTGATGCGCTACAAACTGGGTACCGGCCAGGCCGGGCAGCTGGAAAGCCCGCTGTGGTACGCCGCCAAGTACGGCGTGCCGGAAGGCAGGAAGTGGGACAGCAAGGTGCCGGGTGTACCGGACAACTACTTCCTGGCGCGCAATCCGGCCAAGCTGAAGTCCGCGCTGGAATCGATCTTCGACAGCGCTGCGGCTGGCGAGGCCCCGGTGGGTGGCAGCGGCACCGGCGCCCGTGTCAACGCCGGCTCCTTCACCGTGTCCGCGCACTACACGGTGCCGTCGGGCTCGAACGACTGGACCGGTGATGTCATCGCCAGCCAGACCACGAGCACCGGAGGCGCCGGCGCTGAACTGTGGCGTGCGTCGACCAAGATGAGCGCCTCCGGGCGGACCATCGTGATGTCGACCGCACCCACCTATGTGAACACGTCCAACCAACTGGTGCCGGTGGCAGCGGCCGATTTCACCGCCGACAACGTTCCCGGGCGTGATCGCGCCGAGAAGCTCGGCAACATGGGGCTCAACACGGTGCCGAACTGGTTCGGTTCGCACACCGTGGCGGATCTGGTCAGTTACCTGCGCGGCTCACCGGTGAGCGGTTTCCGCCCGCGCAGCTCACTGCTCGGCGATATCGTCAATTCCAGCGTGGAGATTGTGTCCAACAAGGACGACTACGGCTTCACCTCGTGGCAGGCGCAGGGGGGAGTGAGCTGGAAGACCACGCTCGGTTTGAGCTATCGGGCCTACCTGGCGACCAAGGTGGCAAACGGTGGCCCACCTTCGATGGTCTACGTCGGTGCGAACGACGGCATGCTGCATGGCTTCAATGCCAGCACCGGCACCTCGGCGGGCAGCGAGCAGTTCGCCTTCATTCCATCGGCTTCGCTGCAGCACATGGCGGAGCTGGCCAACCCCACCTATGGACATCGCTACTACGTGGACGGCGGACTGACCTCGTCGGACGTCTACTACGGCGATGCCTGGCGCACGGTACTGGTCGGTTCGACCGGCGGCGGCGGCGCGTCGCGCGGGCCGTCGGCCACGGCAGTGGGCAACGGTTCGGTGTTCGCCCTGGATATCAGCAATCCGACCGGATTCACCGCCAGCAACGTGCTGTGGGAGATTTCCGGCAAGACCGAGTCGGACCTGGGCTTCGTCATGGGCAAGCCGGTCGTGGTGCCCGTCGCCGGCCCCAACGCGGACAGTCCGCCCCGGTTCGTCGCCCTGTTCGGCAACGGTGTCAATTCCAGCACCGGCCGACCGGTGCTCTATGTGGTCGACATCCGCACCGGCGAGATCCTCAAGCGCGTGTACCCCACGGCGGGCAAGTATGCAGTCGCCAATGGCCTCAACCATGTCACCGCGGTAGCGCTGCACAACAGCAGTGGCCTGGCCGATACCGTCTATGGCGGCGACATGCAGGGCAACATGTGGCGCTTCGACCTGCGTGGCGGTGATCCCAGCGCCTGGAATGTGGCCCTCAACGGCACGCCGCTGTTCACCGCAGTGCGCAGCGCTGTCGCTCAGCCGATCACCGGCGCGATCGAAGTCTCGGCGGGGCCGGGCGGTGGCGTCAGCCTGTTCTTCGGTACCGGTCGCTACTTCACCGCTGACGACAATGCAGTGACCCGTAATTCGCCGGTGCAGACGCTGTATGGGCTCTGGGACAACCTCTCCACTGCCATTTCCAGCCGTGATTCGCTGGTGGGGCAGACCGTCAGTGCCAATGGTGCCGGCTTCCGTGACGTGTCGGGCAACGGCGTGGACTACGCGAGCAAGCGCGGCTGGTACGTCGACCTGATCGTGGGTTCCGACGTGGAGGGTGAGCGCTTCTTCGGCTATCCGACGCTGCAGGGCGGCGCGGTGATGTTCACCACCTATGTGCCCGGGCAGGCGGTCTGCGGCACCGGCGGCGGCACCAACTGGCGCTATCGCCTGAACATGCTGACCGGCCAGCCGGCGATGAGCGGCTTGACCGACGAGGTCGGCGGAAACGCGCTGTGCGGCGCCAACTGCGGTGCCGGTGCGCTGACCCGCGGCGGAGACATCGCAACCGGTGCCCCCGTGCTGTCCACCAATGTCAACAGCACCACCTTGAAGGGCTGCGATCCCAGCGATCCGAAGTGCACGGTCGATGGATCGCTGGACCGCTGCATCGTGGCTCTGAACACG
Organism: Stenotrophomonas maltophilia; assembly: GCF_025642255.1. Taxonomy (NCBI): domain Bacteria; kingdom Pseudomonadati; phylum Pseudomonadota; class Gammaproteobacteria; order Lysobacterales; family Lysobacteraceae; genus Stenotrophomonas; species Stenotrophomonas maltophilia. The sequence continues at coordinate 1,405,582 of NZ_CP106759.1, forward strand.
CCGGGCGCGGATACTGCGTATGGCCAGCGTGCCTGTGGTCGCCAGTCGTGGCGCCAGATCCGATGACTACCAGGAATACGGGAGCTGCCATGCGCACATCCAGCAGACAACAGCAGGTAACGGGCTTCACCCTGATCGAACTGATGATCACCGTTGCCGTCATCGCGGTACTTGCGGCTGTGGCGTTGCCTTCCTACCAGCGACATGTGCTGAAGACGCACCGCGCGATGGCCAAGGCTGACCTGGTCGAGATCGCGCAGCTGCTCGAGCGGCATCACACCGTGCAGAACAGCTACGACGGATTCTCGCTGCCGTTCAGCCAGTCGCCGCGGCAGGGCTCGGCCCGCTATGCCATATCGTTCGACGGCAAGGCGACCGCCGGGACCTATACCCTGCAGGCGGTTCCGGAAACCGGCCAGGACAAGGACGCGTGCGGCACGCTGACACTCGATCAGGCGGGCCGCAAGACGCCGGACAGCAAGACCAACCCGGAGTGCTGGTAAGACGGCAGCGGCGAGTGTGGAAGGGGCTTGCACCCCACTTCTGGAATTGGCTAGAATGCGCACCCCGCCCGAATAGCTCAGCCGGTTAGAGCACTTGACTGTTAATCAGGGGGTCGTTGGTTCGAGTCCAACTTCGGGCGCCAGTTTCGAGAAAGCCGCGAGCAATCGCGGCTTTTTTCGTTGGGGCATGCCGCGCGGGATCAGCAGGGCGTAGGCACGCGTGGGCGCAGGCTCCGGATCCGTCCGGGGATGCTGATGATCACGCGGCTGTGTTCCAGGCCCTGCACGCACAGCACGATGGACTGGTTGGTGCCGGCGTTGCGCCCGTCAGCGCGGAATCGGATGTGGGCGCGATGGTCGCTCGCCCGCAGTTCCACATGGCGATGGCGGTTCTCCAGGGTGTGCAGCAGGGTGGTCATTCCCCCGCTGGCCACCCGCGGCTCAACCTGAACGCGCCAGCCCTGGCTCCAGCGGTTGTCGCAGCGGCTGCCGTCGCCGGAGCCGCACACGGTGACCGGGCGTCCCTCGGTGATGGCGGTGCTGCGCGCCAGCGACAGGCTGCCGACCAGCTGGGCACGCAGGGATTCGGCCTGCAGCTGGCGCATCGCGCGCTGCCAGGGGCGCCAAGCCACAGCCAGCAGTACGCACAGGATCATCAGGACCACCAGCATTTCAGGCAGGTGGAGCCCCCGGGCCTTGCGCGCGGGGTGTTTGCAGAGGGTCTGGAGCATGCCCCCAGCCTGCCGGCCCCGCCGGCCGGTCTCCATTGGAGGTTGGCGCGTCGGGGTGTCCGGCTTCCCCTCAGCCGGCCGTCACCGGATGCCCCGTATACTGGCCGTTCCCGGGATCTGGCAACATCATGAGCGACAGTTTTGAACTCGTCTCGCCGTATTCACCGGCGGGCGACCAGCCGAACGCCATCGCGAAGCTGACCAGCAATTTCGAGTCCGGCATCGCCAAGCAGACGCTGCTGGGTGTGACCGGCTCGGGCAAGACCTACACCATCGCCAATGTCATCCAGCAGATCCAGAAGCCGACGCTGATCATGGCGCCGAACAAGACGCTGGCCGCACAGCTGTACGGTGAATTCAAGGCGTTCTTCCCGCACAACGCGGTGGAGTATTTCGTCAGCTACTACGACTACTACCAGCCGGAGGCCTATGTGCCGTCGTCGGACACCTTCATCGAGAAGGACAGTTCGATCAACGAGCACATCGAGCAGATGCGGCTGGCGGCGACCAAAACCCTGCTGTCGCGGCCCGACGCGATCGTGGTGGCCACCGTGTCGGCGATCTACGGCCTGGGTGCGCCCGAGGATTACCTGTCGCTGCGCCTGATCCTGTCCAAGGGTGAACGCATCGACCAGCGCGACCTGATCAATCATCTGACGCAGCTGCAGTACACCCGCAACGAATACGAACTGCAGCGCGGCACCTTCCGCGTGCGCGGCGAAGTGATCGATGTGTTCCCGGCGGAGTCGGACAGCGAGGCGCTGCGCATCGAGCTGTTCGATGGCGAGGTCGAGAAGATCACGATGTTCGATCCGCTCACCGGAGAAACCCTGCGCAACCTGATGCGCTTCACCGTCTACCCGAAGACCCACTATGCGACGACCCGCGAACGCGTGCTCGCGGCGATCGAGACCATCAAGGTGGAACTGAAGGAGCGGCTTGAGCAGCTCTACGCACAGAACAAGCTGGTCGAGGCGCAGCGCCTTGCCCAGCGCACCCAGTTCGACCTGGAGATGATGGCCGAGGTCGGCTACTGCAACGGCATCGAGAACTACTCGCGGCATCTCACCGGCAAGGGCCCTGGCGAGCCACCGCCGACCCTGTTCGATTATCTGCCGGCCGACGCGTTGCTGGTGATCGACGAATCGCACGTGACCATTCCGCAGATCGGCGCAATGTTCAAGGGCGACCGGTCGCGCAAGGAAACCCTGGTCGAATTCGGCTTCCGCCTGCCCTCGGCGCTGGACAACCGCCCGCTGCGTTTCGAAGAGTGGGAAGCGCGCTCGCCGCGCAGCATCTATGTGTCGGCCACGCCAGGCCCGTATGAAATGCGTGAGTCGGGCGACGAAGTGACCGAGCTGGTGGTGCGGCCGACCGGCCTGATCGACCCGATGGTGGAGATCCGCCCGGTCGCCACCCAGGTCGACGATCTGATGAGCGAGGCCAACGAGCGCATCAAGGCTGGCGACCGCGTGCTGGTTACCACGCTGACCAAGCGCATGGCCGAGAACCTGACCGAGTACCTCACCGAGCATGGCATCCGCGTGCGCTACCTGCATTCGGACGTGGACACCGTCGAGCGCGTGGAGATCATCCGTGACCTGCGCCTGGGCAAGTTCGACGTGCTGGTCGGCATCAACCTGCTGCGCGAGGGCTTGGACATGCCCGAGGTGTCGCTGGTGGCGATCCTGGACGCGGACAAGGAGGGATTCCTGCGCTCCACCGGTTCGCTGATCCAGACCATCGGCCGTGCGGCCCGCAATGTGCGCGGCAAGGCCATCCTGTATGCCGACAAGGTGACCCGTTCGATGCAGGCCGCGATCGACGAGACCGACCGCCGACGCGCCAAGCAGGTCGAGTACAACGAAGAGCACGGGATCATTCCGCGCTCGGTGGCGCGTCCGATCACCGACGTACTGGAAGGTGCCCGATCCGAAGCGGCCGAGAAGGAATCGCGCAAGGGAAAAGGCAAGGGCAGGCCTGGAGTGGCCGAGGATGTGGCCGACTACCGCGCGCTCGGGCCGGCGCAGCTGGCGGCGCGTCTCAAGGCGCTGGAACAGCAGATGTACCAGCACGCCAAGGACCTGGAATTCGAGGACGCGGCCCGCGTCCGCGACCAGATCCGACAGCTGAAGGAGGCCAGCCTGGGCTGAACGCGACAGTGCCGCACGTCTTCACAAAAGTGTTGCGCTTCCGGGCCGGCATCCGTAATATACGCGGCCTGCACCGACGCATTCGCGGACGTTCAGACCCCAAACGGGCGGTTAGCTCAGCGGTAGAGCACTACCTTGACATGGTAGGGGTCACAGGTTCGAACCCTGTACCGCCCACCACGACGTTCTCGAAAGAGGGCGGTCGTGAATTGAAAGCCCGGCCCTGGCGCCGGGTTTTTACGTAAAGAGGCCCGCTGGCGGGCCGCAGTAACACGATGGGCGGTTAGCTCAGCGGTAGAGCACTACCTTGACATGGTAGGGGTCACAGGTTCGAACCCTGTACCGCCCACCACCTGGCTCCCGGCCCTGCCGGTGCAGCGGTGGTAATACGAAAAGCCGGCCATCGCCGGCTTTTTTCATGGGCGCATGCAATGGCCGCGTGATGTCACGTCCGCGCGGCCCGGTGGTCAATGACGAGCGTCCGCCGTATCCGCCAGTGCCCATCGATACGCTCCCACAGCTGGATCATGCGTGCCTCGCCGACGATTTCGCGATGGCCATCGGCCTGTTCCTGCGACAGGCACTGCTGTCCCACCCGCAGCAGTCGATCCTGGCGCAGGTGGAAGAGCCGCAGGCTCGCAGGTTCCAGTTCGCGCTGCATGGCGGGCTGCGCCACCCTCGTCGATGATCCGGACTGTAGGGGCAGATCGACCAGCACGGGCTCGTCGGCACTGGTGGCGTGACCGAACGCGCCAGCGCACAGCAGCAACAGGGCAAGCATCGGCATGGCACGGTGCTCCAGCGGGAAAGTGCAGGCAGACTGGCACTTCGCCGCCGGGACCACAGCCGGCCTGCGACGAACGCCCGGATTGAGCCGCCAAACGCAGCCAGGCGCCGATGAATCCGCACCGGGCAGGCGTAGACTTGCGGCGCCCGCGCAATCGCGGCCATCACAAGGAGCAGCTGCAATGAGCGATCACGTTCCCGTTTCCAGGCCCAACCCGCTGCTCGACCTGTTGTTCGGCGGCAACATGCTGGCGGGCACGTTCAAGGCCGTGGTCTGGGTGGCCATCCTGTGTGCAGTGCTGGCCTGGACGACCTGCCGCTGATGGCGCACCTGCGTGCCGGCGTGCCGCACACTCGGACACGCGTGGCCCGCATCGGCTGCGGACGGGTGCCGTTCTGGGGGGGCGGTCAGGCGCTGAAGGCCTGGCGCAGGCTGCGCAGTGTCGCCTGGCGGTGCTCCGTCGTGCAGGGCTCACCCATCTCCAGTTCCTGCAGGCGAAGGCCGATCAGGGTCATCGACAGGGCGTAGCCGCGTGCCGCGTCGGCTACCTTCGACAGGCCCACTGCACGACGGGTCAGTGCATCGACGTGGTCCAGGTCCGGCAGAAGGCCGAGATACGCGCGTTCGGCGCTGTCCAGATCGGGGGCGCGCAGGATCGCGTGCGCATCGGCTGCGGGGCTGGGTGAGGCCATGGGGATTCCTCGTCCGGGGAGCGCTCGGTCAGAACGAACGCATCAGGGAAATGAAGGCGGATGTCTGGCTGCCACGGCGCGCCATCGGGCTGTCCTTGACTGCATCGCCGAACCATTGGTTGGCCACTACGCCGGTGGCGCGCCATCTGCTGCCCAGTGGCGTGCTGACCGCGATCTGCACGCTCGGCGAGGTGGCGCTGCCGGGGCTGTAGGCGGCCAGGCCCGAACGCAGTGCTTCCTCGTCGCTGATGCCGTAGTAGTAATCGAGCAGGCGCGCACTGGAATGCACCACTCCGGCCCTCGGCACCCAGGTGAAACGACCGGCCTGCAGCGGATAGCTGTAGTACAGGCTTGATTCCAGGCCGCCACCATGGCCGCTGATCTCGCGCATCACACTGGCTTCGACGATGCCCCAGTCGGCGCTGTATTCGGCATTGATGCCTCCCATCGCCGACATCTGCCGGCTGTGCAGGCGGCGCAGCTGTGGATCGTTCACGTCATCGGTCTTGAAGCGCAGCGTGTAGGGCGTGAGCGCCGCCGACAGGCGCAGGCCCTCGCCCTTGTACAGGTACATGCCCAGCGAGCCGGGGCTGGCGAAGAAGCGCTCGCCCTGCCAGGAGAGGGCGGGCACGACCAATGGCTTGACGTCGTAGTGCGCGTAGGCGCCCGATGTCGCGCCGACCGTGATCCCGGCCTTCACGCCGGGTGTCTGTTCCGCCGCCTGGGCCAGCAGCGGCATCGACAGCACGGCGGAGAACAGCATCGGGCGCAGAATGGCAGAGGGCGACAAGGGCATCGATCGACAGCTTTGCAGGGGATGAGGCTGCATGCTGCGGTGTCAACATTGTCGCAACATTGCGTCGATGCACACGGAGCGCGACGGGGCCCTGGCTGGCACAATGATCCGAACCGTTTCCCGCAGCAGAGACCTCCATGCGCATTCTTCTGGTCGAAGATGATCCCGACCTCTCGCGGGCCCTGCAGTCCGGGCTGGAGCGGCAGGGCGTAGTCGCCGACGTGGTCGGCAGCCTCGCCGAAGCCGCCATCGCGTTGCGCGAACCGGTGCACCAGCTGATGCTGCTCGACCGCCAGCTGCCGGACGGCGATGGTGCCACCTTCGTCGCTACCGCACGCACGTTGCGACCGAATCTGGCGGTGATCATGCTGACCGCCAAGGGCACGCTGTCGGACAAGGTCGAGGGCCTGGATGTCGGTGCCGATGACTATCTGGTCAAGCCGGTGGCGATCGAAGAACTGATGGCACGCATCCGCGCGGTATCGCGTCGGCCATCGGCGATGGTCACTCCCAGCCTGCGGCTTGGGCAGCTGGAATTCGACTTCGAATCGCTGCAGGCGCAGGTGCAGGGCCAGACACTGGCACTGCCGCGCCGCCAGGTGCTGGTGCTGCAGGCGCTGGCGATGAGGCAGGGGCGCACGGTCACGCGCAGCGCGTTGGAGGCGGCGGTCTACGGTTTCGATGACGAGATCCAGTCCAACGCGCTGGATGCGCACATCTCCAAACTGCGCAAGGCGCTGCAACAGGCGGGCGCTGGCGTGGAGATCCATGTCATCCGCGGCGTCGGCTACCTGCTGGCGGAGGCCTGACATGGCGCGACCGATCCGATCGATCACCCTCGGCCTGGCCTGGCGGTTGTTTCTGGCGCAGGCGTTCACCGTGCTGTTCGCCGTGGTCGCACTGATCCTCACCTGGGGTGACAAGGATTCCTGGGGCATGGACATGTTCACCGCCGAGGCGGTGGCCAAGGCCGTGCACAGCCAGGATGGGGGCCTGGCGCTGGACGAGGCACGCTGGCAGAAGCTGGATGCGCGCGCCGGTGGCAACCTCTGGTTCGCCGCCGTCGATGACCGGGGAGCCTGGCTCGAGCGTGGCAAGGTACCGGCGATCCATGCGCCGCTGCTGGCGCGGCTGCCGACGCTGGGTGCCACCGAACTGGGTTCACTGGTGCCGCCCTATCTGGACGTGGCGCGGGTGATGATCCGCAACGAGGACGGGCGGCGCATCACGGTGATGGTGGGGGGCGCACCGAAGGGCGGCCTGCTGGATGGCGCGCTGATGGTGCTGCGCCTGATTGGCCTGTGGTTCTTCCTGCCGCTGATCGTGGTCACCCTGCTGGTGATGCCGACCGTGATCCACCGCGCGATGCGAGGTGTCCGACGCTCCGCGCAGCAGGCCAAGGAACTGGACATCGGCCAGCCGGGCGCGCGGCTGGACGCGCAGCTGGTCTCGACCGAGGTAGCACCGCTGGTGGAGGCGTTCAACGATGCCATCGACAAGGTGCAGCAGGGCTATGCGGCGCGTGACAAGTTTCTTGCTGATGCCGCGCATGAGCTGCGCGTGCCGATTGCCGTGGTGCAGGCGCGCCTGTCGCAGCTGCCGCAGGGCGAGTTGAAATCGCAGTTGCTGACCGACATTGCTCGCCTGGGCAACGTGGCCGAGCACCTGCTGGATCTGCAGCGGCTGGATCGCAACACCAGTGCGATGCAACGGTTGGATCTGGCCCTGGTGGTGCGCGAAGCGGCGGCCGAACTGGCTCCGCTGGTGGTGGGCGCCGGCTATGGTTTCGAGGTGGACGCACCGGAGACACCGGTGTGGATCCACGGCGACAGCCTGGCGCTGGGGCGGGTCATCGCCAATCTGGTGCACAACGCCATCGTCCATGGCGGGGGGCGTGGCACGATCTGCGTACGTCTTGACCGGACCGGTCTGCTGGAAGTCAGCGACCAGGGCGCGGGCGTGCCGGTCGGCGACCGCGAGGCGATCTTCGAGCCCTTCCATCGACTCCGTGCGGCGGGCAGTGGCAGCGGGTTGGGCCTGCACCTGGTCAAGGAGATCGTCCAGCATCACGGTGGCTCGGTCAGTGTGGGTGAAGCCGTCGGCGGCGGCGCCAGCTTCCGGGTCAATTTCCATCGCGGCAGCGTGCGGCGCTGACCGCTGCGCGGGTCGTTGCCTGATAGGAGGACAGGGGCAGCACGCGGCAGGCTGATGCGATGGCCGCCGATACTCCGTTGCCCGCTCCCATTGGCGGGGTCTGCACTGCCGCGTTCGTCAGCGGCGCCCTGGCGTGCGTGCTGCTGCCCGCGTTGCCACCGCTCTGGAGCTGCGCGCTGGCGAGCACCGTGGCCGGCCTGGGGTGGGCGCTGCCGTGGCGCGGCCGCGCGGTTGCCGCGCTGCTGTTCGGCGCAGCGTGGGCGGCCCTGCATGGTCAATGGACGCTGCAGCAGCAACTGCCGCCGGCCATGCCGGTCCGCGATGCCGTGGTCAGCGGGCGCGTCGTCGATCTGCCGGTAACGGCGGGCGGCCATACCCGTTTCGTCCTGCAGGTCGGCGATGCACCGGGGCATCCCGCACTGGCGGGCAAGCGCCTGCAGATCACCTGGAGCGATCCATGGCCCGGAACCCGCACGCGCGTTGAGGGTGGGGGCCGTCATCAGGTCCGTGCGGGGGCGCAGTGGCGGTTGCCGTTGCGGCTGCGGGCGCCACGCTCGCGGATCAATCCTGGCGGCTTCGACGCCGAACGTCATGCCGTGCTGGCCGGCATTGCCGGTCACGGCACGGTGCGTGCAGCGGGCAGTGCGCGTGAACTGCAGGCGCCGGAGGGGCTGCTGGCCTGGCGCGAGCGCAGCAGCGATGCGATTGCAATGCAGGTTCCCAGCCCCGCATCGCGCTTCATCCGCGCGCTCGCGCTGGGCGATACCCGATGGCTGTCCGACACCGATTGGAATCAGTTGCGTGCGCTGGGGCTGACCCACCTGATCGCCATCTCGGGCTTCCACGTGGGCCTGGTGGGTGGCTGCGCGGCACTGCTGTGCAGCGCAGTGTGGTGGCTGTTGCCGTCGCTGGCCCGTCATTGGCCGCGTCCGCAGGCCGCTGCGTGTGCCGCCGCGCTGGCAGCGGCCGGCTATGCCCTGGTGGCCGGCGCGGAACTGCCGACCGTACGCACGGCGTTGATGATCGGGCTGATTGCCCTGGCACGCGGGGGGCGGCGACCTCCCGACGTGGTCCAGGCCGTGTCACTGGCGGCCCTGGTGCTGCTGTTGCCAGCACCACTGTCCGTGCTGTCGGCCGGCTTCTGGCTCAGCTTCGGTGGCGTGCTCTGGCTGCTGTGGTGCCTGCCGACGGCAAGCGCCGACAGTGTGGGGAGCCGCCTGCAGGCCTTCTTCGCGGCCCAGGGGGTGGCCAGTCTCGGCCTCCTGCCGCTGTGCGTGGCCCTGTTCGGAGGCGCCGCGCGCCTGGGGCCTCTGGTCAATCTGCCCGTCATCCCGTGGTGGAGCCTGCTGGTGGTGCCACTGGCACTGCTTGGCACCGCTCTGGATGCCCTGTACAGCGGGGCGGGACGATGGCCCTGGCGCGCAGCGTCCTGGCTGTTCGACCTCAGCTGGCAGGCCCTGCAGCCGCTGGCAGACCACCCGCAGGCGATGTGGTGGCTGGCCGAGGCTCCGGCGTGGACCGTGCCAGCGGCCTTGGCGGGCCTGTTCTGGTGGTTGCTGCCGCGCGGGGCCGGCGGCGTGCTGGCCGGCGCGCTGCTGTGCCTGCCGCTGTCATGGCCGTCACGTGACATACCGGCTGCCGGGGAGGTGCAGCTGCTGGTGCATGATGTCGGGCAGGGCACGGCGGTGCTGGTGCGCACGGCACGGCATGCATTGTGGTACGACGTCGGCCCTGCGATCGGTGGCGATGGCGATGAACGGGTCCTGCTGCCGGCCGTACGTGCGCTGGGTCAGGTGCCGCCCGGTCGCGTGGTGCTCAGTCATGACCATCTGGATCACACCGGCGCACTGCCGCGGCTGCGCCGGCAGCTGCCGCACCTGGAGCTGCTGGCACCCCCAGGCAGCAGCCTCGACGGTGCCGGCAGCTGCCATCGCGGCGTTCGCTGGCGGTGGGACGGGGTGGGCTTCGAGGTGCTGCATCCCGGGCCCGACGTGCCGACGGCCGGCAACGAGGACAGCTGCGTGCTGCGCATCGCCAGCGCACATGGCGTGATCCTGCTGGCCGGCGACATCGGCGCGGCGACCGAACGGCGCCTGGTGGAGCGGGCGCCCGGCGAGCTGCGCGCGGACGTGGTCCTGGTTCCGCATCATGGCAGCGGGGGCAGTTCGGATCCGGCCTGGGTGGCAGCGGTGGCCCCCCGGCTGGCCGTGGTCTCGGCCGGGCACCAGAACCGTTTTGGCCACCCGAAACGTGACGTGGTGCAGCGCTGGCGCGCCGTGGGCGCCGAAGTGCTGGCTACGGCCGAATCCGGCGCGATCCGCATATGGCTTGGCGCACAAGGCCTGCAGCTGCGTGAACAGCGCATCCACGCGGCCCGGTGGTGGGATGCCGCTGGGCGGGCGCGGTCGGCTGCTATCCTATCGCCGATCGAACAGGCGGCCGCTGGGCCGGAGGGTTGAAACGTGTGGGAACTGGTCAAGGCCGGTGGCTGGCCGATGGTGCCGCTGCTGCTGTTGGGCGTACTGGCTTTGGCAATCGTCCTGGAGCGCTTCTGGTCCCTGCGGCGCGCTGAAGTGCTGCCACCGGGGCTGGGCCAGGAAGTGCGCAACTGGGCTGCGCGCGGCAAGCTCGACCCTGCCCATCTGCAGACGCTGCGTGCCAACTCGCCACTGGGAGCGCTGCTGGCCGCCGCGCTGGAAGCACGCAATCGTCCGCGCGACCAGATCCGCGAGCGTATCGAGGACACCGGCCGCCACCTGGTACACCGCATGGAGCGGTTCCTCAACGCGCTCGGCACCATTGCCTCGGCCGGCCCGCTGCTGGGCCTGCTCGGCACGGTGATCGGCATGATCCAGATGTTCCTGGGCATCCTCGACCACGGCGTGGGCGATGTGAACCAGTTGGCCGGTGGCATCGGCAAGGCCCTGGTCTGCACGGCTACCGGCATGATCGTGGCGATTCCTGCGCTGATGTTCCATCGCTATTTCAAGGGCCGGATCCACGGCTACGTGGTGGAGATGGAACAGGAAGCCAGCGCGTTGCTGGATACGCTCGATGGTCGTCCCGGCGTGATGGCGCCCGCACCGGCATCGGCTGCACGTGCCGCTGCGCCCGCCCCGGCGAAGGCCTGATCGATGCGTATCGGCAACGACCGATCCCAGGATGAGCCGCATATCGATCTGGTACCGCTGATCGATGTCATCCTGGTGCTGATCATCTTCTTCGTGGTCACCACCACCTTCGATGCACGTTCGACGCTGCAGGTGCAGCTGCCCACCGCCAGCCAGCAGCACACCGACGAACCGCCGCGTTCGTTGAGCGTGCTGATCAACGCCGACGGCCGCTATTTCATCAATGACCAGGAAGTGCTGCGCAGCGATGTCGAGTCGGTCAAGCAGACCATTGCCGCTGTAGCGGGCAGTGATCGCGAACAGACCGTGCTGCTGCGTGCCGATGCGCGTACTCCCTACCAGGCCGTCGTGACCGCGCAGGATGCGCTCGGTCAGCTCGGTTTCCGCCGTATTGCAATCGCCACTGCGCCAGAGGTGCGTCCATGAGTTCCAAACACGCGCCGGTGTGGCCGATCTACAAACGCCTGCTGGGCTATACACGGGCCTATTGGGTGTTCATGGTGGCCGCGGTCATCGCGATGGTGGTCGAGGCACTGGCCGGCTATCACTTCACCAAGCTGATGGAGCCGCTGGTCAACCGGGGCTTCGTCAACCCGGAGCCGCGCATGGCGGTGATCCTGCCGCTGACCATCCTGGGCCTGTTCCTGATGCGCAGCCTGGCCACCTGGGTCAGCGACTACACGCTGGCCAAGACCGGGCGCAGCGTGGTCCGCGACCTGCGCGAGCAGGTTCTGCAGAAGTACCTGCACCTGCCGTCTTCGCACTTCGACAACGAGGCGACGCCGGTGATGGTCAGCCGCCTCAACTTCGACACCGAGCAGGTCACCCAGGCCAGCGCCGACGCACTGAAGACCGTGGTCGCCGACACCCTGACCATCATCGCCATGCTGGTGGTGATGCTGCAGATGAGCGTGAAGGTGACCCTGGCGATGCTGCTGGTGGTGCCGCTGATCGGCGGCATCGTGTCCTATGTCGGCAAGCGCTACCGCCGCATCAGCCGCGGCATCCAGGACGGCATGGGCACGATGGCGCAGACGGCGGAACAGTCGCTCGCCGCGCAGCAGGAAGTGAAGGTGCATGGCACGCAGGCGCATGAGATCGCCCGTTACTCGCGCCTGGCCAACCGCATGCTGGCGCTGAACATGAAAGTCGAAGTGACGCGTGCCGCCGCGTCCAGCGTGGTCCAGTTCCTCGCTGCGCTGGCCCTGGCAGTGATCGTCTGGGTGTCCACCCGCGAAGCACTGGCCGGCAAGCTCAATGCGGGCCAGTTCATGGGCCTGATGACCTCGATGATGGCGATCATCCCTTCGCTGCGGCGCCTGACCAGCGTGCAGACCTCGATCTCGCGTGGCGTCGCGGCGGCCGAGCGCCTGTTCGGCATCATCGACATGCCGGTCGAGCGCGACGACGGCACGCATGTCGTGCAGCGCGTACGCGGTGAACTGTCGTTCGAGCACGTGATGCTGCGTTATCGCGAAGACAGCGGCATCGCCCTGGATGACATCAGTTTCGTTGCCAGGCCCGGAACGGTCACCGCCATCGTTGGTCGTTCCGGCAGCGGCAAGACCAGCCTGATCCGGCTGGTGCCACGCTTCTACGAGCCCAATGGCGGCGTCATCCGGCTGGACGGCGTACCCCTGGATGACTATCCGCTGGCTGACCTGCGCCGGCAGGTGGCGATCGTCGGGCAGAAGGTCATGCTGTTCGACGACACCATCGCTGCCAACATCGCCTATGGCATGGATGCGACCGACGAGCAGATCCGTGCCGCGGCCGAAGCGGCCAATGCCTGGGAATTCATCGCACGCATGCCACAGCAGCTGCAGACGCCGGTGGGCGAGAACGGTGCGCTGCTGTCCGGTGGCCAGCGCCAGCGCCTGGCGATCGCCCGCGCGATCCTGCGTGATGCGCCGATCCTGATCCTGGATGAAGCCACCGCGGCGCTGGACAATGAATCCGAACGGCTGGTGCAGGACGCGCTGCAGCGACTGATGCCGGAGCGCACCACGCTGGTGATCGCCCACCGCCTGTCCACCATCGAGCACGCCGACCAGGTGCTGGTGATGGATCACGGCCGCATCGTCGAACGTGGCACCCATCATGAGCTGCTTGCCATGGGTGGCCTGTACCAGCACCTGCACAGCATGCAGTTCCGCGAAAGGCAGGACTGATGGCAGGCAAGGGTACCCAGACCCCGCCGTACTGGTATGACGGCAGTTCGGTTCCATGGCCCATGCGCCTGCTGGCCCCGCTGTATGCCGGCGTCACCGCGCTGCGGCGACGCCTGTACCAGCGCGGTTGGCGCAAGCGCCACACGTTGCCGGTGCCGGTCATCGTGGTCGGCAACATCACCGCTGGCGGCACCGGCAAGACGCCGTTGACCATCGCCCTGGTCGAGCGGCTGCGCGCGGCCGGCTGGACGCCAGGCGTGGCGAGCCGTGGTTATGGCCGCGAGAACGCCGACAAGGCGCAGTGGGTAAAGGCCGATACGCCGGTTGCAACCGGCGGCGATGAGCCGGTGCTGATTGCCTGGAAGACCGGCGTGCCGGTGCGCGTCGATCGCGATCGGGTGGCGGCGGGCCGTGCGCTGATCGAGGCCGGTTGCGATGTGATCGTCTGCGACGACGGCCTGCAGCACTACCGGCTGGCCCGTGACATCGAAATCGAAGTGGTGGATGCGCAGCGCCGCTACGGCAACGGCCGGATGATCCCGGCCGGCCCGTTGCGCGAGCCGGTCAGCCGCGCTGCCGAGTGCGATTTCCGCGTGGTCAACCTGGGCCAGACGGATGAGGACGGCGCGGCGCAGGCCTGCGGATTCGGTCAATGGCCGATGGCCCTGCATATCGACACCGCACAGCCTCTCGCGGGTGGGCGTGCGCGCCCGCTGGGCTATTTCAAGGGCCAGCGCGTGCATGCCGTGGCGGGCATCGCCCATCCACAGCGCTTCTTCGACATGCTGCGCGCGCGCGGCATCGGCGTGGTGCCGCATGCCTTCGCCGATCACCATGCCTACCAGCGGCAGGATCTGTCCTTTGGCAGCCAGCTGCCGGTGTTGATGACCGAGAAGGACGCGGTGAAGTGCCGCGCGTTCGGCAATGACTGGCATTACGCCGTGCCGTTGCGCGCTGAACTGCCTGCCGCGTTCTGGGTGGCGCTGACCGATCGCCTGGACAAGCTGCGACCGAACTGAGCGGCCGGGCGACGCTTGCAATCAGGCGCCGCTGGCCACATTCCCGTTGTAACGATCCTGCCGAGTACCGCCCGCATGACTGAATTCGTCGTTGCCATCCCCGCCCGCTATGCCGCCTCGCGGCTGCCGGGCAAGCCGCTGCGCTTGCTCGGCGGCGATCCGCTGGTGCTGCATGTGGCGCGCCGTGCGCTGCTGGCTGGCGCGCGCGAGGTATGGGTGGCCACCGACGATCAGCGGATCGCCGACGCACTGGCGGGCCTGGGCGAAGTGAAGGTGGCGATGACCGCCACATCGCATGCATCCGGCACGGATCGCCTGGCCGAGTGCGCGCGCATCGCCGGCTGGGACGACGACACCGTGGTGGTGAACCTGCAGGGCGATGAGCCGTTCGCGCCGGCGGCCGGCATCCGCGCCGTGGCCGAGGCGCTGGTCGATGGCGCGGCGCCGATGTCGACCCTGGCTACGACGGTCGAGGACGCCGAGACCTTGTTCGATCCGAACGTGGTCAAGCTGGTGCGCAATGTGCGCAACGAGGCGCTGTACTTCAGCCGCGCCCCGATCGCCTGGCACCGGGACGGTTTCGCACGCAGCCGCGAGGCCCTGCCCGAAGGCCACCAGTGGCTTCGTCACATCGGCATCTACGGTTACCGCGCCGGCTTCCTGCAGCAGGTCGCGGCGATGCCGCCGGGCCGGCTGGAGCAGATCGAAGCGCTGGAGCAGCTGCGCGTGCTGGAAGCCGGCCTCCCGATCAGCGTCGCCATCTCGCCTGAAGCGTTTCCGCCTGGCATCGACACCCCGGAGGACCTGGAGCGGGCCGAGGCGGTGCTGCGGGCCATGACCCCGCAATGAAGCTGCTGGTCGTCTGCCTGGGCAACATCTGCCGCTCGCCGATGGCCGAGGGGGCATTGCGCGCGCGCCTGGAGGCATCCCCATTGGCCGGCCGAGTGCAGGTCGATTCGGCCGGCACCGGCGACTGGCACGTGGGCGAGCCGCCGGACCGGCGGGCGATCGCCTGCGCAGCCGGCCATGGCGTTGACATCAGCGGGCTGCGTGCCCGCCAGCTGCGCGCCGATGACTTCCAGCGCTTCGACTGGATTCTCTGCGCCGATGAGGCCAACCTGCGCGATGCCGGACGGTTGGCCACCGCGCAGGAGCGCCAGCGCCTGGCCCTGTACCTGCCATGGTCAGGCGGGCAGGGCGCGGCCGCCATTCCGGATCCGTACACCGGTGGCAGCGATCATTTCGAGCAGGTCTGGACCCTGGTTGACCAAGCGGCAGAACGTGCGGTGGCACGACTGTTGCATGACGTCGACTCCGGCATAATCAGGGCATGAACGCCCAGCCTGTCCCGGACCTGCCCGAGTTCGCCACCTGGCTCAATGCCACCCCCTGCACCCTGGCGGAACTGCGCGGCCGGCCGGTCGCGCTGCTGTTCGTCAACGCTGCCTCTGCCTGGAGCGCACAACGCCTGGCCGAGTTCGGCCAATGGCTGTCGCGCCATCCGGGCAAGCTGCAGCCGCTGGTGCTGCAGGTGCCGCGCTTCGACTTCGAGCGCGACGCCGATGCCGCGTTGAAACTGCTGCGCCGCCAGGGCCTGACCGCCCCGGTACTGCTGGATGCGGATTGGGACGGCTGGCGCCGTTTCGGTGTCACCGCGTGGCCGACCCTGATCCTTCTCGACGCGCAGGGACGCGAGCGGCAGCGGCTGGTCGGGCAGGGCGCTGCCGGCGAGCTCGAGCGCGCGCTGAACGCACTGTGCGAGGGTGCACCCTCGGCCCCGCCGCGCGGTGGCAACGAGCTGCACCCCGAGCCGCGGCATGCGTTGCGCTTTCCGCTGGGCCTGGCGGTCAGCACCGAGCGCCTGTACATCGCTGACAGCGGCCATCACCGCATTCTCGAATGCAGCCATGGCGGCCGCGTGCTTCGTCAGTTCGGGCTGGGGACCGCGGATTTCATGGATGGCAATCTGGCCGAGGCCGCCTTCCACAGGCCGCAGGCACTGGTGCTCGAGCGCGACGCCCTGTACGTCGCCGACACCGGCAACCACGCCATCCGCCGGATCAACCTGTTGACCGGTCTGGTCGACACTCTGTGCGGCAATGGACGCCCGGGCGCGCCGGTGGAAGGGCCTGTCGCCCAGCCGCGGCAGGTGCCGCTGGATCATCCGGTCGGCCTCGCCATCGCCGACAACCAGCTGCATATCGCCATGGCGGGTGACAACCGGATCTGGAGCTACCACCTCGGCCAGCGCAGCCTGCAATGGCGCGCCGGCAGTGGCGCGATCGACGAGCGTGACGGCAGTGGGCATCTGGCTGCCTTCGCGCAACCCACCGCGCTTGCCGTAGTACAACAGGTCCTGTACGTGGCCGACGCGCTGGGGTCTTCGATCCGCGCGCTGCAGCTGCGTGGGGATCTGGTGCAGACGCTGCTCGGGCAGGGCACATGGCGCTTCGGTGAAGCCGACGGCCCGCGTGCCCACGCCAGCCTGCAGTTCCCGCAGGCGATTGCACTGAGTCCGGGCGCACCGCTGCTGTGGATTGCCGATACCGGCAACGGTCGCCTGCGCACGCTGCGCCTGGGCGGCGGCGAACTGACCACACAACCGCTGCCACGGCGCCTGCATGGCCCGGCCGGCCTGGCCGTGGGCGCGGGCGCGGTGTGGATCGCCGAGACCGACGCGCACGCCGTGCTGCGTTTCGACCCAGACAGTGGTGTACTCAGCGAAGTACCGATCAGCGAATGACCGACGTCCCCGTCCCGGCCTTCGACGGCAAGGCCTTCGCGGCCCAACTCAGTACCGCCCCCGGGGTGTACCGCATGTACGCCGCCGACGACACCCTGCTGTACGTCGGCAAGGCACGCGCGCTTCGCAACCGCGTGGGCAGCTATTTCAATGGCAGCCCGAAGAACGCGCGGATCATGTCGATGATCTCGCAGATCACGCGGATGGATGTGACTGTCACGCGCTCGGAGGCCGAGGCGCTGCTGCTGGAAAACCAGCTGATCAAGTCGCTGGCACCGCGTTACAACGTCTCCCTGCGTGACGACAAGACCTACCCGCACGTGCTGCTGACCCGCGAGGAATGGCCACGCATCGCCCTGCACCGGGGGCCGCGTGCGATCCCCGGCCGCTATTTCGGGCCGTATCCGGGTGTCACCGCGGTGCGCGAGACGCTGAACCTGATGCACAAGCTGTTCAAGCTGCGCAGCTGCGAGGACAGCGTGTTCCGCAACCGCTCACGGCCGTGCCTGCAGTACCAGATCGGCCGCTGCAGTGCCCCCTGCGTCGAGCTGGTACCGGCAGGCGAGTATGCCGAGTCGGTGCGCCGCGCGGCGCTGTTCCTGGAAGGCAAGAGCGATGAGCTGACCCGGGAACTGGGTGAGCAGATGCAGGCTGCCAGTGAAGCACTGGAGTTCGAGCAGGCCGCGCGCCTGCGTGATCTGATTTCGTCGCTGCGCAGCATGCAGACCCGCCAGTACGTCGATGGCCGCGCCGCCGACCTGGACGTGCTGGCCGTGGCCATGCAGGGATCGCAGGCCTGCGTGCTGCTGCTGGCATTCCGCGATGGGCGCAACCTGGGCACCCGCCCGTTCTTCCCCCGC
The DNA here is from genome assembly GCF_025642255.1 of Stenotrophomonas maltophilia. Classification (NCBI taxonomy): domain Bacteria; kingdom Pseudomonadati; phylum Pseudomonadota; class Gammaproteobacteria; order Lysobacterales; family Lysobacteraceae; genus Stenotrophomonas; species Stenotrophomonas maltophilia. The sequence goes on from NZ_CP106759.1 coordinate 1,423,322, forward strand.
ACCAATGGCGAGGACAGCCCGCAGGAAGTGCTGGCGGCGTTCGTCTCCCAGTACTACATCGAGTTCGAGCCACCGCGCGAGATCCTGCTGGATCGCGAGATTCCGGATGCCGATCTGCTGATGGCCGCGCTGTCTGCTTCGGCCGAGCGCAAGGTGCAGCTGAAGTGGAACGTGCGCGGCGAGCGCGCCGGTTATGTAGAGCTGGCCAGCCGCAACGCGCAGCTGACGCTGGCCACCGAGCTCAACAGCCGCAACGCGCAACACGTACGCAGCGAAGCCCTGCGCGAGATGCTGGGCCTGGCCGAGCCGGTCAAGCGCGTGGAGTGCTTCGACATCAGCCACACGCTGGGTGAGGCGACCGTGGCGTCCTGCGTGGTTTTCGATGCGGCCGGTCCGGTGCGTGCCCAATATCGCCGCTACAACATCAGCGGCATCGAGCCGGGCGACGACTATGCCGCCATGCGTCAGGCCATCGACCGCCGCTTCCGCCGTGCCGTGGAAGAGCAGGGCGTACTGCCCGACGTGCTGCTGATCGACGGTGGCGCCGGCCAGCTGGCGCAGGCGCAGGCAGCGCTGGCCGACCTGGGCGTGGAGGGCGTATTGCTGGTGGGCGTGGCGAAGGGCGTGGAGCGCCGCGCCGGTCATGAGGCGCTGGTCATGCCCGACGGCCGCGAGCTGCGCCCTGGTGCCGCCAATCCCGCCCTGCAGTTCATCCAGCAGGTGCGCGACGAGGCGCACCGCTTCGCCATCACCGGTCACCGCGGCCGCCGGCAGAAGGCGCGCATGACCAGCAGGCTGGAAGACATCCCGGGCATCGGCCCGCGTCGTCGTGCCAGCCTGCTGAAGCATTTCGGTGGACTGGTCGGCCTGAAGGCGGCCGGTGAAGCGGAGATCGCCAAGGTGGAAGGCATCAATGATGCCCTCGCGGCCCGTATCTACGCTAACCTGCACGGGTTGGCCACGCCCGATGCGGCCGATTAGAGAGAGAAGCGCGCAAGCATGAAGTTGACCCTGCCCACCTGGCTGACGCTGTTGCGGATCGTGATGATCCCGGTGCTGGTGCTGGTGTTCTACCTGCCCTACACCTGGACCAACTTCGCTTCGGCGGCGATCTTCGGCTTGGCCGCGATCACCGATTGGCTCGATGGCTGGATCGCCCGCCGCTATCAGCTGGAATCCGCGTTCGGCGCCTTTCTCGACCCGGTGGCGGACAAGCTGATGGTGGCGGTGGCGCTGTTCCTGATCGTGCAGGGGCATCCGACGCCGTGGATGGCGTTCTGGGCCGCCGTCATCGTTGGCCGCGAAATCGCGGTCTCGGCATTGCGCGAATGGATGGCCGAGCTTGGCCAGCGTGCCAAGGTGCGGGTGGCGATGATCGGCAAGGTGAAGACAACCGCGCAGATGGTCGCGCTGCTGTGCCTGCTGTACTCGGTCGCGCCCAGCGTGGCGGTCGAGGACATCTGGATGGGCTGGCCCATCTTCCACATCGGTGACTGGACGCTGGCCATCGCGGCAGTGCTGACGCTGTGGTCCGGCCTGCAGTATCTGCACGCGGCCTGGCCGAGCCTGCGCGAGGACGAGCGTGCCGCACGCGAGCGCTCACGACAGAAGAAGCTGGGCAACGGTTAATCGGCGGCACACGGGATGCCCGTCAGGTTGCGAAGCGCGCTGGTTGCTGGATGCGCGCGGTTGAAAAAAGGCCTTGACGCCCCTTCCAGAATGGGTAGAATTTCGCCTCCCAAGCGGGAATAGCTCAGTTGGTAGAGCGCAACCTTGCCAAGGTTGAGGTCGCGAGTTCGAGTCTCGTTTCCCGCTCCAGATTCTGAAAGAGAGGCCTCTGGCCTCTCTTTTTTTTATGTCGTGCCGGCCCTGGATTGCCGGGCTTTCCGCTCATCCGAACCTGAACGGAAAACGGGAATCGCCGAGGAGATTTCTGTTGACGCATTGCTGCAATCTCGACACAATAGCGCTCCTTCGACGCAGGTCGAACGGAATCTGCGGGAATAGCTCAGTTGGTAGAGCGCAACCTTGCCAAGGTTGAGGTCGCGAGTTCGAGTCTCGTTTCCCGCTCCAGATTCAAGAAAGAACGCTCCCGCAAGGGGGCGTTTTTCGTTTCCGGTCAGGCCGGACCCTCCTGCCCGCCATTGCGGACCGGGCCGAATGGATATCATCCGCTGTAGTCGTCGGGGTGACGCAGGGAGCGGGGCAAGGGCTGGCAGATGGAGGCTGTGCACGAAACGAGGCAGGGCGGTGGGCAGACCGCCTACCGGGCGTACCGTAATCGGATGCTGGAGCGTTGCCGGGGACGATCCGCCGGTACGTTCCACGACGACATCGACGACGAGCGGACGGAAGACCAGCCCGAAGCACCACGCAATCGCATCCGCGGCTTCCGCATCGCTGTGGCCGATGCGCTGCGTGGGCAGGACCCGACTGTGGTCACCGAGGAAGACATGGCGCGCCGTGCGCTGGGCATTCCGGCGGACATCGCGCTGCATCCCGGCAAGGGCCGCGGGTGGCCGCTTCTGGTGCAGGTGTTCATGCCGTTCCCATGGGTGCTCAGGTACGTGCGACATGCGCTGTCGCGGATCCGGACGTTCGAGGGCCGCCAGTACGTGTACTGCCAGTTCCACGCACGGCTGTTCCTGCATGCGGAAGCACGCATGTACAGCCGCAGCCTGGACATCGCCCTGCGCCGCTTCGAAGCCACGTCGTGGGAAGAACTGCGGGCGCTGCAGCTGCGGGATGCCGGCTGGCTCATCGCTGCCCATCGCCTGGGCCTCCGTCGGCTGGCGGACCTCGACCGGTGTGCTGGACGGTCTGAAGCGCCTGGATGGTTTGCGCGGTGGATGGTGGATGAAGGCATCATCCAGCACAAGGAAGAGCTGCAGTGGCTGCAGTCCGCGCACACCGCGCACAGGACATGGAGCGTCGGCTGGCGGCCGCGGAGAACGCTGCGCGAGCCGGTGCGTTCCGTTGTACGCCAGCTGAGGCGCGCGGGCGTGGCGCGGCCGCACCTGGCGCGCCTTCATGATGTCGATCTGGAAGAATCTGATGCGGCGCGTCTGGCCGCGAATCTGACACTGCTGGCGGGTGCCGGCGTTGCGCCCGTGCACGGGGTATTCGATTCTGCACGTGATCTGTTATGGCGCACGCCGACGAAGACGTGGGCCTGGGTGCTGGGTGCAGCCGGCGCACGCACACCTGCCGATATCCGCACGCTGCGCGGCTACCTGGGGTTTCATGCTCCACCGCCTGACTGGATCGCCCATCATCTGATCGCGTGTGGTGCAGGCCTCGATGCACTTGCCACTTGCTGTCGGTTGCTGGGCGAGCTGAGCGATGATGTCCCGGCCGAAGATGTGGAGGCCGCCATCGATCTTCTGCTGGCAGCACCTCATTGCCTCGACTTCACGCAGTTGGGGGCCTGCAGCCGGTATCTGCGACGGCCCGATCGGCTGGATCGATTCCTGCAGGTGCTGGTTCGCCATGATCTCGGTGCAGCGGGCCACGTTGTTGCGTTCCAGGCCTGCTATCGCGTCGGTGACGCCGATCGCCTGGACGCGTGGTTGACCCTCATTGCGGGGCGCACAGCGGGCATGGACGTCGATGTGCTGGTCGAATGGGTGGGTCGAATGCTTGCACAGGGGAGCCTGGACGCATTCCAGTACCTGCATTCGGCCATTGCGCCTGCTGATTTTGCAGAGCTGCGGAAGCTGGAAGTGCTGGCGTCCCTCGGTCCGGGACTGCTGCGTTACCTGGTTGAAGACAAAGGCCTGGATTCGGTAAAAGCGCTGCGCGACTGGTACTTCGCTACCCGGGGCCTGCACGGGGTGACCTGGTGGGGCGGCAGCGATCCCGAACTGTGTCGGCTGCTGGCGGATGACGCCTTCCAGCGCCACAACTTCGGCTTCATGATGCAGAACCATCGATGCGTCCTGGAGGTGGTCGAACGACGGGCGCACCAGGTGATTCCGCGCCCGCAGAGAACCGTCGACACAGATGCCATGGCGCGCTACTACGATGCGCTGGCCACGCAGCGTCGCGAAGAGATGGCGCGCCTCCTGCCGCAGTTGCCCGCGATGCTGGAGGGAACCGGCGGACTTCTGCTCGCATCGGTCCTTCGCGCAGGCGCAATCTCGACGACAGCACTGCAGGACAGGCTGGGCCAGTTGCAGCCCGCGGTCGATCAGTTGCTGGCCGGGCAGGGAACAACGTCAGTCGAGCTGGACGAGGTGGATGCGGAGCTCATTTCGATGGTCTACCGCACGTCCGTGGATGTTGTCCGTGGCAGTTGGGCGGCGGCACGCGGATTCCAGTCGCACCTGGATGGATGGAGGCTGGAGCCGTTCCATCCGATGGCCTGGCAACGCTCGATCAGAAAACGCACAGGCGTGCTGGAGCGCAGCAGCCTGCTGGCGCTGAAACGTGCCAGCGAACATGCAACGCGGTTCCAGCACGGCGCGGATGAGGGGCCGCGAACGTTCCGTGACCTGCGATCAAAACGGCTGCGGGATCCCGCGCGGGATCCGTGGTCGGTCTCCGCCCATCTCGGCCTGCTGCTGGCTGCCGCAGGCAATGATCCAGAGATCCTCCAGTGGCGGCGCAGCACCTTCAGCGAAGTCGCCAGCATGCCGGAGGACGGTGCGCAGACCAGCGAGTACCTGGAGCAGCTGGATCGGTTGTTCAACAGCGCATTGCCGGATGCCCTCGACGAACATGCGCAGCGTTTTCTGCATAGCCTCGCTCCCGATGACGCCGCGCGGCTGCTGCAGCGGCTGCTGCCGCCATCGCCGTCCGCTCACACTGCGGTACCGGTCATGTCACTGGATCAGGCCTTCGCGCAGATGCGCAAGCACGTTCTGGATGTCTGCCTGCGCTGGGTGAAGCGCGAGAAGGGCAGGTATGGCCGCCCGGACCCATCCGGATCGTGCACGCATCTGCAGGCGATGTTGACCAAGCACCCGGCGGCGTACTTCGCCAAGCATGCCGCCAATCTATGCTCACGCGATCGCGCTGCGATGTGGCAGGAGGCGCGTCACGCCCACCTGGTCGTGTTCGATCCGAGGCAGCGACGATTGGCGGGCATGGCCATGGTGAACATCGAGGTCGTGCCGTCCCTGCACGCTTCCGGCAGCTGCCTCATCATCCGCGCGATCAATCCCATGGAAGACATGCTTGCGACGCATTGTCTCCGGTCCATCGTGGAGTCCTTCCTGGACATCGCCATCCAGATCGCAGAACGCAACGACCTGGTTGCGGTACTGATGCCCTGGCACAACGGGGCCCATCTGTTGTCGAACCTTCCCGGGATCGAGAAGTACCTCGAGAAGCAGTACCTGCAGAAGGCTCAGGCGGCACCTGCAGACCGGTCTGGCGAGCTGATGGCCAACAACGACCTGCGCCGCCGGCCCCGCAAGGTGCAGGCCAGATTCTCGGCATTCGAGCAGGGAATGGAGATCGTCGGGACGCTGTATGCAATCTGGCAGCGGGCCCCGGCCGATCCAGCCGCGCGTCGCACGCCATCGGAAGACGGTTGACGGCGTGAAGGAACTTCGACACAATAGCGCTCCTTCGACGCAGGTCGAAGAATCTGCGGGAATAGCTCAGTTGGTAGAGCGCAACCTTGCCAAGGTTGAGGTCGCGAGTTCGAGTCTCGTTTCCCGCTCCAGATTCTACAGGGCCCCGGTTGGGGCCTTGTTTTTCTCCCGCACTTGGCAAGGCGGGGCCCGTTGAGCCACAAGGCTTTTCGCGCAGTCAGAAAAGTGAAATCAGGTGTGAAATCGCTGGTGTGAGTTCCGGGCTTCCGGTATCATGACAGCCTATGCGGGAATAGCTCAGTTGGTAGAGCGCAACCTTGCCAAGGTTGAGGTCGCGAGTTCGAGTCTCGTTTCCCGCTCCATGTTCCGACAGGCCCCATCGCGGGGTTTTGTCATGTCAGGGGCTCCATTCCTGGCGCGCGGTACGTTGGCCTCATGGCAGAGTGGCTATGCACCGGATTGCAAATCCGTTTACAGCGGTTCGATTCCGCTTGAGGCCTCCAATTGAAAAGCCCTGACTTCGGTCAGGGCTTTTTTTTTTGCGCCGTCATTGTGCGCTGCCAAGCGTGCCTGACGTCTCAGTCTCAGCCGCCTACGACATGGGAAGGGGGTATGGTCAGTGCACAGGCCTTCGGGCGCGGCAATGGCGGGCAGGGACACGATGGCGCGTGGCGGACAGGCGGCGGATCGGCAATGAGCAAACCCACAACGGAAGTACGCTGGCTGACATTCCGGCTGATGAACGGACAATCGATCGGCCCGGAGCGCCTGCGCGACGGCTGGAGCACTGCTTCGGAAACCCGCCACTGCGGGGTCCGGCGCGAGGCCATCGAGGGGGCAGGTGTGGTCTACGCGCTGTACGGGCCTGCCAACCTGGCATCGCCGCGTCGTGCCGAGATGCGCATGCGTGAGTTCCTGATGAGCAGCGGCTACACCTTCACCATGGGCACGCTGGGCGGCTAGCGCATTGCGGCAGCCTTCAGGGCCGCGACCACCTGTTCTGCGGAGAAGCCGCAGTGGCCCGTGCCTGCTGCGGGCAGTACGCGCGGGAGCGGCGTCGCACCCGCGTGCGCGGCCAGTTGCGGGTAGCGTTCCTGCATGCGCGGTGCGATGGTGGGATCGTCGTTGTTGAACTGGATCACCAGCGGCCGCTTCAGCGCGCCGGTCAATCCGAGTGTTTCGCGCACGCGCGCCTGTGCTGCGGGAACGGCGGCGATGCGCTGCACCCCTGCATTGAACGCGACGTCATCGCCGAATCAACGATAGACGACGCCGACGTTGCCGACTGGCATGCCGCCACTGCGCGTGGCCAGTTCATGCAGGACCAGGGCGTGCAGGCTGATCGTTCCGGGCAGCGCATCGGACGCGACCTGCAACTGTGTGGCCAGCAGCGCAGCGGAGTGCGGCGCGCGTTGCAGGGCGTTGGCGATGCCTTGGTACAGCTCGCCCTGTGGTACCGAAGCCGCTTCGCTGGATGCCAGGCCAGCGGCAGGCAGTCCCTCGGCATGCGGGAAGAAATAGTCGAACGCGACCAAGGTGGTGAGCAGGTCGCCGGCCAGCTGCTCGCCTGACAGGTTGGCGCCGCACAGGGAAACACCACCGGCGTAGTGGGCCGGATGCCGTTCCAGACTGGCCACGGTCACCGCACCGCCCATCGAAAAACCGAGCAGCCAGGTATTGCGCACGCCCTTCAAACCGGCCAGCGTGTGTTGACGCAGGCGTTCCACATCGTTGATGGCATCGGCCACCGCCCACCCCTGGCTCGCGTAGGCGCTCTGTGCGACCGCGTAGCCGGCCGCCAGCAGAGGCGCGGTCGCCTCGTTGGCGGCCATCGGCGATTCGCGTGGCGTGCCCACCGGCTCATAACCGTGCGCCAGCATCACCAGATCGCCGTTCCAGTCCGCAGGGATGTCCAGGCGCCACGGCGCACCCTGCAGCTCGCCACTGAGCATGCGTGGCGGGGCGGGCGGTGCCGCCAGCAGTGACGTGGAAGGTAACGCCAGGGCCAGTGCCAGGGTCAGTCGGAGAAGGGCACGCATCGTGTTCATCCGGGCAGGTGATACGCCGAGCATAGAACCGGCCGCGGTGCCGTGCCCGCTGCAATGCGTCAGGTCAGGGGGCCATCACCGGCCCGCCGCAGGCGACGCGGTGCATCGGAAAATCCATGGCCTGTGCCGGATCGTCCTGTGCGATCTCGATACGTGCGTGCAGGCGCTGCCCAGTGATGCGGCGATAGGTGATCCGTTGCGGGAAATCATTGGCCGGATTCTCGAAGACGACCTCGTCGGCCTCCACCCGGACGGCACTGAAATCAGTAGCGTTGCGGCCGGAGGGCAGCGCGGTGAACACCAGCCGCCCATCGTCGTGCTGGCGCAGCTGCATGAACTCGAAACCCACGGTGCGCCCGTCGCGCAGGCTGCGGCTGCTGCCGAACATCGTTCCGCCGGCCACGGTGGACCACTGCTCACCGGCTCCAGGTGGCTGCCCGTCCAGCTGCCAGCAGCCGGAGAGCCAGCCGAGCTGTTCAATGTCTGCGGTTGCAGCGGCGTGCGCATGGGCGGCGAAAAGCAGCAGAGGCAACACGGCGCGGGCGATCCGGTTCGACATCGTGGGCTCCATGCGCGGGACGGTGGCCCCTGTATAGCGCCGCGCAGCGCCGGCGGCCAGCGCCGCACGCAATGACGTCGAATTCGATACGATCTGCGGGTTCCTCCCCCTTCTGCTTGCCCTGGAGTCCGACATGGTGGATCGCCTCGCCGTCCTGCTTGAGCGTTTCGCGGTCACTGCGTCGGTCTTCCACGCCGGTGCACTGTGCGGCATCAACAGCCTGGAGGGGGAGGACGAAGCCGGCCAGCTGCATCTGGTACGGCGTGGACCGGTGCAGGTCAGCCATGGACAACAGACCGTGCAGGTCGAGGTGCCCAGCCTGCTGCTGTACCCGAGGCCGATGCCCCACCGTTTCCAGACCGACCCGCACCTCGGCGCCGACATGGCCTGCGCCAACCTGCATTTTGAAGGCGGCCGGCTCAATCCGATCAGTGCCGCATTGCCTGATTTCATCTGCCTGCCACTGGCGGACCTGCACGGCAGCGATGCGGTGCTGGAATTGCTGTTCGAGGAGGCGTTCGAGCAGCGTTGTGGCCGTGCGGCAATGGTCAATCGTCTGTTCGAGGTGGTGATGATCCAGGTGCTGCGGCAGCTGATGGAAGGCGGTGAGATGCGCGGCGGTCTGTTTGCTGGCCTCGGTCATCCGCGCCTGCGTCTGGCATTGGTCGCGATGCACGAGGCGCCGTCGCAGGCATGGACGCTGGAAGACCTTGCCGACGTCGCAGGAATGTCGCGCAGCGTATTCGCGGCGAGCTTCCGTGAGGCGATGGGCACCACCCCCGGCCAGTACCTGCAGGGCTGGCGCGTAGGCCTGGCGCAGCAGGCCCTGCGCCAGGGCCGACCGCTGAAGCGGATTGCCGACGAGGTGGGCTACGGCAGTGAAGCGGCGCTTTCGCGTGCGTTCAAGGCGCACACCGGGCAATCGCCCCGGCAGTGGCGGGGGCAGGTGCGGACCTCCGCGGCCTGAGCGTTCAGCCCAGCGCGAGGCGGGCCAGCTTCATGCCCACGAACAGGCCGGCCAGTCCCAGTGCGATCGATCCCCCTGCATACAGCGCGGCCAGTCCGTGCTGCCCCCGTTGCAGCAGCAGGCCGATCTCCAGCGAATAGGTGGAGAAGGTGGTGTAGCCGCCCAGAATGCCCGTGGTCAGCAGCAGCCGCAGCTGCGGCGATGCGCCGTTGCGCAGGGCGAAGGCCTCGACGACCGCCCCCATCAGCAGGGCGCCGCTGATGTTGACCAGGAAGGTGGACCAGGGCCATGGACTGCCGACGGCGAACCGCGTGCCGATCAGGTTGCAGGCATGGCGCAGGCAGGCGCCGGCGCCGCCTCCCAGGAAGACCAGGACGTAATTGTTCAGTGCTTGCATTGCGGGCCTCGAGTACGTGTTCGCAGATGCGGAGGCGAACGCGATGGCGGGCACGGCCTGCCATCGACGAACGCCAGGTTCGTCACAGCAGGAGCCATCAGCCATGCCTGGCGGTTATCGGGGGAGCCCCATCCCCATCGGTCACCATGCTACCAGCGCCGACCCGGTCAGGGCAGGGAGGTCATCACCACGCGGGCCACCCTGCTGCGGCTGACGCCATCCATCAACAGTTCGAATGCCAGCAGATCCAGTGCCGCGTGGCGCCGGTGGTCGATCTCCAGGCCCTTCTCGGCGACCAGCACGCTCACCAGTTCATAGGCATCCTGCCAGACATCCAGGTGCGCTTCGCTGGGCATGTAATAGCTGGTGCGTTCGCCGACGCCCCGCCCATGGATGCCGTACAGCAGTTCGCGTGCATCCAGCTTGGCTGCGTCGGCGATCCGGAACAGCTGTTCGGCCTTCACATGTGAGGGGCTGACGTGGTCGTTGAGCCAGTTGCTGATGGTCGCCGTCGTTGAAGCGGCGGCGCGGGCCAGATCGGCCGGGCGTGGGTGCCCGGCTTTCTTCATGGCAGTGGCGAGTCGTTGGCCGAGAGTATTCATCTATGCAAGCCAGCTTAACGCGTGGAAGCGAAAGAATCCTTGCCGCAAGAATAAGTCTGGTTAACGACAGGACCGACCATGACCGATTTCTGGAGCAAACGGCAGGTGCGCACGCGCCTGGGATTCCAGACCGACGCCGAGCTGGCGCAGTTCTTTGGCATAACGCGATCCGCTGTGTCGCAATGGCCCCAGGAAGCGCCCATTCCTCCATTGCGACAGTTCATCCTCCACCAGCGCCATCCCGACCTGTTCCCTTGGGCTGAGGCCTCTGAAGACGAATCAAGCTAGGTTGCGTCTGCAAATGTCGTATTTAGCACGCTTTGCGGTATGTGTTAAGCATGCTTATCAATATAGGGAAAATTGATCGAAACCCCCGTTGCGATTGATCGCGCCACGAAGCTGCCTTGGCGACGGAGGCACCACGGCGTCGGGATCGGCCCCTTCTTTTGCCTGTGCCGATCACAGACCGTTATGTGAACGATTAATAATTTCAATCGAAAAAGTCGCTGCATGTAATTGACCTGTCGTGAAATCTGTGACTAATTGAGGTCAACCGGTCGTGAAGCCCGGGAGTCTTTCAGCACGCAAGTGAGTCGGTAGACCGTCAACGATGCAGGACAAGTCCAACGGAGGTCGTATGGAATACGGCATGCATGGCTTGGCTGAACGGGTACGCCGCGAACTGGAAGCCAGCTATCACAAACACGGATGCGGCCCTGCCTTCTGGGACACGTACCAGCAGGTGCTGGACCGCCTGGTCCCGCAGGGGACCGAGCGCACGGAAGTGACCAATGAAATGGCGCTGATCATCGAGCAGCTCGGAATCGTACGGCGTGCCCAGCTGGTGCCTCCGCACGCCAACGGGTCGCGCTGATTCAGAGCAGGTGCCAGGCGCCAGCGCTCAGCAGCACCAGCAGCAACGATGCCAGGACCACGGTTCGCGGTCGCCACCCGCGCCGCGGCTGCCCTGCCATCGTCTGCGGGCTGCAGTAGCGGATCAGTCCCGGGCCGAAACCGGCCCGGGACTGTTGCTGCTCGCAGGCATCCAGGCAGGCGCCGCACGCCAGGCAGTCGGCCTGCGGGCCCTGGCGGATGTCGAGCTGCATCGGGCAGGCGTGGAGACAGGCCGCGCAATCGGTGCAGTCGCCGAGGCGGTCGGCGCTGAAGGTGGGCATGGGGCCGGCCAGCCATGGGTGCGCGGCGCGGAACACGTAGTCCTGCGCGGAGGTCGGATCGAGCAGGCCGCGACCGCGGCCGATCACGCCGCCAAGGCCAGCGGGCCGGGGCCCGCGGGGTTCGCCGCGGCGCGCGTCATACAGCATCCGGGGGGTCTGGGGGTCGACCAGCAATGGCTGCGCGCGCGCGAAGGGGCACAGCGAACGGCAGACCTGCTCCCGCAGGAAGCCGGCGTTGCCCCATGTGGCTGCCGCGTAGAACAGCACCCAGAAGGTTTCCCAGCCACTCCAGCCGCCCTGGACACTGGCGGTGACGAGGCCGGTGATCGGGCTGAACAATCCCACGAAGGTGATGCCGGTCCATAGCGACAGCAGTAACCATGCGGCCTGCGTGGCAGGACGCGCCAGGGCGCGTGGCAGGCGTTGGGCAAGAAAGCTGTCGATCAGGCTGAAGGCGTAGCTCCACACCGTCTGCGGGCAGGCATGGCCACACCAGATGCGGCCGGCGAGGTGGGTCAACAGCGCCAGTGCCATCGCCAGCGCCAGCAGCAGGCCCAGCAGCAGACCAACGTCGTCGGGCCACAGGGTCCAGCCGAACAGGTCGAAGCGACGTGCGTCCAGGTCCAGCAGCAGCGCCTGGCGGCCGTCCCAGCGCAACCAGGGCAGCCCAAGGAAGCCAACCAGCACACCGAGCCGCAGTGCGCCACGCCATCGCCACGGTGGGGAAGGGGGCCTTAGTGCGTTCATCCCAGAGGCAGCTCATCATCTGCGTCTGCCGGCATCGGCCGCAGCAGATATCCGGTGATCGCGCTGGACAGCGCCGTCACCGCCCAGAACATGAAGAAGCCGACCGTGTAGCCGAGTTCGCGACTGATCGCCTTGCCCGGAAAACTGATGGCCTGAAGGCGCAACGGGTCGACGAAAGCGAAGAACACCACGCTGGCCAGCCCGGCGGCGATGAAACTGGGCCAGAGGATGGCACCACAATGCTGGATCAGGCGCTGACGCGGGGACGAAGTGGGTGTATTCATGCGGTCGCGGGTCGGGAAGGGGGCGGCGCGTATACTCCGCCATGGCTGGCGCAGCATCCGCAGGGCATGTTTCCTGCTGGCATGTCAGCCTAGGCGCGCCCACGCGCGCCGACATTGATCTGGATCAACGGCGGTGCCGGCCGGTTGGCGCACCCTGCCGGCAATCGCCTGGTGCCTCTGATGAACGCTACGCCATCACTCGTCCCTCCTGTCGCCTCGCCCGCGCTGTGCACCGAAGAGGACGTGACCCGTCTGGTCCACGACTTCTATGCACGCGTGCGTGAGGAGGAGCGTCTGGGCCCCGTGTTCGACGCGCATGTGCACGATTGGCCCGGGCATCTGGCGCAACTGGTGGATTTCTGGTCCGCAATGCTCAGGGGAACGCGTCGCTTCAAGGGATCGCCCATGTCCAAGCACATGGCCATCGCCCTGGACAAGGACCTGTTCGACCGCTGGCTCGCGCTGTTCCGGCGCACCACCGCCGAATGCGGCAATCCACCGATGCAGGCGCTGGCCGATGATGTGGCCGCGCGCATTGCGGAAACGTTCTGGCGCCGGTACCAGATGCTGCGCTGGCCGCAGGTGGCGCTGCCGGTGCTGGGCGTTCCTGCGCGGGATTGATCTGGGTCAAGGCGGCACTGACTGTCCGGCGCGATGCTGGCGGCATGGACACGTTCTCTCCCGCTGCCGGCGGCCTGGCCTGGACCTTCGACCCCGATCTGCTGCGCCGGCATGACCGGCCCGGACCGCGCTACACCTCGTATCCGACCGCTCCGCACTTCCACGATGGTTTCGGCGCGCCCGCACTGCGCCAGGCGATCGCGGACAGCGACCTGCTGGCGCGCGCGCTGTCGCTGTACGTGCATGTCCCGTTCTGCTCCAGCCCGTGCTTCTACTGCGGCTGCAACCGGGTGATCACCCGTGATCGAAGCCGTGGCCACAGCTACGTCTCACGGGTCCTGGCCGAGGCCGATCTGCTGGCGCCGCAGTTCCAGAAGGGCCGTGAGGTGATCCAGCTGCACCTGGGGGGCGGAACGCCGAATTTCCTGGATGCCGAGGCAATGACCACGCTGATCGACGGCCTTCGCCGGCGTTTTGACTTCAGCTGCTCGGCCGAGCGCGATTTCTCGATCGAGCTTGATCCACGCTTCATCGAAACGCGTGACGTGGCGATGCTGGCACGGCTGGGCTTCAATCGCGCCAGCCTGGGCGTGCAGGACTTCGATCCCTCGGTCCAGGCGTCGATCAACCGTGTGCAGGGTGTGCAGCAGACCCTGGATATCCTGCGTGCCTGTCGTGACAGCGGCATGCGCTCGGTCAACGTGGATCTCATCTACGGGCTGCCGGGACAAAGCCAGGAAGGATTCGGCCGCACTCTCGAGCAGGTGCTGGCGCTGCGGCCGGACCGACTGGCGGTGTATGGCTACGCGCACCTTCCGCATCTGTTCCGCGCGCAGCGGCAGATAGACGAGCGCGCGCTGCCCTCGCCGGAGGACAAGCTTGCGCTGCTGGGACTTGCCGTGCAGCAGCTGTCCGCAGCGGGCTACCAGTACATCGGCATGGATCATTTCGCGCTGCCGGAAGAGGATCTTTCGCGCGCCCAGCGCGCTGGCCAGCTGCATCGCAACTTCATGGGCTACACCACCCATGCCGATACCGACCTGCTGGGCCTCGGCGTCAGCGCGATCAGTCATATCGGTGCGACCTACAGCCAGAACCCACGCGACCTGCCGTCCTGGGAGAGTGCGGTCGATCAGGGCCAGCTGCCGGTCTGGCGTGGCGTGGCGCTCAGCGCCGACGATCAGCTGCGCGCAGACTTGATCCAGCAGCTGATGTGCCAGGGAGAGGTCGATGGACGCGCGCTCGGCGATCGCCACGGCATCGTGTTCGACGACTACTTCGCCGAGGACCTGTGCGCCGTGCAACGGCTTCAGGACGATGGCCTGGTCGAGTATCGCGATGGCGTGGTCCGTGCCAGCGAACGCGGCCGGCCGCTTCTGCGCCTGCTGGCGATGTGCTTCGATCCCCATCTGCGTGCAGCGCACGAGCAGCCGCGCTATTCGCGCGCGATCTGAAGTGGTTGGGAGGTTCACGCCACTGCGTGTCGCAAACAGCCCAAAAGCCCTGGTGCCCGGAGCCGGAATCGAACCGGCATGACCTTGCGGTCGGCGGATTTTAAGTCCGATGCGTCTACCAGTTTCGCCATCCGGGCCTGCAGTGCGGCGCCGATTGTAGCCCAGCGGGGGCTCCAGCACCGGCGGCCGGGCATCGCACGGCGTGCTTAACTGTATCGCCCATTCATGCCATAGTCCCGACCATCGTTCCCAGGGGGGGAGCCACCTGATGTCGCTCTACGCGATCGCCTACGTCAGCGATGCCCGCGCCGATCTGCGGACATCCGATCTTGACCGCCTGCTGGCCGATGCCACGGCGTTCAATCGCGTGGCTGGCGTCACCGGGGTGCTGATGTTCGACGGTGCGCGCTTCCTGCAGTATCTCGAAGGTCCGCAGGATGGTATCGATTCGGTGTTCCCGCGCATCCTCAATGCCCGCAGCCATACCCAGTTGAAGGTGCTGTGCCGGGCGCCCGTGCCGCAGCGGGCGTTCCCCCGCTGGAACATGGGGACGCGACGCATCGAGGCGGAGCTGCTGGCACAGATCGTCGGTGAGGCGTGGCCGGGGTTGACGCTGGGCAGCGTGGGGTTCGAGCACCTGCTGCAGGCCTGGACCGGGGCCGATGGCGAGCTGGAGCCTGCCGCGGTCGCACTGGGCTCCTGACCTTGGCGACAAGGTCCTGACACCGTTACGCTGTAGCCCTCTTGCGAAGACTTCCCGGAGTGGGCAGCGAATGAGCGTGATGGCCGAAGCGGCGGCAGTGGGCGATCCGCCGCTGCCGGCATGGCGGGTGCATTGATGAGCGTGCCGGTGTCGGCGGCGGAAGCGCCCCGGTTCGCGGTGATCGGCCTGGGTTACGTGGGCCTGCCACTGGCCGTGGCATTCGGCCGGGAACAGCCGACGCTCGGCTTCGACATCGACCCCGAACGCATCGCCGAGCTGCGCGCGGGCCAGGACCACACGCTGGAGGTGGAGGCCGGGGAACTCGCCGCTGCACGCCAGCTGGAGTACAGCAGCGACCCTGCGCGGCTGGACGAGTGCAACGTGTACATCGTCACCGTGCCGACGCCCATCGATGCCTACGAGCAGCCTGATCTGGAACCCCTGCGCTCGGCGACGCGGTTGATCGCCAGCCATCTGCGCGCCGGCGATCTGGTGATCTACGAGTCCACGGTCTATCCCGGCACGACCGAGGAAGTCTGCGTGCCCTTGCTGGAGCAGGGTTCGGGCCTGCGATTCAACAAAGATTTCTACTGCGGCTACAGTCCGGAGCGGGTCAGCCCGGGGGACCGCCAGCGCCGTCTGGCCGACATCCGCAAGATCACCTCGGGTTCGACACCTGAGGTGGCGTCGGTGGTCGATGGGCTGTACCGCCGCATCATCGACGCAGGCACCTTCCCGGCGCCATCGATGCGCGTGGCCGAAGCGGCCAAGGTGGTCGAGAACATCCAGCGCGACGTCAACATCGCCCTGGTCAACGAGCTGGCGCTGATTTTCGACCGTCTCGGCATCGATACCCAGGACGTGCTGGACGCCGCGGGCAGCAAGTGGAATTTCCTGCCGTTCCGTCCCGGTCTGGTCGGTGGCCACTGCATCGGCGTGGATCCCTACTACCTGCTGCACAAGTCGGAAAGTGTGGGTTACCACCCGGACCTCATCCACACCGCGCGGCAGGTCAACAACCGTGTCGGCGAGCACGTGGCCATGCGCGTCCTGGCCATGTTGGCCGAGCGCGGGCGGACCGCGGCCCAGGCGCGCGTGCTGGTGCTGGGCGTCACCTTCAAGGAAGACTGCCCCGATCTGCGCAACAGTCGTGCGCTGGAGCTGGCGCAGCGCCTGGCAGACGCAGGCGCCCAGGTCGATGTCAGCGATCCATGGGTGGGCCCGGCGGCCTTGGCCGATGCCGGTGTGCGGTGGCTGGCCGAGCCGAAGGCCGGCTGTTACGACGCGGTCGTATTGGCAGTGGCGCATGCCAGTTTCAAGGCGATGGATGAAGCCCGCATCCGCGGCCTGCTGGCGCCCGGCGGCCTGGTGTATGACGTGAAATCGGCCTGGCCGCGCAGCGTGGTCGACGATCGCCTGTAGGCGTTGATGATGGCGGGCGCGGTAGACTCGGCTGCAGTTGCAACCAAGGAACGCCATGCACCGGTACATCGTCTACCTGCTCGCCATCCTGATGTTCCCCGTCTGCCTGTGGCTGGCCACGATATGGCCTGCCTGGTACTGGGGCGTCGGTCTGACCGCCGCGATGGTGGCGCTGGGGACCTGGGATCTGCTGCAGAAGCGCAGCACCCTGCGCCGCAACTATCCGGTCATGGCGCACTTCAGATACGGGCTGGAATCGATCGGCCCGGAGATCCGCCAGTATTTCGTGCAGAGTGATCTGGAAGACGTGCCCTTCTCGCGCCAGCAGCGTGCACTGATCTACCAGCGTGCCAAGAACGAGATGGATACGGTGCCGTTCGGCACGCTGCGTAGTGCGTATGCGGTGGACTACGAATGGATCAACCATTCGCTGGCACCGACCACCATCGCCCGGCACGATTTCCGTGTGCTGATCGGCGCAGGCTGCGCCAAGCCCTATTCGGCCAGTGTGTTCAACATCTCGGCGATGAGCTTCGGCTCGCTGTCGGCCAACGCGATCCGAGCGCTCAACGAAGGCGCACGCCGTGGCGGCTTCTATCACGATACGGGCGAAGGCTCGATCTCGCCGTACCACCGTGAGATGGGCGGCGATCTGGTCTGGGAGATCGGCTCGGGCTACTTCGGTTGCCGCGACGAGAAGGGCGGTTTCAGCGAAGAGCGGTTCGTCGCCAACGCCACCCATGACCAGGTGAAGATGATCGAGATCAAGCTGTCCCAGGGGGCCAAGCCCGGTCATGGCGGCGTATTGCCCGCGCCGAAGGTGACGGCCGAGATCTCCGTGACCCGTGGCGTGCCGATGGGGGTGGACTGTGTATCTCCGTCGCGGCACTCGGCGTTTTCCACGCCGGTCGAACTGCTGCAGTTCGTCGCCCGCCTGCGTGAACTGTCCGGTGGCAAACCGGTCGGCTTCAAGCTGGCCATCGGCCATCCCTGGGAGTGGTTCGGTATCGCCAAGGCGATGCAGGAGACCGGCCTGTTGCCGGACTTCATCGTTGTCGATGGCGCCGAGGGCGGCACGGGCGCGGCACCGGCCGAGTTCGTCGATCATGTGGGCGTGCCGATGCACGAGGCGCTGCTGCTGGTCCACAACACCCTGGTCGGGCTGGACCTGCGCGAGCGCATCCGCATCGGTGCGGCCGGCAAGATCACCAGCGCATTCGACATTGCCCGGACCATCGCGCTCGGCGCGGACTGGTGCAATGCCGGTCGTGGCTTCATGTTCGCACTGGGGTGCATCCAGTCGTTGAGCTGCCACACCGACAAGTGCCCGACCGGCATCGCCACGCAGGACCCGGCGCGCTGGAAGCACCTCGACGCGCCTGACAAGGCCACGCGCGTGCACAGCTACCACGAGCACACGCTGCATGCCCTGAAGGAGCTGTTGTGCGCCGCAGGCCTGAACGATCCGGCCGAACTGGGGCCGGAGCACATCCTGCGCCGCGTGTCGCCGGTGGAGATCCGCTCGCTGGCGACGCTGTATCGCTATCTGGAGCCGGGAGAACTGCTGCGACGGGTGCCGGATCACGCGGTATTCCATGCGTTCTGGGCAGATGCACGCAGTGATTCATTCCAGCCGCCGGCGCGGATCCAGGCGCTGAGAGCCAGCAAGTCGCGGTGATGGGGTTCCACACGGAGGTTGCATGCAGTTCAGGACCGGTACGATTGACGATGTCTCGCCGCTGTGGGCCCTGCGCACGCGGTGCGTGCGCGAGACCTGCAGCAGTCACTATCCGCCGAAGGTGATCGCACCCTGGGCGGCGTCGCCGCCGCCGGCGCAGTATCCGCGGCTGTTGTCGCAGGGCGGATGCGTGGTGGCCGAAGGCGGGCAGGGCGAGCTGCTCGGTTTTGGCGTACTCGATATCGATGGCAATGAGGTGGATGCGCTGTTCGTCGATCCGGATCGTGGTGGACAGGGTGTCGGCCAGGCGCTGATGCAGCGGCTGCTGGCGCTGGCCGATCCGGGGCGCGAGGTGGTGCTGTCGGCCTCGCTCAATGCCGTGTCCTTCTATCAGCGGCAGGGTTTCATCCGCGAACGCGAGGAAATCTATCCCCATCCCAGCGGGGTACCACTCGCCTCTGTACGCATGCGAAGGCCGTGGTGAGGCGCTGCTTCCGGTAGCGCCGAGCCACGCCCGCTGCTACCGCAGGCGATTCAGCGTGTGGCCAACCACTGGATCACGCCTTCGGCGGCGCGCAGGCCACTGGCATAGCAGGCCGTCAGCAGGTAGCCGCCGGTCGGCGCTTCCCAGTCCAGCATTTCACCGGCACAGAACACGCCGGGCAGGGCACGCAGCATCAGCCCTGCATCGAGCGCGTCCAGCCTTACCCCTCCGGCTGTGCTGATCACCTCGGCCATCGGCCGCGGGCGCAGCAGTTTCAGCGGCAGGCGCTTGAGCGTCGCTGCGACCGCAGCAAGATCGTTGCCCGCGTCTTTGCCGAGGTGCTCGAACACAAGTGCCGCTTTCACTGCGTCCACCCCGGCCTGGCGGCGCAGGTGTTCACCGAAGCTGCGGCCCTTGCGTGGACGCGACAGATCGGCCAGCAGGCGTGCTTCATCGCGGGCAGGTGCCAGGTCCAGCCACAATGGCGCACAACCCTCGCGGTTGATGGTTTCGCGCAGGTCGGCCGACAGCGCGTAGATCAGGCTGCCTTCGATGCCATAGTCGCTGGCGACGCATTCGCCCTGCAGTGACCGTGGTTGGCCAGTCAGGTCGATCCAATGCGCTACCACTGGTTTCAAAGGGGCACCGGCATTGCGCTGGGCGAACAGGGGCGTCCAGTCGACGTCGAACCCGCAGTTGGCGGCCTGTAACGGCGCGATGTCCACGCCGCGCGCCTGCAGCGGTGCCACCCAGGCACCGTCGCTGCCGAGATGCGGCCAACTGCCGCCGCCCAGCGCCAGCATGGTGGCATCAGCGTGCACGTCGAGGTGGCCGTCTTCGGTGTTGAAGCGCAGCGCGCCGTCGCTGGCCCATCCGCACCAGCGGTGATTCACGTGCAGGCGTACGCCCTGCTCCTTCAAGCGGCGCACCCAGCCGCGCAGCAGGGGCGCAGCCTTGCGATCGACCGGGAACACGCGGCCGGAACTGCCGACATAGGTCTCCACGCCGAGATCGGCGGCCCAGTCGCGCAGTGCCTGCGCGTCGAACCCGTCCAGCCAGCGGCCGACTTCACCGGCCTGCTCGCGGTAGCGGCTGTCGAACAGCGGGCGCGCATCGGAGTGGGTCAGGTTGAGCCCGCCCTTGCCGGCGATCAGGAACTTGCGACCGGGGGAACCCTTGGCTTCATAGAGGTCCACCTCCAGGCCGGCGGCGCGCAGGCGCTCCGCGGCGAACAGCCCCGCCGGGCCGCCACCGACGACAGCCACGCGGCGCGGTGCATGTGGATCAGGGTTGGACATCGAGCAGCTCGACATCGAACACCAGCGAGGAGCCCGGCGGGATCGGGCCGGCGCGACGGCTGCCGTAGCCCAGGTCCGGGGGGATCATCAGGGTGCGCTTGCCGCCGACCTTCATGCCGGCCACGCCTTCATCCCAGCCGCGGATGACCTGGCCGGCACCGAGCACAAAGGTGAACGGCTGGCCGCGTCCGACCGAGCTGTCGAATGTCTTGCCATGCTTGCTCTCGGTGCGGTTGTCGTAGATCCAGCCGGTGTAGTGCACGGTGACCTTCCGTCCCGCCACCGCTTCGGCCCCGGTACCGGGCTGGGTGTCGATGCGCTCGAAGGTGGTCAGCGTGCCTCCCGGCGGTGGGCCGGACGGCTCCATCGAGCAGCCGGCAGCAGCAAGGGACAGCAACAGGGGAAGCAGCAGTCGGCGCATCGGGCATCTCCGTCGGGCGCAGGGCGAGGGCGGCAAGGGTAGCGCATCGGCGCCGGGTATCATGGCGCCATGGCCAAACTCCTGCTCAATCTGCGCAATGTCGGCGATGACGAATACGCCGACGTCTGCACGCTCCTGGATCGCCACGGCATCGCCTGGTACCGCACCGAACCCAGTCCCTGGGGCATTTCCAATGGCGGGTTGTGGCTGCGCGAGGATGGTGATCATGCGCGCGCCAAGGCATTGATGGCCGAGTACCAGGCCGAGCGCGCGCCACGCATCCGTGCCGAGCGTGAGCAGGCCCTGCGCGATGGCACGGCCGAGACCTTCGGCAGCCTGCTGCGGCGCCGGCCGCTGTATGTCGTGCTGGTACTGCTGGCGATGCTGGGCGCTGCTGCCCTGGTGCTGCTGCCGTTCATGCTGCTGCGGGGGTAGGGCGCTCCAGCCGCCGATCATTGACCCCGGGGCCTGACCCGATGGCGGCCAGGCGCTAAAATGCGCGGATGATCGCCAATACCGCCGCCTATCATTTCACCGCCATCGACGCCCCCGAGGTTCTGTGCGACCAGCTGCTGGCGCGTGCCGAAGCGGCTGGGCTGCGCGGCACGATCCTGGTGGCGGGCGAGGGCCTGAATCTGTTCCTGGCGGGCGCCCCGGCCGCTATCGAGGGCTTCTACGCGGCACTGCGTGAGGATCCGCGTCTGGCCGGAATGCGGGTCAAGACCAGCTTCAGCGAGCATCAGCCCTTCGCACGGCTCAAGGCCAGAGTGAAGCCGGAGATCATCAGTTTCCGCCGCGATGACGGCCAGCCGCTGGCCTATCCACGCGCGCCGGCGGTCGATCCGGCCACCGTACAGCGTTGGTTGCGGCAGGGCCACGACGATGCGGGAAAGCCGGTGGTGATGCTCGATACCCGCAATCTGCAGGAGGTGGAGTACGGCACGTTCAAGGACGCGCTGGTGCTGCCGATCCACAAGTTCACCGATCTGCCGGAGGCCCTGGCGCCGCACCGCGACGCATTGAAGGACAGCACCGTGGTCAGCTTCTGCACGGGTGGCATCCGCTGCGAGAAGGCCGCACTGTGGATGCTCAATGACGGCATGGACAACGTGCTGCAGCTCGATGGCGGCATTCTCGGCTACTTCGAAGAGGTGGGCGGCGAGGGCTACGACGGGCGCTGTTTCGTGTTCGACGAACGGGTGGCGCTGGATGCGGAGCTCAGGCCGCTGGTGGATGAGCCGCTGCCGGAACCACGCCCCAGCGCCTTCTGAGCGGCTGTCCCGGGCGCCGGTCGTGCACGGCTGTCCGGTCCACCTGGGGAGCTGACCCGCCCGGCAGGAATCAGCGTCCCGCCACCGGCACTGGCCGCCGTGCCGGGCCGACCCCATGCAGAGGGGATCTTTTGACGGAAACCGCCTGATGATCCCGTTGTCGATCCTCGACCTGGCCCCGGTCTGCGAGGGCAGCGATACCACCGCCGCCTTCTCCAACATGCTGGAACTGGCCCAGCATGCCGATGCGCTGGGCTACCGCCGCTACTGGCTGGCCGAACACCACAACATGCCCGGTATCGCCAGCGCGGCCACCGCCGTGCTGATCGGGCACGTTGCCGGTGGCACGCAGCGCATCCGTGTCGGTGCAGGCGGCATCATGCTGCCCAACCATGCGCCGCTGCAGGTGGCCGAGCAGTTCGGCACGCTGGCCTCGCTCTATCCGGACCGCATCGATCTGGGGCTGGGGCGGGCGCCCGGCACCGACCAGCCGACCGCCCGCGCGCTGCGGCGCTATTTCGACAGCGCTGACCAGTTCCCGCAGGATGTGCGTGAGCTGCTGCATTACTTCGAGCCGGTCCAGCCCGGTCAGGCGGTGCAGGCCGTGCCTGGCGGCGGCCTGCGGGTGCCGACGTGGATCCTGGGTTCCAGCCTGTTCGGTGCGCGCATGGCGGCATCGATGGGGCTGCCGTACGCCTTCGCCTCGCACTTCGCCCCGGACGCGATGGATGAGGCGCTGGCAGTCTACCGCCGCGAATTCCGTCCTTCGGCCACGTTGAAGCAACCGCACGCGATGCTGGCATTGAACGTGGTGGCCAGCGACAGCGAAGCCGAATCGCGCCGCCTGTTCACCAGCCAGCAGCAGAGCTTCGTCAATCTGCGCCGGGGGCGTCCCGGCAAGATCCCGGCACCGATCGACGACATCGAATCGTTCTGGGAGCCGCACGAGAAACTGGGTGTCGAGCGGGCATTGGCGTGCACGGTGCTGGGTGATCCGCAGCAGGTGGCCGAGGGTATCGCCGCGTTCGTCCAACGCCATCGACCTGACGAACTGATGCTCACCGCCAATCTGTATGACCATCGCGCGAGGCTGCGCTCGTTCGAGCTGACCATGCGGGCGTGGCACGATCGCCACGCGGGCTGAACGATTGCATCACGGCGCATTGCAGACCTTCCGCGTCTGATGGGGGCTCCCTACCCCTGGAGCTCCCCATGTCGGATTCCCGCGCAGAACACATCGCCCAGCTGGCCGAACTGATCAAGGACGTGGAGGTGGCGATGTTCACCACGGTCGGTGTCGATGGTCGCCTGTACAGCCGTCCGCTCGGCACCCAGCAGGTCGCCTTCGATGGTGACCTCTGGTTCGCTACTGCAGCCGACAGCCCGAAAGTGGCGGAAATCGCGCTCAATCCGCGGGTCAACGTGGCCTACGCTTCGACGTCGAAGAACACCTATGTGTCCGTGGCGGGCAATGCGCGCATCGTCGACGATCGGGCCAAGGTGGAAGCGCTGTGGTCGCCAGCGATGAAGCTGTTCTTCCCCGGCGGCAAGGACGATCCGAACCTTCGGCTCATCCACGTGCAGGCTGAATCGGCCGAGTACTGGGATGGACCGGGCACGCTGCTGGGCAGGGCGCTGACGTTCGTGCTGTCTGCGGTACAGGATGAGCCAGGCCAGCTTGCCGACAACGGTTTCGTCGACCTGCGTTGATGGGCCCGGTTCAGAACCAGCGCTGGAACAGTTCGACGGTGTAGCTCACGAGTTGGCCGGAACTGAAACCAAAGAACGCGATTGCCGCCAATGCTCCGATCCAGTTGACCAGCATCAGCGCGCCGTCGCGCTCGAGCAGGGCCAGCGAGAACAACAGCAGCTGGAAGCCGAACAGATAGTTGGTGAACGGGATCGGCAGCGACAGCAGGATGCCCAGCAGGACCAGCAGTGCGCCGGTGAACGCGTGGGCCGGCAGCGGCTTGAGCAGCTGTGGCAGGCGTGGCTTGAGCATGCGGTCCAAGCGCCGCAGCGGGCGGTCGATGCGGTCCAGGAACCGGTGCATGGTGCCGCGCTTCGGCCCGCGGCGGGCAATGAAGCCCGGCAGCCAGGGGCGCCGCATGCAGCACAGCATCTGCAGGCCGATGAGGATCACCAGGGGGCCACTGACCGCACCGCCCAGCCCCGGAATCGGGATGAACGATGGCAGGATCGCCACGAACAGGAAAACGCCGAAGGCGCTCTGCTGCAGATCCTGCAGGATCTGGCCCAGCTTCATGTGCTGGGCCGGATCACCCCAGGCGAACATTTCCAGCAGCGTGCGGATGCCTTCGTTGCGATAGGCAGGTGCTGCGTGGCGCGGGCCGGACTCAGGCGGTGAGCTCATCGGCCTGCTCGTCCGACAGCGTGCGCAGCAGCAGCTTGTCCACACGTGCACCGTCCAGGTCGACGATCTCGAAGCGCCAGCCGGCCCAGTCGAAGTACTCGCCCGCGTGCGGGATGCGGCCGAAGTAGTGGATGCACATGCCGGCTAGGGTGTAGTAGTCGCCCTCTTCGGCGTCGGGAAGCTCGTTGCTGCCGATCAGCTCGCGGAGGTCGTCCACCGGCAGCGAGCCGTCCACCAGCAGCGAGCCGTCCTCACGGGTCACCACCAGTGCGTCCTCGTCGGCATTCTCCACCGCCTGCAGGCGGCCGACCACTGCGCCCATCAGGTCGCTGATGGTGACCAGTCCCTGGATCTCGCCGTATTCGTCGACGACCAGCGCCATCGACTGCTGTTCTTCCCGGAAGATCTCCAGCAGCTTCATCGCATGGGTGGACTCGGAAACGTACAACGGCTCGCGCAGGGTCTGGAACAGCGCGTTGTCGCCGCGTGCCATGCGGGTCGCCAGCGATTTCAGTTCAAGCACACCAACCACATCCATGTCGTTGTCGCGATAGACCGGATAGCGCGAGAACTCATGCTCGGCCATGATTTCCAGGTTGCGGTCCAGGCCGGCCTGCGTGTCCAGCCAGGCGATCCGGTTGCGCGGCGTCATCAGGCTGTCGGCGGTGCGATCGCCCAGCCGCATCACGCGGTTCATCATGTCGCGCTCATGGGTGTCGATCACACCTGCCTCGTGGCTTTCGGCCACCAGCATGCGGATCTCCTCTTCGGTCACCGAGGCGGCTTCGTCCTTGCCCAGGCCAAGTGCCTTCAGCACCAGCTGGGTCGTCCTGGACAGCAGCCAGACGAAGGGCAGGGCCAGTTTGGCCAGCCAGCTCATCGGCATGGCCACCAGGCTGGCAATGGCCTCGGAGCGGGTCAGGGCCAGCCGCTTGGGCACCAGCTCACCAAAGATCAGGGTCACGAAGGTGATGAGGGTCACGGCCAGCGTGGTGCCGACCTGGGAGGCGTAGGCGAAGCCGGGCATCAGGCCCTGCAGCCAGCCGGCAATGGCGTCGCCGATGGCGTCGCCGCCCAGGTAGCCGGTCAGCACGCCGATGACGGTGATGCCGATCTGGACCGTGGACAGGAAGCTCTCGGGCTTTTCGGACAGCTCCAGGGCCTTGGCGGCGCGCTTGGAGCTGCCGGCCATCTGCTTGAGACGGCTCTTGCGCGAGGTCATGACCGACATCTCGGACATGGCGAAGAAGCCGTTCAACAGAACCAGCGCGAAGACAATCAGGATCATTTCAAACACGGGCGTCGTCCCCGGTTGGTGGCAGGGAGGGCGGGTGCTTGCGATGGCGGCAGGCGCTCAGGAGCGAAGTCCGGCGCGGCGCTGGGGGATAAGGGTCGTCGTCCATAAGGTGCGCCCGAGGGCGCGTTGGCATCTTAGCAAAGGGCCGTGGCAAGGTGGCAACTGCCTGTTCAGGTTGGCGGGTTCCACCCCCGGAAAGGGGGCGGGGATACCCGAGATGGTCATCTAGCCGTCATAATTCCGTCCGGTGCCGTCCTTCCCGCGACGGCTGACAGGTTTCTCAATGTTCTCTCTGCAGACCATTTTCGGTTCCGGCAAACAGTTCTACACCCTGCTCGATGAGGCTGCCGTCGCGGCCTCCGACGCCGCCAAGGCGCTGCATTCCATGCTGCGCGAGGCCGACCGCCAGCCCGCGCTGGACGCCTTCAAGCTGGCCCGCCTGCGCGAGCGCGCGGCGTCGGACAAGATCAGCCAGGCGCTGGTGGACAGCTTCATGACGCCGATCGAGCGTGAAGACATCGAAGCGCTGGGGTCGGCGCTGTACAAGATCCCCAAGCAGATCGAGAAGTTCGCCGATCGCTATTCGCTGGCCACGACCCACCTGGAGCACATCGACTTCGCGCCGCGCGCGGCGATGCTGGAGCAGGCCGCCGGCGTGGTGGTGGAGATGGTGGCCGACCTGCGCCACATGAACCTGGACCGGATGACCGCGCTCAACGAGAAGCTGCGCTCGCTGGAGAACGAGGCCGACCGGCTGATGCTGGAGCTGTACCGTGACATCTATTCCGGGCGCCTGGACAACCTGCAGATGTTCCTGCTCAAGGAATTCTTCGAGATCCTGGAAAAAGCCATCGACCGTTGCCGCGAGGCCGGCGTGGTGGCGTACCAGATCGTGCTGAAGAACAGCTGACGGACGCCGCCGCATGTTGACCCTCGTCCTGGTGGTGATCCTGGCTGCGCTCGTCTTCGAGTTCATCAACGGCTTCCACGACACCGCCAACTCCATCGCCACCGTGGTGGCGACCAAGGTGCTCTCGCCCGGCTGGGCGGTGATGCTCGCCGCCTTCATGAACCTGATCGGTGCCCTGACCGGTACGGCGGTGGCGCTGACCATCGCGTCGGGCCTGCTCAACACCAACGTGGTCGATGTCACCCCGCAGGTGATCCTGTGCGCCCTGCTGGGCGGCATCATCTGGAACCTGATCACCTGGTGGAAGGGGCTGCCGTCCTCGTCCTCGCACGCCCTGATCGGTGGCCTGTGCGGCGCCGGCCTGGCGGCCGCCCACAACAACTGGGATGCGCTGATCTGGTCCGAGCGGCTCGGCAGCTGGGCGCAGAACAAGGGCCTGCTGTGGAAGGTGTTCGTGCCGATGATCACCTCGCCGATTGCCGGCTTCCTGCTGGGCATCGTGGTGATGGTGCTGCTGTGGGGCCTGATTGCGGGTCTGGCCAGGATCGGTGGTGCGATCGGCCGCCTGGCCCGTCCGCGCTGGGTCAATGCCTTCTTCGGCAAGGCGCAGATCGTCTCGGCCGCCTACATGGGCTTCGCACACGGGCACAACGACGCACAGAAGACCATGGGCATCATCGCCATGACCCTGATCGGTGCCGAAGCCACCGGTGCACTGGACAACCTGCCGTCCTGGCTGGCCTTCATGCACCCGGATGCGCAGGCCGGTGACGGCATCGCGATGTGGATCGTGCTGACCTGTGCGGTGGTGATGGCCGCCGGTACGGCTTCGGGTGGCTGGAAGATCATCAAGACGCTGGGCCACAAGATGGTCAAGCTGCATCCGATCCACGGCTTCGCGGCGGAGACCAGCTCGGCCACCATCCTGACCCTGGCCGCCCATTTCGGCATGCCGGTCTCGACCACGCACAGCATCTCCACCGCGATCATGGGCGTGGGCTTTGCCAAGAATCCGCGTTCGCTGAAGTTCGGCGTGATCGAGCGCATCGTCTGGGCCTGGATCCTGACCATCCCGGCGGCAGGCGGCTGTGCGTACCTGATCCTGAAGCTGTTCGAGCTGTTCGGCTGGACCTGATGCCAGCAACCCTGGGGTCAGAGCCCTTTCCCTGCAGATAGGGATCTGACCCCGGAAATGAAAAAGCCCGCCGGATTCCGGCGGGCTTTTTTCATGGGCAGATCGTTTTTCCGTATCCAGCGTGTCGACCAAGGTCGACACCCACCAACAGCAGCAGGAACCTCGCCAGCCCACGGAAACCCGGCTTTTGCCGTTGCTGTTGCCGTCAGCGGGCGCCGGGCCGCAGGCGCGGCCGAACCCCTCAGTTGCGCTGGAACAGTGCCTGCACATCCTTGCGGAATGCCGCCTGGCTGTCGGCACGGCTGTAGAACATGTGCCCGCCCGGGTAGCTGCGCACCTGCACGCGGTCCGGGTTGCTGCCCATCGCCGGCATCTGGTCCACGGTCAGGATCGAGCCCATGAACGGGCATGACAGGTCATTCCAGCCGTGCGCGATCAGCACCTGCAGATTCGGATCGATCGCCACCGCCTGGCGCAGCTGGGTCACCGCACCCTGGCGCAGGTCGCCGTTGCGGTCCCACAGCCGGTTCACCTCGTAGTTCAATGCCTGGTAGCGCGCATCGACCTTCCAGCCCACCACGCGGGTGACGAAGTCGACCATCGCGGTGGTGGTTGGCGCGATGATGCTGTCGAGCAGGGGATCGTTGGCGCGCTGTTCCGGATCGTTCGGGAACGGATCAAACGCCGTCACGTTCGAGTCGTAGCGGCTGCCCAGCGTGCCCTTGTCGCGGAACACTTCGCGCAGATAGGCCTGGGTTTCCAGGCGGCCGCCGGCACGACGCACGAACTGCGGGTCCAGCCCGGTCAGCTCGGTGACCCGGCGCAGCATCGCCTCGGTGGCCTGCGGATCGCTGCGGCCCTTCATCAGGGCGGTGGCGTAATCGCCGCGGGTGTACTCGATCACCTCACGCATCGCCGCGTCGGTCAGGCGGCCCTGGCGCTCCAGGTGCGCCGCTGCTATCGACGGCAGCGTCTGCATCCACGCCATCGGCGAGACGTCGGCGTTGTCTTCCAGGGTCGGGCTCAGGTACGGCGAGACCAGCACCAGGCCGTTCATCGCAACGCCCAGCCGCGTCTGCAGGTAGTGGGTGATGCGTGGGCCGCGGTAGCCACCGTAGCTCTCACCGGTGAGATACTTGCGCGACGCCATGCGCTGGTTGCGCAGCAACCAGTCGTAGATCGATCGCGACAGGTACTCGATGTCGGCACTGGGGTTGTACAGTGCCTTCTTGGCTTCGTCATCGCCGATGCGGGCACGGCTGAAGCCGGTGCCGACCGGGTCGATGAAGACCAGGTCGGTGAAGTCCAGCCACGTTCCCGGATTGTCATGCAGCGTGGCCGGCGCCGACGCGCTGTCGCCCTCCGAGCCGAAGGTCACGACCTTCGGGCCGATGGCGCCCAGATTGAGATACACCGAGGACGCGCCGGGCCCGCCGTTGAGCGCGAAGGTCACCGGCCGGTCCTTGCCGGGCATCGTGTAGGCGGTGAACACCACATCGGCGATCACCTTGCCCTTCTCGTCACGTACCGGCAGGGTCCCCACGGTGGCGGTGTAGTCGAGCGTGCGGCCCGCCAGGCGGATGCTCTGGCGGGTGGAGGCGTCGGCCGGCAGCGCAGGTGCTTCGGTCTTGTCGTCCCTGGCGTCGGGCTTGGATTCGGCGGCGGGCGCGGCCAGCACGCTGGCAGGAGCAATGAGCAGGCCGACGCAGAGCGCGGCAGTGTGCAGCAGGGACTTCATGGCACCGGATCGGCAGCGGAAGGGGGTTTCGATGCTAGGCCTCCAGGGTGCCGCGCCGTATGTGTCCAAAGCCATGGCCGGGCGTTGTCGTCGGTTGCGGCCAGATTGGGTCAAGTGGGCAGGGCGCTCGCGGCTTCGTCATCGGCCAGCAGCCCGTACACAGCCGAGTCCGCCAACTCGCCCTGGATGCGCCAGCGTTGGCGCAGGAGGCCCTCACGATGGAAGCCGAGGCGTTCAAGCACGTGCGCGGAGGCCGCATTGCGCGGATCGATCTCGGCTTCGACGCGATGCAGGCGCAGCGTCCGGAACAGGTAGGCCAGCACCTGCTGCAACGCCTCATGCATGTAGCCCCGGCCCTGGACCTCAGGTGCCAGCAGATAGCCGATCTCGGCACGCGCAGCATCGCGATCGACGGCAAACACCACGCAGATGCCCAGCAACGGCCCTTCCAGCGATTCGCGCACGGCCAGCTTGAGCTGGGTGCCGATGGCGTGTGCGGCGAGGTCGTCGTCGATCTGTTCGCGGGCTTCGCCCGGCCGTTTCCAGGCAGGATGGTTCCACCAGCGCATGACCGCCGGGTTGGATTGCAGCGTGAACAACGCAGCAGCGTCATCACGACGGATCGGGCTCAGGACCAGCCGCGTGCTGTGCAGCGGCAGGCCGGGGAACAGCAGCGAGTGGCTGGGCAATGCGGTGGTCCACGCGGATGAGCGCGCATTATGGACCCGCAGGGTTTGCCGATGGGGGTGTAATGCCCCGGTGGGCGGCCTGAACCGGTACTGCCAGGCCATGCAGCCAGAGCCGTTTCCCGACAGGAAACGGCCCCGGCCCGCGCTGGGGTCAGACTTCCAGCGACGCCAGATCGCCCTTGGTCTCCAGCCAGCCCTTGCGGTCAGACGCCCGCTTCTTGGCCAGCAGCATGTCCATCAGCGAACGGGTCTGCTCGCGATCGTCCACGGTCAGCTGCACCAGGCGACGGGTGTCCGGGTGGATGGTGGACTCACGCAGCTGCGACGGGTTCATTTCGCCCAGGCCCTTGAACCGGGTCACGTTGACCGCGCCCTTGATCTTCTCGCGCTCGATCTTGTCCAGCATGGAGCGCTTTTCTTCCTCGTCCAGCGCGTAGAAGACCTGCTTGCCCACGTCGATGCGGAACAGCGGCGGCATTGCCACGAACACGTGGCCGGCGTCGACCAGCGCCGGGAAGTGCTTCAGGAACAGCGCCGTCAACAGGGTGGCGATGTGCAGGCCGTCCGAGTCGGCGTCGGCCAGGATCACCACCTTGCCGTAGCGCAGGCCGCTGATGTCATCCTTGCCCGGATCGCAGCCGATGGCGATGGCCAGGTTGTGCACTTCTTCCGAGGCCAGCACGCTGTTGGAGGAGACTTCCCAGGTGTTCAGGATCTTGCCGCGCAGCGGCATGATCGCCTGGAAATCCTTGTCGCGTGCCTGCTTGGCGCTGCCGCCTGCCGAATCACCTTCCACCAGGAACAGTTCGGTACGCGACAGGTCCTGGCTGATGCAGTCGGCCAGCTTGCCCGGCAGGGCAGGGCCCTGGGTGACCTTCTTGCGGACCACCAGCTTTTCGGTCTTCAGGCGTGCGCTGGCGCGCTCGATGGCGATCTGCGCGATCTTCTCGCCCAGTTCCACGTTCTGGTTCAGCAGCAGGCTGAATGCATCGTGCGCGGCACCTTCCACGAAACCGGCGGCCTGCCGCGAGGACAGGCGTTCCTTGGTCTGCCCGCTGAACTGCGGATCGGTCATTTTCAGCGACAGCACGAACGACACGCGGTCCCACACGTCTTCCGGCGCCAGCTTCACGCCACGCGGCAGCAGGTTGCGGAAGTCGCAGAACTCGCGAAGCGCCTCGGTCAGGCCGGTGCGCAGGCCGTTGACGTGGGTACCGTGCTGGGCAGTCGGGATCAGGTTGACGTAGCTTTCCTGGACCAGCTCGCCTTCCGGCAGCCAGGCCACGGCCCAGTCCACCACTTCGGTGTCCTTCTTCAGGTTGCCGACGAACAGGTCGGCCGGCAGCATTTCGCGCTCGCCCAGCTCCAGCTTCAGGTAGTCGCGCAGGCCGTCCTCGTAGTACCAGGTGTCGACTTCGCCGGTGGCTTCGTCGGTCAGCTTCACGGTCAGGCCCGGGCACAACACCGCTTTGGCGCGCAGCAGATGCTTGAGCGCGCGCACCGCGAACTTCGGCGTATCGAAGTACTTCGGGTCGGGCCAGAAGCGCACGCGGGTGCCCGTGTTCTTCTTGCCGACCGTGCCCACCACTTCCAGCGGCGTGGCGCGGTCACCGTTACGGAAGGTGATGCGGTGTTCGGCACCTTCACGCTTGATGTGCACCTCCACCAGGGTCGACAGCGCGTTGACCACGCTGACGCCGACGCCGTGCAGGCCGCCGGAGAAGGTGTAGTTGTTGTTGCTGAACTTGCCGCCCGCGTGCAGGCGGGTCAGGATCAGCTCGACACCCGGGATCTTCTCTTCCGGATGGATGTCCACCGGCATGCCACGGCCGTCATCGCTGACCTCCACGCTGCCGTCCTTGTACAGGGTGATCTCGATCGAGCGGGCGTGGCCGGCGAGGGCCTCGTCCACCGAGTTGTCGATCACTTCCTGCGCCAGGTGGTTGGGGCGCGCGGTGTCGGTATACATGCCGGGACGGCGCTTGACCGGGTCAAGGCCGGACAGGACTTCAATATCGGCGGCGTTATAGCGGGCGTTCATCTATGTTCTAAAGCGCGGAGCGACGCGCAAGTGTGCGGTCTGGGCGGCGAATTTGCACGCCTGCGGTTCAGCCTCGCCACCGGGGAGGGGGTAAAATGGCAGCCGCTGGAATCCGGACGCCAGCGTCCCCATGTCCCAGCCATACCGCGAGGAGGACTCCATGAAGAAGTTGCTGACCATTGCGATCCTGGCCGCTGCCGCCGTTGCGGTGCCGCTGGTGATGGCGCAGAACGCCGGCCAGCCGGCCCCGCAGCAGGGTGACCAGGCCGACAAGGCACAGGCCGAAGCCGACGCCAAGGCCAAGCGCCGCGCGCAGGCCAATGCGGAGCTGAAGGCCAAGGGCCAGCCGGTTCCGCAGCAGGAAGAAGAGGAAGAGGCGCGCAAGAAGCGCTGAGCGCACGCGCACCCTTCCTTTCCCACGGAAGCCCTGTAGAAGAGGACTTCTGGCGACGCCACGCCCCCGCAAGGGGGCGTTTTTCGTTCGGTCGGCCTGCACAAGCCTCTTGGGTTGGCGGCCATCTATCTGTAAACTATGGCTTTCCGGGAGTAGTGCGTGTCCACCATTTGCGAATGGGCTGGCACGGCCATGCGTGGCCTCCAGCAATGCGGGTCGCAGGTGACGGTCGATGTGACCGGCGCGGTTGCCCCGACCTCGCGCGATGGTTACCGTCTGGCGCCAGCCGCCGCACGGATCGGCACCTCCCTCGCTGCCCCAGCGAACCGGAAAACCCCCTTCAAGCGCCATGTCCGCCCCCAGGGCGTGCGTGGCGCTGTCGTTTTCCATTTCCAGACAGGATGCTTGCAGCCATGACTCCCTTGATTTTCGTAACCGGCGGCGTGGTGTCCTCGCTCGGCAAAGGCATTGCCGCTGCGTCGCTGGCCGCCATTCTCGAAGCCCGTGGCCTGAAGGTCACGATGATGAAGCTCGACCCCTATATCAACGTTGATCCGGGCACCATGAGCCCGTTCCAGCACGGCGAGGTCTATGTCACCGACGACGGTGCCGAGACCGATCTCGATCTGGGCCACTACGAGCGGTTTGTGCGGACGCGCCTGAGCCGCAAGAATTCGGTCACCACCGGTCGCATCTACGAGAACGTGATCCGCAAGGAGCGTCGCGGCGATTACCTTGGCGCGACCGTGCAGGTCATTCCGCACATTACCGACGAGATCCGTCGTTGCATCGACGAAGCCACCGAAGGCTATGACGTCGCCCTGGTCGAGATCGGCGGCACCGTCGGCGACATCGAATCGCTGCCGTTCCTGGAGGCGATCCGCCAGGTGCGTACCGAGCGTGGTCCGGAGAAGGCGCTGTTCATGCACCTCACCCTGGTGCCGTACATCGGCGCGGCCGGCGAACTGAAGACCAAGCCGACCCAGCACTCGGTGAAGGAGCTGCGTTCGATCGGCATCCAGCCGGATGTGCTGTTGTGCCGTTCGGAGCAGGCCGTGCCCGATTCGGAGCGTCGCAAGATCGCCCAGTTCACCAACGTTTCCGAACGCGCCGTGATCAGCGTGCCGGACGTGGATGTGCTGTATCGCATCCCTTCGGGACTGCATGCGCAGGGCCTGGATGAGATTGTCGTCAACCAGCTGAAGCTCGCTGACAAGGCCGGTCCTGTCGATCTGTCGGTGTGGGAGGACGCGGTCGACGCCACGCTGCATCCGCTCGACGAGGTGACCATCGCCGTGGTCGGCAAGTACGTCGACCACCAGGATGCATACAAGTCGGTCGGCGAAGCACTCAAGCATGGTGGCCTGCGCCAGCGCACCCGGGTCAATCTGAAGTGGCTGGAAGCGCAGGACCTGGAAGGCACGGACATGGCCGCGCTGGCCGATGTCGATGGCATCCTGGTGCCGGGCGGATTCGGCGACCGTGGTTTCGAAGGCAAGGTGCTGACCTCGAAGTTCGCCCGCGAGAACCAGGTGCCGTACTTCGGCATCTGCTACGGCATGCAGGCGGCCGTGGTCGATTACGCGCGCAACGTGGTCGGCCTCGAAGGTGCCAACAGCACCGAGAATGATCGCCAGTCGCCAAATCCGGTGATCGGCCTGATCACCGAGTGGCGCACCGCTGCCGGTGACGTCGAGAAGCGCGACGACAAGAGCGACCTGGGCGGCACCATGCGTCTGGGCCTGCAGGAGCAGCGCCTGAAGCCGGGCACGCTGGCGCGTGAGCTGTACGGCAAGGACGTGGTGGCCGAGCGCCACCGCCACCGGTATGAGTTCAACAACCGTTACCGCACCCAGCTGGAAGACGCCGGCCTGGTGATCGCCGGCAAGTCGATGGACGACACCCTGGTGGAAGTGGTCGAGCTGCCGCGCGATGCGCATCCCTGGTTCCTGGCCTGCCAGGCGCATCCGGAGTTCCTGTCCACGCCGCGTGACGGCCACCCGCTGTTCATCGGCTTCATCCGCGCCGCACGCGAGCGCAAGGCCGGTGGCCAGTTGTTGCAGGAAGCGCGCGCCTGACCTGGGCGGGAGCAGGGTCCCGCGCGGGCTGCGCGGGAACCAAGGCGGGCTGCAACTCGAGGCACGTGGGCTCGAAGGTGCTGCGATGAACAGGCCTCCGCACTGGCACCGATGGCCGCTGGGGGCGATCTCGCTGGTATTGGCTGTGCTTGCCTGGGGCGGGATGGCGGTTGGCCTGCTGGTGTTTCTGTCGGCCTCCGGATCCCCTGGTGATGGGGACCAGACCCTGCGTGAGGCACAGCCCGCGCTGTTGTTGGCGATAGGCATGCTGGCCCTGTCCGGCCTGGGCAGCGGCGTGGCTTCGGTGCTGGCCTGGCGACTGCAGCGAGGCCGGGGAATGGCGGCAATTGCGGCGCTGCTGCTCGCTCTGCTGGGGCTGGTGATCAGCCTGCCGGTGCTCGCATCCGTCCGCGATCCGCTGCTGGCCAGCAATGCCATTTGGCAACGGGCGGGCAGCCGGGGATAATCACGCGGCATTCGTTTTGTCGCCCCCTCTCCATACAGGTAACCGGCCCGACCATGAGTACGATCCGCAGCATCCACGCCCGTGAAATCCTCGACAGCCGTGGCAATCCCACGCTGGAAGCCGAAGTCACCCTGGAGGACGGTTCGTTCGGTCGTGCCGCGGTTCCCTCCGGCGCCTCGACCGGTACCAAGGAAGCGGTCGAGCTGCGTGACGGCGACAAGACCCGCTACCTGGGCAAGGGCGTGCGCAAGGCCGTCGACAACGTCAACACGACCATCGCTGCCGCGCTGAAGGGCTTCGAGGCCACCGACCAGTCCGGCCTGGACCGCCGCCTGATCGACCTTGATGGCACCGAGAACAAGGGCCGTCTGGGCGCCAACGCGCTGCTCGGTGTCTCGATGGCGGCCGCGCACGCCGCCGCAGCATCCAGCAAGCAGGCGCTGTGGCAGTACCTGGCCGGCAGGACCGGCGTGACCCCGTCGCTGCCGGTGCCGATGATGAACATCATCAACGGCGGCGCGCATGCCGACAACAACGTCGATTTCCAGGAGTTCATGGTGCTGCCGGTCGGCTTCACTTCGTTCTCCGAAGCGCTGCGCGCCGGCACCGAGATCTTCCACTCGCTGAAGTCGGTGCTGAAGGGGCATGGCCTGAGCACCGCGGTCGGTGACGAAGGCGGCTTCGCACCGGACTTCCGCAGCAACGTCGAGGCGCTGGACACCATTCTCGAAGCGATCGGCAAGGCCGGCTACACCGCGGGCGAGGACGTGCTGCTGGGTCTGGACGTGGCCTCCAGCGAGTTCTTCGAGAACGGCAAGTACAACCTGGTCGGCGAGAACAAGCGCCTGACCTCCGAGCAGTTCGTCGACTTCCTTGCCGACTGGGCCGCGCAGTACCCGATCATCACCATCGAGGACGGCCTGGCCGAGAACGACTGGGCGGGTTGGAAGCTGCTGACCGATCGCATCGGCAAGAAGGTGCAGCTGGTGGGCGATGACCTGTTCGTGACCAATCCGAAGATCTTCCAGGAGGGCATCGACTCCGGTACTGCCAATGCCATCCTGATCAAGGTCAACCAGATCGGCACCCTGAGTGAAACCCTGGAAGCGATTGCGATGGCTGACCGTGCCGGTTATGCCGCTGTCGTCTCGCACCGTTCGGGTGAAACCGAAGACACCACCATCGCCGACATCGCCGTGGCGACCACTGCCACCCAGATCAAGACCGGCTCGCTGTGCCGCAGCGATCGCGTGGCCAAGTACAACCAGCTGCTGCGCATCGAGGAAGCCCTCGGTGCCGGCGCGCGTTACGCCGGTCGTGACGCGTTCGTTTCGCTGAAGCGCTGAGGCCATGCGCGATTGGCGCTGGCTGCTGCTGGTGCTGGCCCTGCTGCTGGCATGGCTGCAGTACCGTTTCTGGTTCGGCCCGGGCAATTCGGGGGAAGTGATGATGCTCGAAGCCCAGGTTGCCGGCCAGGAACGGGACAACGAAGGTCTGCAGCAGCGCAATGATGCGCTGGCTGCCGAAGTGAAGGACCTCAAGGAAGGCCAGTCCGCCATCGAAGAGCGCGCACGCAGTGAGCTGGGCATGATCAAGCCCGGCGAGAAGTTCTACCGGGTGGTCGACGACGCGCCGGTTCGTCCGGCGCAGCCGCCGGTGGCGATGCCCGAACAGGCGGGCGACCACCCGGCGGACGTGCCATGAGCGCGGCGATCTGGGTGGTGGTTCCCGCTGCCGGTCGTGGTGCCCGCTTCGGTGCGCCACTGCCCAAGCAGTATCTGCAGGCGGGCGGGCAGATGCTGCTGGCCCACACCCTGCAGGCACTGCTGGCCCATCCGGCCGTTGCCGGCGCGATGGTGGTGATCGGCGAGAATGACGCGGATTGGCCGGGCTGGAGCGAATGGGCCGGCAAGCCCGTGCTGACCTGCACGGGCGGGGCGACCCGCGCCGCCTCCGTGCTGGCCGGCCTGCTCGCGCTGCCGGAGAGCGTCCGTGCCGACGAGTTCGTGCTGGTGCACGATGCTGCGCGGCCCAATCTGTCGCTGGCCGACCTGGGCCGCCTGCTGGAGGTTGGCCGTACCGATCCGGTCGGGGCCATTCTTGCCGCGCCGGTACGCGACACCCTGAAGCGGGCCGGTGACGATGGTGGCATCGACGGCACCGAGCCACGCGAGCGCCTGTGGCGCGCGCTGACTCCGCAGCTGTTCCGCCGCCATCAGTTGATCCGCGCGCTGACCGACGCCGCTGCGTCCGGCGTGGACGTCACCGACGAAGCCATGGCCATGGAACGCCAGGGCCAGCGCCCGCTGCTGGTTGAAGGCAGCGAGGACAACTTCAAGGTCACCACGCCGGCCGACCTGGACCGCTTCGAATTCGTACTTTCCCGCCGCGCCGGCTGAACGCCCGCGCGGCCCTGCTGCAAGGGTTGCATCCATGAGCACTGCTCCGTTCCCGCCCGTCCGCATCGGCCAGGGCTACGACGTCCACGCCTTTGGTGAGGGTGACCACATCATGCTGGGAGGCGTGCGCGTGCCGCACAGCCACGGTGTGCTCGCGCACAGCGATGGCGACGTGATCCTGCACGCGCTGTGTGACGCCATGCTCGGCGCGCT
Organism: Stenotrophomonas maltophilia; assembly: GCF_025642255.1. Classification (NCBI taxonomy): domain Bacteria; kingdom Pseudomonadati; phylum Pseudomonadota; class Gammaproteobacteria; order Lysobacterales; family Lysobacteraceae; genus Stenotrophomonas; species Stenotrophomonas maltophilia. Next base: position 1,460,727 of record NZ_CP106759.1, read on the forward strand.
GGCGCTGGGCGACATCGGCCAGCACTTTCCGCCCAGCGATGATCGCTGGAAGGGGGCCGACAGCAGCGACTTCGTCCGCCACTGCGACGCTCTCCTGCGTGAGCGTGGCTGGTGCGTCGGCAACTCTGATGTCACCGTGATCTGTGAACGACCGAAGGTCGGGCCGCATGCGCTGGCAATGCGTGAATGCATCGCGGCACTGTTGCAGCTGCCACTGGATGCGGTCAGCGTAAAGGCCACCACGTCGGAGAAGCTTGGCTTCACCGGTCGCGGTGAAGGCATCGCGGCACAGGCTGTGGTCCTGCTGGTGGCGGTATGATTCCGCTGCCGCTCGCCTTCGGTGCGCCGCTGCTGCAGGCGCGCATCCGCACCACGCCGGAGGATTTCCAGGTCGACGAGCTGCCGGCCTTTGAGGCCACGGGCGAGGGCGAGCATCTGCTGCTGCATGTCCGCAAGCGCGGTGCCAACACCGTGCATGTGGCCAAGGTGCTGGCCAAGTGGGCTGGCTTGCCGGAGATGGCGGTCAGCTATGCCGGGATGAAGGATCGCCACGCGGTCACCACCCAGCGCTTCAGTGTGCATCTGCCCAAGCGCGTCGCGCCGGATCTGGCGCTGCTGGCCAGCGATGATATCGAAGTGCTCGATGCAACCTGGCACAACCGCAAGCTGCAGCGTGGCGCGCTGGCCGGCAATCGTTTCAGGCTGGTGCTGCGCCAGGTACGCGGCGATGCGGTCGCAATCAGCGAACGCCTGCAGCAGATTGCCGATCGTGGTTTGCCGAACTGGTTCGGCGAGCAGCGTTTCGGCCGCGATGGCGGCAACGTTCCGGCAGCGCTGGCGATGTTCGGTGGCCGCCGCATGCGCAAGGACCAGCGCTCGCTGCTGCTGTCGGCTGCGCGTTCGGCACTGTTCAATCGCGTGCTTGCCGCACGCGTGGAGCAGGGTGTCTGGGACCAGCCGCTGGACGGTGAGGTGTGGATGCTGGATGGCAGCCGCAGCGTGTTTGGTCCGGAGCCTTACACCGATGCACTGGCAGCGCGGCTGGCCGGGTTCGATATCCATCCCAGCGCGCCGTTGTGGGGAGAGGGCGAGCTGCGCAGTACCGGCGCCGCCCGCGAGCTCGAACTGCGTGCGCTCGACGACGAGGAATCGAAGGCGCTGCGTGCCGGACTGGAAGAGGCACGGCTGAAGCAGGAGCGCCGCGCGTTGCGCCTGCGTCCTGCGCTGCTGCAGTACCAGTGGCTGGCGGAAGATGTGCTTGAGCTGTCGTTCGCGCTGCCGCCGGGCTGCTACGCCACCGCGGTCCTGCACGAGCTCGGGCCGGTCGAGGACGCGGCGCAGTCCTGAGCGGATTGCATCAGCGCCGGGACAGCAGCACCAGTACGGCACCCGTTCCGCCCTGGCTGGTCGGCGCCGAATGGAAGGCAAGCACATCATTGCGCAGGCGCAGCAGCCGGTCGACCAGATTCTTCAGGACCGGCGCACCACCGTCGGATTGCAGTCCCTTGCCGTGGATGATGCGCACGCAGCCATACTCATGTGCGTGCGCCTCCAGCAGGAACTGGCGCAGCATGGCCTCGGCCTGCGCTGCGGTCGCGCCATGCAGATCCAGCTCGTCCTGCACCGAGTACTGGCCGCGCTTGAGACGCTGGAACAGCCGCGGCGGAAGGGCGTCGCGCCGGTAGCTGGCCACATCCCCGGCTTCCAGCGGTGCGCTGTCGCGCAACAGCCGGGCGAACTCGCCGGCGGCCTCGGCCTCGTCGCGTTCGGCCATGCGCGCGCGCGGCTTCGGCCGGGCAGCGGCCGGCGCGGGTTCGGCCTCTTTGCGCAGCGGCGTCACTTCGCCGATGGCCGCGCGGAAGAGCGCGGCAGGGTCTTCGTCTTCTGGATGCGACATGCGCACAGGGTAAACCGGTGACGCGGGCCTGCCTATCGCAATGCGAGGCCAGTCGTGACCGCCGGCAGGGTAGGACCTGCGGCTCGCATGCGGCACAATAGACGATGCCCCTGCAGGGTCGTCGGCTTCCGCAGGGAAGCACGACGGTCCCGCCAACACCGCACGGTGACGGAATCGAATTCTTGGAAAATCAAGCGGTTAAATCGAAGATGCGAATTCTGGTCAGTAACGACGATGGCGTCGACGCCGCAGGTATCCGGATGCTTGCCTCGGTACTGCGTGACGCCGGCCACGAAGTGACGGTGGTCGCACCCGACCGCGATCGCTCAGGCGCCAGCAATTCACTGACCCTGGACCTGCCCATCCGGCTCAAGCGCATCGATCACTACACCGTGTCGGTGGCCGGCACGCCCACCGACTGCGTGCATCTGGCGCTGACCGGCCTGCTGGAGTTCGAACCCGACATTGTCGTGTCGGGCATCAACAACGCCGCCAACCTGGGTGACGACGTGATCTATTCCGGAACCGTCTCGGCGGCGATGGAGGGGCGCTTCCTCGGCCTGCCCGCGGTGGCGGTGTCCCTGGTGACCCGCAATCACGATCCCCGTCACTTCGAGACCGCGGCGCGTGCCGCCGTGGAAATCGTCGCCCGCCTCAAGGCCGACCCGCTGCCGGCGGACACCATCCTCAACGTCAACGTGCCCGACCTGCCGTGGACCGAGGTCAAGGGTTTCGAAGTCACCCGGCTGGGCAACCGCCATCGCGCCGAAGGCTGCATCCCGCAGAAGGATCCACGCGGCAACGAGGTGTACTGGATCGGTCCGGCGGGCCGCGAGCAGGACTCCGGCCCCGGCACCGACTTCCACGCGGTGCGTACCGGGCATATCTCGATCACCCCGATCCAGGTGGATCTGACCCGCTATCAGGCGCTTGAGAAAGTGGCCAGCTGGGTCGGCGGTCTCAGCGCCGCGCTGGACCAGCCGGCATGAGCCCACGCCTGCGCCTGCAACCGGAAGCCGTCGGCATCGGCATGACGTCACAGCGCGTCCGCGATCGTCTGGTCGATCGCCTGCGCGAAGCCGGCATCGTCGACGAATCCACGCTGAACGCGATCCGGGTGGTGCCCCGCCATCTGTTCATCGACGAGGCCCTGGCCTCGCGGGCCTATGAAGACACCGCGCTGCCGATCGGCCACGGCCAGACCATCTCGCAACCCTGGGTGGTGGCCCGGATGACCGAAGCGGTCGTGCAGGTGGCGCCCAAGCGGGTGCTGGAAGTGGGGACGGGCTCCGGCTACCAGGCCGCCGTGCTTGGTGCACTGGGTCTGGAGGTCTACACCGTGGAGCGCATCGGCGACCTGCTGCGGCAGGCCCGCAAGCGGTTCCGCGCACTCGGCATGAACATCCGCACCAAGCACGATGACGGCCGTGTCGGCTGGGCCGAGCACGGCCCGTTTGATGCCATCGTCGTCACAGCTGCGGCCCCGGCGCTGGTCGACGCACTGATCGAGCAGCTGGCCGAAGGTGGCCGGCTGGTGGCGCCGGTCGGCGGTGCCAGTGCACAGTCGCTGGTGCAGCTGGACCGCAGGGCCGACGGCAGCGTCGAACAGCGCGTGCTGGCACCGGTCACCTTCGTGCCGCTGCTGTCTGGCATGCTGGATTGAATCCACGGAGCAGGGTTGCATGAAGATTTTCGGACCGCTGTACGAGCGGGCGATGAAGTGGGCGGCGCACGAACGCGCGCCGACCTACCTGACGGTGCTGAGTTTTTTCGAGGCGATCATCTTTCCGGTGATGCCGGAAGTGATGCTGGCCCCGATGTGCGTGGCTCAACCCCGGCGCGGCTGGTGGTTCGCGACCCTCAGCCTGGCCGGTTCGATGGTCGGTGCCGTGGTCGGCTATGCGCTGGGTCACTTCGCATTCGAGGCGATCAAGCCGTTGTTCGAAGTGCTGGGCATGTTGCCGGCAATCGAACAGGGCATCACCACCGTGCAGGAGAAGATGGCCGAATCGCCGTGGGCGGTGTTCACGTTCCTGGTCCTGGGCGGCTTCATGCCGATCCCGATGAAGGTCTTCACGTGGGCATCGGGTATCGTCGGCGTACCGATGCCGCAGTACCTGCTGAGCATGCTGATCGGACGCGGCAAGCGCGTGTATGTGCTCGCTGCCGTGATCCGCATCGGTGGAGCGCGCGCCGAAGCGGCGCTGCGTCGCTGGATTGAACCGCTGGGCTGGATCGCCACCGCGTTGGTGGTGGTGCTGATCGCCTGGCTTGTATGGAGGTCGAAGTTCGCATGAGTGCTGATCGTCTGAGCAAGGGAGTGCGCGTCGGCGCGCTGGTGCTGCTGGTTTCCGGCCTGGCTGCCTGTGGCACTGCCACGGTGGTGCGGCCCAATGGCAGTGGTGGCGGGGCGGCGGTCACTACGCCCAAGACTTCGGTGGCCAAGCCGGGGCAGACCGTGGTCGTGCGCAAGGGCGACACGATCTACGCGCTGGCCCGCATCCACGACATCACCCCGGCCGATCTGATCGCGTGGAACAGCCTGGACAACCCGTCGACGATCTATCCGGGGCAGGTCATCCGCCTGTATCCGCCGGGGGCCAGCAGCGGCCGCGCACCGACCACCGTGGTCACCGCGCCGCGCAGCGGCGGCAGCACGGCACCGGCCACGGCACCGGCCGGTCCGGTGAAGAGCAACATCGCCTGGCGCTGGCCAGCCGATGGCGCGATCGTGGGCCGCTACGTGGCAGGCGACGCAACCAAGCAGGGCGTCGACATTGCCGGCACCAGCGGGCAGGCCGTCAAGGCCACCGCCAACGGTGTGGTGGTGTACTCGGGCGCCGGACTGGTCGGCTATGGCGAGCTGATCATCATCAAGCACAGCGACCAGTGGCTGTCGGCCTACGGCCACAACCGCAAGCGCCTGGTCAACGAGGGACAGAGCGTGAAGGCGGGTGAGCAGATTGCCGAGATGGGGCGCACCGGCGCGAATCGCGACATGCTGCACTTTGAAATCCGCTACAACGGCAAGCCGGTCGATCCGCAGCAGTACCTGCCAGCGCGCTAGCGCAGGCAGGTACGGTAGCGCCGGGCCATGCCCGGCGTATGCGCATCAAGGTAGCGCCGGGCCATGCCCGGCGGTGGTCCTCAACCTTCCAGGATGAACGCGGCCGCCACCTTGCGGCCTTCGCCGGCAAGGATGTTGAAGGTGCGCGCCGCGGCAGGGTTGTTCATCACTTCCAGGCCGATCCCGCGCGACAGGCAGGCGGCCATCACCGCAGCCGACGGAAACACCTGCCGCTCGCCGGTTCCCAGCACGATCAATGCAGGACTCAGTGCCAGCACCGGTTCCAGGTCGGCCACCGTCAGCGCCGCCGCATCGGCGACAGGCCAATGTTCGACCAGCTGGTCCGGCGTCAGCAGAAAGCTGCTGGCCAGCACCGTGTCATTGACCTTGGCCGAGCGGCCATCGGCAGCGCGCAGGCTGTAGGCGTAATCGGGCGGCTCGTGGTTCAGCTGCATGGCGGTAGCGCGATCAGCCGCGCGGCAGCACGATCTGGCGCTGCTCCCTGCTCGGGCGATACAGCACGGCAACGTGACCGATGCGCTGCACCAGCGCACTGTTGGTGGCTTCGACGATCTCGCCGATCATCGCGTCCCGGGCCTCGCGGTCCTCGGCTGCGACCTTGACCTTGACCAGCTCGTGGCGCTCCAGCACTTCGTTCAGCTCCGCGATGAAGGCCGGGGTCACTCCCTTGCCGCCGGTCTGCAGCAGGGCCTTCAGGTCGTGGGCTTGGCCGCGCAGGAAACGGGTCTGGGAGGCGGTCAGGGCGATGGACATGCAGGAAAAGACGGTTGAATGGGGGGATCAGGGTATCATGACGGCCCCATCAGCCCCTATTTCCAATGGCAACCCGCAGCAAAAGCAGCCAGCGCTGGCTCAAGGAACACTTCTCCGACCCCTTCGTGAAGAAGGCGCAGGCCGAAGGCATGCGCTCGCGGGCGGCCTACAAGCTTGAAGAGTTGCTTGAACGTGACCGCCTGCTGAAGCGGAACATGGTCGTGGTGGACCTCGGTGCCGCCCCTGGCGGGTGGTCTCAGCAGGTTCGGAGACAGATGGGCGATACCGGCCGCGTGCTGGCGCTGGACATCCTGGACATGCCGCCGCTGGCGGGTGTGGAGTTCCTTCACGGTGACTTCAGGGAAGAAGCCGTCCTATCTCAGTTCGAAGCCATGCTCGGGGACGAGCCGGTGGACCTTGTGCTGTCGGACATGGCCCCCAATAAAAGTGGCATGGACGCGGTCGACCAGCCGCGGATGATGCATCTGGCGGAGCTGGCGCTGGACTTCGCCGACAACCACCTGAAGACCGGCGGGGCGTTCCTGATCAAGCTGTTCCAGGGTGTGGGCTTTGACGACTACGTGCGTGAAATGCGCCGTCGCTACGACAAGGTCTCCATCCGCAAGCCGGAAGCGTCGCGCAAACGCTCTCCCGAGGTGTACGCCTTGGGTCAGGGCAAACGCGCCCACATGAAGTAAGCTCGCAACGTAAGTTTCAACCCCAACGCAACGCCCGCACTGAGAGGAACACCGGAGCCAATGAGGATGAACGACTTGACCAAGAACCTCCTGCTATGGGTGGTCGTCGCCGTCGTGCTGATGGTGGTCTTCCAGAGCTTCTCGCCCAAGTCCTCCGGGGCCGGTGCGCAGGGTGCGTCCTATTCGCAGTTCCTGGACCAGGTGGACAGCGGCAACGTGCAGAAGGTCGCCTTCGGCGGCGACATGCGCGGCGGCACCAGCCAGATCACCTACACCACCCGGGGTGGACAGTCGTCCACCATCACCGCGCCGTTCGATCGCGACCTGATCAACGTGCTGCGCACCAAGAACGTCGAGATCGTGCAGGAGGAGCCCTCCAGCGGCATCTCCCTGGGCGCGATCCTGATGAATTTCCTGCCGGTCATCCTGATCATCGGCTTCTGGCTGTTCATCATGCGCCAGATGCAGGGCGGCGGCGGCGGCGCCAAGGGCGCGATGTCCTTCGGCAAATCGCGCGCCAAGCTGCAGGGCGAGGACCAGATCAAGGTCACCTTCGCCGATGTCGCCGGCTGCGACGAGGCCAAGGAGGAAGTGGGCGAACTGGTCGACTTCCTGCGCGACCCGTCCAAGTTCACCAAGCTGGGCGGCAAGATTCCGCGTGGCGTGCTGATGGTCGGCCCGCCGGGTACCGGCAAGACGCTGCTGGCCAAGGCCATCGCCGGTGAGGCGAAGGTGCCGTTCTTCTCGATCTCCGGTTCGGACTTCGTGGAAATGTTCGTCGGTGTCGGCGCCAGCCGCGTGCGTGACATGTTCGAGCAGGCCAAGAAGCACGCCCCGTGCATCATCTTCATCGACGAGATCGATGCCGTCGGCCGCCACCGTGGTGCTGGCCTGGGCGGCGGCCACGACGAGCGCGAGCAGACCCTGAACCAGCTGCTGGTCGAGATGGATGGCTTCGAGGGTGGCGAAGGCGTGATCGTGATCGCCGCGACCAACCGTCCGGACGTGCTGGACCCGGCGCTGCTGCGCCCGGGTCGCTTCGATCGCCAGGTGGTGGTCGGTCTGCCCGACGTGAAGGGCCGCGAGCACATCCTGAAGGTGCACATGCGCAAGCTGCCGCTGGCCGACGACGTCGAGCCGCTGGTGATCGCACGCGGTACCCCGGGCTTCTCCGGCGCGGACCTGGCCAACCTCTGCAACGAGGCAGCCCTGTTTGCTGCGCGTGGCAACGAGAAGGAAGTCCGCATGGACCACTTCGACCGTGCCCGTGACAAGATCCTGATGGGTGCCGAGCGCCGTTCGATGGCCATGAGCGAGGAGGAGAAGACGCTCACTGCCTACCACGAAGCCGGCCATGCCATCGTCGGCCGCCTGGTGCCCGAGCACGACCCGGTCTACAAGGTCACGATCATTCCGCGCGGCCGCGCCCTGGGTGTGACCATGTATCTGCCTGAGGGCGACAAGTACTCGATGAACCGCGTGGCGATCCAGTCGCAGCTGTGCTCGCTGTACGGCGGCCGCGTCGCCGAAGAGCTGATCTTCGGCACCGACAAGGTCACCACGGGTGCGTCCAACGACATCGAGCGCGCCACCAAGATGGCCCGCAACATGGTCACCAAGTGGGGCCTGTCCGAAGAACTCGGTCCGATCGCCTATGGCGAGGAGGACGACGAAGTCTTCCTGGGCCGCTCGGTGACGCAGCACAAGAGCGTGTCCAACGACACCGCGCGCCGCATTGACGAGGAAGTGCGCAACATCCTCGACAAGGCCTACGCCCGCACCACCCAGCTGCTGACCGACAACATCGACAAGCTGCACACGATGTCGCAGCTGCTGCTGCAGTACGAGACCATCGACGCGCCGCAGATCGACGCCATCATGGAAGGTCGCGAGCCGCCGCCGCCGGCGGGCTGGAACAAGTCGAACAAGGACGGTGGCAGCAACGACAAGGGCGGTGATGCCCGTCCGCTGCCGCCGATCGCCGGTCCGGCCGAATCGCACTGACGGCCCCGCCGCACGTGACATCAGACGAGGCCGGGGCAACCCGGCTTCGTCGTTTCCGGGCCCTCGGCCCACCCCGAAGAACCGATCTGACGCTGGAGCCCGCATGTCCGCCCCGAAGCCCGAACCGATTTCCCACACCGTCGAGATGGTCATCGCCACCGTGGTCGGCGTGGGTGTGGGCCTGGGGGCCGACAATCTGCTGCTGGGCTGCGTGGTGGGTATTGCGGTGGGCATCGTGCTGAGCATTGCCAGGACCCTGTACGTGGACCGCAAGCGCCGCCGCCGTTGAGGGGTGTCGGCAGGGCTGACGCCCTGCAACCGGACCGGCCCCGCCTTTCATCAGCAAACCAGCCGTTGCTCTGGCTGTTGTTGTCGCTCTGGCCTCTGCGGGTGCAGGGCGCAGCCCTGCCGAACTAAACTACCCGCCGTTGTCCCTGCAGGATTGCCCATGTTCGATACCTCGCCCCAGCTCGACTGCGCCGGTCGCATCCTGCGCCTGGACCGTGCCCGGGTCATGGGCATCGTCAACGTCACCCCGGATTCGTTCTCTGACGGGGGGCACCATGACACCACGGAGGCCGCAGTCGCGCATGGCCTGAAGCTGGTGGAAGAGGGCGCCGACCTGCTCGACATCGGGGGTGAATCGACCCGTCCCGGCGCTGTACCGGTATCGGTGGAGGAAGAGCTCCGCCGCATCGTTCCGGTCATCGAGCAGCTTGCGGCGCGTACCTCCGTGCCGATCAGCATCGATACCTTCAAGCCTGAGGTGATGCGCGCGGCGGTGGCCGCCGGCGCCGGCATGATCAACGACATCTTCGGCCTGCGCCAGGACGGCGCGCTGGAAGCGGCCGCTGCGGCCAACGTGCCGGTGGTGCTGATGCACATGCAGGGCGAGCCGGGCAACATGCAGGCCGATCCGCACTACGACGACGTCGTTGCCGAAGTCCACGGGTTTCTCGTGCAGCGCCTGTTCGCCGCCGAGATGGCCGGCATCGCGAAGAAGCATCTGGTCATCGATCCGGGTTTCGGCTTCGGCAAGAACACCACGCACAACATGACCCTGTTGGCGCGTTCGGAGCGTTTTCTGGAACTGGGTGTGCCGATGCTGGCGGGCCTGTCGCGCAAGCGCAGCCTTGGCGAGCTGACCGGGCGTGACGCGCCGGCCGAGCGGGTGGCGGCGTCGGTGGCCGCGCACCTGATTGCCGTGCAGCGCGGTGCGCGTATCGTGCGTGTGCATGACGTCGCCGCCACCGTCGACGCACTGAAGATCTGGCAGGCGGTGGACGCCGTGCCGGCGCCACGCGATGACACCCGGGCGACGATCAGCTGGCCGGACGAAGACTGATGGGCGTTGACCGGCGGCCGCTGGCGATTGCCGTAATGGGGCCGACCGCCAGTGGCAAGACGGCCACCGCGATCGCCCTGGCCCGGCAGCTGGATGGCGAGATCGTCAGCGTTGACTCGGCGCTGGTCTATCGCCATCTGGATATCGGTTCGGCCAAGCCCGACGTTTCCGAGCGCGCACAGGCGCCGCATCATCTGCTGGACCTGCGTGATCCGTGGCAGACCTACTCAGCGGCGGAGTTCGCCGCCGACGCCGGCCGCGTCGTCGCCGACATCGTTGCGCGTGGACGGATGCCGATCCTGGCCGGGGGCACCGGCCTGTACTTCCGCGCCCTGCTGCAGGGACTGTCGCCCATGCCGGAGGCCGACCCGGCCCTGCGCGCCACGCTGGCAGCCGAGGCCGCCGAGCGCGGTTGGGCCGCGTTGCATGCCGAACTGGCGAAGGTGGACCCCGCCGCGGCTGCCCGCATCCATGCGACAGACCCACAGCGGATCCAGCGGGCGCTGGAGGTCTATCGGCTGACGGGAACGCCGATCAGCGAGTGGCAGCGCCGGCCCGGCGTGGCGCCGCTGCCGGTACGCACCCTGAAGCTGGTCCTGGCGCCGCACGACCGGGCAATCCTGCACCGGCGGATCGAGGCCCGCTTCGATGCCATGCTGGCCCAGGGCTTCCTCGACGAAGTGCGCGATCTGCGCGCGATGCCGGAAATGGCCGCTGTCGCGGCACCGCTGGACCTGCCGGCGGTGCGTGCGGTCGGGTACCGCCAGGCTTGGGAGCATCTGGACGGCCGGATCGATGCCGGCGGCTTCCGCGACAAGGCGATCTTCGCCACCCGCCAGCTGGCCAAGCGGCAGCTGACCTGGCTGCGGGGTGAGCTTGACGCGCGCTGGTTCGACCCCCATATCGACCACGAGCGGCTGGCCGACGCAGTGTCGACCTTCGTCGCACGCTGAACCGCCGCCAGCCGTGTAACATCACTGTCCGGCGGGCGGCTCGGGGGCCGCGGCGGCCGCCGGCAACCCAATAAGAACAATAATCAGGAGTGAGCAATGTCCAAGGGGCAATCGCTGCAGGATCCTTTCTTGAATGCACTGCGGCGCGAGCGCGTGCCGGTTTCGGTGTACCTGGTCAACGGCATCAAGCTGCAGGGCACGATCGAGTCGTTCGATCAGTTCGTGGTCCTGCTGCGCAATACGGTCAGCCAGATGGTCTACAAGCATGCGATCTCCACCGTGGTGCCGGCACGTAATGTGAAGGTTGGGCCGGGCGGTGGTTATGTGCAGTCGGGTGAAGGTGGTCAGGCAGGTGATGAAGCAGACGAGTAAGACCGGAGCGGTGAATGTTTGACCGCTCGAAAAAGGGTGAACATGCCCTGTTGATCCAGCCGCACTTCGGCAAGCTGGAAGACGACGTGCTGGAAGAGTTCGGTGATCTGGCCCGCTCGGCAGGGGCCAGCATCGCTGCCACGATCACCGCGCGCCTGGACCGTCCCAATCCCTCGACCCTGATCGGCAGCGGCAAGCTGGATGAGATCAAGGCAGCAGCCGACGCCACCGGCGCCGATCTGGTGCTGGTCAACCATGCGCTGAGCCCCGGCCAGGAACGCAACCTGGAACGCTTTCTGGAGCGCCGGGTGATCGACCGTACCGGGCTGATCCTGGACATCTTCGCGCAGCGCGCTCACAGCCACGAAGGCAAGCTGCAGGTCGAGCTGGCGCAGCTGCGTCACCTTGCGACGCGGCTGGTGCGCGGCTGGACCCATCTGGAGCGCCAGCGCGGTGGTTCGATCGGCCTGCGCGGCCCGGGTGAAACCCAGCTGGAAACCGACCGCCGTCTGCTGCAGAAGCGGGTGGAGCAGTTGCAGAAGCGGCTGGAGAAGGTCGAAGTCCAGCGCACCCAGATGCGCCGTGCGCGCGTGCGCAGCGAACTGCCACGTGTGGCCCTGGTGGGTTACACCAATGCCGGCAAGTCGACCCTGTTCAACGCGATGACCGGCGCCGAGGCCTATGCGGCCGACCAGCTGTTCGCGACCCTGGACCCGACGGTGCGCCGCATCGCTGTGCCGGGTGGCAACGTCGTGCTGGCCGACACCGTCGGCTTCGTCCGCGACCTGCCGCACGACCTGGTGGCCGCGTTCCGCTCGACCCTGTCCGAGGCCCGCGAGGCCGATTTCCTGCTGCACGTGGTCGATGCGGCCGATCCGCACCGCGAGGAGCGCATCGCCCAGGTCGACGAGGTGCTGGCTGCGGTCGGTGCGGGTGATCTGCCGCAGCTGCTGGTGTTCAACAAGATCGACCGTATCGAGGGCGCCGAAGTGCGCCACGATGGTCAGGATGGCGTGCCGGACGAGTCGCGCCGCGAGCGGGTCTGGATCTCCGCGCGTGACGGGCAGGGCCTGGAGCTGTTGCAGGCGGTGCTGGGCAAGCGCCTGGGGTTGCAGCATGTGACCGGGGAGCTGCGCCTGCCGCCGGATGCGGGCCGCCTGCGCGCGCGCCTGCATCAGCTGGAAGTGATCCGCAGCGAGCAGGCAGACGAGGAGGGCTGGCTGCTGCAGGTCGATCTTCCGATTGCCGAAGCCGAAAAACTCGCGGCGGGCATTGATGGCGGGCCGATCCGTGCCCTGCTGCCGGAAAAGCTGCCGGAATGGTGAGATAGCGCCGCACAATCCCGGTGCGCGCCGCTGCGTAGTCGGGCGCGTACCGGCCGGGACGCGACACGCGTCTGCGATCTGCGGTACAACAGGCGGGTTCTTCACCCCACTGTCATCTCGATGTCCATCCCTACCGACGCCGACCTCAACGCCCAAGCTGCCGCACTCGGGCAGCGCCTGCAGCAGGCCTCGCTGCAGCTTGTGACGGCTGAAAGCTGCAGTGGCGGCTGGATCGCCAAGACCATGACCGACATTGCCGGTTCCTCGGCGTTTTTCGACTGCGGCATGGTGGTCTACAGCTACGAAGCCAAGCAGCGCCTGCTGGGGGTACGTGCGCAGACGCTGGAGCAGTTCGGTGCGGTGAGCCGCGAAACGGTGCTGGAGATGGTGTCCGGCGCCCTGATCAACTCCGGTGCCGGCATCGCGGTGGCGGTTACCGGCATTGCCGGTCCTGGTGGCGGCAGCCCGGACAAGCCGGTCGGCAGCGTCTGGATCGGCTGGAAGCGCCGCGGCGGATACGCCCGGGCGGAACTGTTCCAGTTCGATGGCGACCGCGAAGCCATCCGCAGGCAAACCGTCGCTGCGGCATTGCACGGTATCGACGCCCAGCTGTGACATGCTGCTGCGGTAATCGTCCGGAGCACGCATGATGTGGGAAACGCTGGGCACCGTCCGTGACCTGGGGAGGCTGCAGGAAATTGCAGCGGTCCTGATCCGTTATGGCTTCGGCGACGTGGTGCGCCGGATCGGCCTGGCCACGGTGCTGGAGCGTGCCGGGCGCCTGCTGCACTGGAACGAGGACCGCCAGCATCTGCTGCGGATGACCGCGCCGGTGCGGGTGCGCAGCGCCCTGCAGGACCTCGGTCCGACGTTCGTCAAACTCGGACAGGTGCTGGCGACCCGTGTCGATCTGCTGCCGCCGGAGTGGATCGCCGAGCTTTCCGAACTCCAGAATGCGGTACCGGCCCTGCCGTATGCGCAGATCCGCGCGCAGCTGGAGGCCGATCTGGGCGCGCCTCCGCAGCAGGTATTCGCCTTCCTCGACGAAACACCGATGGCGGCGGCCTCGCTGGCGCAGGCCCATCGCGCGCGCCTGCTGGACGGCCGCGAAGTGGTGCTGAAGGTGCGTCGTCCCGGCATCCGTGACTTGGTCGAAGCCGACCTGCGCCTGCTGGCACGGCTGGCCGAAATCGTCGAGGCGCGTCTTCCGGATCTGCGCCGTTACCGGCCGGCAGAGGTGGTGCAGCAGTTCACCGTATCGCTGCGGCGCGAACTCGATTTCGCGGCCGAATGCCGCAACGCGGAGCGCATCGCACGTAACTTTGAAGGTCGCGACGACATCCTTGTTCCCGGCGTGCATTGGCAGTGGACCTGCGAAAGCCTGAACGTGCAGGACTTTGTGGACGGCATTCCGGGCCGCGATCTTGCCGGCGTGGACGCAGCAGGGCTGGACCGTCGCGAACTGGCGCGGCGCGGTGCCAACATCGTATTGAAGATGGTGCTCGAGGACGGCAGCTTCCACGCCGATCCACACCCGGGCAACATCATCTATCTGCGTGACAGCCGCATCGGCGTGATCGACTTCGGCATGGTCGGGGCACTGTCCGAAGTGCGTCGCTTCCAGGTTGCGCAACTGCTGCACGGGCTGGTCGAACAGGACCCGCAGGGGGTGGCCGACGTCCTGCTGGACTGGGCCGGGGGCGTGGAGGTGGATGAGAACCGGCTGCAGCACGACATCAGCCAGTTCGTCGACCAGTACCGTGGCGTGCCGCTGAAGGATCTGCGCATCGGCCTGATGCTGGGCGACATCACCCAGTTGCTGCGCAGCTACAGCCTGACCCTGCCGGCCGACCTCGCCCTGATGATCAAGGCGTTCCTCACCCTGGAAGGCATGGGCCGGCAGCTCGACCCGGACTTCGACATGGCCAGTGCCGCACGCCCCTTCCTGGAGCGGGTGGTACTGCAGCGCTACGCGCCGCGGGCATTGCTCAAACGCGGCCGGCGCAGCCTGTTGGGAATGATCGACTTCGCCGGCGATCTGCCGCGCGATCTGCGCAAGCTGGTGCAGGCGGCGCGCCGCGGGCGCCTGCAGCTGAAGGTCGAGACCAGTGCGCTGCAGGGCTTTGGCGAGCAGGTGAACCGTGCGGCCAATCGAATGGTGATGGGCATCGTGACTGCAGCGCTGATCATCGGCTCATCGATCGTCATGCACAGCGTCGGTGGGGTCTCCAGCCGCTGGCTGCTGGCGCTCGGGGTTTCCGGATTCGTCGGGGCCGGTATCTGCGGCGTCTGGATCCTGTTCTCCATCTGGAGAAGTGGCAGGCACGACTGAGTGTCGTTCGCTGCGGTATCGCCCGGCACGCTTCGCCCTGTCGTGTCCGGCACTTGCAGTTCCCGTAGTTAGTAGTAATACTACTAACCATGGACCTGACCGACACCCAGCAGGCGATCCTGCAGTTGATCGCCGAGCGTATCGAGAGCGAAGGCGCGCCGCCGTCGCAGACTGAAATCGCACGTGCGTTCGGCTTCAAGGGCGTACGCGCGGCCCAGTACCACCTGGAGGCGCTGGAGCAGGCGGGAGCGATCCGCCGCATTCCCGGCCAGGCCCGGGGCATCCGCCTGGTGCAGGCTCCCCCCGTGGAGGCCCTGGCCGAGCCCGGGCTGCCCGACAGCGTGCTGCGGCTGCCAGTACTGGGGCGGGTCGCCGCCGGCCTCCCTATCGGCGCGGATATCGGCTCGGACGATTTCGTGGTGCTGGACCGGGTGTTCTTTTCGCCCGCGCCGGATTACCTGCTGAAGGTGCAGGGTGACTCGATGATCGACGAAGGCATCTTCGATGGTGACCTGATCGGCGTGCACCGCACCCGCGACGCCCATTCGGGGCAGATCGTGGTGGCGCGCATCGATGATGAGATCACCGTCAAGCTGCTGAAGATCGCGAAGGACCGTATCCGGCTGTTGCCCCGGAACCCCGATTACAAGCCGATCGAAGTGCTTCCCGACCAGGACTTTTCGATCGAAGGCCTGTACTGCGGCCTGTTGCGGCCGAATCGCTGAAGCGTTCGAAGGTGCGTTACCCCGCGGTCTTTTGTGGCGATTCTCTGGTTCCACCGAGGTTGGTACGGATGTCCGATAATTCTTTTCAAAGCGCCGGGCAGAATCTCAGCCTGTGCGATACGTCCGCCTTAAAGTGAACCCATGGCAAAGAAGACCCCCAAAGACAGCACCCCCAACGAAATGACCTCTGCAAGGACCAATACGATGGACGAGAACAAGAAGCGCGCATTGGCTGCTGCTCTGGGCCAGATCGAAAAGCAGTTCGGCAAGGGCTCGGTGATGCGCATGGGCGACCGTGTGGTCGAGCCCGTCGAAGCCATCCCGACCGGTTCGCTGATGCTCGACATCGCATTGGGCATCGGGGGTCTGCCGAAGGGCCGCGTGGTGGAAATCTATGGACCGGAGTCCTCGGGCAAGACCACGCTGACGCTGCAGGCCATCGCCGAGTGCCAGAAGATGGGAGGCACCGCTGCCTTCATCGATGCCGAGCACGCTCTCGACCCGATCTATGCCGCCAAGCTTGGCGTGAACGTGGACGACCTGCTGCTGTCGCAGCCCGATACCGGTGAACAGGCATTGGAAATCGCCGACATGCTGGTCCGTTCCGGCTCGGTGGACATCCTGGTGATCGACTCGGTCGCGGCATTGACCCCGAAGGCCGAAATCGAGGGCGAGATGGGCGACCAGTTGCCGGGTCTGCAGGCCCGCCTGATGAGCCAGGCGCTGCGTAAGCTGACCGGCAACATCAAGCGCTCGAACACGCTGGTGATCTTCATCAACCAGCTGCGCATGAAGATCGGCGTGATGATGCCGGGCCAGAGCCCGGAGACCACCACGGGTGGCAACGCGCTGAAGTTCTATGCCTCGGTCCGTCTGGACATCCGCCGCATCGGTGCCATCAAGAAGGGCGATGAGATCATCGGTAACCAGACCAAGATCAAGGTCGTCAAAAACAAGCTGGCCCCGCCGTTCAAGCAGGTAATCACCGAGATCCTGTATGGCGAAGGCATCAGCCGTGAAGGTGAACTGATCGACATGGGCGTGGATGCCAAGCTGGTCGAGAAGGCCGGTGCCTGGTACAGCTATGGCGAAGAGCGCATCGGCCAGGGCAAGGACAACGCCCGCGGTTATCTGCGTGACAACCCGACCGTCGCCGCCAAGCTCGAAGCCGAGCTGCGCGAGAAATTCCAGCCGTCCGAGGCCGTCCGTGAGGACGGCGACGACGAAGGCGACGACGAGTAAGTCTTGCTGTGGGGTAGGGTGACGCCGTCAGTGACGTCGCTCTACCCCGCAGGTTCGAACCGCCCAGGATGGGCAGGGTGCCAGGGACGGCGCCACCCCTGGAGGGATTGATGTCCGACAGCGACGAACCTACCTCGACAGGCCGAAAGCGCCGGCCTCGCGAGCAGACTCCGGTGCAGCGGGCACTGGGCCTGCTGGTCCGCCGGGAGCATTCACGCAAGGAATTGACCCGCAAACTGACTGCGCGGGGTATCGAAGACGAAGCCGCGCAGGCAGCGGTCGCCAAGCTGACCGAGGCGGGGTGGCAGGACGACACCCGGTTTGCCGAGAACCTGGTACGCATGCGGGCCAACACCGGTTACGGCCCCATCCATGTGCGTGCCGAACTGGGGACCCATGGGCTGGACAGTGCCGCGATTGCCGCAGCGATGGACAGCTACGAGGGCGACTGGCAGGAGAACGCCCGTGATCTGGTCCGCCGCCGCTTTGGCGAGGCCGGCCCACAGGACCTGGCGCAGCGCCGCAAAGCGGCGGATCTGCTGGCGCGGCGGGGCTTCGACGGTGACAGCATCCGCCGTGCGACCCGCTACGACCCTGACGATTGAGACTGGCGGCGCCGGGCCTGATACCCTTTAGGTTTTCGGCGGTCCGTCGCGACCCTGGCCCACGCGGCCGGTGGTCCGGGTCCGCCGGCCCGCAGACTGCCAGCCCCCAATGAACGCACCCGCCAAATTCACGACCTCCCAGATCCGCAGCGATTTCCTTGAATTCTTCAAGGGCAAAGGCCATACCATCGTGCCGTCGGCACCGCTGGTGCCTGGCAACGATCCGACCCTGCTGTTCACCAACTCCGGCATGGTGCAGTTCAAGGACGTGTTCCTCGGTGCCGAGAAGCGCAGCTACGTGCGCGCGGCCGATGTCCAGCGCTGCCTGCGCGCGGGTGGCAAGCACAACGATCTTGACCAGGTTGGCTACACCGCCCGCCATCACACCTTCTTTGAAATGCTGGGCAACTGGTCGTTTGGTGACTACTTCAAGAAGGACGCGATCGCGTGGGCGTGGGAGCTGCTGACCCAGGTCTGGAAGCTGCCGGCCGAGCGCCTGCTGGTGACCGTCTACCAGACCGACGACGAAGCCTACGAACTGTGGCGCGACATGGTGGGGGTGCCGGAAGAGCGCATCGTGCGGATCGGCGACAACAAGGGCGCGCCGTTCGCGTCGGACAACTTCTGGCAGATGGCCGACACCGGCCCGTGTGGTCCGTGCACCGAGATTTTCTACGACCACGGCGACCACATTGCCGGCGGTCCTCCGGGGTCGCCGGATGAGGATGGCGACCGCTTCATCGAGATCTGGAATCTGGTGTTCATGCAGTTTGACCGCCAGCCGGACGGCACTCTGGTGCCGCTGCCGGCGCCGTGCGTGGATACCGGCATGGGTCTGGAACGTCTTGCGGCGATCCTGCAGCATGTCCACACGAATTACGAGATCGACCTGTTCCAGGCTCTGATCCGCAAGGCCGCCGAGCTGACCGGTACCTCCGACCTGGAGAACAAGTCGCTGCGCGTGATTGCCGACCACATCCGCGCCTGCTCGTTCCTGATCGTCGATGGCGTCCTGCCTTCCAACGAAGGACGGGGCTATGTGCTGCGCCGTATCATCCGCCGCGCCCTGCGCCATGGTTGGATGCTGGGTGTGCGCCAGCCGTTCTTCAGCAAGCTGGTGCCGACGCTGGTTGCACAGATGGGCGAGGCCTATCCGGAGCTGCCGGCGGCAGCGGACACCGTGACCCGCGCGCTGCAGGCTGAGGAGGAGCGGTTCGCCGAGACGCTCGACGCCGGCATGAAAATCTTCGAAGACGTTGCGGCAAGGGCCGGCAATGGCGTGATCCCGGGTGGTGACGCCTTCCGCCTTTACGACACCTATGGCTTCCCCCTGGACCTGACCCAGGACATCGCCCGCGAGCGTGACCTGACGGTCGATATCGCCGGGTTCGATGCGGCGATGGAACAGCAGCGCGAGACCGCGCGTGCTGCGGGCAAGTTCGGCGGTGGCGTGACCCTGCCGGCCGAGCTGGTGGCGACGCTCACCCCGACCGTATTCCTGGGCTACGACCGCCTGCAGGCCGGTGACCTGACCGTGCTGGCGCTGCTCAAGGAGGGGCGTCCGGTACAGTCGGCCAGTGCCGGCGATGCCGTCATCGTCATCACCAACCAGACGCCGTTCTATGCCGAGTCCGGCGGCCAGGTCGGCGATACCGGCGTAATGACCGGCAACGGCGTGCGGCTGGCGGTGGAAGACACCCAGAAGTTCGCGGGCCAGTTCCACGGCCATGTCGGTACCCTGACCGAAGGCGACCTGAAGGTGGGCGATGTGCTGGCTGGCGAGGTCGACGGTGAGCGCCGCGGCGCCACCATCCTCAACCACTCGGCCACCCACCTGCTGCACGCGGCCCTGCGCGAAGTGCTGGGTACGCACGTGCAGCAGAAGGGCTCGCTGGTGGCGCCGGACCGCCTTCGTTTCGATTTCTCGCATTTCCAGCCGATCAGTGCCGAAGAACTGGCCGTGATCGAGCGCAAGGTCAATCAGCAGGTGCGTGCCAACAATGTTGCCGAAGTGCACTCCATGGGCATGCAGGAAGCACTCGATTTCGGCGCAATGGCACTGTTCGGAGAGAAGTACGGCGAACAGGTCCGGGTACTGAAAATGGGCGACTATTCCACCGAACTGTGTGGTGGCACCCACGTCAAGCGCACCGGTGATATCGGCCTGTTCAAGATCACCTCGGAAGGCGGTGTCTCCGCGGGCGTGCGTCGCATCGAAGCGGTCACCGGTCAGGGCGCCCTGGATTACGTCGATGCCGAAGAGGCGCGGTTGTCCGAGGCGGCCGAGCTGCTGGGTGGCAGTGCTGCCGACGTGGTCGAGAAGATCCGGGCGCTTGGCCAGCGCCAGAAGCAACTGGAACGTGAACTGGAAGCGGTGAAGGCCAAGGTTGCCGCGGGTGCGACCGCCGACCTTTCCAGCCAGGCGGTCGAGGTCGCGGGCGTGAAGGTACTGGCGGCCCGCCTGGAGGGCTTCGACGCCAAGGCGCTGCGCGATGCCGTGGACCGCCTGAAGCAGCAGCTGGGAGACGCGGTGATCGTGCTGGCAGGTGCCCAGGACGGCAAGGCCGCCCTGGTCGCCGGCGTGAACGGCAGTGCAACGGGCCGGGTCAAGGCCGGGGAACTGTTGTCGCATATCGCCGGTCAGATCGGGGGCAAGGGCGGCGGACGCCCGGACCTCGCCCAGGGTGGTGGCGAGGACGGGCCCGCCCTTGCCACTGCACTGGCTGCCGTCGTCGAATGGGTCAGCCCCCGCCTGTGATGAAGCCTGCCGTCCCCCTTCTTGTAGGAGCGGGACGGCTGACGGTACCATTGCGAATCTTTTCCCTTTGTCGTGGTAGCGCTTCTTGACGAAGCGTCAAGCCGGTGGGGGATACCCTTCCACACGGTTCCATGGAGACTTACAAAAATGTTGATCCTGACTCGCCGCGTCGGCGAAACCTTGATGATCGGTGACTCGGTGAGCGTCACCGTGCTCGGCGTCAAGGGTAACCAGGTACGTATCGGCATCACTGCGCCGAAGGACGTCGCTGTGCATCGCGAAGAGATCTACCAGCGCATCCAGCGTGGTGACGAAGCCGGCAGCGCCGGTGGTGAAAATTCTGCGGAATAAGGCTTTACCTTCGCGCGTGATTAACGTTATGATTCACGCCCCGCTGAGGTGCGACGCACCCCTGCGGTGAAATCCCCGGAGTGATGCCCGAGTGGCCGAAGGGGCTCCCCTGCTAAGGGAGTATAGGGTCAAAAGCTCTATCGAGGGTTCGAATCCCTCTCACTCCGCCAGATACTCTGAAAAGCCCCTGGAGACAGGGGCTTTTTTGTGGCCGGAATTCTCCCGTGCAGCACGTTGCCCATCACCTGCAGGAATCGAGTCTGCGCTGATTGCTGGACTTGGATTGCAGGTTCTGATGTGCTGAGCCGGTACGCCGACGGATCGGCGATCGATGGGACGGGAAGTGCGGATGCAGATTTCATTGAAGCGCGCTCTGATCGTGGGCGGCGTGGCAGTTGTCGTGTTGACCGGCGGTTATGTCCTGTGGGGCCGCGCGGATTCCATGCCGCAGGCGATTGCGGCGCACGCGCCTCACACGCCTCACACGCAAGGCCGCACTGACGTCGCACCCGTGCCCTCAAAGCAGCATCGTGCCGCTGCGCGAACGGGTCCGCAGCCGCCGAATCCCCAGGTCTTCCGCCGGGTAGGTCCGAAGGCATACGAGATTGCCGGCAACCGTGAGCGGCGGCCGCCGGGCGATGCGCTTGAGTACATGAGGGTGATGAAGCGGCGTTCCGACGCCGGTGATGCGGATGCGAGCTATCTGATGGAGTTGACGGTGCGCGAGTGCAGGAACCTGATCAAGCATGATCCGGTCGCGTCATTCGATTTCCTTCGTAATGCAGGCATGACGCCGGATCCTGCCTCGTTGGTCAATGATGAGCGTCGTCTGGGCGAGTGTGCATCTTTGGTAGCTGCGCCTGCCTTCTATCATGGAGCATGGCTTGCCAGGGCCGCCTCGCAGGGTTCAATCGAAGCCAAGCTGCTTTACGCGGCCGATCCCGAGACCGTCATCGGCCCTCCGTCGGAGTGGCTTGCGAATCCGGAATCCCTGGTCAGATGGCGGGAGAGTGCGATGCGCCATCTCCATGATGCTGCGGCAACGGGAAGCCTCGATGCGGTCAGTCACCTGTCCAGCGCGTACGACAAGGGAAGAATCACCGCCTACGATGGCGTGAATGCCTATGCATATGCCTTGGCCGCTGCCAAGGCAAATCCGGCACATATGCCGGCGAGGAGCCTGCAGGAGTTGCAGGCGAAGTTGAGCCCTGCACAGCGCGAGGCTGCGCGCGAGCGGGCGACGCAGGTGTACGCGGACTGCTGCATCGCAGATCAATGACGCGCAGTCCCGATTCCGTCGGTTTCGATGGGGCAGGACGCGGCCTGCCGGGTTTCGTCCTCGACCTCAATCGTGCTGGAACCGCAAGGGTTCACTGCCCATCGCCGGATCGCTGGTGCCGGGGCGGCCATCCTCGACGCGCCCTGCCAGGCGCAGCGCACCGCTTCCAGCGCTGACATGCAGGTCGTACCACCCTGCGGTGGGGGCTGCATCCCAGGCCAGCGATGTTTCCGAGCGCGCGGGGATGTCCAGAGTCTGGTCGGGCATGTGCCCGGCATAGGCGCCTCCCTGCACGCGGACCCGGCAGGGTTCATTGCCCGGGTTACGCAGAAGCAGGCGAAGCTGACCATCGGCGCGCTCCACGTCCGCCAGCAACATCGGGGAGGTGGCATCGCCGCGGAAGTGGCGATGGAATCCATTGGGGCCCAGCAGCCACAGGTCGAAGCGGCCATCGGCAGCAAGTGGCCAGCGCGCCTGCACGGGCGTGCCCGGCACCAGCGTGTAACGCCTCGGAATCGCGTCCAGGCGCAGCCGGTCGTAGACATGCAGTACCGCTGCCGCTCCTTCGCAGGCCAGCTGCAGATCGATGCTTCCGGCGGCCAATGCGGTGATCCGGGCCTGCGGCCGATAGGGCAGGGCGCGTGCCGGTCTTACCCCGGCTTCCTGGCGTGCAGGGTGCAACCCCTCCGGCAGGGCAGGCACGGTCCGGCCCGGCAGGGCCGCCGCGCGCGCGGCCACCGCATCGACGTCAGGCAACGCTTGCACGAAGGGGCGGGTATCGCGCTGGGCGAAATCGAACGCGTGGGTCAGATCGCCACAGACCGCGCGCCGCCACAGTGAGATGCCCGGTGCGGGCACACCGAAGCGGCGTTCGATCAGGCGCAGTACCGAGGTGTGGTCATACACCTGCGAATCGACCCAGCCGCCCCGGCTCCAGGGCGAGATCACATACAACGGCACGCGTGGGCCCAGTCCATAGGGGCGGCCACGCAGCTCGGCGGCGTCGTACTTCTCGTCGCCAGGCGCAGGATGCCGATGGTATTCGCCTTCGGTGCCGACCGACGATGCGCCGGCCCAGCCATCCTCCAGCGGTGAAGGCGGGGCGGGCGGCGGCACGTGGTCGAAGAAGCCGTCGTTCTCGTCGAACATCAACAGCAGGGCGGTACGACTCCAGACCTCCGGGTCAGCGGTCAGCGCGTCGAGCACGCGCGCGGTGTAGGCCGCGCCCTGCGCGGGGCTGGAGGGGCCGGGATGTTCGCTGCCGGCAGCGTCGGCGATGATGAAGCTGACCTGTGGCAACTGCCCGTCGACCACATCCTGACGCAGCTGTGCCAGCCCGCGCGTGCTGACCCCGCGGGCGCGAAGCTGCGGATCGTGACCCGGTGCAGCGCGGTACGCCTGCCGGAAGGTCTCGAATCCCGCCAGCGGGTTGTCGGTGAAGTTGTCGGCCATGTCCTGGTAGATCTGCCAGGACACCCCCGCCTGCTGCAGCTGCTCGACGTAGCTGGCCCACTGGTAGGACGCCGGATGGCCGCCGTGCTCCGGGAAGTTGTCGTGGGAGTTGGCGATCACCGGGCCGCCGGCGCGGGCAAAGGGATCGTTGTGGCCGGTCCACAGGAATACCCGGTTCGGGTTGGTGCCGGCCTGGATCGCGCAGTGATAGGCATCGCAGACGGTGAAGGCATCGGCGAGTGCGAACTGGAAGGGCAGGTCGCTGCGCTGGAAGTAGCCCATGGAGTGATTCTGCTTGGCTTTGGGCCACTGCCCCATGCGCCCATGGTCCCAGGCACGCTGCGCGTCAGGCCAGGTGTGCGGCGTGCCTTCGACGCGCATGTAGCCGAAGTGCGCGGCGGTATCCAGCGGAAACGGTGCGATCGCCCGGCTGCCGCTGGCATCGGGTTGCAGCCACAGGGTGCGCGCAGCGCCACCGCCCGCCAGGGGGGCGGCCGGGGCCACGAAACGATCACCGAATCCTCGCACGCCCGGCAGGGTACCAAAGTAGTGATCGAACGAGCGGTTCTCCTGCATGAACACCACGATGTGCTGCAGGTCCTGCAGGCTCCGGGTGCGTGCATCGGGGGCGATCGCGGCGGCCCGGGCGATGCTCGGCAGCAGCGGTGAAAGGCCGGCGGCAAGGCCGGCCTGCAACAGTCGGCGACGGCCGATATCGTTCACGGGTTCACTCACAGGTCCACGCGGAAGGAGATGCCGACGGTGCGCGGAGCGCCGATGAAGGCGCTGTCGCGGCCGTCGACACCTGCAAGATACCGCTTGTCGGTGAGATTGCTCACCACCAGGTTCGCACCCATGCCCTTCAGGCGTGGCGACAGGCCCTGCAGATCAAAGCCGATGTTGGCATTGAACACCGTGGCCGAGGGGAGGCTGCTGGCGTTGGCGGCATCGAGGTAGCGCGTTCCCAGATAGCGACCTGACAGGCCGAAGTTCCAGTTCTCGCCCTGCCAGTCAGCCGAGACCACCAGGATCTGCTCGGGCTGGCCGATCACCTTGGCGCCATCGACGATGCCCAGCTGGGCGTCACGCGCGGAATCGCCGCTGCCGAGGTACTTCGAGCGGTTGTAGGTATAGGCCGCGTTGATCCGCCAGCCGTTGTCCCAGCCGTATCCGAGCGCCGCTTCCAGGCCATTGCTCTCCACGCCCCCGAAGTTCTCGTAGACGCCGTCGGTCTCGCCCAGGTAATCGATGCCGCTGACGAAACCGGCCGGCAGGTAGACGATGCGGTTGTCGAACTTGATGTTGTACAGGGTGACCGAGGCGGTCAACGGCCAGCGGCTGATGCGCATGCCGAGTTCGATGTTGTCGGCGGTCTCCGGCTCGACGTTGCGGAAGCGCTGCGGATCGGTCTCGCCCAGTACGCCGGAGGGGATGGCCGCGAAGTTCTGCGAGAAGCCTGCGAACAGTTCCATGCCCTGCACACCGGGTGCCCAGGTGAAGCCGGTGGACAGCAGCGGATCGGACTTTGAATCGGACGTGACGTTCTCGGCGGCGCCGATCACACGCCGGCGGGACTGGTCCACGAAGAACTGCTTCACGCCCAGGCGCGCGCTGAAGGGGCCGAAGCGGGCCACGTCCTCGATGTAGTACATCTGCTCATCGACCTTGTACCGGTCTTCGAACTGGACCCAGTACGGCTGGTGATCGAAGGCGATGTCCTGCCCGACGTTGAGCAGCCGGTGCCAGTCGCGGCGTGCGGAGCGGTCCAGCTTTTCCACCCACAGGCCACCGCGCACCGTGTTGTCGATGCTGCCGAAGGTCTGCCGCCACTCGACGTCGGCAGTGACGCCCATGCGGTCGTTGTCGTAGTGGGTGTGGCGGTAGGACTGGGCGCCGAGCACATTTCCGGCGTAGCAGCCCGGATCATACTCGGCCGTGAAGCCCAGCCGCGGCGTGCAGGTGGCCAGACGCTGGGCGGCGCTGCCATCGGGATTGACGAAGTAGATCTGGCCCCGGTTGCTGCCGCCGTACACGGTGCTGCCGCCGGTGTACTCCGACTCGGGGCGACCGCTGCCATCGTCGCTGACCTGCGCCAGGTACGGCGGCAGCCAGTCCCCGCGACCCTGCATGCGATGACCGTAGGCCGCCATCGAGGACTTGAAGCCGTTGCCACCGTCAAAGGCCGCGCGCAGGTAACCGAAGGTGTTCTCGCGCAGGGCACGGGAACCGGAACGGAAGTTCTGGTCCAGATAGGGAATGCCGGTCAGGGTGCCGACCAGGTTGTCGCGGTCCGGATTGGTGGCGAATCCCTGTGGCGAAACGCTGGTGTACTCCGGTTCGTCGGCATCGTTGTAGGACAGATAGCCGGTGAGTGTCCAGCGGTCCAGTTCGGTGACGAACTTGCCGGCGATATGGTCGTTGCGGGTGCGGCCGCTGCCGTCGATCCAATCGTGCACGCGCGCCGAGGATGCACTGACCCAGGCACGGGTGTGGCCGCCAAGCACGCCGGTGTCGTAGCGCACGTAGTACTTGCGCGCTTCATTGTCACCGGCACCGACGACGAAGCGCAGCCGGCTGTCCTGCAGTGGATCGCCGGTGAGGAAGTTCAGGGTGCCGCCCAGCGCCTCGTTCGAGCGCGAGGAGATGTCAGCCGTGCCCTGGCTGACCTCCACCGTTTCCAGGTCCAGAGTGTCGATGTAGCGATTGGCCAGGGAGCCACCGCCGTAGCCCGAGCCACCATTGGGCAGGCCATCGATGGTGGTGCCGATCTGCTGCGTATCGCGGTTGGTGACGAAGCCGCGCATGCTGATCTGCGTGCCCCACACCGACGAACCGGTGGCATCGGCCTCGCTGACGACCACGCCGGGCACTTCGTTGAGCGCGTCGTTGACGCTGCTCATCACCAGCTGCCGGTTCAGTGTTTCCGTGCGCACCGCAGTCTTGGCGTAACTGGTTGCCTGGCCGATCACCTGGACCTGGTCCAGCGTGCGGGCGTCGCTGCGACGTGTCGTGTCACCCTCTCCCCGCGGTGCTTCGGCGAGGGCGTCCAGTGTGGGCGCGATCAGCAGGGCAAGCAACGAGATACGGGGAGTACGCGCATGCGTTGGCATCGAAACCGGACCTTCACGAGTGGGGGAAGCCCCGGAGTGTCGGCAGCGGCAGTGACGTGACGGTGACGTGCAGATGCAGCCTTCATTGCACCCGCGGCGCGGGAGGCGCCCTGCACCAAGCTGAATCGATGCTGCGCTGTCATCAAGCCGTCATCGAGCCGCGATAGATGGCAAGCGCGGTGCCCGCTAGGCTGCCACGCTGTCGCATTTCTTCCCTGATCGCCCATGAAGCGCCCGCTGCTGCTGTTGCTGGCGTGCGCCGGCCTATGGCTGGCTGCATGCTCTTCCTCGATGAATGCCGCATCCACCTCGCTCGCCGACCGCCTGGTCGCGCCCGGCGGCGTGTCGACGCTGCTTGACCAGCCGCGCATCGCTGCGGCCATTGCCGGGATTCCCAATCGCCATGGTTTCGCGCCGGGCCGTGATGGCGTGCCGATCTTCTGGCGCGTGTTCGATCCGGGCGACTACGGCGCCCGCTATCGCTATCTGCCGCAGCGGCATGAGAATGGCCTGCCGCTGGACACCGGACTCAGCCTGTCGGTGCCGCAGCCGTTCCGGGCACAGGCGCCGCGTGGCACCGTGGTGCTCCTGCACGGCTGGATGATGAACGGCGATTCGATGCTGCCGTGGTCATTGCAGCTGGCCGGATCGGGCTATCGCGTGGTCACGCTCGACCTGCGCAACCACGGTCAGTCCGGGGCTGGACCCTCCGGCTATGGCACCTACGAATCGGACGACGTGGTCGATGTGATCGCTGAGCTGCGCGCACGCGGCGAAGTCACCGGGCCCCTGTATCTGTTCGGCGTGTCCTATGGCGCGGCGACGGCGGTGTTCACCGCTGAAAAGCTCGGTGACCAGGTTGCCGGCGTCGTCGCGATGGAGTCGTTCGCCAATGCCGGCGTAGCCATCCGCACGATGATTCCGCACCTGATGGCGCTGCAGCCGGAAGGGTGGAAGGCACAGGCCGTGGCCTCATATGCGCGGTGGCGTTATGGCGGACAGGACATCGACCAGGTGATTGCTGCGGCCAGCCGCCGCATCGATGTCGATCTTGACCATGTGGATGTGGCTCGCGCGCTGGCCGACACGCGCGCCTGCGTGCTGCTGCTGCACGGGCAGGGCGACCAGCACATTCCTGTGAGCCAGGGGCGCGAACTCGCGCAGGCCAACCCGCGGGCGCACTACATCGAGATGCGCGGCGAGGACCATATCACCCTGCCGCTGCGGCTGGATCTGTTGGCCGGTGTGGTCGACGACTGGATGGCGCGCGACGAACGGCACCCCCCGTCCACCTGCCCGGCGCCGCAGCTGCCGGCACAGGCCGAGTGGCTGGTGCACGATGTGCCGGCAGCGGAGCCGGCACGCGGTTGATGCATCGTCAGGACAGCCGGCGCGCTAGTGCCGGCGCCGACAGCGCGACACCGATCAGCAGTGCCGCCACGCAGAGGAACGCGAAGCCCAGGCTGCTGGCATGGGCCAGTGCGCCGATCGCGGCCGGGCCGGCGAGAATGCCGGCATAGCCGAGTGTGGTGACCGCCGTGATGGCGATGTTCTCGGGCATCGCGCGCTGCTGTCCAGCCATCGAGAACAGTGCCGGCACGATGTTGGCGCAGCCCAGGCCGACCAGCGCATGGCCCGCAAGGGCAACCGGCAACGATGGCACCAGGGTGGCCACGGCAAAGCCGGCCGCAGCGGTGATGCCGCCGATGACAAGGGTGCGGGTGCGGCCGAGACGCTCGACGATGCCATCGCCGAACAGGCGCATGGCTGTCATCGCCAGAGTGAACACCGCGAAGCCCGCGCCGGCCTGGTCGCGAGGCACCTGCCGTACCTCGGCCAGGAACACGGCGCTCCAGTCCAGCATCGAGCCTTCGGCGAGAAACACCACGAATGCCAGCACGCCGATGAACAGCACCACGCCATGTGGCAGTGCCAGCAAGGGGCCTTCGTGCAGGATCCGTTGCGGACGCCAGTGCGGTGCCGACAGCACAGCTACCAGCAGCAGTGCCGCCGCCGCGAGCAGCGCGGCCAGCCAGAGCGGTGTGCCCAGGATCAGCAGACCGGTCATGCAGCCGGCGCCGACAAAGCCACCGATGCTGTAGAAGGCGTGGAAGCCGGACATCATCACCCGGCCGGCTTCGCGTTCGACGGCCACTGCCTGCATGTTCATCGTGCAGTCCATCGCACCCACGCCCGCGCCGAACACGAACAGGGCCGCACCGAGCACGAAGGGCGAAGGCGGCACCGCCAGCAGCGGCAGTGCCAGCAGCACGAGTGCACAGGTGACCACCAGCAGCCGACGGCAGCCGAAGCGACCGGTCAGCGCACCGGCCAGCGGCATGGCCAGCAGTGAGCCCAGCCCGAGGCACAGCAGCACGGCGCCCAGACCGGCGTCGGACAGCCCTGCCTGGGCCTTGGCGAAGGGCACCATCGGCGCCCACGCGGCGGTGGCGAAACCGGGAATGAAGAAGGCGGCGCGGGTGGCGTGCTGCTGGGCACGTGGGGAAGAAGGCGTCATGCGCGGTAGGAAGCTCCAGTGAACCGACATGGAAGCGATTTCATGGCGGTTCGGCAAGTGCCAACGGAGGGGGGGCGACATGCATACGATTGCAGCGCGACAAGGGCGAGGCGGCATCGAACCCCGCCCCGCACCGCGACGGTGATCTGTGGCCGCGTATGGACAGACCCCACGAGAGCTTCTGTTCAGAACCCGCAGATGATGGCCGATCGGATCCAGCCCCGGCGTCTTCTGCAACTGGATGCGAGCCATGCTTCGCTGGCGTCGAAACCGGCCGAGGTGACTGCGTTGATTCTGGAGGCCTGCGCCGCCGTCGGCGGTTGAGGCCAGAGGTCGCCCGCGGTACCGGTCGGCACCGCGGGCGTGACTTCACAGCGGCAGGTCGAACACCAGCACTTCGGCGTCGTTGCCGTTCTCCAGCGTCAGCTGCGCTTCGTCGCTGATCTGCAGCGCATCACCGGCTTCCAGGGTGATGCCGTTGACCTGCAGCTGGCCACGGGCGACCTGCACATAGGCACCGCGTCCGCTGCCCAGGGCGTGGTGCAGCTTGTGGCTGCCGTCGAGCAGGGTGGCGAAGATGCGGGCATCCTGGTGGATGCGCAGCGAACCATCTGCACCGTCGGGCGAGGCGATCAGGCGCAGCTGGTTGCGCTTGCTGTCCGGCGTGAAGTGGGTTTCCTCATACGACGGGGTGATGTTCTCCGTGTCCGGGAAGATCCAGATCTGCAGGAAATGCACGGGTTCGGTGGCCGAGTGGTTGAACTCGCTGTGGCTGACGCCGCTGCCGGCGCTCATGCGCTGCACATCGCCGTAGCGCAGTACCGAACCGGTGCCCATCGAGTCCTTGTGTTCCAGTGCGCCGCCCAGCACGTAGGAGACGATCTCCATGTTGCTGTGGCTGTGGGTGCCGAAGCCCTGGCCGCCGATCACCTTGTCCTCGTTGATCACCCGCAGCGGACCGAAGCTGACATAGCGCGGATCGTAGTAGTTGGCGAACGAGAAGGTGTGGCGCGAGGACAGCCAGCCATGTTCGGCCAGGCCACGGGTAGCACTCTTGCGGATCTGCAGCATGGGATATCTCCTTGTTCGATGTTTTCGATGGGGCGGGGCAGGGCATTGATCGCCGTGTTTCCCTGTTGGAGAGAAGTATCCGCTTGCGCCGGTGCTTTGAAAAACGGATAGTTTTGAAAGCCATCATCGAAAAATTCGAATGCTCAAGCTCAGCCTCGAAGCCCTGCAGATCCTGGACGCCATCGATCGCCGCGGTTCGTTTGCGGGCGCCGGCAAGGCCCTGCACAAGGTGCCGTCCACCATTTCCTACACCGTGGCCAAGCTGGAAGAGGATCTTGGCGTGCAGCTGTTCGACCGGGTGGGCCCGCGTGCGGAGCCGACCGAGGCCGGTCGCGCGCTGCTGGATGAGGGCCGGCATCTGCTCCGTGCGGCCCGCGAACTGGAACTGCGGGTGCGCCGGGTGGCCTCCGGCTGGGAAACCGAACTGACCCTGGCAGTGGATTCGGTGTTTCCCACCTGGCTGCTGGGCCCGGACATCGCCGCATTTCGCGGCGCTGAGGCGCCGACCCGCCTGCGCTTGATCGGCGAGGCGCTGTCCGGCACCTGGGAGGCGCTGCTGGACCGGCGTGCCGATCTGCTGGTGGGCGCGCCGGGCGAGGGGCCGAGCGGTGGTGGCTACGTGGTCGAGCCGTTGGGTACGGTCGAGTTCGTGTTCGCGGTTGCCCCGGATCATCCCTTGGCGGCAGTGCCGGGCGTGCTGGGACGTGAGCAGCTGGTCGAGCACTGTGCGATCGCGGTGTCCGATTCGGCGCGGCGCTTGCTGCCCCGTACGGTTGGCCTGCTGATGGGGCAGGAGATGCTGACAGTGCCCGACATGGCCAGCAAGCTGAAACTGCAATGCGAGGGCGTGGGCTTCGGCTTTCTGCCCGAGCCGTGCGCGCGCGCGGCCGTGGCACGAGGCGAACTGGTTATCCGTGAGGTCGAGGAACACAAGCCGGAGGAGACCTTCTGGTTGGCCTGGCGGACCGGTGAGGATGGCGCGGCATTGCGCTGGTGGCGCGAGCGCCTGCGTAGGCCGGAGCTGCTGTCGCAGTGGTGGCGGGCAATGGCCGGGGGGTAGGTGTGCGACAGGGCTGCGCCCTGCACCCGCGACGGGCGGGAACACGGCAACAGCAACAGCTGAAGCGGGCTTGCCGGGGCAGGACGGGGTGGGTCCGGTTGCGGGAGACGCCGTAAACCCGTCCCTGGGGGCTTGGCCGCGGCATCCATGCCGCGGACACTCCCGCAACCGGACCCACCCCACCATCCCACGGAATGCGCGCTGTTGCTGTTGCTCCGGCTTTGGCTTCGGCGGGTGCAGGGCGCAGCCCTGCCGAAGAACACACATAAAAAAACAGCAGGCCGAGGCCTGCTGTTTCGGTGTAATGGTGCGCCCGGAGAGATTCGAACTCCCGACCGCCTGGTTCGTAGCCAGGTACTCTATCCAACTGAGCTACGGGCGCCAATTACATAAACCTGTTGTGTTGATCGTGTATGGTGCGCCCGGAGAGATTCGAACTCCCGACCGCCTGGTTCGTAGCCAGGTACTCTATCCAACTGAGCTACGGGCGCGCGGTACACAATCAAATTTTACTTCATTTCCAGCGGCGGATGCCGGAAACCTGTCGAGTGGTGCGCCCGGAGAGATTCGAACTCCCGACCGCCTGGTTCGTAGCCAGGTACTCTATCCAACTGAGCTACGGGCGCCCTGCGACAGGAGCGGAATTATGCGGATGTCGGCGCGTACCGTCAACCGTTTTTGTGAAGATTTTCATCCAGCTGAATGAAAAATTGGTGGGCGACCGCCTGTGGCGCCTTCATCCACGCGAAGTGGTCGGCACGCGTGCCCAGTTCCCCGTCGGACAGCACATGCAGGTGTGATGCCACATTCGGCAGTTTGTCCAGCAACGCCTGCATCGAACCGGTCGGTGCCAGCCAGTCGTGTTCCATCACCACGGCCTGCGCGCTGCCATGCACGCGTGCCATCTGCGCATCGAGATCCTCGGTCATGCCCGCGGCTGCGTAATGGTTGCTCAGGCCCACCCGCGACCAGTCGGCAATCAGGCCGCGTGCTTCGGTGCCCCCAAAGCCCAGGCGCCGGCCGTGCAGCACGCCCTGGCGGCGGGCGATCCAGGGCAGGAAGCGGTACACCAGCGGCAGAAGCCATCCGCGCGGAGGCGGAAACGTACGCCAGAACGGCGTGCCACTGGCGGCCAGCCACAGGTGCTCGAAGTGCTGCGGCTGCCGTCCTGCATGCACGCAGGCCAGCTGCCCACCCAGGCTGTGCCCACCGACGATCCAGGGCAGCACGCCTTCGCCGGCATCGGCGTTGGCGAGCAAAGCCTGGCTGGCAGGCAGGTCCTGCTCGAGCACTTCACGATAACCCCAGTCCTGCGTGCGCGAAGGGCGCAGTGAACTGCTGCCGTTGCCACGCCACTCGTGCAGGTAGACCGCGATGCCTTTCGCAGCCAGGGCCTGTGCCAGTGGCAGGTAGTGGCGCGCGGCCACGCCCAGTGCGGGGAGCCATAGCAGCCGCGCCAGCGGCTGCTCGGGTACGCAGGCCATCACCTCGAAGCGATGGCCGTCGCCGCATTCCACGGCCAGTGTCCGTGATGGCAGGCTCATGCGTGGGGCGCTGCGCCGAAATGATCCAGCACGCGCACATCGCTGCGCCCCGGCATGTAGCCCAGTTGCAGCCCGCGTGCCACGTAGTCGATCGATGCTTCGCAGGCGTTGGCCAGGCTCAGGCCATTGCACAGTTGCGCGGCGATGGCCGAGGCCAGTGTGCAGCCGGTGCCGTGCGCATCCAGCGGCAGGCGCGCGTGACTGAATTCCTCGCTGCTGACGCCATCGAAGTAGCGATCGATCACCCGGTTGCCCTCGTGCAGGTGGCCGCCCTTGAGCAGCACCGCGCCGGCCCCGAGATCCAGCAGTGCCGACGCGGCCCGCTCGGCGTCGTCTCCATCGCCGATGGTGCGGCCCACCAGCAGTTCTGCCTCCGGTGTGTTGGGAGTGACCAGCGTGGCCAGCGGGAGCAGACGCTCGCGCATTGCCTGCAGGGCGCTGTCTTCCAGCAGGCGCGCGCCACTGGTGGCGACCATCACCGGATCCAGCACCACATGTGCGGGGCGGTGACGCTGCAGTACATCGGCCACGGCGTGGATCACCTCGGCATTGGCCAGCATGCCCAGCTTCACCGCGTGGATGTCGAAATCATCGAAGCACGCGTCGAGCTGCGCGCGCAGGAATTCGATTGGCGGCACGTGCACGGCGGTGACACCGCGGGTGTTCTGCGCGGTCAATGCGGCGATCGCGGAGAGGCCATGCACGCGGTGTGCGGCGAAGGCCTTCAGGTCGGCCTGGATGCCGGCGCCTCCGCCGGAGTCGGAGCCGGCGATGGTGAGGGCGGAAACGGGAGTGGTCGGGCTCATGCGGCGATTGTGCCGTGGTCACCGGTATGGGGGTAGTGCCGGCTGCCCGCAGGGGCGGACGCCTCACGCTGCGCGTGCGTGCGGCGACGCTCAGTACCGCCAGCGTACCCATTGCTGGTACAGCACATAGACCAGCCCGGTCGCGCCGGTCAGCAGCGCGGGGGCAAGCAGGGCATCGTACTGCCAGCGAAGGAACAGCCACGCACCCATCACACCACCGGCCAGGAAGCCGCTGATGATCAGGCCACTGAGCGTCAGCCGCCGCACCTGCAGCGGCAGCCCGCGCAACAGATGGCCCAGGCCGATGCCAAGATCGGTGAACATGCCGCTGAGGTGGGTGGTCCGTATCACCGCGCCGCTGAAGGTGGTGGCCATCGCGTTCTGCAACCCGCAGGCCATCGCTGCCGACAACGCGCCCCAGATCTGCTGCTGCTTGAACAAGGGAATGGCGGCCAGCAACAGCGCCGATTCCAGTGCCAGAGCGACGCCATAGCGCCGGCCGAGCTGCAGTGCGCTGTCCTGGATCAGCAGCCCGCTGAGCATCGCACCCAGCGAAAAAGCGATCAGCAGGCCCCACAGGTGCCCGACCGCGCGCCAGTCGCCCTGCGCCAGTGCCATGCCGAGCTGGCTGGTACTACCGGTCATGTGGCTGACGGCCTGATGCTCGAAGCCCAGAAAGCCGACCACGTTGACCATGCCGGCCACGCACGACAGCGCTACGGCACCGATCCAGACCCAGGTGGGAAGGCGTATGCCCATCGGCGCGACCCTCAGGGACCGCCGAGACCGCCGTTGAACTGCAGCTCGCTGAACGCACCGGTGGCCGGGTCGAACACCGCGCCCCAGAACTGCTTGCCACCATCGCAGACGCGGATGGCCTCGCGCGCCGGCTTGATGCCGCTGTCGTCAGGCAGGCGGAACGCATTGATGTAGATCAGGCGCTTGCCGGCGCTTTCGATGCCGACGTACTGGCGGTCGAAGTCCAGTACGTCGGGCACCTGTGCCTGCAGCGAAGGCAGTGCGGCTTCCAGCTGGTCCACCTGTTGCCGGCTGGGGGCCCAGTAGCCGGTGACGCGGCCGGCATCCCGGCCCGGGCTGTGCCGCGAGCAGGTGTCGAGCACCTGCGCGGCGACGATCGGCCGGGTGACCACCCACGACTGGCCGGTGCGTTCGGCGGTCGGCACGCTGGCCGGCCCGCGGGTGGTGGTGCAGGCACCAAGGACGGCTGCGAGGGTGATCGCAGCCGTCGGCAGCAGCAGGCGGGCAGAACGGTTCACAGCACCTCCGAAGCGTAATCGGCCAGCCGCGAGCGTTCGCCACGGCGCAGGGTGATGTGCGCACTGTGCGGCCAGTTCTTGAAGCGGTCCACCGCGTAAGTCAGGCCGGATGTCGTCTCGGTCAGGTACGGGGTGTCGATCTGCTCGACGTTGCCCAGGCAGACGATCTTGGTGCCGGGACCGGCACGGGTGATCAGCGTCTTCATCTGCTTAGGGGTGAGGTTCTGCGCCTCGTCCAGGATCAGATAGCGCGACAGGAAGGTGCGGCCGCGCATGAAGTTCATCGAGCGGATCTTGATGCGGCTGGCCAGCAGATCGTTGGTTGCCTGGCGTCCCCAGGTTCCGCCTTCCTGGTTGTGCGTGAGCACTTCCAGGTTGTCGGTCAGCGCGCCCATCCACGGTGTCATCTTCTCTTCCTCGGTGCCCGGCAGGAAGCCGATGTCCTCGCCGACGCTGACGGTGGCCCGGGTCATGATGATCTCGCGGTAGCGCTGCTGGTCCATCGTCTGCGCCAGCCCCGCGGCCAGTGCCAGCAGGGTCTTGCCGGTGCCGGCGGTGCCGAGCAGGGTGACGAAGTCGATCTCCGGATCCATCAGTGCATTGAGCGCGAAGTTCTGCTCGCGGTTGCGCGCGCTGATGCCCCACACGGCGTGGCTGCCGTGGCGGAAATCATCAACCAGCGACAGCACCACCTTGCCATCGCCGACCACGCGGCTGACGCGAAGCTCCACCTCGTCCTCGCCCGGCAGGTAGACGTACTGGTTCGGGTACCATTCCTCGTCGTCCCTGGCCAGGATCTCGTAATGGGTGCGGCCCTTGTCGCTCCAGCTGCGCAGGTCGTCGCCATGGAGCTTCCAGAAATCCTCCGGCAGCTCGGTGGCGCCGGTGTAGAGCAGGCTGAAATCGTCCAGTGCGCGGTCGTTTTCGTAATCTTCCGAAACGATGCCGGCGATGGCCGCCTTGATCCGCAGGTTGATGTCCTTGGAGACGAACACCACCGGGATCTCCGGGGTCTGCTCCTTCAGCGCCAGGATGGCACCGAGGATGGCATTGTCCGGGATGACCTTGCCGAAGCTCTTGCCGGCGTCGAAATGACTGGTCTGGAAACGCAGCTTGCCGGCGCTGTGCTTGCCACGCAGCTGCAGGCCCTGTGGCCGCTGCAGCGGAATGCCGTCGGCCAGATTGTCCAGGCCGGAGGCCTGCACCAGCTCGTTGAGGAAGCGGCTGACCTGGCGGGCGTTGCGGCTTGCCTCGGACGTGCCCTTCTTGCCGTTGTCCAGCTCCTCGATCACCTGCATCGGCAGGTAGACGTCATGCTCCTCGAATTTGAACAGCGCGGTCGGATCGTGCATCAGCACGTTGGTATCCAGCACGTAGATGCGCTTGCCTCGGGTCATCGTCGATTCCTGGTTACGGACAGGGAAAAACCACCACGACCTGCGGGGCAGGGTGATGGCGGACAAAGTGGGCGATGGGAATCACTTGGATTGGGCGGCCTTCAGTTCGGCAAGCACGGCGTCGGCATGGCCGGCGACCTTGACCTTGCGCCAGGACTGCGCGATGCGGCTGTCGGGAGAAATCAGGAAGGTGCTGCGCTCGATGCCACGTACCTGCTTGCCGTACATGTTCTTCATCCGGATCACATCGAAGGCGTTGCACAGCGCTTCGTCGCCATCGCTGACCAGCGGGAACGCGAAGCCCTGTTTGGCACAGAAGTTGTCGTGTGATTTCACCGAGTCACGGGAGACGCCGAGTACGGTGGCGCCGGCCTTGCGGAACTCCGGCAGCAGCGCGTTGAAGTCGATGCCTTCGGTGGTGCACCCCGGGGTGCTGTCCTTGGGGTAGAAGTACAGCACCAGCCATTGGCCCGCGAGGTCGCCGAAGGTGGTGTGTTCGCCGCCTGACAGGGCCAGCGGGAGCGAGAGGGTGGTGCGGTCCAGGGTATCGCCGTTGTTCATGAGGTCCTTGGTTCCGGAGCCTGGGGTATTTCTACGACAGTTGCATGAAACGCCGCGCGCCCGTGACGAACGCGCGAAAAATCAGAACTTCATCGGATCCATGATCGCGTCCAGGTTCAGGTGGTCGCAGAATTCGAGGAAATCATCGCGCAGGGCGGCGATGTGCATGTTGGCCGGCACGCCGATGGTGACCTGCGCGCTGAACATTTCCGCACCGGTCTGCATGGCGCGATAGCGCGTGCTCTGCAGGGTCTCGATGGTGATGCCCTGGCGGTCGAAGAAGTCGGCCAGCTGGAACAGGATGCCCGGCTTGTCAGCGGCGATCACTTCAACGATGTACGGCAGCAGATTGGACTGCGCCTGCTTGGCCTCGGTGCGGTACCAGACCAGTTTCAGGCCTTCCTCGCGCTCGAGCCGGGTCAGCATCGCTTCCAGCTTGGCGACCGAGTCCCACGACCCGGTGGCCAGCGCGGTGACCGATACGTCGCGGCCAACCGTGGCCAGGCGCGCGTCCACCAGATTGCAGCCGCTGTCGGCAATGCGTCGGGTGACGGACAGCAGTGGGGACTCCGGATGCGTCGTATAGGCGTTGATCAGGAGGTGGTTTTCGCTCGGCGCGGGGCGCGGGGTGGTGTCGGTCAAGGCGATTCCGGGTAATGCATGCGTGAGTCTGAATGCCCGCCAGAGGCGGGGATCCACCGGAGTGCAGCATACTTGCCCGTGCTTTCGCGCCGCAAGTAACATTCAAGTCGCCCCCGCCCTTTCGTGGCGGGCGTTTTCCCTTCCCAGCCAAGAGCAGCACGTCCTTGTCCCTTTCCGGCCTCATCACCGCGCTGGCGACCCCGTTCCGGGCCGACGGTGCCCTCGATCCCGACGGTTGGCAGCGCCTGCTGCATCTGCAACTGGAAGGTGGCGTCCATGGCGTTGTCGTCGCCGGCTCGACCGGCGAAGCGGCGACGCTGTCCGATGCCGAGTACGACCAGCTGCTGGCCAGTGCGGTCGAACGCATCGGCGGACGCATCCCGGTCCTGGCCGGTACCGGCCTGTCCGGCACCGCCAAGACCATCGAACAGACCCGTCGCGCTGCCGCGCAGGGTGCCAGTCACGCTCTGGTGGTGACACCGCCTTACGTGCGTCCGACGCAGGCCGGGCTGATCGCGCACTACCGGGCCGTGGCCGACCACGGCGGGTTGCCCGTGGTGCTGTACAACGTACCCGGGCGCACCGGATGCGACATGCTGCCGGAGACCGTGGCCGAGCTGGCGGATCATCCGAACATTGTCGGCATCAAGGAGGCCGTCGGCGACATCGGGCGCGTGAAGGCCCTGCTGGCGCTGCGCAGTTCCAGGTTCGCCGTGCTCAGTGGCGACGACGGCACGGCTGCGCGCTCGATCCAGGCCGGTATCGACGGGCTGATCTCGGTCGGCTCCAACGCGCTGCCTGGTGCGTACCGCCGGATGTGCGAGCTGGCTGCCGCCCACGACCATGACGCCACCGCATCCTGGGACGCGCGCCTGCAGCCGTACCACGATTTCTGCGGTATCGAATCCAACCCGATTCCGGTCAAGGCGCTGCTGCGCCGCATCGGCATCGGCCACGACCTGCGCCTGCCGCTGCTGCCACTGTCGGCAGCGCATCATCCGGCAGCCGATCATCTGGCCGGCGACATCGCCGCGCTTGAAGCCCTTTCCAGCCACTGACCTTCCGTCTTGGTCTGATCCAGGAGATCCACATGCGTCAATCCGTTTCCGCCGTCCGCGTGCTGTCCTTCGCGCTCATCGCCCTCACCACGGTCGTGACCACCACCGGCTGCTTCAAGCGCGGTGCCAAGGGCGACTACGCCCTGGCCCCGGAGATGCGTCCGCTGGAAGTGCCGCCGGACCTGAACCTGCCGTCCGCGTCGGGCGAGAACCAGGTGCCGAGGCTGGCCTCGACCACCGCCCCGGCTGCTGTGGCCGCTCCGGCTGCCCCGGCCGTGGGCAATACCGGTTTCACCATTCCGGGCAGCAAGGACGAGGCGTTCGCCAAGGTCGGCACCGCGCTGGAAGGCGTGCAGGGCGTGACCATCGCCAGCCGTGCCCAGCTGCTGGGCTCCTACGACGTGGCCTATGAAGGCAGCAACTTCCTGGTGCGCGTGGTGGCCGTCGATGCCGGCGCTTATGTCTCTGCGGTCGATCCGCGTGGCCTGCCGGCGACCGCCGAGGCCCCGGTGAAGCTGATTGCCGCACTGAAGGCCGCGCTGGCGAAGTAAGGAACCGCCGGCAGCTGCGGACCGGGCCACGCGCCCGGGTTCGGCCGGGCAGGGCCTGGCATTGCCGGAACAGGAAAAGGGCGCCCATGGCGCCCTTTTTCATGGCGGCGGGTGCTGGCGCCTCAGCGCTCGAGCAGCTTCAGTTTGTCCGGTTTGCCATCCCACTCACCGGCGTCCGCCGGCGGGTCCTTGCGCACGGTCAGTACCGGCCAGGCCTTGGCCAGTTCGGCATTGAGGGCGACGAAGCCCTCCTGTCCGGCGGGGACATCGTCCTCGGGGAAGATCGCGTTGACCGGGCACTCCGGCTCGCAGAGGGTGCAGTCGATGCACTCATCCGGGTCGATCACCAGGAAGTTCGGGCCTTCGTGGAAGCAGTCCACGGGGCACACTTCCACGCAATCGGTGTGCTTGCACTTGATGCAGTTTTCGGTGACGACAAAGGGCATGGGCTTGGGGGTGGATCGATTCCTGAACCCGCCAATTCTAGAACAGGTTGCCCCCCGGTGTCGGCGCGGGCCTGAAAAGGGGGATCTGCCGGGCTCGAGGGCACGGCCCATTGGCGATGGGGCGGCGCCTGTGCGAGGCTGCGCGCTGCTGGCTGCCGTGGCAGCCGGACTGTCCTCCCTCCTGGAATGCCCATGTCCCCAGCTCAGCCTGCCGCCGCCGATGGTGGAGAGAACACCGCGTTCATCGTCCTGATCAGCTGCGTGGCCACCTTGGGAGGCTTCCTGTTCGGATTCGACAGTGGCGTAATCAACGGCACGGTTGATGGCCTGCGGCAGGCCTTCAACTCCAGCGAGGCGGCCCTGGGCTTCGAGGTTGCCTCGATGCTGCTGGGCTGCGCGATCGGCGCGTTTCTCGCCGGCTGGCTGGGCGACCGCCTGGGCCGACGCGGCGTGCTGATCGTGGCGGCGGTGCTGTTCCTGCTGTCGGCGCTGGGTGCGGGCGCCGCGCACGCCTCCTGGCTGTTCGTGACCGCTCGCGTGCTGGGCGGCTTCGCCGTCGGTGCGGCCAGCGTGATGTCGCCGGCCTACATCGCCGAGGTCGCTTCCGCACGCTACCGGGGCCGCCTGGCGACGGTGCAGCAGATGGCGATCATCTGCGGCCTGTTCGCCGCTTTCCTCAGCAACTACCTGCTGGCCCGTGCGGCAGGCACCTCCACCGAGCCCCTGTGGTTCGGGCAGGAGGCCTGGCGCTGGATGTTCTGGATGCAGGCGCTGCCGTCGGCGCTGTTCCTGTTGCTGCTGCTGGTGATTCCGGAAAGCCCGCGCTTCCTGGTGGTGAAGGGGCGCCAGGCGCAGGCCAGGGCGGTTCTGTCGCGGCTGTACGGCGACGCCGCGGCGGCCGCCAAACAGGCGGAGATCGAGGCCAGCCTGGACCAGGACCAGCACAAGCCGCGCTTCGGCGACCTGCTGGACAAGGGCACCGGCAGGCTTCGCCCGATCATCTGGGTGGGCATCGGCCTGGCGATGTTCCAGCAGCTGGTCGGCATCAACGTGGTGTTCTACTACGGCGCGGTCCTGTGGCAGGCCGTCGGCTTCTCGGAAAGCGATGCGCTGCTGATCAACGTTCTTTCCGGTGCGCTGAGCATCGGCGCCTGCCTGTTGACGGTGATGCTGATCGATCGGATCGGGCGCAAGCCGCTGTTGTGGGTCGGTTCGGTCGGCATGTCGGTTGCCCTGGTGCTGATGGTGGTGGCATTCGCCAGCGGCAGCCTGGTCGAAGGGCGCCTGCAGCTGTCCGATGGCATGGGCCGGCTGGCGCTGGTGGCGGCCAACGTCTATGTGGTGTTCTTCAACATGTCCTGGGGCCCGGTGATGTGGGTCATGCTGGGCGAGATGTTCCCGAACCAGATCCGCGGCCCGGCGCTCGCGGTGGCCGGTGCGGCGCAGTGGACGTCGAACTTCGCCATCACCGTGACCTTCCCGCTGCTGCTGGCAGGTATCGGCCTGGCCGGTGCCTATGGCATCTACACGGTTGCAGCGATCCTCTCGATCTTCTTCGTCGTCCGCTACGTCCGCGAGACCAAGGGCAAGGAGCTGGAGCAGATGGAAGGCTGATGGCGCCGCCCTGGTTTCCAGCGCCTTCCTGTTCCGTGGCGGCGGCAGGCCAGCCGCTCCAGGACAGGCAGGGGCGGCTCGCCCCGAGGCGACCCGCTCGACGCAACAGGCAAACCCCGGGAAACAGAAAAGCCCGCACGAGGCGGGCTTTTTCGGTTCCTGCTGTGGCGACTGGCGCTCCCTAGGGGACTCGAACCCCTGTTTTAGCCTTGAGAGGGCCAC
This sequence comes from Stenotrophomonas maltophilia, assembly GCF_025642255.1. NCBI lineage: Bacteria > Pseudomonadati > Pseudomonadota > Gammaproteobacteria > Lysobacterales > Lysobacteraceae > Stenotrophomonas > Stenotrophomonas maltophilia. Next base: position 1,501,783 of record NZ_CP106759.1, read on the forward strand.
GTCCTAACCACTAGACGAAGGGAGCGTATATGTGTCGCTGCCGAGGCAGGAGCGCTAGTATATGCACCTCGATGCCATTGGGCAATCCCGAAACTTCAACCGGAAGCGCCAACATCATTTCTCCTGCTCCATCACCGTTCAGCCTGCGCGTCATCCCGCGCGACCAGCACACCATTTCCCGCAAGGACATCAGCCCGAACGCCCTGCGCGTGCTTTATCGCCTGCGCGATGCCGGCTTCGGCGCCTACCTTGTCGGCGGCGCGGTGCGCGACCTGCTGGTCAATGGCCAACCCAAGGATTTCGACGTGGCCACCGATGCCACGCCCGAACAGGTCAAACAGCTGTTCCGCAACTGCCGCCTGATCGGCCGCCGATTCCGCCTCGCCCATGTGGTGTTCGGCCGCGAGATCATCGAAGTCGCCACCTTCCGCGCCAACGTCGATGACGGCAGCGGCGACCGCGAAATGGAAAACGGCATGCTCGTGCGCGACAACGTGTACGGCAGCATCGAAGACGACGCGGTGCGCCGCGACTTCACCTGCAATGCCCTGTACTACGCGATCGAGGATTTCTCGGTGCGCGACTACGTCGGCGGTTTCGAAGACGTCCAGGCGCGCCTGATGAAGCTGATCGGCGACCCCGAGCAGCGCTATCGCGAGGACCCGGTGCGCATGCTGCGCGCGGTGCGCCTGGCGGCCAAGCTCGGCTTCCAGATCGAAGAGGGCACCGCCGCGCCGATCCCGCACCTGGCAGGCCTGCTGAACGAAGCCGCGCCCGCGCGGCTGTTCGAGGAAGTGCTGAAGCTGTTCCTGTCCGGCCACGGTGTTGCCAGTTTCGAAGGCCTGGAGCGCTACGGCCTGCTCGACGTCCTGTTCCCTGAAAGTGGCAGGGCGCTGAAGGCGAACCGCACCGGTGCACTGCGCCGCATGCTGGTCGAGGGCCTGGCCAATACCGATGCACGCGTGGCCAACGATGAGCCTGTCTCGCCCGCGTTCCTGTTCGCGCTGCTGCTGTGGCCGGCGTTCTGCCGGGCGCAGGCCACCCTGCTCAAGCAGGGCGTGGCGCCGGAAGAAGCGCAGCGTCGTGCTGCCGACCGCGTGACGGTGCAGCAGCTGAGCACCATCGCGCTGCCGCGCCGTTTCTCGCTGCCGATGCAGGAGATCTGGCTGTTGCAGTCGCGTTTCGGCTCGCGCCAGCGCAAGCGCGTGTTCCGCACGCTCACCCACCCGCGCTTCCGTGCGGCGTTCGATTTCCTGACGCTGCGCCAGGTCGCGTCGGCCGAACACGAGGCAGATGTGGCGTTCTGGCGTGAGGCGCAGGTGCAACCGGGCCGCGAGCTGGAATCGGCGCTGGATGCGATGCATGCCGAACCAGGCGACGAGGATGAGGGCGCACCGCGCAAGCGCCGGCGCCGCCGTCGGCGCTCCGGTGCCACGACCGGCAGCGCTGGCGAGTAAGCCATGACGCTGGCCTGGATCGGCCTGGGCGCCAATCTTGGCGACGCGGCCGCGACCGTCCGTGCGGCGATTGCCGCACTGGATGCGCTTCCTGACACGCGGCGCTGCCAGGCGTCGCGCCTGTATGCCACGCCGGCCTGGGGCAACGAGGATCAGCCGCCGTTCGTCAACGCGGTGGCGTCGGTGGAAACGCGCCTGCCGGCCTCCGGATTGCTGCGGGCGATGCTGGAGCTGGAGCGGCATTTCGGTCGCGTGCGCGATCCAGCCGTGCACTGGGGACCGCGGGCACTGGATCTGGACCTGCTGCTGTATGGCGCGCAGGTACTGGATGAACCGGGTCTGCAGGTGCCGCATCCCTACCTGCACGAGCGTGCCTTCGTGTTGGTGCCGCTGGCCGAGATCGCGCCGGATCTGGCCATTCCCGGCCATGGTCGCGTGCGGGATGCAGTGATGCGGGTGGATGCCTGCGGGATTGCGCCGATAGGGTGATAATGCCCGGGTTATCTCCCCCGGTTATCAGCACATGAGCACCCACGCAGACAGCAAGCCCTGGACCGTTCCCGCCTTGGCCGAGGCCAAGCGGAATGGCCAGAAGCTGGTCATGTTGACCGCCTACGACGCTGGCTTCGCCCGCACCTTCGACGCCAACGGCGTCGACCTGATCCTGATCGGTGATTCGCTGGGCATGGTCGTGCAGGGGCACGATTCCACCCTGCCGGTTACCGTGGCCGACATGGTCTATCACACCCGCGCCGTGGCCCGCGTGCTGCAGCGCGCGCTGCTGGTTGCCGATCTGCCGTTCGGTGCCGATGCAACCCCGGAACGCGCCCTCGATGCGTCGCTGCAGCTGCTGCAGGCAGGCGCGGAGATGGTCAAGATCGAGGGGGCCGGCTTCAAGGTCGATATCGTCCGTTACCTGGTCGAACGCGAGATTCCGGTCTGCTCGCATCTGGGCCTGACCCCGCAGTCGGTGCTGCGCCTGGGCGGGTTCAAGATCCAGGGCCGTGGCGATGCGGCCCGGCAGCTGGTGGAGGACGCCAGGGCCGTGGCCGACGCGGGCGCCAGCATCATCGTGCTGGAATGCGTGCCGACCCCGGTCGCGGCCGAGGTCACCGCTGCAGTGCCGGTGCCCACCATCGGCATCGGTGCCGGTCCGCAGTGCGATGGCCAGGTGCTGGTCCTGCATGACTTCCTGGGCCTGGACAGCGGCCATCGCCGACCGAAATTCGTCAAGGATTTCCTTGCCGAAGGGGGCTCGGTGGCTGGAGCCACCCGCGCCTACGCCGACGCCGTGCGTGACGGCAGCTTCCCCGACGAACAGCACGCTTACGCCCAATGATCCAGACCTTCAATGAGCTCGGCGCGTTGCGCGGGCAGATCGCCCAGTGGAAGCGCGAAGGCTTGCGCGTCGCGCTGGTGCCGACCATGGGCAACCTGCACGGTGGCCATCACGCGCTGGTGAGCCTGGCCCGCCAGTACGCCGACAGGGTGGTGGCCAGCATCTTCGTCAATCCGACCCAGTTCGGGCCCAACGAGGATTTCAGCCGGTATCCGCGCACGCCCGAGGCCGATGTCGCGGGGCTGGAGCAGGTCGGCTGCGATGCGGTGTGGCTGCCGAGCGTCGAGGCGATGTATCCGCTGGGCGTGGACAAGACCACGCGCATGCACGCGCCCGGCATCAGCGAGGTGCTGGAAGGTGCCAGCCGTCCGGGCCATTTCGATGGCGTCTGCACGGTGGTCGCCCGCCTGTTCCTGCAGGTGCAGCCGGACGTGGCTGTGTTCGGCCGCAAGGACTACCAGCAACTGGCGGTGATCCGCCAGATGGTGGCCGAGCTGTCGTTCCCGGTCCAGATCGTCGGTGCGGAGATCGTCCGTGATGACGATGGGCTGGCCAAGAGTTCGCGCAACCAGTATCTGAGCCCGGAACAGCGCCCCGTCGCGACGACCCTTCATCGGACCCTGCTGGCCATGCGCGAAGGCTATGTGGCTGGCCAGCCGCGCGAGCGCATCGAGGCCGATGCCACCGCCGCGCTGCAGGCGGCTGGTTTCCAGGTCGACTACGCCGTGCTGCGCACGCCCGAGCTGGCCGAGCCGGCATTCGAGGGTGGCGGCCGGGTGGCGCTGATCGCCGCGCGGCTGGGCACGACCCGGCTGATCGACAACCTGGAGTTCTGAGTTCCGCTGTGATGGCGCCGCCGGGCATGGCCCGGCGCTACCTGAACGGTTTGCCGGTCGTGATGCCCCGCGTTGTGCGGGTGCTAGAATCCACGCTTTCCTCTGCGTTGTACCGTGCCATGCACCTGTCCCTGCTCAAGACCAAGATCCACCGCGCCACCGTCACCCACTCCGAGCTGAACTACGAAGGCTCGATCGCCATCGATGACAACCTGCTGGCTGCCACCGGTATCCGCGAGTTCGAGCAGGTCCACATCTGGGACGTGACCAACGGTGCGCGCTTTTCGACCTATGCGATCCGCGCCGAAGCCGGCAGCGGCATCGTCTCGCTCAATGGTGGCGCCGCGCGCCACGTGCAGGTCGGCGACATCATCATCATCGCCGCCTTCGCCAGCATGACCGAGCAGGAAGCGGACAGCTTCAAGCCGAAGCTGGTGTACGTGGATGGCAGCAACCAGATCACCCACACCAACGACACGATCCCGACCCAGGCCGCATGACAACGAACAACGGATTCGACTCGCTGCATTCCCACGCCCAGCGCCTGAAGGGCGCAAGCATCCCCAGCCTGCTCGCCGCCGAACCTGGCCGTGTGCAGGAGCTGGCGCTGCGGGTCGGTCCGTTGTATGTGAACTTTGCCCGGCAGAAGTACGACGCCGCGGCGCTGCAGGCGCTGCTGGCGCTGGCAGCAGAACGCGATGTCGGGGGCGCCATCAACCGCCTGATGCGCGGCGAGCAGGTCAACCTGACCGAAGGCCGCGCGGCGCTGCACACGGCGCTGCGTGGTGACGTGGTCGACGCGCCGGTGGCCGCCGATGCCCATGCCACTGCACGCGAAATCCGTCAGCGCATGGGAGTCCTCGTGCGTGCGCTGGAAGACAGCGGCGTGACCGACGTGGTGAGCGTCGGCATCGGGGGATCCGATCTTGGCCCGCGGCTGGTCGCCGATGCGTTGCGCCCGGTCAGCGGCGCGCGCCTGCGCGTGCATTTCGTATCGAACGTGGACGGCGCGGCCATGCAGCGCACGCTGGCCACGCTTGACCCGGCGCGCACCGCCGGCATCCTGATCTCCAAGACCTTCGGCACCCAGGAAACCCTGCTCAACGGCCAGATCCTGCACGACTGGCTGGGTGGCAGTGAGCGCCTGTATGCCGTCAGCGCCAATCCCGAGCGCGCAGCGAAGGCCTTCGCCATCGCCGCAGAGCGCGTGCTGCCGATGTGGGACTGGGTCGGTGGCCGTTACTCGCTGTGGTCGGCGGTCGGCTTCCCGATTGCGCTGGCGATCGGCTTCGAGCGTTTCGAACAGCTGCTGGAGGGTGCGGCGCAGATGGACGCGCACGCACTGGATGCACCGCTGGAGCGCAATCTGCCGGTGCTGCATGGCCTGACCGACATCTGGAACCGCAACCTGCTGGGCTGCGCCACCCATGCGGTGATGACCTACGACCAGCGCCTGGCGTTGCTGCCGGCCTATCTGCAGCAGCTGGTGATGGAAAGCCTGGGCAAGCGCGTGCAGCGTGATGGCCAGCCGGTGACCACCGATACCGTGCCGGTGTGGTGGGGCGGTGCGGGCACCGATGTGCAGCACAGCTTCTTCCAGGCGCTGCACCAGGGCACCAGCATCGTCCCGGCTGACTTCATCGGCTGTGTGCACAACGACGATCCCTATACCGTCAATCATCAGGCGCTGCTGGCCAACCTGCTGGCGCAGACCGAAGCGCTGGCCAACGGTCAGGGCAGCGACGATCCGCACCGCGACTACCCGGGCGGTCGTCCGAGTACGCTGATCCTGCTCGATGCACTGACGCCGCAGGCGCTGGGTGCGCTGATCGCCATGTACGAGCACGCGGTGTACGTGCAGTCGGTGATCTGGAACATCAACGCCTTCGACCAGTTCGGGGTCGAGCTGGGCAAGCAACTGGCCAACCAGTTGCTGCCGGCATTGCAGGGCGAGGGCGTGGCGATCGCCGACCCGATGACCCGCGAGATCCTGGCGCAGATCCGGTAGCGCCGGGCCATGCCCGGCGGACGCGACCCCGGGCTCAACGGCTCGGATCGCGTTCCGGGCTTGGCCGCTTGGCCAGTTTGCGCTGCAGCGACCGTCGGTGCATGCCGAGCAGGCGGGCGGCAGCGGACACGTTGCCGCCCGTCTCGTGCATCGCCTGCTGGATGTGTTCCCACTGCAGGCGACTGATCGGCGTCATCGCGTCGGGGACTTCCATCTCGCCGTCGTCGGCCGGGCCGTCGTCCTCTTCGCCCAGCGCGCGCAGGATCATCGGTACCGTTGCCGGCTTGGGCAGATAATCGTCTGCGCCCAGCTTGATGGCTTCCACGGCTGTGGCGATGCTGGCATAACCGGTGACCAGCAGGATCCGCATGTCCGCACGCAGGGCACGCAGGGGCTGGATCAGGGCCAGGCCGGAATCACTGCCGAGCTTGAGGTCGATCAGCGCGAAAGCCGGTGGATGCTGGCGGGCCAGCATCAGCGCAGTGGCCGCGTCCTGCGCGGTCTGCGTTTCGAGTCCCTTGCGCGCCAGGCTGCGCTGCAGGGTACGCAGGTACAGCTCGTCGTCGTCGACCAGCAGGCCCTGGGTGGAGTGGTGCAGGCTCATGGGGTGTCCTCGCGTGGGGCCAGCGGCAGGCGGAAGCCGACGCGACTGCCGGCCCCCTGGGCCGGGCGCATCCACATCTCGCCGTCGAGGCGTTCGATGGTGGCATGGGACAGGGCCAGGCCGACGCCCATGCCCTCGCTCTTGCTGCTGCCGAACAGCGTGCCCGGCAGCACGGCGGCACGGGCATCGAAGCCGTGGCCGTAGTCGCGGACTTCGCCGATCAGGTCGTCGCCGTCGATGCGCAGGCTCAGGTCCACGCGCGGGCGCCCGGCCTGCTCTCCGGCATCGGCCGCGTTGTTGAGCAGGACCATCAGCAGGTGGCCCACGCCGGGGTCCAGCGGCAGCCGCAGCGGCGCATCGTCGTTGCGGTGCAGGTCGATGGTCGGCCGCACCAGCCGCCATTGTTCCAGCACCTGCTGGGCGCTGGAGCGGCTGCGTCCGGGCATGTCGGCCGATGCCGGCGCGGCCAGTGCCAGCACCCGTTCGCGGCACTGCACGAGCAGTTCGCGCAGGGTTTCCATGTCCTCGCGTACTTCCGGCTCCTCGCTGCGCTCGGCAACGTCGTCGGCCAGCAGGGTCATGGTCGCCAGCGGCGTGTTCAGTTCATGCGCCACCGAGGCGGCGTGGGTGGCCAGGGCGACAATGCCCTCGTTGCGGGCGAAGCGTTCACGCAGTGCCGAGAGCTCCAGTTCCCGTTGCCGCAGGGCCAGGGCCAGGCGCGTGGAGAACGTCAGCACGACAGTGGCGGAGATCAGGAAATTGGCGACCACGCCCCAGCGGTTCAGGTCCTGCGCAAGGAAGTAGCCGTCCGGCAGCGGCTGGCCGAACAGTCCGCTGGCGGCGTAGCCGAGCAGGCAGGCCAGGGCCACCGCCAACGCCCAGCGCAGGGGCAGGGCGAAGGCAGCCAACGCAATCAGGATCAGGAACAGGGAGCTGAACGGATTGGCCATGCCGCCGCTCCAGCTGATCATCCAGGTCAGGATGATCACGTCCACCAGAATGTGGCCGAAGGCTGTCAGTGGTGCGGTATCGGCCGCTTCCGGCCGCAGCTGGGTGTAGACGTTGAACAGCGCGAGCACGGCGACGCCGGCCCACAGCGGCAGCGGCGGCAACGGCAGGCCCAGCACCCAGGTGGCGACCAGGATGGTGGCGGCCTGGCCGGCCACGGCCAGCCATCGCAGGCTGCACAGGGTGCGGAGAAACGGGGCGTCTGGACCGGTCATTCGCGCCCATCGTATGCGTTCGCGGGCGGGTGTGCCTGCGACAATCGGCCGCAGCCGTGCCGGCGGCTGAATGCGAGTCACCCGGAAACCGGAGGCGGGCGCTAGAATGCCCGCATGCACGACGCCGTTACCCGCCCGACCCCGCCTTCCGAGCCCACCGCCTGGTCCCGTCGCCAGACCCACGCCGTCCAGATCGGCGGAGTCACCGTCGGCGGCGGCAGGCCGGTGGTGGTGCAGTCGATGACGAATACCGACACCTCCGACGTGGCCTCCAGCGTGAAGCAGGTCGCCGAGCTCTGGCGGGCCGGTTCGGAAATGGTGCGCTTGACCGTCAACACCGTCGAGGCCGCGGCCGCGATCCCGCGCATCGTCGACAAGCTGGCGATGATGGGCATCGACGTGCCGCTGATCGGTGATTTCCACTACAACGGCCATCAGTTGCTGACCGCCGAACCGGCGTGTGCCGAAGCACTGGCCAAGTACCGCATCAATCCGGGCAATGTGGGCTTCGGCAAGAAGAAGGACCTGCAGTTCGCGCAGTTGATCGAGTTCGCCATCCGCTACAACAAGCCGGTGCGCATCGGCGCCAACTGGGGCTCGCTGGACCAGGTGCTGGCGGCCAGGCTGATGGATGAGAACAACGAGCGCGAGCAGCCCTGGGACGCCGGACGTGTCCTGCGCGAGGCGTTGATCCGGTCAGCGCTGGATTCGGCCGAACAGGCCGTGGAGCTGGGCCTGCCGCGCGACCGCATCGTGCTGTCGGCCAAGGTCAGTGGCGTGCAGGAGCTGATCGCGGTCTACCGTGACCTGGCACAGCGTTCGGAGTTCGCGCTGCATCTGGGCCTGACCGAAGCCGGCATCGGCAGCAAGGGCATTGTTGCGTCGGCAGCGGCGCTGAGCGTGCTGCTGCAGGAAGGTATCGGCGACACCATCCGCATCTCGCTGACGCCCGAGCCGGGCCAGTCGCGGACGCAGGAAGTGATCGTCGCCCAGGAGCTGCTGCAGACCACCGGCCAGCGCGCGTTCACGCCGCTGGTGACAGCCTGCCCGGGATGCGGCCGCACCACCTCCGAGTTCTTCCAGGAGCTGGCCAAGGTGGTGCAGAACCACGTGCGCGAGAAGATGCCGCTGTGGAAAGTGCAGCACCCGGGGGCGGAAAACATGACCCTGGCGGTGATGGGCTGCGTGGTCAACGGCCCGGGAGAATCGCGGCACGCCAACATCGGCATCTCGCTGCCGGGAACCGGGGAGGCGCCGTCAGCGCCGGTGTTCGTCGATGGCGAGAAGAAGGTGACCCTGCGCGGCGAGAACATCGCCCAGGAATTCGTCGCCCTGATCGACGACTACGTCGAACGAACCTATGTCCGAAGCGCAGGATAAGCCCGCGATCCTTGCCGCGCCGGAGCCGGCCTCCGGCTTCCGTCACTGGATGGCGCGCAATGCGTGGCGCCTGGTCCTGCTGTTCGCCGGCGTGCTGTTGCCGCTGGCCGGCTTCGTCGCGCTGGCCGACGAGGTGCATGAGTTTGAATCGTTCCATTTCGACGCGCCGCTGCTGTGGCAGATGCACGGCCTGCATTCGCCGTGGCTGGACCGGTTCTTCGTGCTGCTGTCCCGGCTGGGTTACGAGTGGTTCCTGATTCCCGCCGATGTGCTGATCGTCGCGGCACTGCTGGGCTACCGCCGCTGGCGCGAGGCCACCTTCGTGGCCGTCAGTTTCCTCGGATCGGCACTGTTGAACATGGGCAGCAAGCGGTTCTTCCAGCGGGACCGCCCCAGCCTGTGGGAGTCCATCGCACCGGAATCGACGTTCAGTTTCCCCAGTGGTCACGCCATGGGGTCGATGACCCTGGCGGCAACCCTGGTACTTCTGGCCTGGAATACCCGCTGGCGCTGGCCGGTGCTGGTGCTGGCCCCTGCGTTCAGCTTGCTGGTCAGCGTGTCCCGGGTCTATCTCGGGGTCCATTACCCGTCGGATATCCTGGCCGGATGGTGTGCAGCACTGGTTTGGGTGGTAGGGTGCTACCTGGTCATGTTCAGTCGTCGGCATCCCTGGCGACGCCGCGATTCGCCGCCATCGACGGCCAGCGAAGCATCAACACAGGGGGAGTGACGTGGATGGCTCTTCGCGGGCGTCTACGTGATAGATGAGCTGTTTCGTTGCAGTGGGTTCTGCAAGACAGGGGGTAAGCACAATGCGTGAGACTGTGATCAACCCGGCACTCTTGCCCGGTATGCACTTCGACCGCGCTTGCGAGGGTTCGGCACCCTGCCTAGCTTGACCCGCAATGGCCGCATTCGAAGAGGTACGTGAATGACGATTCGAGTCTACCTGGTGGACGACCACGCACTGGTCCGCACCGGGATGAAGATGATCCTGTCGGGTGAGACCGACATCGAGGTGGTGGGCGAGGCCGAGACCGGCGAGGACGCGCTGCGCGAGATCCGCCAGCTGCAGCCGGACGTGGTGCTGTGCGACCTGCACCTGCCGGGTGTCAGCGGCATGGAAGTGACCGAGCGCATCGTGCGCGGCCATCGCAGCACGCGCGTGGTGATCGTGTCCGTCCTGGAGGATGGCCCGCTGCCGAAGCGGCTGCTGGAAGCCGGCGCGGCCGGGTACATCGGCAAGGGCTGCGACGCCCAGGAACTGCTGCGCGCGGTGCGCGACGTGGCAGGCGGGCGCCGCTACCTGGGCACCAGCATCGCGCAGAATCTGGCGCTGTCGACGGTGGAGGGGAATGGTTCGCCGTTCGACACCCTGTCTCCGCGCGAGCTGGAAGTGGCGCTGCTGCTGACCCAGGGATTGCGCCAGGAAGACATCGCGCGCCGCCTCAGCCTCAGCGCCAAGACCGTCAACACGCACAAGGCGCGCCTGTTCGAGAAGATGGGTATCCACGACAACATCGCGCTGGCGCGCATGGCCAGCCAGTACGGGCTGGTGGATCCGGCACGGCCGCTGTGAGGGTTTCAGCCAACGGCTGAGGTGCATCGCGCGCCCGGAATCTGTCTTCCAGTTCCGGCCCGCGGTCGCGGGGCCAAGCGTCGGCCCCGCGCTCACCCATCGGGCGCTCAGGTGCCGCGCACGCGCTTGACGATGGCCGCCGCCTGCGCGGCACTGGCGCGCACCTTGTCCCAGTCGCCATCCGCAATCCAGTTGCCGGGCACCATCCATGAGCCACCGATGCAGACGACGTTCTTCTGCTCGAGGTACTCGGCGGCGGTATTTTCCGTGATGCCGCCGGTCGGGCACAGCTTCAGATCGGCAATTGGACCGGCCACGCCCTTGATCATCGCCAGGCCGCCGACCGCAGTGGCCGGGAACAGCTTGCACACCCGGAATCCGCGCGCATGCAGCGACAGCAGCTCGGTCGGCGTCGCCGCACCGGGCACCACCGGCAGCGGTGCAGCGGCCAGCGCATCGGCCAGCGCGGGCGGCGTACCCGGGGTCACCAGGAAGTCCGCGCCGGCATCAATCGACTGCTGCATCTGCTCAACGGTCAGCACCGTACCGGCACCCACCACCACGTCCGGCAGTTCGCGCTTGAGCATGGCCAGCGCCTCCATCGCCACCGGCGTGCGCAACGTCAGCTCGATCGCCGGCAGACCGCCTTCCAGCAGCGCCGCACTCACCGCACGGGCCTGGTCCAGCGTATGAATCGTCACCACCGGCAGGATGCCCGCCGCATGCAACAGCTCCGCCGCCTTCAGCTGATGTTGTTCGATACCCATAGCTCTGCTTCTGCCTTTGCTTCCGAATTTGATTTTCAGTGATCACTTCGCGGCGTTGATGCGCCGGAAAGTGTGACGCCGCCACCAGCACACTCGCCGCCGCAACACACCCGCAGCGCTCTTCAACCCTCAGGCGTCCTTCGCCTCATGCGGCGCTGCCGCAGCCGCCGCATCGTGTCCCAGTTCGTACTCGGCGTCGTAGTCCCACGGCCCGCCATCGGCCGCTGCCGGCCCGCACGAAATCGAAATGGCGCCCTGATCGGCCGGCCCGACCACACGACGGTTGATCGCGAACAGGTTGCGGCCCAGATCATTCGCCGCGGGCGCGGTGTTCGGGGCCTGAGTGCGTGCTGCCCATTCCGCAGCGTCCACCAGGACGTCCAGCGTGCCCGCCTCGCCATCCAGGCGGATGATGTCGCCTTCGCGGACTTTCGCCAGCGGACCCCCACGCGCGGCTTCCGGCGTGACATGGATCGCTGCCGGGATCTTGCCCGACGCCCCGGACAACCGGCCATCGGTGACCAGCGCAACGCGTCGGCCCTGGTTCTGCAGAAGGCCCAGCAGCGGCGCCAGGGAATGCAGCTCCGGCATGCCGTTCGCGCGCGGGCCCTGGTAGCGCACCACCGCCACGAAATCCTGGGGAAGCAGCCCGGCAGCATGCAGCTTGTTGAGCACCTGGGGCGCATCAACGACAACGGCCGGTGCTTCGATCGAACGGTATTGCGGCTTCACCGCCGACAGTTTGATCAACGACCGGCCCAGGTTGCCGCGCAGCAGGCGCAGGCCACCCTGGCTCTCGAACGGAGCGTCGACGCCGCGCACCACCTCCTCGTCGGCACTGCGCTCCAGCCCGGGCAGATAGACCAGGGTGCCGTCACGTAGCTGCGGTTCGCGGGCGTAATCGGCCATGCCGCCGCGCGCCACACTGACCAGGTCGCCGTGCATCAGCCCGGCCCTGATCAATTCGCCGAACACGAAAGCCGGGCCGCCGGCCGCCGCGAAGCGGTTCACGTCGGCGTCGCCATTCGGATAGACGCGAGCCAGCAGGGGAATCAGCTGCGACAGCTCGTCGAAGTCGTCCCAGGTCAGCACGATGCCGGCGGCACGCGCGACCGCGATCCAGTGGATGGTGTGGTTGGTCGAGCCGCCGGTGGCCATCAGGGCGATGACGGCGTTGATGATCGCGCGCTCGTCGATGATCCGGCCGAGCGGACGGAAATCCTCGCCCAGCGCGGTGATCTCCAGCGCACGCTCGGTGGCCTCGCGGGTGAGCGCATCGCGCAGCGCAGTGCCCGGGTTGACGAAGGATGCGCCTGGCAGCTGCACGCCCATCGCTTCCAGCAGTACCTGGTTGGAGTTGGCGGTACCGTAGAAGGTGCAGGTGCCTGCGCCATGGTAGGAGGCCGACTCGGCCTCCAGCAGTTCTTCGCGGGTGGCTTCGCCGGCCGCATAGCGTTCGCGCACCTCGGCCTTCTGCTTGTTCGGAATGCCCGGTGTCATCGGGCCGGCCGGAATGAACACCGCCGGCAGGTGGCCGAACGCGAGCGCGCCGATCAGCAGGCCGGGCACGATCTTGTCGCACACGCCAAGGTAGACCGTGGTATCGAACATGTCATGGCTGAGGCCGATCGCGGTGGCCTGCGCGATCACATCGCGCGAGAACAGCGACAGTTCCATGCCGCCGCGGCCCTGGGTGACGCCGTCGCACATCGCCGGCACACCGCCGGCCACCTGCGCGGTGGCGCCCAGTTCACGCGCGATCCCGCGGATCTGCTCCGGATAGGTCTCGAACGGCTGGTGGGCCGACAACATGTCGTTATAGGCGGTGATGATGCCCAGGTTCGGCGTCACCCCGCCGCGCAGGCGGCTCTTGTCAGTTCCGCCGCAGGCAGCGAAACCATGGGCGAGATTGCCGCAGCTCAGGCGGCTGCGGAAGGGGCCTTCGCGCAGGGCGGCGTCGACAGCGGCCAGGTAGGCCGCGCGCGAGGCAGCGCTGCGACGGATGACGCGGTCGGTGATGGCTTGCAGTTGCGGATGGAGGCTCATTGGCTACCGGCGTTCGAGGTGGCGAGAGGTGGGCGGCGGCGATATGCCGCCACCGACATCAATCTGCCCAGTGGACGCGCAGGCGCGCGCCTTCCAGGTGGATTGCGTTGAGGATCGGGTACTGCTGGGCATTGTTGCTGTCCAGCGCCTGCCGCAGCACCTGCAGCTTCTGCTTGCCGCGCAGCAGCAGCAGGCGCTGGCGGCACTGGCGCAGGCCGTGCGGGGTCAGCGTGATCCGCAGCGGCCACTGGTTGGCGCCCGGGCAGCCGGTCGCATCCAGTGCGGCATAGGGCAGGGGGCTTTCCAGCGCGCGGGCCAGGTCCTTCGAGCCGGGGAACAACGAGGCCGTGTGGCCATCATTGCCCATGCCGAGCGCGACCAGGCTGGGCGGCTGGCTGTGCTGTGCCTGCAGATTGGCGGTGTACACGCATTCCGGAAGCGGCTTGCCGATGCGCACCAGCGGGTCGAAATGTGCACCTTCGGCGCGCTTGAGCAGGTGCTCGCGTACCAGCCAGGCATTGCTGTCGCGATCCTGCGGCGACAGCCAGCGCTCATCGGCCAGGCTCACTTCCACGCGGTCCCAGTGCACTTCCATTTCTGCCAGCGCCTGGTACACCGGCGCCGGCGTGGTGCCACCGGACAGCAGGATGCGTGCGCGGCCGACTTCGTTGATGTCACGGTTGATGGTCTGTGCCATTTCGGTGGCCACCGCTTCGATCCAGCCATCGGCATCGCCGTGACTGACAAAATCGATGCGGTCGTCCTGGAAGACAGGGCTCATGCGGCAACTCCCGGAGCGTCACGTTCGGCATCGGCTGCATAGGCGGCAGCGCCCAGCAGGCCGGGGCAGGGGTGCATGATCGCCAGCGAAGGCACCCGCGCCATGATCGAGGAAAACCGGCCCTTGTGCTCGAAGCGCTGGCGGAAGCCGGAGTGCTGCAGCGAATCCAGCATTTTGGGCACCAGGCCGCCGGTCAGGAACACGCCATCCCAGGCACCCTGGATCAGCACCAGGTCGCCGGCGATGGCGCCGAACACTGCGCAGAACACATCCACGGTGCGCATCGCCTGCGGATCGCCGAGCGCGGCACGGGCGGTGACGTCGGCCGGCTGCAGATGGCCCGGGTCGACACCGGCCATCTCACAGACCGCACGATGGATGTTGACCAGGCCGGGACCGCAGATGAGACGCTCGTTGGACACGCGGCCGAACTGCTCGGACAGGATCTCCAGGATCCGCACTTCTTCCGGCGTGCCCGGCGGGAAGCTGACGTGACCGCCTTCGGTTTCCAGCGGGTAGCTGCGGCCGTGGCGCACCACCAGGCCACCGACGCCGAGGCCCGTGCCAGGGCCGATCACTCCGTAGTTGCGTGGCTGGCCCGGCGCGGCCGGCGTCCAGTGCGCACCGCCGATCTGCACCACATCCTGCGGTTGCAGCAGGGCGACGGCCATCGCCTGTGCGGCGAAGTCGTTGATCAGGTGCAGCTCGTCGAAGCCGAGCATCGCTGCGGTGCGGCTGCGCGAGATCACCCACGGATGGTTGGTGATGCGTGCCTCGTCGCCATCGACGCGGCCGGCCACGGCAAACACGCCGCGGCGCGCGCTGGCCCCGGCCTGCTCAAGGTAGTGGCGGGCGGCATCGCCCAGCGACGGGAACTCGGCGACTGCGAACTCGCGGATGCTGTCCTTCTGCAGGGGCGCATCCAGCGAAGTGTCGGCCAGTGCGAAGCGGGCATTGGTGCCGCCGATGTCGGCGACCAGAACCGGCTGCGAGCTGCCACTCATGCCGAAGCTCCGGTGTCCGGCGCATCCACGCCCTGTGGCAGGAAGTCGCTGGCATCGGCCGGACCCCACTGGCCAGCAGGGTAAGGCTGGAGCGGCAGGCCGGCTGCCTTCCAGGCATCGGCGACGCTGTCGATCCACGCCCAGGCGGCGCGCACTTCGTCGTCGCGCACGAACAGTGCATGGTTGCCGTTGAAGGCGTCCAGGAACAGGCGCTCGTAAGCGATGCGGCGGTGCAGTCCCGTCGGCACCGACAGCTCCAGTTCCAGCGGATGCAGTTCCAGCGCGCCCCATTCCGGACCGGCCAGGCTGCTCATCAGGCCCAGCTCGATGTTTTCCTGCGGCTGCAGCTGGAACACCAGGCGATTGGGTGCGGCCTGCGCGCGCTGCGGGCGCTCGAACAGCCAATGGGTGACCGGCTTGAGGGTCACCACCACGCGGGTGGTGCGCTCGGGCAGGCGCTTGCCGGTGACCAGATGGAAGGGAACGCCGGACCAGCGCCAGTTGTCGATGTGCGCGGTGACGCCGGCAAAGGTTTCCACGTCGCTGCCTTCCGGCGGCTGGTAGGCCTGTGCCGGCTGGCCGTTGATGGTGCCGGCGGTATAGCGGCCGCGCACGCTGTCGCGGGCCGCATGCTGGGCGTCGAGGGGGCGCAGGGCGCGCAGCACCTTGACCTTCTCGTCGCGGATGCGGTCGGCTTCGAGCGACGCCGGCGGTTCCATCGCCACCAGGCACAGCAGCTGCAGGATATGGCTCTGCACCATGTCACGCAGGGCGCCGGACCGCGCGTAGTACGCATCGCGGCCGTCCACGCCTTCGCTCTCTGCGACCAGGATGTGCACCGACTCGATGTAGTTGCGGTTCCACACCGCCTCCAGCAGGGTGTTGCCGAAGCGCAGGGCGATCAGGTTCTGCACCGCAGCCTTGCCCAGATAGTGATCCAGGCGGAACACGCGGTCTTCGTCGATCCACTGGCCGATGGTGCTGATGATCTCTTCGGCACTTTCGCTGTCGCTGCCGATCGGTTTCTCCAGCATCAGCCGGGCCGGTGCGGCGAGGGCGCCCCCCTTGGCCAGGCCTTCGCAGGTGGAGATGTACAGGCCCGGCGGAATGGCCAGGTAGCTCACGCAACGGCGGTCCACCAGGTCGGAGACGGCGGCGGCGACCGAGTCGACATCGCGCAGGTCCACCGAACGGTAGTCGATGCGGCGCAGCAGCGCGGCGATGTCGTCCTGCGAGGCCATCGGCATGGCCTGCTGCAGGCGCGGGCGCAGGATGTCATGGAAGGCCTCGGTGTCATGGCCGGACAGGGCCAGCGCACGGATGCGGAAATCCTCCGGCAGCAGACCATCGCCAAGCAGGCGCAGCAGCGAAGGGAACAGGTAGCGCTGGGCCAGATCACCTGTGGCACCGAACAGGAAGAGGGTGTCGTGCATCGCTCGAGTTTCAGATCCGGGTGACATCGTTGTCAATCGCTTCATGGCTGGGTTCGGGGGACATCCGCGCAACTGCCTGTCCGAGGTTCGCGGAACGCGATCTGCAGGGGATACCGGCAGGCCGTTCCATTCGAAACCACCGCACCGGCGAACGTTCCATTGTCCGCCGACGCAGGTCGGTGCGCACCGACCATCGGATAGTGCCACGTGAAAACGTTTACATGGCAGAATGGGCAACTGTATTCGATTGCAGTGCTCGCCGTCATGCGGCAGTCGCGCAATCATTGCTGCCATCGGGAGGGCCGAGGCAGTCCCAAAAGACAGCCCGGCGTCGGGCAGACCGGATCAGGTGATATGGCAAAAGTGCAGTTGCAGGGTGTGCGCAAGGTCTACGACAACGGCCAGGTTGCGGTGAAGGACGCCACTTTCGAGGTCGCCGATGGCGAACTGATGGTGCTGGTCGGTCCTTCCGGCTGTGGTAAGTCGACCCTGCTGCGGATGGTGGCAGGCCTGGAGGAGATCAGCGGTGGCACGCTGAGCATCGGTGACCGCGTGGTCAACGATGTGGCACCGAAGGATCGCGACATCGCCATGGTGTTCCAGAGTTATGCGCTTTACCCGCACATGACCGTGGCCGAGAACCTGGCGTTCGGCCTGAAGCTGCGTGGCCACGACAAGGCCACCATCGACAGGCGGATTGCCGAAGCGGCGCAGACGCTTGGCTTGACCGAGATGATGGACAAGCTGCCCAAGGCGATGTCAGGTGGCCAGCGCCAGCGTGTTGCGCTGGGGCGCGCGCTGGTGCGCGAACCTGCGGTGTTCCTGCTCGACGAGCCGCTGTCCAATCTCGATGCCAAGCTGCGCCACAGCGTGCGTACCGAGATCGCGCAGCTGCACCGCAAGCTGGGTACGACCATGATCTATGTCACGCACGACCAGGTCGAAGCGATGACGCTGGGCCAGCGCATCGTGGTGCTCAAGGACGGCATCATCCAGCAGATCGATACGCCGATGGCGCTGTATGACCGCCCGGCCAACCTGTTCGTGGCCGGTTTCCTCGGCAGCCCGGCGATGAACGTGCTGCGCGGGACGTTGCAGGGCGATGCGGGCGGCGTGACGGTGGTCGAGGGTGAGTGGCGCGCGCCGCTGGGCCAGGCCACGATCGACCCCGCGTGGCTGCAGAAGCCGATCAACGTCGGCGTGCGCCCGGAGCACCTGCAGCCGGCGACGGGAGATGACGCGCATGCGTTCACTGCGCGCATCGAGGGCATCGAGCCGGTCGGCAACGAGATCTTCGTCAACCTCAGCAGCGGCCAGCATGCACTGACCATGCGGGTGGCGCCGCAGGCGCTGCCGGCCGTGGGCGAGGACATCCGCGTGGCGATCCATCCGCAGGGCCTGCACTTCTTCAACGCGGAAACCGGCGAGCGCCTGTAAGACTTGGTGGCGCCGGGCCATGCCCGGCGTCATCGGCAGATCCCCGCCCTGCGTGGATGGGGCGCAGCCTCAGCGCGCCAGGCCATCCAGCAGTGGAATCCGCTGCGCGGGCGCATCGCCGACCTGCAGCGCAGCGTCGCTCGTTTCAAGCGGCAGCACCGCCAGCGCGAGATCGCCGGCTACGCTGGCGATCGTGCCCAGTGCCGCGCCGTCCTGCTGCACGCCGTCACCGGCCTGCGCCGGCGCATGGGTGTGCAGCAGCTGCACCGCGCGCTTGGCCTTGCCGAGGAAGTGGGTGCGGGCGACGATTTCCTGGCCCGGGTAGCAGCCTTTCTTCACGCTGTAGCCGTTCAGACGGTCCAGCCCCAACTGCTGCGGCGTCCACACCTCGCGCTGGCTCTGCTCCAGCCGGGGCAGGCCATACCGCAGGTCAGCCTGGCGCCAGGCCAATGCAAAGGCCACGTCGTCGTCCGGCCCACCGGCCGGGAAGGTGTCAGCGGCACCGATGCGCAGCGCGCGCGGCAGCGCGTCGCTGCCCAGGTCCAGCTCCCAACCGCCTGCATTGGCGGCGATCGCCGCGCCGGTAGCCGCTTCCGGTGCGGTGAACGTGCCGGCCACGGCCAGATCGTCGCGCAGCTGCACCTTGACCTTGCGGCGGAACACGAAACGCTGCAGTTGCGACGCAGTCGCATCCGCGTCGCCATCGGCGAACACCAGCATCACGTGATCCTCAGCCAGCCGGAGCAGCTGGAACACCGCCAGGGTGCGGCCCTTGGCACTCAGCCAGGCGCTCCACTGCCAGTGCTGCTGGGGCAGAGCGAGGACATCGCTGCTGAACTGGGCGTGGGCGAAGGCAGCTGCGTCCACGCCCTGCAGGCTCACCAGCTGGTGGCCCGGAAGGCGTGGATATCCGACGAAAGCAGGGGGCAGGTTGTCAGGCACGTGAACGAGGTCTAAAATTTGTGCGTTGCGAGACCGACCATGATAGGCCAAACAACCCCCACTCCCGACGACGAAACTGAAGCCCCGCTGGTCCCTGCGGCACCCGTGCCCGTGGAACAGGAAAAGGCAGAGGAATTCGGCGGCCGCGGCGGACTCGATCCGGTGCGGTATGGCGATTGGGAGAAAAACGGACGCTGCATCGATTTCTGATCAGCATTGAGCCAACGCGGCCGCGTGCCGCCCAGCCGAGACAACGAGCCCAGCGAATGGCGACCAGACAACGCCCACTTTCCCCGCACCTTCAGGTGTATCGCTGGCAGATTCAGATGGCCACCTCGATCCTGCATCGAGCCACTGGCGTCTTTCTGTCTGTTGGTGCCCTCATCATCGCTGCGGGCCTGCTGGCCCTGATGATGGGGCCCGATTCGTGGAACTGCTTCACCGGCCATGCCGGGGCCTGGTATGGCCGCGTGTTCCTGTTCGCGTGGACATGGTCGTTCGCCTATCACCTGTGCAATGGCATCCGCCATGTGGTGCAGGACTTCGCCATCGGCTTCAGCATCCCCGCCTTCATCCGCAGCAGCTGGCTGTCGGTCATCGGCAGCCTGGTGATCACCCTGCTGGTGTGGGCCTACGTGATGTTTGGAGGTGCCGCGTGAGCAAGTTCCGTACTCCGCTGAAGAACGTGCGTGGCCTGGGTTCGGCCAAGACCGGCACCGAGCACTTCGTGCACCAGCGCCTGACCGCCGCCGCCCTGGTGGTGCTGGGGATCTGGTTCCTGGTCTTCGTGCTGGGCCTGCTGGGTTCCGACTACGCGACCGCCACTGCTGCCATCGCCAAGCCGTGGAACGCGGTGCCGCTGATCGGCCTGCTGATCGCCATGTTCTGGCACGCACAGCTCGGCATGCAGGTCGTGCTGGAAGATTACATCCACGAATCGCTGCTGGCCCTGGTGCTGCAGACCGCGGTGAAGTTCGTCGCCGTGCTCGGCATGATCGTCAGTGTGTTCGCGGTGGGCCGCATCGCCCTCGGCGTTGCCTGAGCCCAGGCACCTACACAGGAATCCAGACTAGATGTCCGCTTACAAGATCACCGAACACAAGTACGACATGGTCGTGGTGGGCGCCGGCGGCGCCGGCCTGCGTGCCACGTTCGGCCTGGCCGCCAAGGGCCTGCAGACCGTGTGCCTGACCAAGGTCTTCCCGACCCGTTCGCACACCGTCGCCGCCCAGGGCGGTATCTCCGCCGCGCTCGGCAACATGGGTGAGGACGACTGGCGTTACCACTTCTTCGACACCATCAAGGGGTCGGACTGGCTGGGCGACCAGGACGCCATCGAATACATGTGCCGTGAGGCCATTCCGGCCATCATCGAGCTCGAGCACTACGGCGTGCCGTTCTCGCGTACCGCCGAAGGCAAGATCTACCAGCGCCCGTTCGGTGGCATGACCACCAAGTACGGCGAAGGCCCGGCGGCGCAGCGCACCTGCGCGGCGGCCGACCGTACCGGCCACGCGATGCTGCATACGCTGTACCAGCAGTCGCTGAAGCACGACGCGCGCTTCATGATCGAGTACTTCGCGCTCGACCTGATCTTCGACGACGAAGGCGTCTGCCGCGGCGTGCTGGCCCTGGACATGTCCGACGGCACGCTGCACCTGTTCCGCGCCCAGGGCGTGGTACTGGCCACCGGCGGCTACGGCCGAGCCTATTTCAGCGCAACTTCCGCGCATACCTGCACCGGCGACGGTGGCGGCCTGGCCATGCGTGCCGGCATCGCCATGCAGGACATGGAGTTCGTGCAGTTCCACCCGACCGGCATCTACGGCGCCGGCTGCCTGATCACCGAGGGTGTCCGCGGTGAAGGTGGCATCCTGCGCAACAGCAGCGGCGAGCGCTTCATGGAGCGCTATGCACCGCATTACAAGGATCTGGCATCGCGCGACGTGGTCAGCCGTTCGATGACCATCGAGATCCGCGAAGGCCGCGGTGTCGGCGAGCACAAGGATCACATCCTGCTCGACCTGACCCACCTGGGCCCGGGCGTGATCGATGACAAGCTGCCGGGCATCGCCGAGAGCGCCCGCATCTTCGCCGGCGTCGACGTGCACAAGCAGCCGATCCCGGTCATCCCGACCGTGCACTACAACATGGGTGGCATCCCGACCAACTACCACGGTGAAGTGGTGCGCAAGGTCGGCGACAACCCCGATGCCGTGGTGCCGGGCCTGTACGCCATCGGCGAAGCCGCCTGCGTGTCCGTGCACGGCGCCAACCGCCTGGGCTCCAACTCGCTGCTGGATCTGGTGGTGTTCGGCCGCGCGGTGGCCAACCGCTGTGCCCAGACCATCAAGCCGGGCGCGGCGCACAAGCCGCTGCCGGCCGATGCCTGCGACAAGGCGCTGGGCCTGCTGGACAAGCTGCGCCACGCCAACGGCGATACCCCGACCTCGGTCATCCGCGACCGCATGCAGCGCACCATGCAGGCCGACGCGGCCGTCTTCCGCACCAGCCAGACGCTGAAGGAAGGCTGCGAGAAGATGGACAAGATCTTCGATTCGTTCCAGGACGTGAAGGTCTCGGACCGTTCGCTGGTGTGGAACTCGGACCTGATCGAGACCTACGAGCTGAACAACCTGCTGCTCAACGCGGTGGCGACGATCAACTCGGCCGAACAGCGCAAGGAAAGCCGCGGCGCGCATGCGCACGAGGACTTCCCGGACCGCGACGACGTCAACTGGCAGAAGCACACCCTGGTCAGCGTCGACGAGAAGGGCAAGTGCAGCTTCGACTACCGTCCGGTGCACATGTACACGTTGACCGATGACGTGTCCGTGGTGCCGCCGAAGCCGCGCGTGTACTGATCCGACCCCGCCTACCATGCAATCCGCGCCTTGAGGGCGCGGGCCGCCTGAGCCAACGAGAGCAGCCATGGCCGAGTTTTCACTCCCCAAGAATTCCAAGATCACGAAGGGCCAGCACTTCCCCGTCAAGAACGGCGGCAAGAACGTGCGTACCTTCAAGATCTACCGCTGGAGTCCGGACGACGACAGCAATCCGCGCACCGATACCTATGAGGTCGATCTGGACGCCTGCGGTCCGATGGTCCTGGACGCGCTGATCAAGATCAAGAACGAGATCGACCCGACCCTGACCTTCCGTCGCTCCTGCCGCGAAGGCATCTGCGGTTCGTGCGCGATGAACATCGACGGCACCAACACGCTGGCCTGCACCCGCGCCATCGCGGACTGCGGCAAGAAGGAAGTGCCGATCTACCCGCTGCCGCACATGAACGTGGTCAAGGATCTGGTTCCGGACCTGACTCACTTCTACGCGCAGTACGCCTCGATCAAGCCGTGGATCCGCACGCAGACCCCGGCGCCGCCGGATCGCGAGCGCCTGCAGTCGCCGGAAGACCGCAAGAAGCTCGATGGCCTGTACGAGTGCATCCTGTGCGCCTGCTGCTCGACCAGCTGCCCGAGCTACTGGTGGAACGGCGAGCGTTACCTGGGTCCGGCGATCCTGCTGCAGGCCTACCGCTGGATCATCGACTCGCGCGATGAGGACACCGGTGCGCGCCTGGACGATCTGGAAGATCCGTTCAAGCTGTACCGCTGCCACACCATCATGAACTGCGCCCGCACCTGCCCGAAGGGCCTGAACCCGGCGCTGGCGATTGCCGAGATCAAGAAGCTCATGATGGAGCGTCGCGCCTGATCCATCCCGCATGCGGCCGCATCGACGGCGGCCGCACGCACCCCAGCCGAGCCACGCCATGCGTGGCTTCGCTGTATCTGGAGGCCTGCAATGGATGAAGAAACCCTGCTGAAGAAGCTGCGCTGGCGCTGCCGGCGTGGCATGCGCGAACTGGACCAGCTGTTCGAACGTTACCTCGACCGCGAATGGAGCGCTGCGCCGACCGAAGAGCGCGAGGTTTTCCTGTTCCTGCTCGACTGTGAGGACGATAAATTGTGGCGCTGGTTCATGGGCTACGAGGTCTGCCCGCATGCGCACGCCATCCCGCTCATGGACAGGATCCGCGCCCTCAAGCCTTGAGTGGCGCCCTTCACGGCTGCAGGCGGGTGCCCATCTGGCGGTACTGCTCGCCGCCCCCTGGCTGCTGCGCGCTTCGGATCTGCCCCGAGACGCCCTGGTTCCCGTCGTACTGCTGGTCTGGGCGCTGGGCCTGGCCGAGCTCTTCTGGCGCCTGCGCCGGCCGAAGGTGAGGGTGTGCCTGCCGGCGTTGCCCGCTCCGCTGCAGGTGGCGGGGCAGGCGCTGGACGCTCCACAGCTGGTGATCCGTGGCCCGTGGCTGTTGCTGCATGGGCGCCAGGGGCGGCGGCAGCGGCGCCTGCTGTTCTGGCCGGATGTGCTCGATGCCGGGCAGCGACGTGAACTGCGACTGGCCGTCGCCGCACGCGCCGTTTCCCGTCGAGCCCGGTCGATGGCACCATAGGCTGAATCGTCCGGCGTGCCTGCATGTTCAAACCCATTCCCGTGGCCATCGGCCTGCGCTACCTGCGCGCCAAACGCCGCAACGGCTTCATCTCCTTCATTTCGATGGCATCGATCCTGGGCATCGCGCTCGGCGTTACGGTGCTGATCACCACCCTGGCGGTGATGAGCGGCTTCCAGAAGGAAATCCGCAGCCGCCTGCTGCAGATGACGGCGCATACCACCATCAGTCGCGACGGCGAGCCCATGCCGGACTGGATGCGCGTGGTGGACGTGGCCAACAAGGACCCGCGCGTGGCGGGCGCCGCACCCTATATCGAGATCCAGTCGATGATCAGCGGCCCGCGCGTGCAGGGTGCGATCATCCAGGGCATCGACCCGGCACTGGAGCCGAAGGTGTCGGTGATCGACCAGAAGGTGGTCAAGGGCAGCTACGACAGCCTGAAACCCGGCAGCTTCAATCTGCTGCTGGGCAAGGAACTGGCGATCTGGCTGGGCGTCGATGTCGGCGACCAGGTGCTGGTGACCTTCGCCGAAGTGCAGGGCACACCTGCAGGCGCCGTTCCGCGGATGAAACGCTTCACCGTCAGCGGTATTTTCGAGGCCGGCTACAACGAGGTCGACCGCGGCGTCGGCTTCGCCAACATGAAGGATCTCGAGCGCGTACTGCGCGCCGATGGCGCGACCGGCGTGCGTCTGAAGCTGCACGACATGGACCGCTCGCTGGAAGTCGGCGTGGACCTTGCGCAGAACCTCGGCGGCGCCTATCGCGTGAGTGACTGGACCCAGCAGAACGCCAATCTCTACCACTCGCTGCGCATGGAGAAAGTGGTGATGGGCATCCTGCTGTCGCTGATCATCGCCATGGGCGCGTTCAATCTGGTGTCCTCGCAGGTGATGCTGGTCACCGACAAGCAGGCGGACATCGCCATCCTGCGCACGCTTGGCCTGACCCCGGCCGGGGTGATGCAGGTGTTCATGGTGCAGGGCTCGTTGATCGGCATCTTCGGCACACTGGCCGGACTGATCGGCGGCATCACCCTGACCTTCAACCTGGAACGCATCCTCGGTGCCATCGAGCGCGTGTTCAACGTCAAGCTGCTGCCGGAAGACGTGTACTACATCACCGGCCTGCCGACGGACATGCAGACCGGCGACGTGGTGGTGATCACCGTGGTCGCACTGCTGATGAGCTTCCTGGCCACCCTGTATCCCGCCTGGCGGGCGGCACGCACCCAGCCGGCGGAGGCCCTGCGCTATGAATGAAGCCTTTGACCGCGGCCAGGAGGTGATCCGCGCCGAGCACCTCGGCAAGATCTATGCCGAAGGGCGCATGCAGACCCCGGTATTCGACGGCCTGAACCTGACCGTCACCGCGGGTGAAACCGTGGCCATCATCGGCGCGTCCGGTGCAGGCAAGAGCACGCTGCTGCACCTGCTGGGGGGACTGGACGTACCCAGTGCCGGCGAGGTGTACGTGGCCGGTCAACGCATGTCGGCGCTGTCGGATACCGCACGTGGCCTGCTGCGCAACCAGGCGCTGGGCTTTGTCTACCAGTTCCATCACCTGCTGCCGGAATTCACCGCGCTGGAAAACGTGATGATGCCGCTGCTGCTGTCCCGCTCGCATTCGCTGATGTCACAGCGGGCGATGTTCGCTGGCCTGGGCGTGGTGGGGACAGCGCTGGCCAGCATCGTCAACGGGGCCACCGCCTTCGTCCGTGGTCGTCCTGAAGTGGAGGAGGCGGCCGCGCGCGCAACCTTGCTGCTGGAGTCGGTCGGGCTGGGCCATCGCCTGGACCACAAACCGGGCGAGCTTTCCGGTGGCGAGCGCCAGCGTGCGGCGGTGGCGCGCGCGCTGGTGAATCATCCGGCCTGCGTGCTGGGCGACGAGCCGACCGGAAACCTGGACGATCGCACGGCCGGCACCGTGTTCGACCTGATGCTCGAACTCAATCGTGCCCGCCATACCAGCCTGGTGCTGGTCACCCACGACCGCGGTCTGGCGCGGCGCCTGGACCGGGTGCTGGAACTGCGCGAAGGGCGCCTGCACGAGCTGGCCCACGCCGACGTCTGAGCGGCCGGCAACGTGCACCTCCCGGCGCCTGAACGGTGGCACCGGGATTCTCGCCGCCCATACCCGGGCAGGCGCATGATGGCCCCCGGTTCCCCGTGGAGATCGACATGAAGACCCCGCTTGTGATCGCAGGGCTCTGCCTTGCCCTGGCCGCGTGTGCGACCACCGGCCGCCTGAGCAGTGCCGAGCGGCTGGACCTGTACCGGGCGCACGCCGGCGCACCGCAGAATGACATGCAGTTCTTCGGCAGCCTCAACGGCTGGACCGAACTGGGCGACAGTGCACTGGCGGTATGGACCCGGCCCAGCGAGGCCTACCTGCTGGAATTGAACGGCCCCTGCCAGGATCTGTCGTTTGCGACCGCCATCGGCCTGACCAGCCGCATGAACCGCGTGTCGGCCCGCTTCGACAAGGTGCTGGTCCGTGACCCGACCGGAGGCCCGCGCCTGCCGTGCTTCATCAGCAGCATCCGCAAGCTTGACGTGAAGGCGCTGCGTGCTTCGGAACAGGAGCTGCGGCAGGCGCAGGTGCAGGAGCGCGAGGAGCCGGCGAACTAGGCCGGCGCCATCTCCGGATCAGGCTTCCGGGATGAAGCCGGCGGGCTTCTCCGCGTCCTTCTCGAACAGGAACTTGACCAGTTCCCCTTCCAGGAACGCGCGGTGCTTCGGGTCGCGCGGTGACAGGCGGTTCTCGTTGATCAGCATGGTCTGGTGCGCCAGCCATGCCGCCCAGGCCTGCTTGCCGATGTGGTTGAAGATGCGCTGGCCCAGTTCGCCCGGATAGGGCACGAAGTCCAGGCCCTCGGCATCGCGTTGTTCGTACTGGCAGAAGACGGTTCGGGGCATGGCACTCACTCGTGGTTGCGGGGTTTCTTGGATCTGCGTTGTGGCGGTTTGATCGCAGTGCCATCAAGCAGCTTGCGGATGGGAGCCGGCAAGCCCAGCGTCGGCAGTTCGTCGGCGGTGACCCAGCGCAGCGAGGATTCTTCCACGCGCAGGCCGCGTACCTGTCGCGACAGGATCTGCAGGTGCAGCCTGTAGTGGCTGAAGGTGTGCTGCAGCACCGGCAGCTCGTCGGCATCTTCCAGCGAGCCGTCCACGTGTGCATCGAACCAGTCCTGCAGCGCTTCACCGGCGTCGGCCTGCGGCAGGGTCCACAGTTGCGCCCAGATGCCGGTCTCCGGTCGCTTCTGCAGCAGCACGCGCTGCTGGGCATCGCGCAGCAGCAGGGCCACGGCTTCGCGTTCGGGCAGGGCCTTGCCTGGCTTCGGCGTGGGCAGCTCGGCGGTCCGGCCTTCGCGGCGCGCCACGCAGTCCTGCTGCTGCGGGCAGATCACGCAGGCGGGCCTGGCGCGGCTGCACACGGTGGCACCGAGGTCCATCTGCGCCTGCGTGTAGTCGGCCATCCGGCCATCCGGCACCTGGGCCGCGTGCGCTTCGGCGATGGCCCACAACTGCTTTTCGATGGCTGGCAGGCCGGGGAAGCCTTCGATGCCGTGATACCGGCTGAGCACGCGCTTGACGTTGCCGTCGAGGATCGGAAACCGGTCGTTCCAGGCCTGGCTGAGGATCGCGCCTGCAGTGCTGCGGCCGATGCCGGGCAGCGCATGCAGCGCGTCGAAATCACGCGGCAGTTCGCCGTCATGCAGTTCCACGCAGCGCTGGGCCGCCGCATGCAGGTTGCGCGCACGGGCGTAGTAGCCCAGCCCGGCCCACTGCGCCATCACTGCATCGTTGCTGGCCGCGGCCAGCGCGGGCAGGGTCGGGAAATGCTGCAGGAACCGCTGGAAGTAGGGGATGACCGTGGCCACCTGGGTCTGCTGCAGCATGATCTCCGACAACCAGACCCTATAGGGGCTGCGCGGATGCTGCCAGGGCAGGTCGTGGCGGCCGTGGTCGTCGAACCAGTGCAGCAGGCGGGCGACGAACGGGTCGCCCGCGGGCACGACGGTGGCCTCAGGCACTGCCAAGCGCTTCGGGCAGCAGCGCGTCGACGAAGGCTTCCGGATCGAATTCACGCAGATCTTCCGGGCGCTCACCGATGCCGGCGAAACGGATCGGAATGCCGAACTCGCGGGCCAGTGCGAACACCACGCCGCCCTTTGCGGTGCCGTCCAGCTTGGTCACCACCAGGCCGGTCACGTTCACCGCGGCGTTGAACTGGCGCAGCTGCGACAGCGCGTTCTGGCCGGTGGTGCCGTCGATCACCATCAGCACCTCGTGCGGCGCAGCGGGATCGATCTTGCCGAGCACACGACGGATCTTGCCCAGCTCGTTCATCAGGCCGGACTGGGTATGCAGGCGGCCGGCGGTATCGGCAATCAGCACCGACGTGCCGCGCGCCTTGCCGGCCTGCAGCGCGTCGTAGGCCACCGAGGCGGCGTCGGCGTTCTGGCCCTGGGCCACCACGGCCACGCCGTTGCGCTCGCCCCAGGCCTGCAGCTGGGCCACGGCAGCGGCACGGAAGGTATCGCCGGCGGCCAGCATCAGGCTGTGCCCGTCGTCCTTGAAGCGCTTGGCCAGCTTGCCGATGGTGGTGGTCTTGCCGACACCGTTGACGCCAACGGTCAGCACCACGAAGGGCCTGGCGTTGCGATCGATCACCAGTGGCCTGGCGACCGGCTGCAGGATCGCGATCAGGTCGGCACGCAGTGCGCCCAGCAGTGCGTTGGCATCGGCGAACTCACGTGCCTTCATGCGTCTGCGCAGGCCTTCGACCAGCTCGGTGGTCGCACCGACGCCGACATCGGCGGTGATCAGCGCGGTTTCCAGTTCGTCCAGCAGGTCATCGTCGAGCTTGGGATTGCGCGAGAACAGGCCGCCAAAGCTGCGCGCGATGACGCTGTTGCGCAGGCGTTCGCGCCAGCCGGACTTGCCGGCGGGGGCCGGTGCGGCATCCACCAGCACCGGCAGGTCGGCGGCCGGTGCGGAGGGCTGCTGTGCGGGGATCACCGGAGCCAGCGGGGCGAGCACGGCTGCGGCGGCACGTGCCTCGGCCTCGAAGTCTTCCGGTGCCAGGACGCGTTCGGTCGCTGCCGGCGCCGGCGGGGACGCCGGGGCAGCGGCGGGCGGCGCCGGGACGGGCACCGCCTCAGCTGGAGCCACGGCTGGCGGGGCGTCGGCTACGACCGTGGTGTCCTCGACGGGCGCGGCCGACGGGAATGCCGCCGCCAGCTCTTCAGCCGAGTAGTGCTGGGTCTTGGGCGCGTCCGGTGTGGCGGCGTCCTGGGGCTTCTTGCGGCGGAAAAAACTGAGCATTGGCAAAAGGCGCTGAAATCAGAGGGATATGCTACCACCCGGGCCCGTCTGCCCGATGTGGACTCAAGGTCGCGGCCGGGCAGCCGCTAATGGCTTCGGAGGGCTGCACCGAGTGGCCTGGAGACCGCCATGGACAACGTGATGGCAACGGCCTGGAGCGGCATGCGGGCCGCAGGGCAAGGCGTGCAGGTGGCCGCGCACAACGTGGCCAACCTGGCGACAGCCGATGCACCGCGCCTGCAGGTGCAGCGCGCGGCGGTGGAGCAGGGTGGGGTGCAGACCCGGGTGACCGCTGCCGGCGCCGATCCCGCCGCGCCGCTGGCTGATCTGCTGGCGGCAAACGCGGAGGTGGTGGCCTTCGCCGCCAACGCTTCGCTGGTCCGCCGCCAGGACCAGATGCTGGGGTCGCTGCTGGATCGCCGGGCCTGAGCAGCCCGGCCTGGCAGATGCCAGCCAGCGCCTGGCAGCGCCGGGCCATGCCCGGCGACCACCCAGCGTGTCAGGCCGACAGCTCCAGCAGCAGCTTGTTCAGGCGCGCAACGTAGGCGCCCGGGTCCTTCAGGCTGTCGCCGGCCGCGAGCGCGGCCTGGTCGAACAGCACGCGGCCGAGATCATCGAAACGATCACCATCGGCCTCGCCATCGAGCTTGGCGATCAACGGGTGCCCCGGATTGATCTCCAGCACCGGCTTGCTGTCAGGCACCTTCTGGCCGCTGGCTTCCAGGATCTGGCGCATCTGCAGCCCCAGATCCTGTTCGCCGATGGCCAGCACCGCTGGCGAATCGGTCAGCCGGTGCGACACGCGGACTTCGGCCACGTCGTCGCCGAGCACCGCCTTCAGCCGCTCGATCAGGGCCTGCTTGTCCTTGGCCGCCGCTTCCTGTTCCTGCTTGTCCGACTCGGTCTCCAGCGCGCCGAGGTCGAGGTCGCCACGGGCGATGTCGACAAAGCCCTTGCCGTCGAAGTCGGTCAGGTAACCCATCAGCCATTCGTCGATGCGGTCGGTCAGCAGCAGCACTTCCACGCCCTTCTTGCGGAACACTTCCAGGTGCGGGCTGTTGCGGACCTGGCTGTAGCTCTCGCCGGTCAGGTAGTAGATCTTGTCCTGGCCTTCGGCCATGCGACCGATGTAGTCGGCCAGCGAGACGGTCTGGGCATCGCCCTCGCCACGGGTGGAGGCGAAGCGCAGCAGGCCGGCCACCTTCTCGCGGTTGTTGTAGTCCTCGGCCGGTCCTTCCTTCAGCACCTGGCCGAACTCCTTCCAGAACGTGGCGTACTGCTCGGGCTTGTCGGTTGCCAGCTTCTCCAGCATGTCCAGCGAGCGCTTGGTCAGCGCGGCCTTCATCGAATCGATGACCGGGCCGGACTGCAGGATCTCGCGCGAGACGTTCAGCGACAGGTCGTTGGAATCGACCACGCCCTTGATGAAGCGCAGGTACAGCGGCAGGAACTGCTCGGCCTGGTCCATCACGAACACCCGCTGGACATACAGCTTCAGGCCCTTGGGCGCATCGCGGTGATACAGATCGAACGGTGCACGGCCCGGCACGTACAGCAGCGAGGTGTACTCCAGCTTGCCTTCGACCTTGTTGTGGCTCCACGCCAGCGGATCGCTGTGGTCGTGTGCCACGTGCTTGTAGAACTCGCTGTACTCGGCGTCGCTGATCTCGGTGCGCGGACGGGTCCACAGCGCGCTGGCACGGTTGACGGTTTCCCATTCGACCGCCGCGCCCTCTTCACCCCCCTCTTTCGGCATCTGGATCGGCAGGCCGATGTGGTCGGAGTACTTCTTGAGGATGCTGCGCAGGCGCCAGCCATCGGCAAAGTCGTGTTCGCCGTCCTTCAGGTGCAGCACGATGCGGGTGCCGCGCTCGGGCTTGTCGAGGGTCGCGACGTCGAAGTCGCCTTCGCCGCGCGAGGTCCAGCGCACGCCTTCGCTGCTGGCCAGGCCGGCCCGCCGCGAGGTGACTTCGACTTCGTCGGCGACGATGAACGCGCTGTAGAAGCCGACACCGAACTGGCCGATCAGCTGCGAATCCTTCTTCTGGTCGCCGGACAGCTGGCGCAGGAAGTCGCCGGTACCGGACTTGGCAATGGTGCCGAGGTGGGCGATGGCCTCGGCGCGGCTCATGCCGATGCCGTTGTCCTCGATGGTGATGGTGTGGGCGGCCGGGTCGAAACTGACGCGCACGCGCAGGTCGCTGTCGTCTTCCAGCAGGGACGGCTGGGTCAGCGCCTCGAAGCGCAGCTTGTCGGCTGCGTCGGCGGCATTGGACACCAGCTCGCGCAGGAAGATCTCCTTGTTGGAGTACAGCGAGTGGATCATCAGCTGCAGCAGCTGCTTGACTTCGGTCTGGAAGCCAAGGGTTTCGGTCTGGGTCGTCTCGGTCATCGATAGGGCTCCGTGTGCAATGCCGCGCCAGCGCGTGCGGCCTCGCCAAGGGGTAGGGGTGATTGTCCCGAAATCAAGGGGGTTGGTCGGGCAGGGCGGCGCCCTGCACCCGCAGAGGCCAGAGCAAAAGCCAGGGCTAAAGCGGCTCTGGGTTGTCTGCTTGCTTGGCGGGGCGGTGTGGGGTGGCAGGACACGCCGTAAACCCGTCCATGGGGGCTCGATGGCGCCATCCATGGCGCCAACGGTCCTGCCACCCCACACCGCCCCGCCTCTGACAGGTCACCGGTGACGGTGACAACGGCTGGACTTCTGATCTGATCAAATCCTTCGATATCTGACAGATGTTCATCCACGCATGGCGTGGATCTGCAGATCGCAGCGAACTGTCGAAGGCGGGGTGGGTCAGGTTATGGGGGTGTCCGCGGCATGGATGCCGCGGCCAAGCCCCCAGGGATGGGTTCACGGCGTCCCCCACAACCTGACCCACCCCGCCAACCCCCAGGAAACCAGCCTTTGCCGTTGCTCCAGCCGTTGCTCCAGCCGTTGCTCTGGCTTCTGCGGGTGCCGGGCGCCGCCCGGCCGAACTACAATCCCGCTCATGCTGAAATTCTCGAACACCCTTCGCCGGTGGCCCCGATGAGCGGCCGTGGAGGCAATGACGGCCAGGTTCGCATCATCGGCGGGCGCTGGCGCAATACCCGCCTGCCGGTGCCGACCCTGCCGGGCCTGCGGCCCAGCAGTGACCGTGTGCGCGAGACCCTGTTCAACTGGCTGATGCCCCGACTGGCCGGGGCCCGCGTGCTGGACCTGTTTGCCGGCAGCGGCGCGCTGGGCCTGGAAGCCGTCTCGCGCGGCGCCGCTCACGCCACCCTGGTCGAGCGCGATGCCCAGCTCGGCCGCAATCTGTCGGCCGCCGTCGCCAAGCTGCAGGCCAGCGCGCAGATCACCGTGGTCCAGGCCGATGCCCTGCGCTGGCTGCAGGGCGCGCCCGCGCAGCAGGCGGATCTGGTGTTCATCGACCCGCCGTTCGCCGATGGCCTCTGGCAGGATGTGCTGGCCCAGCTGCCGCGCCATCTGGCAGCCGACGCCTGGCTCTACCTGGAGTCGCCGGCCGGTCACGTCCCGGTGCTGCCGCCGGACTGGCTGCTGCACCGCGAGGGCGGCACCCGTGAGGTGCGCTTTGCCCTGTACCGCCGCGCCGCTGCTACACTTTGACTTCATCTGAACATCTGCAACTGCCCATGACCGTGGCCAACCGCCGCATTGCCGTCTACCCCGGCACGTTCGATCCGATCACCAACGGTCATATCGACCTGGTGAACCGGGCCGCGCCGCTGTTTGAAAAGGTCGTGGTCGGCGTGGCGCAGAGCCCGTCCAAGGGGCCGACCCTGCCGCTGGAACTGCGCGTGCAGCTTGCCCGGGATGCCCTGGGCCACCATGGCAACGTCGAGGTCTGCGGGTTCGATACCCTGCTGGCCCATTTCGTACGCTCCGTCCAGGGCGGGGTCCTGCTGCGCGGCCTGCGCGCGGTGTCGGACTTTGAATACGAGTTCCAGATGGCGAGCATGAACCGCCACCTGATCCCGGAAGTCGAGACCCTGTTCCTGACGCCGGCCGAGCAGCACAGCTTCATTTCGTCTTCGCTGGTCCGCGAGATCGCGCGCCTGGGCGGCGACGTGTCCGGCTTCGTGCCGGCCGCGGTGCTCGAAGCCCTGCGCAGGGTCCGCGAGGCGAAATCGACCCAGTCGTAAGCCCCGCCGTACCCGCACCCCTTACGTACAACACCACGCACCATTCCGGGAGGAAACCATGAACACCACCATGCGCGCGATGCTGATCGCCTCGTTGGCCCTGGCCTTCACCGCCTGCAAGAAGGAAGAGGCCGCTCCGGTCGACGAAGCCAAGCAGGCGCTGGTCGCCCCGTCCAAGGACGACGACGCAGGCTGGAAGAAGTACCTGCAGGAAGTCGCCATCCAGAACATGGGCAACATCTCCAACAGCCCGTTCCTGTACTACCTCTCGCCGGAATCGGACCCGGACTTCCAGGCCAAGTACGAGCGCCAGACCGAGAGCGCGACCCAGGCCGTGGCCCGTGGCGTGCAGCCGGGTAACATGCTGGCCTTCGGTTCGTCGGCCTCGGGCAAGATGGCGGACATGATCCAGGCCGTGTTCAAGGACGTGTCGCCGGATTCGATGAAGGGCGTGCGCGTCGTCTTCATCGGCCAGTCGGCCGACAACGCCCGCGTGCAGGCGGCCGTGCAGCCGACCGGTGCCGAGTACATTTTCGTCGAAGCCAAGTAAGACCGAGCCGTGGCGGCCACGTTGCAACGTGGCCCGGGTGGCGCCTGTAGCGGGCGCCACCGATGACCTGACCGGCCCGCGCGCCCGCGCTGGCCGGTCCTTTGTCCCAAGGCGCGGGCGAGGAGTATCGCCATGTCGCTGAAAATCAATGAGCTCTGCGTCAACTGCGACGTCTGCGAGCCGGCCTGCCCGAACCAGGCCATTGCGATGGGTGAAACCATCTACGTGATCGACCCCGCCCGTTGTACCGAGTGCGTGGGCCATTTCGACGAGCCACAGTGCGTGGTCGTCTGCCCGGTCGAATGCATCGATCCGGACCCGGAGATCGTGGAAACGGAAGACCAGCTGCTGGCCAAACTGCGCCGGCTGCAGCACGATCATCCCGAACTCTACGCGGAGCCCCCATCCGAATGAAGACGCTGCTCGCCCGTCCCGTGTTGCTGCTCGGCCTGTTGCTGAGCCCGCTTGCCTGGGCCGATGCGCCGGCCCGTGCCGAACGTCCCGATGGCGCTGCCATTGCCAGCGGCCACGCGCTGGCCACCCAGGCTGGCGTCGACATCCTTGCGCAGGGAGGCAACGCGTTCGACGCCGCGGTGGCGGTGTCCTCGACGCTGGCGGTGGTCGAGCCGATCAGTTCCGGCCTGGGCGGTGGCGGCTTCTTCCTGCTGCATGACGCGGCCACCGGCAAGGACGTGATGCTGGATGCGCGCGAGACCGCGCCGGCTGCTGCCACGCCGCAGGCCTTCCTCGACGGGAAGGGCAACCTGGACCGCGACCGCTCGGTCAACGGCGCCTGGTCGGCGGGTATCCCCGGCCTGCCTGCGGCGCTGGTGGAGCTTTCGGCCCGGCACGGCAGGCTGCCCCTGGCGGTTTCGCTGCAACCGGCCATCCGCATCGCCCGCGACGGCTTCCCGGTGTACGAGCGGATGGCCAAGGGCTATGCCTCGCGCCGCGAGGTGATGGAGCGTTACCCCGGGACCCGCGAGGTGTACCTGCGCAACGGCAGGCCGATCGCCACCGGTGATGTGTTCCGGCAGCCGGAACTGGCGCAGACGCTGGAGCGGCTGGCGGCAGGTGGCTTCGATGGCTTCTACAAGGGCCAGACCGGCAAGCTGCTGCTGGCCGGGGTGAAGCAGGCCGGTGGCCGCTGGACCGCCGAGGAGCTGGCCGGCTACCGGGTGAAGCAGCGCGAGCCGATCGTCTTCGACTACAACGGCTGGAAGATCACCACGGCGCCGCCGCCGTCGTCCGGTGGCATTGCCCTGGCCAGCATGCTGCAGATCCTCGAAGGCTGGGACATCAAGCAGATGGATCCGGCGCACCGCGCCCATCTGGTAGTCGAATCGATGCGGCGCGCCTACCGCGACCGCACGTTCTTCCTGGGCGATCCGGACTTCGTGCAGATCCCGCAGAAAGTGCTGACCAGCAAGGATTATGCCCAGGGCCTGCGTGCCACCATCCATCCGGAGAAGGCCACGCCCAGCGACCTGCTGTCGGGCAATCCGACGCCGCTGGAGGACGACGAGACCACCCATTTCTCGATCATCGACCGTGATGGCAACCGCGTCGGCGCCACCCAGACCGTCAACCTGCTGTACGGCTCGGGCCTGATACCCAAGGGCACCGGTGTGCTGCTGAACAACGAGATGGACGATTTCGCGCTGAAGCCGGGCACGCCCAATGCGTTCGGCGTGATGGGCTACGAGGCCAACGCACCGAAGCCGGGCAAGCGCATGCTCAGCTCGATGACGCCGACCTTCATGGAGAACGCCGACAAGGTCGTGGTGCTGGGCACCCCCGGCGGCAGCCGCATCATCACCATGGTGCTGCTGGGCATCCTTGGTTACGACGCCGGCCTGGACGCGCAGCAGGTCGCGGCGCTGCCACGCTACCACCACCAGTGGCTGCCGGACCTGATCGAGGCCGAAGACAACGCGTTCGACGCGGCCACCGTGAAGCAACTGCAGGCGATGGGCCACAAGATCGATCTGCCGGGGAATGTCGCCGCCGGTGGCCGCGGCTCCAGCCACGTCTGGGGCAATCTGCAGACGGTGGAATGGGATCGCAGGAGCAACCGGTTGTTCGGCGGCAGCGATCCGCGCAACCCGGTCGGCAGCGCCCAGGTGGTGCCCGGCAGGTAACGGCCGGGCTCGCCGGGTCCCATCCGGCCGACGGTGAGCCGCAGCGCCCTGCCCGCAACGGCAGGGCGCTGCAGTTTCGTTCTAGCGATTATTTAACGGCCTGCCGACGATAATCGGCGCATGAAACTCTGGTCGATTCGTGGTAACTCGCAGCGCCTCGACGGCGGTGCGATGTTCGGCAACGCACCCCGTGCGTTGTGGGAAAAATGGGCGGCACCGGATGAGCTGAACCGTATCGAGCTGGCATGCCGCGCGCTGTTGGCCAGCCCGCTGGAAGGCAAGACGGTCCTGTTTGAAACCGGCATCGGCGCGTTCTTCGATCCGCGCATGCGCGAGCGCTATGGCGTGCAGGAAAGCCAGCACGTGCTGATCGATTCGCTGCGTGAGGCGGGCTTCGAACACGAGGACATCGACGTGGTGGTCCTCAGCCACCTGCACTTCGACCACGCCGGCGGCCTGCTGGCAGCATGGAGCGAGGGGCGCGAGCCCGAACTGCTGTTTCCCAATGCCACCTATGTGGTCGGTGCACAGCACTGGCAGCGCGCACTTCAGCCGCACCCGCGCGACCGCGCCAGTTTCATCCCGGAGCTGCCCGGGCTGCTGCAGGCCAGTGGGCGCCTGGAAGTGGTCGACGGCGAGTTCTCCCGGGCGCTGGGGAGCAGCGTGCGTTTCAGCTACAGCGATGGGCATACGCCGGGGCTGATGCTGGCCGAGATCGTCGGCCATGGGCATGCAGGCGAGGTCGCGCGCGGTGGTGTGGTGTTCTGCGCTGACCTGATTCCGGGGCGCTCGTGGGTGCACGTGCCGATCACCATGGGATATGACCGCAACGCGGAACTGCTGATCGACGAGAAGCGGCAGTTCCTGGAGGACAAGCTGGCGCGCAACGTGCATCTGTTCTTTACCCACGACCCGCAGGTCGCACTGGCCCAGCTGGGGCGCGACGACAAGGGGCGTTTCGTGACCCTGCACGAGCAGGGTGAACTGAAGGCGCGCGCGCTGGGGTGAGTGCCGGGGTCGGAGCCCTTTCTGCGAAAGGGATCTGACCCCGTCGCACCGGTCAGCCGACGCGGGTGCCGAAGATGCGGTCGCCCGCGTCGCCGAGGCCCGGCAGGATGTAGCCCTTTTCGTTGAGCTGGGCGTCGATTGCCGCCGTGTAGATCTCCACATCCGGATGCGCTGCCTTGACCGCGTCGATGCCCTCCGGAGCGGCGACCAGGAAAATGCCCTTGATGCGTCGCGCACCGGCCCGCTTGAGCATGTCGATGGTGGCGATCAGGGTGCCGCCCGTGGCCAGCATCGGGTCCAGGATCAGCGCATCGCGCTCTTCCAGGCGCCCGGTGAGGCGCTCGAAGTACGGCACCGGCTGCAGGGTTTCCTCATCGCGCTGCAGGCCGACCACACTCACGCGGGCGGCAGGGATCAGCGACAGTACGCCGCTGAGCATGCCCAGGCCGGCCCGCAGGATCGGCACTACGGTGATCTTGGCGCCAGCGATGCGCTGCACGGTCACCGGACCGGCCCAGCCGGGCAGGGTGTGCGGCTCGGTGTCCAGGTCAGCGGTGGCCTCATAGGCCAGCAGCGTGCCCAGCTCGTTGGCCAGTTCGCGGAAATCCTTGGTGCTGAGCGCGGCGTTGCGCATCAGGCCGATCTTGTGCTGCACCAGCGGGTGGCGCACTTCGACGATCTTCATGGTCGGAAAGGGGGAAGGGAGAGGCGATCATTCTGCCGGATCGGGGTGCGGAACCCCAAACGGAGCGCAGCCAGCGGGCGCGGATCGAGGGCGTCTGTCATGGCCATGCAACCTTGCGGACATACCGTCCAGACCCATTCTTAACAGGAATGGGGATTCCCAGTGCATATCAAGACGCCGTTGGCCGTTGCCATCACGCTGACCCTGGCGATGGGGGCCAGCGCTCCGCTGCAGGCCGCCGCCCAGCAGACGGTCGCCGCCACGGGGGCAGCGGCGGTCGATGCGATCGACCTGGACCGCGTCGAGGTGCGTGCGCAGCTCGAATCGCAGATCCGCGCGGTCGATCTGAAGCGCAGCAGCGACGCGATTGAAGATGCCGTGTCTTCCGACGCCCTCGGCCAGTATCCGGACAAGAACGTGGCCGAATCGCTGCAGCGTCTACCCGGCATCAGCGTCACCCGCGACCAGGGCGAAGGCCGTTTCGTGGTCATCCGGGGCCTGGACGCCAACCTCAACAGCGTCAGCGTCGATGGAATCGCCGTGGGTACGCCGGAGGACTCCAGCCGCGCTGCACCGCTGGATGTCATTCCCTCCGACTCCACCGAGCGGCTGCGCGTGGTCAAGTCGCCAACGCCGGACATGCCCGGCGACGCGATCGGCGGTGCGGTCCTGGTCGAATCGGCCTCGGCATTCGATCGCGACGGGCGCAGCCTGCGTGCCAAGATCGAGGGCAGCCACCAGCAGCTCTCGGGCGAAACCAGCCCGAAGGCCGCCTTCAACTACAGCGAAGTGTTCGCCGATACGTTCGGCATCGCGCTGGGCGTGAACTACCAGAAGCGCAGGTTTGAATCGGACAACACCGAAGTGGAGTACGACGGCGAGGATGATGCTGCACCGGGGGATGTCACCGCGATCAACCTGCAGCACCGCAAGTACGAGATCGAGCGCAAGCGCATCGGCGCCAACCTCAACCTGGACTGGCGCCCGAATGAAGACAGCAAGTACTACCTGCGCACGTTGTACAGCCAGTTCGACGATGCCGAGACCCGCCAGCGGGTGATCTTCAATTTCGACGATGCCGACATGGTGCGCACCGGCACCGACCAGTACCGGCTGGATGACATGCCGGGCGATGCGATCGACAAGCGCATGCGTTACCGCACCAAGAAGGAGAACACCTTCGCAGCCAGCCTCGGTGGCGAGAACCGGCTGACCCGCGCGGTGGTCGATTACCGTATCGGCTACACCCGCACCGAGGAGCGGGTGAACGACGAGATGGAGGCGCGCTTCACGCTGGACGGTGATGACTTCAACGGCACCCTGGACCAGCGCAGCCGGCTGCCGACCTACAGTTTCGACAACCCGCAGTGGCTGGACAACGGCAACTACGCCTTCGACCGCATCGTGCTTTCGCCCAAGCAGGTCAACGACAAGGAGCACAGCGCGCAGGTCAACGTACGCTTCGACGGCGACAGCAGCAGCCTGAAGTTCGGCCTGCTGGGCCGCTGGCGCGACCGCGATGTCAATACCGACGAGCGTGAGCTGCGGGTGGGCCCGAAGGTGGCACTGTCGAGTTGGACCACGTCGGCCCCCGAGCATCGCCATGGCAACCTGGGCGATGGCATGGATTCGGCGGCGATGCGGGCCTACTGGGCGGCCAATGGCAGCCAGTACAGCGCCCGGCCGCAGGACGCCGGCGCCAATGCGCTGGCATCGCTGGAAGAGGACTACGTGGCCAGCGAAGACATCTTCGCCAGCTATGCGATGGGGACCTGGGATATCGGTGCGCTGCGCATCATCGGCGGCGCACGCGTGGAGAACACCCGTTTCAAGGCGGTGGGCAACCAGGTCGAGGTGGCGGCCAACGGGCGCAGCTTCACCGTCACCCCGCGCGTGGCCAACAACAGCTATACCAATGTGCTGCCGGGCCTGCATCTGCGCTACGACGCAGCCGATGACTGGGTGCTGCGCGCCTCGGCCAACAAGACCGTCTCGCGCCCGTCCTTCGGCGACGTTTCGCCCCGTGTGGGCTACAGCCGCGGCGACGAGGAAGTGCGGCTGGGCAATCCCGAGCTGGATCCGTACGAGTCGAAGAACATCGACCTGTCGGTGGAAAAGTACATCGGCAGCACCGGCATCGTTTCGCTTGGCCTGTTCCACAAGTCCATCGACGGCTATATCGTGGAAACCGTGCGTACCAATGATCCGGACTACGACGGCTTCGACGTGACCCAGCCGATCAATGGCCGCAAGGCCACGGTACGCGGCGCCGAGTTCAACTGGCAGCAGCAGCTGGCCTTCCTGCCGGCAGGCTTCGACGGTCTTCTGGTCGGGGCCAGCGGCACCTGGCTGGATACCGAATTCGATGCCGGCATCGCGGACCGTGCCGGCGAGGACTTCACGCTGCCGCGTGCCTCCAAGCACGTGTACAGCGCGCACGTCGGCTACGAGAAATATGGCCTGAGCACCCGCCTGGCTGCGGTGTACCGCAGCGAATATCTGGACAGCATCGGCAAGGGCCGTGCATTCGACATCTACGTGGCACCCAACACGCAGCTCGACTTCTCGCTGGATTATCGCTTCAGCCCGCGCGTCAGCCTGTACTTCGAGGCGCAGAACCTGCTGGACAAGCCGTTGGAGCTGTACCAGGGCACGCGCTCGCGCACGCTGCAGATGGAAGAATATGGCCGCACCTACGCGCTGGGCCTGAAGGTGGCGCTGTGATGGGGCGGCACGTTCCGGTGCTCGTGGCAGCGATCGCATCCGCGCTGGTCGTGGGCTGCACGCCAGCGGCCGACCGCGCGCCGGCGGCACATGCGGCGTCGCCGGCGTCGCCGACGCC
The DNA here is from genome assembly GCF_025642255.1 of Stenotrophomonas maltophilia. Taxonomy (NCBI): domain Bacteria; kingdom Pseudomonadati; phylum Pseudomonadota; class Gammaproteobacteria; order Lysobacterales; family Lysobacteraceae; genus Stenotrophomonas; species Stenotrophomonas maltophilia. The sequence goes on from NZ_CP106759.1 coordinate 1,541,777, forward strand.
TCCGGCGCGCACGGTGGCCACCGTTGCCGAGGCGTTCGTCTCGCCACTCACGCCCGCCGACAACATCGATTCGCCCGCAACCTGGCGGACGCCGGACGGGCAGATCTGGCTGATCGCCACCGCCAAGGCCACCGACAAACTGGTGGTGTATGACGGCAGCACCGGCCGTCACCTGCGCGACGTCGGTGCCACCGGTACCGGCCTGGGACAGTTCGATCGCCCCAATGGCATCGCCGTGACCGACGACCTGCTGTGGATCGTGGAACGCGACAATCACCGGGTCCAGGTCCTGTCCCTGCCGGACTTCATACCACTGGCGACGTTCGCTGCCGAAGATCTGCGCAAACCCTACGGGCTGTGGGTCGATCGCAGGGCGGACGGCTACAGCGTCTACGTCACGGACTCTTGGGACAACGGCGAGGACGCACAGGGCCGCGACATCCTGCCGCCGCTGGCGGAACTGGACAAGCGCGTGCGCCAGTACCACGTTTCCCGCGACGGCGCGAAGATCGACGCGAAGCGCATCGCCGACATCGGCGACACCAGTGAGGCCGGTGCGCTGCGCGTGGTCGAATCGATCTGGGGTGATCCGGACAACGACCGTCTGCTGATTGCCGAAGAGGATGAGAGCTACGCCAGCGAGTTCAAGGTCTATACGCTGGCAGGCCGCTTCACCGGCACCACCTTCGGCCGTGACGTGTTCAAGGCGCAGGCCGAAGGGGTGACCCTGCGGACCTGCGGCAAGGACGGCTGGTGGATCACCACCGAGCAGGGCAAGCAGCGCAGCGTGTTCCATCTGTTCGATCGGCACACGCTGAAGCCGGTCGGTGCCTTCCAGGGCAATACCGTGGCCAACACCGATGGCATCTGGCTGATGCAGCAGCCCAGCACGCGGTTCCCGCACGGTGCGCTGTATGCGGTGCATGACGATCAGGGCGTGGTCGCCTTTGACTGGGAAAGCGTTGCCAGGCAGTTGGCGCTGCCGCTGGAGTGTGGCGCATGAGGCGGCACAGCACGCGCGCGTTCGTCGCCAGCCTGCTGCTGGCCCTGCCTCTGCTGGTCACCGCGGCGGTCGAACCCAACACGCAGGTGCCTGCGGGTAGCCGCCACTATGCGGCATCGCCACTGCCGGATCGCATCGTTGCCTCGCCCTCGGCCGACCCCAGCCACGGATTCGCCGTGGCCTGGCGCACGGATGGCAGCGTACAGGCGCCACTGCTGGAGATCGCGCGTGCCGGCGATTCGCCGGCCATCGAAGGCATTCGCGCGCTGCGCGCGACCACGCAGGCGCTGCAGACCGAGAACGGCCTGTCGCACCATCACCGCGTTGACATCGATGGCCTGCAGCCGGATACCGCATACATCTACCGTGTGCAGGGCAGGGCAGGCTGGAGTGCATGGAACCAGCTGCGCACGCTGGCGGCCGCCGGGCAGCCGCTGACGCTGCTGTACTTCGGCGATACCCAGAACAAGAATCTCAGTCACGTCAGCCGAGTGATCCGGGCCGCGCAGAAGGCGGCACCGGACGCTCGCCTGAGCCTGTTCGCGGGTGACCTGGTCAGCGGCGGCGACGGTGTGGACGACAGTGAATGGGGCGAATGGTTCGCTGCCACCGCCTGGCTGGCGCAGGAAACACTGGTGGCGCCTGCCATCGGCAATCACGAGTATTTCGAGGAGTTCCAGGACACTCCGCAGGAACGCCGTGTGCTGGGCCGGCACTGGCCGGTGACCTTCGCACTGCCGGGCAATGGCGCCCCTGCCGCGCAGCAGACCAGCTACTGGTTCGATGCGCAGGGCGTGCGCGTGGCCGTGCTTGATGGAACCTCGGCACTCGATCTCGGCACCGCCCAGGCCCAGGCACACTGGCTGGACAAGGTGCTGTCCGGCAATCCGCAGCCGTGGACCATCGTAATGCTGCACCAGCCGTTCTACTCGCCGCGCGAAGGCCGCGAGAACGCCGCATTGCGTGACGTGCTGCTGCCGGTGGTGCGTCGTCACCAGGTGGATCTGGTGCTGCAGGGGCACGACCACACCTATGGCCGCCGTGGCGAAGGACAGGCCGCCACACCGCAGTACGTGGTGACCGTGGCGGGACCGAAGCAGTACCGTCTTTCCGATGAAGCCCGAAGGACGATGGCCCCGGTGGCCGAGGACACCCAGCTGTTCCAGGTGCTGCGCATCGATCCGCAGCACCTGCGCTATGAGGCGCGCACGGTGACCGGGCAGCTGTACGATGCTTTCGAGCTGCACCGTGACGCCAGCGGGGGCAAGCAGCGCACGGAGCTGACCGAAGGCCGCATCACGCCACGCGACTGCCCGCGCGCGCAGACTGCCAAGGGTCGCGCCGACCGTTGCTGGGAATAAGGAGACGCCGATGACCATGCCCCGACGCATCGTTCCTCTTGCTGCCATCGGTGCCGCTCTGCTGTTGCTGGCCGGTGCGGTGGCCGCCGCTGATGCGGTGCTGCATCCGTTCCTGGCGGCCCAGCCGCAGCAGGCACCGCAGGAGGTGAACCTGGCCGTGGAAATTCCCGCTGGCAGCTTCACCAAGTATGAGATCAAGGACGACGGGCTGGTCCACGTCGACCGCTTCCAGTCGATGCCGGTGGCCTATCCGGCCAACTATGGTTCGATGCCGCGCACGCTGGCGGGCGACAACGATCCGTTGGACGCGCTGGTGCTGACCCGTGAACCCCTGCACCCCGGCGTGATCATCCGCTTCCGCCCGATCGGCTATCTGAAGATGATCGATGGCGGCGAACATGACGAGAAGGTCATCGGCGTGCCGACCGACAAGGTTGATCCGAGCTATGCAGGCGTCCGCGATCTGGCCGATCTGCCGGAGATCGAGCGGCAGCGCATCGAGGCGTTCTTCCGCGTGTACAAGGATCTGCCAGCTGGACGCAACCCGGTGCAGCTGCAGGGCTGGGGCAACGCGGCCGAGGCGCGTACGCTGATCCGCGAAGCCATGCAGCGTTTCGACGCCGGGAAGTAGTCCGGCTGCGGACGGCGTTGCACCCCTGCGCGGTCTTCACCTGTGCTGGCTATCATGGCCGCCTTCCACAGCAAAGGCGGTGCACGTGTCGGTAGCGTTGGTCTGGTTCCGTCGCGACCTGCGGCTGCAGGACAATCCGGCCCTGCAGGCCGCACTGGATGCGGGGCACGATGTGGTCCCTGTGTACATCCACGCGCCGCACGAAGAAGGCGAGTGGGCGCCGGGAGCGGCATCCAACGCCTGGCGTCATCGCTCGCTTGCCGCGCTGGATGCGGATCTGCGTGGCCGCGGTTCTTCCCTGGTGCTGCAGATCGGCGACAGCCTGCCGGTGCTGCAGGCACTGATCGCACGGACCGGTGCCACGGCGGTGTACTGGAACCGCAAGTACGAGCCCGCCACCCAGCCACGTGATGCCTCCATCAAGCGCACGCTGCGCGAGCAGGGCATCGATGCGCAGAGCTGCAACGGCAGTCTGCTGTTCGAGCCGTGGGATATCGCCACCCAGCAGGGGCAGCCGTACAAGGTGTTCACCCCCTACTGGCGCAACGTGCTCAGTCACTGGCGCCTGCCCGGGCTGCAGGCGGCGCCCTCGGCACTGGCAACGCATGCCGTCGAAGGCGAGTCGCTGCAGGCGCTCGGGCTGGCACCGGCGCTCGGCTGGGACGAGGGCTTCTGGGAGCACTGGCAGCCGGGAGAGGCCGGCGCGCTGGAGGCGCTTTCGGTGTTCGAGGACGGCGCGCTGCGAGGCTATCGCGCGCAGCGCGACCTGCCGGACCGGGTCGGCACCTCGCGGCTGTCACCGCACCTGCACTTCGGCGAGATCGCGCCCTGGCGCATCGCCCATGCGCTGGAAGGGCTGCGCAGCGCCGGTACCGACGCCGACATCGATGGCTACCTGCGGCAACTGGGCTGGCGTGACTTCGCCTACCACCTGCTGCATCACTTTCCGGAGACCCCCACCGGCAACCTCAACCCGCGCTTCGACCGCTTTCCGTGGGCCACGCCCAGCGCCGGCCAGCTGCAGGACTGGCAGCGCGGCAACACCGGCGTACCGATCGTGGATGCCGGCCTGCGCGAGCTGTGGCATACCGGGTACATGCACAACCGGGTGCGGATGATCGTCGCCAGCTACCTGTGCAAGCACCTGCGCGCGCACTGGCTGCATGGCGCACGCTGGTTCTGGGACACACTGGTCGATGCCGACCTGGCCAACAACACGATGGGCTGGCAGTGGGTGGCCGGTACCGGTGCGGATGCAGCGCCTTACTTCCGCGTGTTCAATCCGGTCACCCAGGCCGAAAAGTTCGATCCTCAGGCGCGCTACATCACCCGCTGGGTACCGGAACTGGCGGCGCTGCCGGTGAAGGCGCGCTTCGCGCCGTGGCAGCATCCGCAGTGGCTGGCCGAGCACGCGCCGGAGTATCCGCGCAGCCCTCTTGTGGATCTGGCCGCCGGCCGGGATGCAGCGCTCGCCGCCTACCGCCAGTCGGGAGCGGGGTAAAGCGCCGTCGCGGGGTTCCAGACAGCTAGCTGAACAAGGGCCTGTCTAGCGGCGTGTTCATCATCCCGGCATCGCGTCCTGCTGTTTATCCTCTGTGCGGCCCGCAAGCCGCCGGCCCGACCGGAAACCAAGGAGACCATCATGATCCGCAACACCACCCGCAATGTCGCACTGGCCCTGATGAGCGCGGCCGTCCTGTCGGCCTGCGCCACCGGCGGTTCCTACGTGCAGAGCGATCAGTACGGCAACCCGACCGAGCAGCAGAACCGGACCGGTCGCAACGCGCTGATCGGTACCGCCATTGGCGTGGCCGCCGGCCTGCTCAGCGGCGACAGTGCGACCGAGCGCCGCCAGCACGCGCTGATCGGTGCAGGCATCGGCGCACTCAGTGGCGCGGCCGTGGGCCAGTACCAGGATCGCCAGGAACGCGCGCTGCGCGAGCGCACTGCCAACACCGGCATCGATGTGCAGCGCCAGGGCGACAACATCATGCTGAACCTGCCCGACGGCATCACCTTCGATTTCGGCAAGTCGGCACTGAAGCCGCAGTTCTACGGCGCGCTCAACGGCGTGGCCGGTACCCTGCGTGATTACAACCAGACCATGATCGAAGTGGTCGGCCATACCGACAGCATCGGCAGCGATGCGGTCAACAACCGCCTGTCCAAGGAGCGCGCCGATTCGGTCGCCCAGTACCTGATCGGGCAGGGCGTGCAGAGCGTGCGTATCGAAACGCTGGGCGCCGGCAAGGCGTACCCGATCGCCGACAACAGCACCGATGCCGGCCGTGCCAAGAACCGCCGTGTTGAAATCCGCGTGATTCCGCTGCAGCAGTAACGCGCGGCGCGTGCGTGCAGGTCCGGCGCAGCCGGAACGGGAATGCCGCCCTTGCAGGCGGCATTTTCGTTGGGCGAGATGCGCGGCGCCTAGCGCAGGAACGGCGGCCGGGTCATGCTGCGGCCGTCGGCCGCACCACGATCTCGTTCACGTCCACGTCGTCGGGCTGCTCGATGGCGAACCGCACCGCGCGCCCGATCGCGTCCGGCTGCAGGGCGATGGCGCGATAGCCGACCATCATTTCGGCGGCGACCGGGTCGGTGATGCTGTCCGCAAGCTCGCTTTCCACCACGCCGGGGTGGATGCAGGTGACCCGCAGCTCGCGGTGTTCCTGGCGCAGGCCCTCCGAAATGGCGCGTACCGCGTGCTTGGTGGCGCAGTAGACCGCAGCGGTCGGTACGACCGACAGCGCGCCGATGGACGCGATGTTGATGATCTGTCCGCGGCCGCGTGCGCGCATATGGGGCAACACGGCTGCGATCCCGTGCAGTACACCGCGGATGTTGACGTCGATCATCCGGTCCCATTCGTCCACCTTCAGCGATGCCATCGGCGACAGGGGCATCACACCGGCATTGTTGACGATCACATCAAGGGCGCCGAATTCCTCCAGGGCTGACGCGGCGAACGCCTCGACCTGCGCGCGCTGCGTCACGTCCAGCGCATGCACGCGTACGTCGGCGCCGTGCTGGCGCAGTTCATCCGCCAGTGCCTGCAACCGTTCGAGGCGGCGCGCGCCCAGCACCAGTCGCGCACCCGGCTGCGCCAGCGAGCGGGCGATGCCGGCGCCGATGCCGCTGGAGGCACCGGTGATCAGGATGGTTCGGGAATGGCTCATGGCAGGTCTCCGGAAGGGCTAGGGGGAAATGCCGGGTCGTGCCCGGTGCAGTCACGGTAGACGGCCTGCCTCGTCGCGATAAGATGGCGACTGCTGACTACCTTGTATAGATCCGCTAACCAATGTCCGTCGATCTCAATGCCCTCGCGGTGTTCCAGCGGGTAGCCGACTGCAGCAGCTTCACCGCGGCGGCCCAGCAACTGGGCGTGACCCGGTCGGCCGTCAGCCAGACCATCGCCCGGTTGGAACAGTCGCTCGGTGTCGCTCTGGTGCTGCGCACCACCCGCAGCGTCAACCTCACCGATGCCGGCCAGGCGCTGCTTGCGGCGGTCAGACCCGCCCTGGCTGAGCTGGGCAGCGCCGTGGAGTCCACGCTACGTCGCGGCAGCACCCTCAAGGGCCAGCTGCGCTTGGCCGTGTCCTCCATTGCCGAGCATTTCCTGGCCGGTCCCCTGCTGGCCAGCTTCGCCGCCCGGCACCCGGAGCTGCAGCTGGACATCACGGTGACCGATGAGGAGTTCGACATCGTCGAGGCGGGTTTCGACGCGGGCGTGCGTCTGGGCGAGGTGATCGCCCAGGACATGGTGGCGATTCCGGTGTCCGGCCGGCAGCGGCAGGTGGTGGTGTGCACTCCGCGGTATGGGCAGCAGCACGGCATGCCCAGGCACCCGCGCGAGCTGCCCGGGCACCGTTGCATCGGCTGGCGCGCCGCACCACGCAAGGCGCCCTATCGCTGGGAATTCGAAGAGCGCGGACGCGAGTTCAGCGTCGATGTGCAGCCGGAGATCACCAGCAATGACATGGCCACGATGACCCGCCTGGCATTGGCGGGCGCCGGGCTGGCCTTCGGCATGGAGGACACATGGCGCCCGTGGCTGCAGCGTGGCGAACTGGTCAGCGTGCTGGAGCCGTACTGCCCGTGGTTCGCAGGGTTCTTCCTGTATTACCCCAGCCGGCGCCAGGCCGAGCCGAAGCTGCGGGCACTGATCGAGCATCTGCTGGAACAGCGCACCGCATGACGCCGGGCAGGCCCCGCTTCACGCCGCCGGCGCGGCCACCTTCTCCAGGATCCGCTTGCCGCTGATCTCAAGCGCGGCATCTTCCTGCTCCTGCTGCTGCCGCGCCAGCTTCGCGCCAGGGCACTGCGCCAGCATGTAATTGGCGTCGAAGTTGAGCTTCTCCACCAGGAAGTCGACGAATGCGCGCACCTTCGGCGAGACCAGGCGGCCGCCGGCAAAGACCGCGTTGAAATCCACCTCCGGACCTGTCCACCCGGCAAGCACGCGACGGACCATGCCTGACTCGACGAACGGCTTGGCCATCACATCGCCGGTCAGCAGCAGGCCTTCACCGCACACCAGCGCGCCGTTGAGCGCGGACATGTCGTTGGCCGTCATCAGCGGCGTCACCGGGAAGTCACGCAGTTCCCCTCCGTTCTCGCCCAGCTGCCAGGTAAAGCGCGGTGAATTGCCAGTGTGGTAGGGCTTGCGCATGGCCAGGATGCGATGGAACTGAAGCTCTTCCGGGTGCAGTGGTTCGCCGTAGCGCTCGATGTAGGCTGGGCTGGCGAACACCTGCGTGCGCAGGCTGCCGAGCTTGCGTGCGACCAGGTTGGAATCGGGCAGGGCGCCGACGCGCAGGGCCAGATCGGCTTCACCGGCGATCAGGTCGAGCTTCTCGTTGCCCATGTGCATGTCCAGGCGGATTTCCGGGTACTGCGCATGGAACTGGCCCAGCAACGGCGCGATCCAGGTGATACCGATGGAGTAGGGCACAGTGAAACGCAGCCAGCCGCGTGGGCCGGACTGCAACTGGCTGACCGCGCTCTCGGCTTCTTCCAGCTCGCGCGCGATGCGCTGGCAGTGCTCGTGGTAGATCGAGCCCGCCTCGGTCAGGCCAAGACGGCGCGTGGTCCGGTGCAGCAGGCGCGCGCCCAGCCGCGTCTCCAGCTCCTGCACCTTGCGGCTGACAGTGGTCTTGGGCAGGCCGAGCGCTTTGGCAGCTGCGATGAAGCTGCCCTGCTCGACCACTTTGACGAAGATCAGCGTTTCATTGAGATCGTGGGACATGGTCGGGAGTCCTGGACGTCGGGGGTGGGACAATCGTGACAGATCGATTGGACCGGGAACGGGATGATTATTCCCCTTAATCAGGACTAATCAAGTAAAGGTTTGAGGTCTATCGTGGCGCCATTCGTGAAATGGAGTCCCCCCGCCATGAGCCTGCGCAACATTCTTGCCCGTTTCCGGCATGCCGGCCAGAACGCCCTGGATCTGGCGATGACCGTTGAGATCCGCCCGAGTTCCTTGGTGCACAAGGATTTCCGTGAGTTTACCGCGCCCATGCGGCAGCAGCGTGGCGGTGCCATCCGCTTGGCGCCGCAGAAGAGCGATCGACTGCGCCGAATCGGGACTATCCCGGATTTGGGAGGAAATGTCCCGTGAATGGGATTCTGATGCCCGAAGTCCTGGTCCTCGGCGGAACCGGTGCGGTCGGCCAGGGCGTGGTCGGTGCGCTGCTGGAAGCCGGCAGCCCGGTGCTGGTGGTCGGCCGCGATCCAGGACGGCTGGCGTCGCTGGAAGCGCAGTTCGCCGATGAGCCCGGCCTGCAGACCATGCTGGGTTCACTGGCAGACGACGGTTCGGCGCAGGTCCTGGCCGAGCGCGTCGCGCAACGCCCTCGGCCGTTGGCGGCGGTGATCGCGGCCATGGGCGGTCCTTACAACCGTGGCCGGGTGATGGACCGCAAGGGCGACGAACTGCTCGGCGCACTGCAGGCCGACCTGATGCCCCATGTGCATGCGGTACGCCACCTGCTGCCGCTGCTGCGTGACAACGTGCATGCGCGGCGCTACGTGATGATCGGCAGCCCTGCCGGTCTCAAGCCCTGGGCCGGCTACGGCGAGACCTCGATCACCACCGCCGCCCTGCGCATGTACGCGCAGGTGGTGCACCAGGAAGCACAGGCGGTCGGTGTCCGTGCGCAGATGCTGGAGGTGTGCAGCCCGGTGTGTACACCGGCCAACGCCGCCAACGCCTGCATCGAGTGGCCGAGCTCGCTGCTGGTCGGCCGGCGCGTGGTGTCGCTGCTTGATGGCTGCCGCGACAACCGCGCCATCGTTCGCTGCGACAGCAGCGATGCGGAACTGCCGCGGGGCCTGCTGCGACTGGAAGTTCCACCACCGTGGCGCGACGCCGTCGGTGTCGCTTGACCTTGACCTTGGTTGAGGTTGCAGCATACGCCGCACTTTCTGATAGCCATTCTCATTAGCTGTACCACCCCTCCGTACGGATGCATGCCATGACTTCCCCCAAAACCACCCCACATCGTTTCGGCCATCGCATTGCGATGGTCGGCGTGTCGATCCTCGCCGCGGCGGTGCTCGCTGCCTGCAGTGGCGGCCATGCCGAAGAAGCCGGTGCACCGCCCCCGCCGCAGGTCAGCGCAGCCCCGGTGCTGGTCAAGCAGATCAGCCAATGGGACGAGTTCAGCGGCCGCATCGAGGCGGTGCAGAGCGTTGAACTGCGTCCACGCGTGTCCGGCTACATCGACAAGGTCAACTACGTCGAAGGCCAGGAAGTGAAGAAGGGCGATGTGCTCTTCACCATCGACGCGCGCAGCTACCAGGCCGAGTACGATCGCGCCGCCGCTGAACTGGCCCGCGCCCGCACCCAGGCAACCCTGGCCCGCAGTGAATCGGAGCGGGCCAAGCGCCTGGCCGAGCAGCAGGCGATCTCCACCGAGACCGCCGAGCAGCGTCGCGCTGCGGCAGACCAGTCCGGCGCAGCCGTGCAGGCCGCGCAGGCGGCACTGGATGCTGCCCGGCTCAACCTGGAGTTCACCAAGGTGCGTGCGCCGATCGACGGCCGTGCCGGTCGCGCGATGGTCACCGCGGGCAACCTGGTCACCGCCGGCGACAGCGCCAGCGTGCTGACCACGCTGGTCTCGCTGGACACCGTGTTCGTCTACTTCGATGCCGACGAAAGCACTTTCCTGCGTTACGCGCAGATGGCACGCAAGGGCGAGCGCCCGAGCGAGCGCGACAGCGACCTGCCGGTGAAGGTTGGCCTGTCGGGTGAAGAAGGCTACCCGCACGCGGGCAAGGTCGACTTCCTCGACAACCAGGTTGCACGCAGCACCGGCACCATCCGCGTGCGTGCGCTGCTGGACAATGCCGACCGGCAGTTCACCCCGGGGCTGTTCGCCCGTGTGCAGCTGCTGGGCAGTGGCCAGTTCCAGGCGATGCTGATCGACGACAAGGCTGTGCTGACCGACCAGGACCGCAAGTACGTGTACGTGGTCGACAAGGATGGCAAGGCCCAGCGCCGCGACATCCGCCTTGGCCGCACGGCGGAAGGCCTGCGCATCGTCGAGCAGGGCCTGTCCGCAGGCGACAAGGTCATCATCGATGGCGTGCAGAAGGTCTTCATGCCGGGCATGCCGGTGCAGGCCAAGGCGGTGGCGATGCAGCCGGCTGCGGCCGCCGCACCAGGCCGTGATGCCACTGCTGCGCTGAACCACTGATCCGAGTTTCCGCTTAGCTGCCGGCGCCAGCGGCGGCCTTCCCTGCCTTCGTCATATCGGCGAGGGGCAGGGTGGCTGTTGCCCGCCGGCGGCATTTCCCAGGAATTCCTCCATGGACTTTTCCCGTTTCTTCATCGACAGGCCGATCTTCGCGGCGGTACTGTCGATCGTGATCTTCGCCGCAGGCCTGATCACGATTCCGATCCTGCCGATCAGCGAGTACCCGGAAGTGGTGCCGCCGTCGGTGGTCGTGCGCACGGTCTATCCGGGCGCCAATCCCAAGGTCATCGCCGAAACCGTCGCCACGCCGCTTGAAGAGGCGATCAACGGCGTCGAGGGCATGATGTACCTCAAGTCGGTCGCCGGTTCCGACGGCGTGCTGCAGATGACCGTCACCTTCCGCCCGGGCACTGATCCGGACGCGGCGGCGGTGAAGGTGCAGAACCGTGTGGCGCAGGCGCAGGCACGCCTGCCCGAGGACGTACGCCGGCAGGGCGTGACCACGCAGAAGCAGTCGCCCACCTTCCTGATGGTCGTGCATCTGACGTCGCCCAATGGCAAGTACGACACCCTGTACCTGCGCAACTACGCCCGCCTGCACGTCAAGGACGCGCTGGCACGCATTCCCGGCGTGGGCGACGCGCAGATCTTCGGTGGTGGTGACTACGCCATGCGGGCATGGCTGGACCCGGACAAGGTTGCTTCGCGCGGCCTGACGGCCAGCGACGTGGTGCGTGCCATGCGTGAGCAGAACGTGCAGGTCTCTGCGGGTCAGCTCGGCGCCGAGCCGCTGCCGAACAGCCAGTTCCTGACCCTGATCAATGCCCAGGGCCGCCTGCGCAGCGAGCAGGAGTTCGGCGACATCGTGCTCAAGAGCGGTGTCGACGGCGAGATCGTGCGCCTGTCCGACGTTGCCCGCCTGGAACTGGGCGCTGGCGACTACACCCTGCGCTCGCAGCTCGACGGCAAGAATGCGGTGGGTATCGGCATCTTCCAGTCGCCCGGTGCGAATGCATTGGAGATCCGCGACAAGGTCATCGCCACGATGGACGAGATGCAGAAGACCATGCCCGCCGACGTGAAGTACGAAGCGGTGTATGACACCACCATCTTCGTGCGTGATTCGATCAAGGCGGTGGTCTCGACCCTGCTTGAAGCGATCGCCCTGGTGGTGCTGGTGGTGATCCTGTTCCTGCAGACCTGGCGCGCGTCGATCATTCCGCTGATCGCGGTTCCGGTGTCGGTGGTCGGTACCTTCGCAGCGCTGTACGTACTGGGCTTCTCGATCAACACGCTGAGCCTGTTCGGCCTGGTGCTGGCGATCGGCATCGTGGTCGACGACGCGATCGTGGTGGTGGAGAACGTTGAACGCAACATCGAAGAAGGTCTGTCGCCGACCGCAGCCGCCCACCAGGCCATGCGTGAGGTGTCCGGCCCGATCGTTGCGATCGCACTGGTGCTGTGCGCGGTGTTCGTGCCGATGGCGTTCCTGTCGGGCGTCACCGGTCAGTTCTACAAGCAGTTCGCTGTCACCATCGCCATTTCCACGGTGATCTCGGCGATCAACTCGCTGACCCTGTCGCCGGCCCTGGCCGCCCGCCTGCTGAAGGCCCATGGCGCTCCGAAGGATGGCCCGAGCCGTCTGATCGATCGCCTGTTCGGCTGGGTGTTCCGCCCGTTCAACCGCTTCTTCAAGTCCAGCTCGGAGAAGTACGAGCGCGGTGTGGCGCGCATCCTCGGCCGTCGCGGCGCCGTGTTCGTGGTCTATGCGATCCTGCTGGTCGGCACCGGTGTGATCTTCAAGCTGGTGCCGCCGGGCTTCATCCCGACCCAGGACAAGCTGTACCTGATCGCGGGCGTGAAGCTGCCGGAAGGTTCGTCGATCGCACGTACCGATGAAATGCTGCGCAAGGTCGCCAAGATCGCCCAGGAAACCGACGGCGTGGCGCATACCATTTCGTTCCCGGGCCTGAACGCGCTGCAGTTCACCAACACCCCGAACACCGGTGTGGCGTTCATTCCGCTCAATCCGTTCAACGAGCGTCATGGCCGGACCGCGGCGGAGATCAACGCCGAGATCAACCAGAAGATCGCAGGCCTGCAGGAGGGCTTCGCGTTCGCGATGATGCCGCCGCCGATCCTGGGCCTGGGCAACGGCAATGGCTACCAGATGTTCATCGAGGACCGCGGCAACCTGGGCTACGGCGCGCTGCAGAATGCCGTGCAGGCGATGCAGGGGACCGTTGCACAGACCCCGGGCATGGCCTTCCCGATCAGCAGCTACCAGGCCAACGTGCCGCAGCTGGATGCGGAAGTGGACCGTGTGAAAGCGAAGGCGCAGGGCGTGCAGCTGACCGAGCTGTTCGACACGCTGCAGACCTACCTGGGTTCGGCGTACGTCAACGACTTCAACCAGTTCGGCCGCACCTGGCAGGTGATCGCCCAGGCGGACGGCCCGTTCCGTGAGAGCGTCGAGGACATCGCCAAGCTGCGCACCCGCAACGACCGCGGCGAGATGGTGCCGATCGGTTCGATGGTGACCATCAAGCAGACGTTCGGCCCGGACCCGGTGCTGCGTTTCAACGGCTACCCGGCAGCGGACCTGGCCGGCGAGGCCGACCCGCGCCTGCTGTCCTCGGCGGAAGCGATGAACAAGCTGACCGAGATCGCCGGGCAGGTGCTGCCGGTCGGCATGGCCACCGAATGGACCGACCTGAGCTACCAGCAGGCCACCCAGGGCAAGGCCGCGTTCATCGTGTTCCCGGTGGCGATCATGCTGGCCTTCCTCGTGCTGGCCGCGCTGTACGAGAGCTGGTCGCTGCCGCTGGCGGTGATCCTGATCGTGCCGATGACCCTGCTGTCGGCTCTGTTCGGCGTATGGCTGACCGGCGGCGACAACAACGTGTTCGTGCAGGTGGGCCTGGTGGTGCTGATGGGCCTGGCATGCAAGAACGCGATCCTGATCGTCGAGTTCGCCCGTGAGCTGGAGATGGGCGGCAAGGGCATCGTCGAGGCCGCGCTGGAAGCCTGCCGCCTGCGCCTGCGCCCGATCGTGATGACCTCCATTGCGTTCATCGCCGGCACCGTGCCGCTGGTGCTTTCGCACGGTGCGGGTGCCGAGGTGCGCTCGGTGACCGGTATCACGGTGTTCGCCGGCATGCTGGGCGTCACCCTGTTCGGCCTGTTCCTGACCCCGGTGTTCTACGTTGCCCTGCGCAAGTTCGTCACCCGCAACGGCGGTGGCCAGCTGGTGCAGCACGGCGAGCCCACCATTCATCACTGATACGGAACCCCGTCGCCGCCGGTCGATGATCGGCGGCGGCTTCTCCCTCCAAAGGCATGAATCCATGAACACCCATCAGAACAAGATCGCGCTGGTTACCGGCGCTACCCGTGGCATCGGTGCCGAGACCGTGCGTCAGCTGGCGAAGGAAGGCGTGCACACGTTGCTGGCCGGCCGCAAGCGTGAGACGGCGGTGGAGCAGGCACTGAAGCTGCAGGCGGAAGGCCTGCCGGTGGAAGCGCTGCAGCTGGACGTTACCGACGCTGCGAGCATCGCCGACGCGGTCGAGCAGGTGCGCCAGCGTCACGGCCGGCTGGACATCCTGGTCAACAACGCCGGCATCATGATCGAGAACCCGGCACAGGCACCGTCGGAGCAGTCGCTGGATACGTGGCGTCGCACCTTCGACACCAATGTATATGCACTGGTGGCGGTGACCCAGGCGTTCCTGCCGCTGCTGAAGCAGGCCAAGGCCGGGCGCATCGTCAACGTGTCCAGCATCCTCGGCTCGCAGACCCTGCACGCCGACCCGGGTTCGGGCATCTATGACTTCAAGATTCCGGCCTACAACGCCTCCAAGGCGGCGGTGAACAGCTGGACGCTGGCCCTGGCATACGAGCTCCGCAGCTCGCCGATCAAGGTGAACACCGTGCACCCGGGCTACGTCAAGACCGACATGAATGGTGGCCACGGCGAGATCGAGATCGCCGAAGGTGCGCGTTCCAGCGTGCAGATGGCGCTGATCGGCCCTGAAGGCCCGAGTGGCAGCTTCACCTATCTGGGCGAGGTGCTGCCATGGTGATCCGCACCCTGGCGGTGGCCGTTTCCAGCCTCGTGCTGGCCGGCTGTGTCACCGTCGGTCCCAATTACAAGGCGCCCCAGCAGGAGCCTGTCGTCCTGCAGGGCGCGGAGCAGCCGGTGTTCAGCACCACATCGCCCGTTGCCAGCTGGTGGGCGCAGTTCGATGACCCGGTGCTGGAAGAGCTGGTGCACGGCGCACTGTCGAGCAATCTTGACCTGCGCGTGGCCGTGGCGCGTGTCAGCCAGGCGCGGGCGGTGTTCGTCGAAAGCCGCTTCGACCAGGCACCGCACGTGACCGCAGGCGGCAGTTACGACCGCCGCAAGCAACCCGATCCGCAGCTGGGTGGGCAGCGGGTGTTCAGTGAAAGCTACCAGCTCGGCTTCGATGCGGGCTGGGAGCTGGATCTGTTCGGCCGCAAGCGCCGTGCTGCCGAAGCGGCACGCGCCGATCTGGGGGCCGAGCAGGCCAACCTGGCCGATGCGCAGGTACTGGTTGCCGCCGAAGTGGCACGCAACTACTTCGAGCTGCGCGGCACGCAGAAGCGCATCGCCGTGGCCCAGCACACACTGGTCAATCTGCGTGATACGCAGAAGCTGACCGAGGCGCGCTGGGAACTGGGTGCCGGCAGCGAGCTGGATGTGCAGAGCAGCCGTGCCCGGCTGAAGGCGATCGAGGCCGATATTCCCCTGCTGGAAGTGGCCGAGACGCAGTCCCGCAATCGCCTGGCGGTGCTGCTGGGCCAGCGCCCGGAAGTACTGGCCGACATGCTCGCGCCGCATGAGGTGCCGGCGTTCGCCAAGCCGTTGCCGCTGGGCGATACCCGCGAGCTGCTGCGCCAGCGTGCCGACGTGCGTGCGGCCGAGCGGCGGCTCGCAGCCGCCACGGCACGGGTGGGGGTGGCAACGGCCGATCTGTTCCCGCGGTTGTCGCTTTCCGGTTTCGTCGGCTTCCTCGGCGGCGACGCCAATGGCCTGGTCAACGGCAGCAACAAGGCCTGGTCGCTGACGCCGTCGTTGAGCTGGGCAGCCTTCGATTTCGGAACCGTGCGCGCACGTCTGCGTGCCAGCAAGGCCGAGGCCGAGGGCGTTGCCGCGCAGTACGAGCAGACGGTGCTGCTGGCACTGGAAGACACCGAGAACGCGCTGGCACGCTACTCCAAGCAGCAGGCACGGCTGGCGATCGTGGTGGAGCAGGCGCAGGCCGCACGACGAGCCGAGTCGCTGGCGCAGATCCGCTATCGCGAGGGCTCGGAAGACTTCCTGACCCTGCTCGACGCGCAGCGCACCCAGCTGGCCGCCGATGATGCACTGGCGGCCGCCGAGGCGGAGGTCAACGTCAGCGTAGTCGGCGTATACAAGGCGCTGGGTGGTTGGGGCCAGTCCCCGCAGGCGCCGAGCGTGGCACAGGTGAATTGAGCGGACGGGGACGGAGGCAGTGGCCTCCGTCCTCGTTTCCGGTCAGGGCCACAGATGGGCGGGCGCCTGCCGCCCTGCCATGCCGTCCTCCACACTTTGCGAACTCAGGCAGGGCAGCGCGGCGTGAGCCGTGGACACCGTCACATTCGTGACGCTTCTGACTCTCCCGGAAGCGCCTTCTGCCGTGTAACAAGTGGGGCGGGCCACCAGAGGACAGGCGATGACGGACGGCAAGCGGGATACCCAACGAATGTTGTTCGGCGATCCGGGACCACCCGGTGCAGGACTGTCCGTCGCGGTGGTCGTTCTGCTGGTGCTGGCGATGCTGGCCGCGGCCATCGGCTTCGTGCGGCTGCCGGACTCCATGCTGGGCCTGGGCCTGATCGGCGTGGCCGTGCTGCTGGCCATCGGCGCTCGCATCTGCCAGGCGCGCGATCAGCACCAGGCGCTGTATCGCCTGTTGGCGCGGCAGCCGCCGCGGTGAACGCGGCGGCAATCCGACTCAGGGCCGGGGCCAGTCCAGCTCGACCACCAGCGGGAAGTGATCCGAGGGCAGCACGCCGTCGATGCGACGGTCATCGGTCAGGAAGCTGCGCGCACGGAAGCCTCTCACCAATACCCAGTCCAGCTGCGTGGTGGCCTTGCCGGTGAAATCATGGAAGGTCAGGCGCGGCCCCTGGGGAGACGCCACCTGGGTGCGTGCGTCCTGCAGAACGCGGGTGAGCGTCGCGTAGGTTCCGCCCCCGGGTTCACTGTTGAAGTCGCCCGTCAGCACCACCGGCAGATCCGGCGGCAGCGTCGCCACCCGCCTGCCGATCAGCTCGGCTCCCTTGACCCGGCGCGGTTCGTCTTCGTCGCGATAGGGCAGGTGGGTGTCCATGAAGTAGAAGCGGCGGCCATCGTCAAGGCGACGGAACAGGGCCCAGGTCACCATGCGCGGGTACAGGTTGCCCCAGGTGATGCTGCCGGCGACCTCCGGTGTATCGGACAGCCAGAAGTTGCCTGATTCCTCCACGGCCAGCACCCGCGTGTCGTAGAACACGCCCATGTGCTCATCGCCGCTGCCACCGCGCCGTCCTTCACCGAACCACGCGTAGCCGGGCAGGTGGCCGGCGAGATAGTCGGCCTGTTCCTGTACCAGCTCCTGGGTGCCGATGACGGCCGGGCGGGCATCCAGGATGACCTTGACCATCGCATCGCGGCGATCCGGCCAGCGCTTGCCTGGCGCGGTGTCGGCCGGGGTGCGGACATTGAAGGACATCACCTTCAACGGCGCAGGGGCCGCCGCCCAGGCGATGGCGGGAAGAGCGAAGGCCAGCAGCGCACACAGCGCAGGGCGACGGAAACGCGACAGCATCGTGGAATCCCTCCATTCCATGTAAACGATTCCATGAAGGATGGCACGGATTGGCAGGGGAGGGTATGCCGGGATGGGTCATTGGCGTGGCGGCTGCACGGGGGCCCGCTCAGTCTTCGATCTCGCCGCGTCGCGCGGCCGCGCGCACGGCCTGCGCCGTCGTCGCAACGCCCAGGCGCTGGCGCGCGCGGCGCAGGTGGTTCTCCACGGTGCGCGCGGACAACCCCAGCGTGGCGGCGATCTCCGCCTGGCGCCGGCCGGCTGCGACCCAACGCAGAACCTCGCGTTCCCGCGTGCTCAGTTCGCCCAGGGGGCGTTCAGCCGGTGCTTCGGCCAGCCGGCGGGCGGCGCGGAATGCTGCTGTGCCGGCAGACTCCAGCAGCAGCCGGGCAGGCGCGGAAGCGTCGATGATCGTTCCGGCGAAACTGATCGCCCCTTCCAGCCCCGTGGTTCCGAACACGGGTACCTGCAGGCCATGCAGGCCGTCGCCGCGGGGGTGCCTGACCACCTGGTAGCGGGCCCCCCTTACGCCGTCGCGCTTGCTCCAGAAGAACGGGGCATCGCTGTCGAGCACGTGGCGGTTGACCGGGCAGGCATGCAGGTAGCGGGCAAGATCGGTCTCACGCCCTTCGCCCAGCCAGTCGCCCTCGATCCAGTACACGCGGTGTGCGCCGCGTTCCACCCCGGTGCCGGCCGCAAACACCAGCACGCGATCGTAGCCGAGGGGCGCGGCGATCGAGCGAAGCAGCGCGCCGATCCCGGCGATCGAACGCGCCTGCTCCAGTTCCAGCAGCATGGGCACCAGCGCGGCCACGGTGTTCAGCGACCTGCCAGCGCGTCCAGCAGGGTGCGTGCGGCCAACTGGCCGAGTGCATTGCCGGCCAACGGACTATCGCCTGTCAGCAGCAGGCGATCCTGCAGCACGCTGCCGTCAATACCCTCGTTGACGATCTGCACGCCCTGCTGCGCGAGCTTTTCACCGAAGAACCACGGCAGTTGCCCGGGCATGTAGCCGATGTCCGGCGTCTGCCGGTCCATCGCATCGGGGAAGGCGCAGATGCGGTAGCCACGGAACAGCGAATCACCGCCCGCTTCATCGATCCCGGCAGCCAACAGCGCTGCAGGGCCGTGGCAGAGCGTGATGATGTAGCGCTGCTGCGCCATCGCCCAGTGCAGCGCCTTGCTGACCGCGCGGCTCTCCGGCAGACCGATCAGTGCACCATGCCCGCCCGGAATGAAGATGGCTGCATAGTCCGACGCCGCGTCCAGCGAGGCCACGATGTCGTCCAGCACCTTCGGCTGGCGGAACCGCGCCAGGTAACGTTCGTACAGACCGCCGATGTCGCGGTCCTCGCCGGGGAACGCCCACCATTCGAACTTCACGGCGTTGCCGGACAGGGTTGCCACATCGAAGTCGAAGCCGGCCTTGTCCAGGTGATACATCGGCAACAGCGTTTCGACCGGGTGATTGCCGGTGGAGAACAGGTGGCCGTTGGCGGTCGGCAGGTAGCGCTCATCGGCGCCGATCATCAGTATCTTCCAGCGGCCATCCCGGCGTGCGTCGGCATAGTCCGCGCCGGACAGATTGCTGGTGGGTGACGTGAACTGCGAGAGCGACCAGGGCGAGGGAAAGAAGGCATCGCGCTCGGCCGGATCGGGACGGGGTTGGCGGCTGAGGTCCTGGGTGTTCATGTGGCTGGCCTGCTGTCGGGGAGGTGCGGCCAGCATAGGAGGCACTGTGCGTACGTGCGATGAGGGATTTCCCGCAACGCCTGACCCGCCGTCTCCGCCGGTGGCGGAACGGCGATCAGCCTGCGCTATTCATCGCGCCGGTCGTGTGCCTGCATGTCTTCATGCAGGATGCGCCTGAGCTCGACGATGGCGGGCGTGGCTTCCTGCACGCTGTGACCGGACACGATCACCTTCTCCGATTCGGCGCCCGGCAGGTGCGAACTCCAGTACGGCACCAGTCCGTCGCTGGTCTGCTCCAGCGGTCCATCGGCTTTGGCGCGCGCGATGATGGAGTGATAGCGCACGCTCGGGGACATCGGCAGATCGGCGACGGCCTTGACGAAGGGGTCATCCTTGTCGAGATTCTGGATGCTGTTCATCTGGTAGCCGTGCTTGCCGTCGTCGCGGTCGACGTGGCCGTCGTTGGCGATCGTCGCCACGTCCTCCAGCACGGTCAGTGGCAGCCGCACCAGACGGCCGATCCAGCGCCCGAGGCGGGTGCCGGCAACGTCGGTGCCGCGATGTGGGGTGGCAATGAATACCACCCGTGAAATCTCCGGCTCCGGCTTGAACGTGAGCACCGGCGCGCCGCGGGTGCGCAGCAGCTCGCGCTGTGCCGGCGTCATCTGCGCGGTTGCCAGCAGGGTCTCGACCAGATGGTCGCCGGACGAAGACACCATCAGCCGCGAGATCACTCCGCCCATGCTGTGCCCGACCAGCACCATGTCATGCGAGGCCGCGGCCTTTCCGGTGGGATCGAAGTGCTGCAGCACGTCGGCCAGCATGTGGCGGATCGCATCGTGGCTCATCGCGATGGGCATGTTGGTCGGGTAGTAGAACTGCCACACCTGGAAGTCCCGGCGGATCTCGTCGTCGCGCATCAGCTCGTTGGCGACGTTGACCCACGCTTCCGGGCTGCTCGCCAGGCCGTGGATCATCAACAGCACGCGGCGCTTCGGGTCGAAGGGCTGCATCATGTACAGATGCGGCGTATCGATGCCTCCCTTGCTGCCGAACAGCGAGCGCAGCGATTGCCGGCTGAAGTTGGAGCGTGCGAGCCACAGCGCGTAGCCTGCCGTGAAGTTGGCCGCCAGTGGCACCTGCTGGCCATGCAGGGTGACTTCCGAAACCTGGTAGGGATCGTGGATCTCCACCTCCGGCTCGTCGTCGTGCAGCACTTCCCACAGGTTGTTGCCGGAGAACCGCAGCAGCACCGACATCGAGGGCGAAGGCATTTCGCTCCAGCTGCGCTGTACCGGCGCAGCGGCGCTGGCCTCGGCAGCAGGCGTGTCCACGTCGCTGCCGGGATCATCCATTACCGCTACCAGCTCGGCGCCGAAGCCATCCCGGCGATGCACGCTGCGCAGGGTGCCGGTGAACGAGAGCGCTGCGGCGGGAACCAGCTCCCTCGGCGTACGCTCGTCCAAGGGCGAGCCGTCGTCCGATGGGGCCAGCACAAAGGTCCATCGTCCCAGCTGGAAGCGGCTGGTGTCGCTGTGCACCCGGCCGGTAGCGTAGGCCTCGAACAGCTGCACGGAGGCTTCCTGCACGGCCAGGTTGTAGTAGTCCCGCACCTGCGTCTGGCGATCCTCGAAACCCCGCTGGTTGGCGGTGCGCTCGGTGAAGAACAGATAGGCGTAGGCCTGCCTTGCAACCTGCATCCACGCGTCCAGACGCGGCTGGAAGCCGGCGTCCAGTTCGGTGAGCACGGCCTTGGCGCGGCCTTCGGCGGAGTACTCGCGCTTGGGGGCGGGCAGGGTCAATGCGTACTGCAGCCAGAGTTCGGCCAGGGCCGAGCGCTTGTCTTCCTCGCGCACGACGATGCTGGCCTCCATTGCATCGATGCAGGGCGGACCGGGCTTGGCGCAGACACCCTCGTCCAGACCGGCCACGCGCAGGGTTTCCAGGGTGGCCGAGCTGAGCTTGCCGGTGGTGAGGATGTCACCGCGCTTGAGCGCGATGTACTGGCCGGGGGTAACCGAGGCGACCTGCACCGAGGGCCCGAACTGGCGCAGGGTGGCGCAGCCGCTCAGCGCCAGCAGCAGGGTGAAGACGAGAGCCGTGCGGCCGACGATGCCCATTCCCGTGGTTGCCATACGATCCTCCTGCGCGGTCGCGCCACTCTAGCGGGAGGCATGTCAAGGCGGAAGCGGCGTGCGCCGGTTCCTTCAGCGGCCGGTCGTCAATCGTCCAGATCGCTGTTGCGGATTGCCAGGACCACCGCAGCAGTACATGCCAGGACACCGAGCAGGAAGCCGATGGCCATGCCGTCGAACCAGTTCATGGGTTTCGTGCCGGGAATGTGGGAGATGGTGGCCTGTGGATCTGACCGGCGGGCAACGCATGGCGCAGCGGCTGTGGCGGGCCGCTGCGCCCGGGCCTCAGTTGCTGGCCTCCCTGACAGCTTCTGCGGCGTCGATGATGCCCGGACCGCAACCCCCCGGGCAGTTGGCCGCCGCGATCGGATGGGCGGTGCGGCGCAGGATGTCCTTGACCTGGCTGGTGGTCTTCGGCACCGGTGCCACCGCCTGCATCAGCGCGACGACGCCGGCCACGTGCGGTGCCGCCATCGAGGTGCCGGACATGAAGTCAAAGGCATTGTTGCCCACCGTGGACAGAACGCCCTGCGCCGGATGCTGGCGGGTCGGTGCGCAGTTGGTCGAGTTCGGCGGTGTGGCCAGGGGCAGGAACTCGCCCACCGAGGCGCGGCACGACCACGTCTCGCCACCGGGCGCGGTGATATGGATGCCTGCACCGTAGTTGGAGTAGAACGCGCGGCGCCCGCCCTGGTCGTTCGCGGCTACCGCGATCACGCCGTTGCAGTTCGCCGGTGCGAACTCGGACACATCGAGGTTGCTGTTGCCCGCCGCGACCACCACGAGGGTGCCGGTGGCCGTGATGTCGTCGATCGCATCCTGCTCGGCCGGCGAGCAGGGCCGACGGCCGCCCAGGCTGAGATTGATGACCTCGGCCGGATTGGCGTTGGCGGGAACACCCGGCACAGCGATGCCAGCGCTCCAGAGCATGCCGTCGATGATGTCATCCGAGCCGCCATTGCCCTGGTTGCCCAGCACGCGTACCGGTACGACCTTCGCGTTGTAGGCCACGCCTGCCACGCCGATCTGGTTGTTGGTTACCGCCGCGACGGTTCCCGCAACGTGGGTGCCGTGCGCGATGCCCGAGGCATCGAAGGCATCCGCATCGCGGCCATCGCCATCGTCGGAACCGCCACAACCGGGATTCAGCCCGCCCAGGATGCACTGCAGATTGCTGAACGGCCGGGTGGAGGAAATCATGTCGTAGCCTGGCAGCAGGTTCGGCTGCAGGTCGTTGTTGTCGAGATAGCCCGAATCGATCACCGCCACCACGACCCCTTGGCCGGTGGAGCGATCCCATGCCGCCGGCACGCGTGCGCCACTGACGGGATTGCTGTAGTGCCACTGTTCGGCGTAACGCGGATCGTTGGGCGTGGCGAACGCACTCATCATGAAGTTCGGCTGCACGTATTCGACGTCCGGGTCGTCGGCGATGCGCTGCATCAGGATCTCGGCCTCCGGACGATCCAGTGCCTTGTCTGTCCTGATCACATCGGCGCCGCCACCCATGCGGCGCTGATGCGCCACCGCCGCAGCCTGCGCCGCACCCACCGAGCGCTTGCTGCGCTGCTGCGCGCCCAAGCGCTGTTTCAGCGCATCCTGGGCGGTGTCGGCAGAGACGCGTTTGCGGCTGCCATCGCGGTACTTGACGATGAAACTGCTGTACTGCTGGTTGTTGTCCATGCCCCGTGTCCACACCCGTTCGGTGGGTTGGGCGAAGGCAGGGGCACTGGCCAGGACCAGGGTGATGGCACTGGCAAGGGAAACCCGAAGCGACGTACGCATGAATACAGTTCCTTTGTGAAAGGTGCGATGAGCCGGTCGTGCCCTGGGGGCTCGACTCGAGATGAAGGGGGTATGTCCGCGCGGTCTCCTTTCTGATGGCGACCTTGAACGAACGGCTTCGCAGACCGTTCTCCCCCAGTGCGGGGGTAGGAAATTTCTGAACTGATTTACCGATGTCGAGATCGACACGCGCGGCGAGCGGTGTATACCGCAGGCAATAAAAAAGCCCGGAAATCCCCTTCTGGCGGGAATGTCCGGGCTTCTCCGGTCCTTGAAGGACCGCTCGTTGGTGGAGGTGGGCGGAATTGAACCGCCGTCCGAAGGCACTCCATCCCCAGCACTACATGCTTAGCTCGCCGTTGAATCTCGTCCCCGAACAGCACGGCGTGCAAAGCGCATCCGGGAACCAGCCTGTTGTGTTCTAGTGCCGGACTGACAGGCAGCCGTCCAGCGCGATTCCATGATAGTGACTCTACACCGCGAGCATGGACACAAGCGGTTTCGAGGCTTAGGCCTTAAGCGGCCAGAGCGTAGTTGTCGTCGTTGGCAACTAGAGTTTTGCAGCTGGATTTACGAGGAAAGCTACCCCCTCGGCATGCGCCAGGCGACTTCACAACCCCCGTCGAAACCAATGCACCCCCGGTTTCTACAGTGCTGCAAGGTACAGGGCCGATTCCGTGTCACCACGGGCAGGGCCTGCCCAACGGTTGTCATGCTACGGCAAAACAGCTGAACAGTCACCTCGCGCGGCCGGTCAATCCGCAACATGTTGTACTGCCTGTGTCATAGCGGATTGCTAACGTCTCCGGCACGGATTTGCGACACACTGGTCGTGACCATCCAGGGCAGGACAGAAACGGGAGACTGTGGGTGACCGACGCGATGCAACAGCGCAGCCTGCGCCAGCTGGTGGGCCCGGTCGGGGCCGACTATCAGCGACGGGCGTTGCCTCCCGGTTGGGTCTGGGCGCTGCTGGCGGTGCTGCTGGCGGCGACCTGGCTGACCGAACTGCCGGCCACCGCAGCGGTGGCGCTGGTCGCCAGCGCAGTGGTGGTGCATTGGCCGCAGCGTGGGCGCACCCATTGGCTGGGCTGGCGGCTGCCGGCGCTGGCGGTACTGGCGGCGTTGCTGTGGGGGCCGGACGTGCTGGCGCAGTGGTTCGAGCACGGCCTGGCGCTGACCTTGATGACATTGGCCAGCCTGAGCATCGGCGTTCACGTGTGGCAGTCGCGGCAGCTGGCGCGCCAGCTGCAGGGTGCAGCCGATGCCCTCGACGATACGCAGCTGCTGGCCCTGCTGCCGGCCGATGCAGCCCAGCTCGCCCAGCAGTGGCGGGCGGGCGATGACCGCCACGCGCCGGAACTGGCGGTAGTGATGCACCTGGCCGTGATGCACGCGGCCCTGGCGCCGCGCGCGCGCGGGCAGGGCATGCTGGCCGGTTGATGGCCCGGACCGCCGGGCATCGCCCGGCGCCACATGGCGGCGGGGCCTGCCTCAGGCGTCGCGGTTGCCGCGCCGCATCACCCGCTGCTTCTCGATCGCCCAGTCGCGATCCTTGGCCGCATCGCGCTTGTCGTGGTTCTGCTTGCCCTTGGCCAGCGCGATCTCGAGCTTGATCTTGTTCTTGCTCCAGTACATCGCGGTCGGCACGATCGTATAGCCATCACGCTCGACCTTGCCGATCAGCTTGTCGATCTCGTTCCGGTGCAGCAGCAGCTTGCGCTCGCGCCGATCCTCGGCCACCACGTGGGTGGAGGCCTGGATCAACGGAGTGATCTGTGCGCCGATCAGGTAGATCTCGCCACGCTTCACGTAAGCGTAGGCGTCGATGATGTTGCCGCGCCCCGCCCGGATCGACTTGACCTCCCAGCCCTGCAGGGCGAGCCCGGCCTCGAAGCGCTCTTCGATGTGGTACTCGTGGCGGGCACGCTTGTTCAGCGCGATGGTTTTGTTGGCCGTCGCGCTCTTTGCTTTATCCTTGCCGCTGTTCTTGCTCATTTCCGTATTGTCTCCGATTCGGGCCCGCCCGGTCGATTGCCGAAACGTCCCGTATACATGCCTACTATCCGCCGCAGCGCCCTGGTCGAACATTCGGCCGCGCGCATGTTCGACCTGGTCAACGACGTCCAGGCTTATCCGCGCCGCTTCCGCTGGTGCTCCGATGCCCGCATCCTGGAGCAGGGCGAGGACCGGCTGGTGGCGCGTCTGGACCTGGGCCTGGGTTCGTTCAGTACCTGGTTCCAGACCGAGAACACCCTGCAGCGCCCGCACAGCATCGACATGCAGCTGCGCGACGGTCCCTTCAAGCAGCTTCATGGCCGTTGGGAATTCCACGCGCTGGCCGAAGACGCCTGCAAGGTGACGCTGACCCTGGAATTCGAACCCAGCTCACGGCTGCTGGGCCCGGCGCTGGCGATCGGCTTCCAGGGTCTGGCCGATCGCATGGTCAACGATTTCGTCCGGGTTGCCGACGAGGACTGAGCGATGATCGAGGTCGAGGTGGTGCTTGCCTGGCCGCAGCGGGTGCTGTCACGCCGGTTGCAGCTGGAAGAGGGCGCCACGGTTGCCGATGCGATCGCCGCTGCCGCTCTTGAGGGCAGTGCCGGCTGCCCGGCTGCCGCCGTGCATGGTGTGCTGGCCCGCCCGCAGCAGACACTGCTTGATGGGGACCGGGTCGAACTGCTGCGCCCACTGCAGGCCGATCCCAAGGACAACCGCCGGCGTCGCGCGCTCGGCGGTTGAGGGCCAGGGCCCGTCCGTCGGAACGGGCTGGCGGCCTCAGCGGCCCTTCTTCTTCTTGTCCTTCGGCAGGTTGCGGCCGAACTGGCGGACGGTCTGCTGGGCCAGCGCCTTGTCGTTGGCCGGGAAATAGTCACCCTCCCAGCGCGTCACGGCGTCGTTCTCGAAATACACGGTGAAGTTCTTCACTTCCGTGCGGCCGAGACGGTCGACCCGCTGGCTGGAGGTGTAGTCCCAGCGCTGGGCATGGAACGGGTCCGGCACGGAGGGCGTGCCCAGCAGCGCGTTCACCTGCTGCTTGCTTTGCCCGACCTGCAGCTTGGCCACGGCATCTTCCCGGATCAGGTTGCCCTGATAGATGGGTTGCTTGTAGATGATGCCGCACCCGGTGGTGGACAGGGCGACGGCGGCGACCAACAGGAGATTGCGCATCGGGACTGGCGGTTGGGGAAATCGAACCGATGATACACTCCCGGCGTGCCACCGCGACCCAATCCGAGGCAGCTGGCGCTAAATCGCCAATGAACGGAGACCTATGGAAACCCACGACCTGCGTAAAGTCGGCCTGAAGGTAACCCATCCACGGATGCGGATCCTGGCGCTGCTCGAGCAGCGCACTGCCCAGCACCACATGACCGCCGAAGACATCTACCGCCAGCTGCTGGAGCATGGTGACGAGATCGGCCTGGCCACGGTGTACCGGGTACTGACCCAGTTCGAGGCTGCCGGCCTCGTGCTCAAGCACAATTTCGAAGGCGGCCAGGCCGTCTATGAACTGGACCGCGGCGGCCATCACGATCACATGGTCGATGTGGACAGCGGCAAGATCATCGAGTTCGAAAGTACCGAGATCGAGGAACTGCAGCGCAAGATCGCGGCCGATCACGGCTATGAGCTGGAAGAACATTCGCTGGTGCTGTACGTGCGCAAGAAGCGCAGATAGGCACCCCCTGCGTGCCGGTTGCGACGAGACCCCGGGCTGGCCCCGGGGTTTTTCGTCAGCGCGGCGGAGTGACCGCCGGGTGCGATGGCGGCATCAGCATCCGCAGATCCACGGCCTCGGCCATGGCCCGGTTGCCGGCATCGCCCGGATGCAGATGGTCGCCTGAATCGTAGGCGGCGGCCATCCGTGAGGGATCGGCGGGGTCGCGCAGCACTGCATCCAGGTCGATCACCGCATCGAATGGGCTGTCCTGCCGCAGCCAGGCATTGAGCTGCTGGCGCAGTGCGTCCTTGTCCGGCTGGTAGTAGTCGTCCAGCGGGGTGCCGGGCAGGGCACCGGCGAACGGCGGCAGGGTTGCGCCGACAATGCGCAGTCCATGGCGATGGGCCTGTCCGGCCAGGCTGCGATAGCCGGCCTGCAGTTCGGCGAGCCCGGGCCGGTCCTGGCCGCGCGCGAACGCTGTGCCCGGCCAGCTGATGTCGTTGATGCCGATCAGCACGATCACACTGGCGACACCGGGCTGGTCGAGGACATCGCGCGGGAAGCGGGCCAGGGCGGATTCCCCCATGCCGTCGCGCAGCAGGCGTCCGCCGGAGATGCCGGCGTTGACCACTGCGATTCCCTGCGGTGCCAGCCGTGCGGCGAGATGGTCGGTCCAGCGCTGGTCCTGGTCGAGGCTGACCGTTGCGCCATCGGTGATCGAATCGCCGATCACCACCACGCTGCGCGCGCGGGCTGCGGTTTCGACGTCGATGCCGGACAGCAGCAGGCGGGCCGTGGTGCTGCGGGCCCCGTCCAGGTCCGCAGCCAGGCTCTGGTCACCCGGCGCGATCCAACTGGTCTGCCGGCCCTCCCAGTGGAACGTCCGCAGCGGCGTGGGCTGTGGCAGATGGATGCTGACCTGCAGCGACTGCAGGTTGCGCGTGGGCAGTGGCAGCGCGTCGCTGAGTCGGTCCTGGCCAGGCGCGATCAGCACGCCGGGCTGGCCATCGAAGGTCAGCGCCTGCGGCACCTCGCCCGGATGTGCCGCCAGGGTGGCCCGACCCACCTGCAGTGGCTGTGTTCCGTAGGCGTTGCTCAAGCGGACACGCAGGCGCGAGCCGCCCAGGCTGATGCGGACGGTCTGGCGGAAGGTCTGGTCGGCCAGCTCTGCGGGGATCAGCGTCGGAAACAGGAAGTCTGCCTGCCAAACCGGTTGTGGACTGGCTTGCCAGCTGGCCACCCAGTGCCGGGGAGGGGCGGCCGTGGCGCTGGCTGCTGCGGACAGGGTGAGCAGGGCAGCGGTGGTCAACGTGCTCAGGCGGTTCATCGGAAGGGTCCGTCGGAAGGAGGGGCCATGGTGTCCCTGCCGCTTTCTGTGAACTAGACTGCGCCTGGATAATCATCTGTGAACTGGATTCATCACCATGGCGCGACCCGACATCAATCGTTCCGGCGAGCTGGAAGTGTTCGTGAGGGTGATCGAGACCGGCGGATTCTCCGCGGCGGCCCGCAGCCTGGACATGACGCCTTCGGCGGTCAGCAAGCTGGTGGCGCGGCTGGAGCAGCGGCTGGGCACGCGCCTGCTGCAGCGATCCACCCGCCAGCTGCAGCTGACCCCGGAGGGCTGCGCCTTCTACGAGCGCGGGCTGCGCGTGCTTGCTGACCTGGAAGAGGCCGAGCGCTGTGCGAGCGCGCATGCCGAACCGCGCGGGCGGCTGCGGGTGAATGCCAACGTGCCCTTCGGCCAGCATTTCCTGCTGCCATTGCTGCCCATGTTCCTGCAGCAGCACCCGCAGGTGGGGGTGGACCTGACCCTGACCGATGAAGTGATCGATCTGCTCGAGCAGCGCACCGATGTGGCCGTGCGGGCCGGTCCGCTGAAGAGTTCCAGCCTGGTGGCACGACGGTTGGGGGCGACGCGGATGATGATCGTGGCCTCACCCGGCTATGCGCAGCGACACGGTCTGCCTGGCAATGTCGACGACCTGCAGACGCACAACCGGCTGGACATCGGCCATGCGCGGGCGATGCAGGGGTGGCCGTTGCTGCAGGGTGGCCAGGTGCTGCGCGTGCCCACCAGCGGCAATGCCCGCGCCAGCAACGGCGACGCCCTGCGGCAGCTGGTGCTGGGTGGGCTCGGGCTGGCCCGGCTGGCCGCCTTCCAGGTCAGGGACGACATAGCGGCCGGGCGACTGCTGCCGGTGCTGGAAGAGGCCAATCCCGGCGATCTGGAAGAGGTGCACGCGGTATTCCTGGGGCAGGGTGGCTATCTGCCGCTGCGGGTGCGTGCGTTCCTGGATTTCCTGGTGGAAAAGGTGGATCTGGCGCGGCCGCTGGGGTGAACCTGCGGTGGGACGGACCGGGCGTCGCTCGACGCCGCCGGCGTCAGACCTGCAGCAGCTTGCGGGCGGCGGCGCGCGCTTCCTTGCTCACTTCGACGCCACCGAGCATGCGTGCCAGTTCTTCCTCGCGTGCCTTGAGGTCCAGCTTCTCCACCGCACTCTGGGTCATGCCTTCCACCGGTGCCTTGCTGACCCGGTAGTGGGCATGGCCCTTGGACGCGACCTGCGGCAGGTGGGTCACGCACAGCACCTGGCGCTTCTCGCCAAGGGCGCGCAGTTTCTGGCCGACGATGTCGGCCACCGCGCCACCGATGCCCGAGTCGACTTCGTCGAACACCATGGTCGGCACGGCGTCCAGGTCGAGCGCGGCCACTTCGATTGCCAGCGAGATGCGCGACAGTTCGCCACCCGAGGCCACCTTGCGCAGGGCGCGTGGTGGTTGACCGGCATTGGCCGCGACCAGGAACTCCACGCGTTCGGCGCCCTGCGGGTCGGGCTTGCCGCCGTCCTGGGGTTCCAGCTCGATCAGGAACTGGCCACCGCCCATGCCCAGCTCGGCGATGATGCCGGTGGTGGTGGTCGACAGCGCGGCCGCCGCATTGCGCCGGCTTGTGGTCAGTGCTTCGGCCTGCACCCGCCAGGCGGCCGCGGCCTTGTCGATCTCGCCGGCCAGGCGCTGCAGCCGTTCGTCGGCGCCGCGCAGCTGCTCCACTTCGGCATGCATGCGCTCGCGCTGCGCGCCCAGTTCGTCCATCGGCACGCGATGCTTGCGCGCAAGGTCGTGCAGGCGGCCGAGACGGCGCTCGTTCTCCTCGAACTGCTCGGGGTCGGCATCCAGGTCGTCGTGCACGCGGTCGAGCAGGGACAGGGCTTCGTGCAGCTGGATCGACGCGTTTTCGATCAGGCTGTCCACCTCGCCCAGGCGCGGGTCGTGTTCGATCAGCCGGGCCAGTTCGTGCCGCACCTGCTGCAGCTGATCCAGCGCCGAGCTGCCCTCGTCGCCGTTGAGCTGGTTGCTGGCGGCCTGGCAGGCGGTCAGCAGCGCGCTGGCATGGGCCTGGCGCCGATGGCTGGCGCCCAGCGCGAGGATCGATTCGGGCTCCAGATCCTCACGGTCCAGTTCGCGCAGCTGATGCTCGAGGAAACCGATACGGTCACTGACGTCGCCCTGCTGCGACAGCGCCAGGGATTCATCGACCAGTGCCTGCCAGGCGGCTGCGGCGCGGCGGACCTGACGGCGCTCTTCCTCGTTGCCGGCATAGGCATCGAGCAGGGCCAGCTGGGAAGGACGCGCCAGCAGGGCCTGCTGTTCATGCTGGCCGTGGATTTCCACCAGCAGCGCGGCCAGTTCGCCCAGCTGGGCGAGGGTGACCGGGCGGCCGTTGATCCAGGCCCGCGAACCGCCGTCGGCGCGGATCACGCGGCGCAGCTGGCACTGGTCCTCATCGTCCAGCTCGTTGTCGGCCAGCCACTGGCGTGCGGCCTGCAGATGCTCCAGCGCGAACTCGGCCGACAGCTCGGCACGGGCGGCACCGTGGCGGACCACGCCGCTGTCGGCGCGCAGGCCGGACAGGAAGCCCAGCGCGTCGACCATCAGCGACTTGCCGGCGCCGGTCTCGCCTGAAACCACGGTCATGCCAGGCCCGAATTCAAGTTCGGTGGCGCGGACGACGGCGAAATCCTTGATCGATAGGTGTCTGAGCATGGGTCTGGGGGTATCTGAGCCGCGCAACGCTAGCACGCGCACGCGGGCGGTCCAATGGCTTGCCAAGGTGATCCGGCGCCATTATCTAGTCTCCGTGTCTCACAGGTTGATTCCATGCACGGTTCCGCCGACCAACTCGCCCCGCGCGCGCGCCATCTGCTGCGCACGCTGATCGCGCGCCACATCCAGGATGGTGAGCCCGTGGGCTCGCAGACGCTGGCGCGCGTGGCCGGGCTGGAAGTCAGCCCGGCCACCATCCGCAACATCCTCGGCGACCTGGAGGACCTGGGCCTGCTGGCGTCGCCGCATACCTCCGCCGGGCGGATCCCGACCGCGCATGGCTACCGGGTGTTTGTCGACAGCCTGCTGCAGATGCAGCCGCCGGGCGAGGGCGAGCTGGCCCGCTTGCGCCAGGAACTGGCCGGTGGCGGCAGCACCCAGGCCCTGCTCGGCAGTGCCTCCGAGCTGCTGTCGGCGATGAGCCACTTCGTCGGCGTGGTCAGCGCGCCGCGGCGCGAGCAGTTCGCCTTCCGCCAGATCGATTTCGTGGCGCTGGACGGCCGCCGGGTGCTGGCGATCCTGGTGTTCGCCGACAACGAGGTCCAGAACCGGGTGATCGAAACCCGCCAGGACTTCGCGCCGGGCCAGCTGGAGCAGGTCGCCAATTACCTCAACGCCCATTTCGCCGGGCTGCCGCTGGCGGAGATCCGGGCGCGCCTGCTGCTGGAACTGCGCGATGCCCGTTCCGAGCTGGAGCAGCTGCTGGCGCACAGCATCGAACTGGCCGAGCAGGCCCTGCAGCCCGCGGCCGACGACATGCTGGTGGCGGGCCAGACCCGCCTGATGGGGGTCCAGGACCTGTCCGACCTGGAGCGCCTGCGTGAACTGTTCGAGCTGTTTTCCAGCAAGCGCGAGATCCTGCAGCTGCTGGAGCGGACCATCCAGGCCCCGGGCGTGCGCATCTTCATCGGCGAAGAGACCGGGATGATGCCGCTGCAGGGCGTTTCGCTGGTGACCGCCCCGTATGCGGCCAACGGGCAGGTGCTGGGCGTGCTGGGGGTGATCGGGCCGAAGCGGATGGCCTACGACCGCATGATCCCGCTGGTACAGGCCACCGCCGACGTGCTGGGGGCGGCCTTTTCACCGACCGGACGCGGATCCGGTGCCGCGGACGCTTGAAACGCAGCATCCCGCCCACACTAGGGTGGGTGGAGGCGGGGAGTGACCGCCAGGGACCCAGACATGAACCACGAACATCCAGATTTCGAATCCCAGCAGAGCGCCGCCGACGCGGCCGCCGCAGCAGGCGTCAATGACGAAGTGGAGCGCCTGCGCGCGGAAGTCGAGCAGGTCAGGGCCGATGCGCTGCGTGAGCGCGCCGACCTGGAGAACCAGCGCAAGCGCGTGGCCCGCGACATCGAGCAGGCCCGCAAGTTCGCCAACGAGAAGCTGCTGGGCGAACTGCTGCCCGTGTTCGACAGCCTGGATGCCGGCCTGAAGGCCGCCGGCGACGACCCGCACCCGCTGCGCGAGGGCCTGGAGCTGACCTACAAGCAGCTGCTGAAGGTCGCCGCCGACAACGGCCTGGTCCTGATTGACCCGACCGGCCAGCCGTTCAACCCGGAGCACCACCAGGCGATCAGCCAGGTGCCGGCCCCGGACGCCGCCCCGGGCAGCGTGGTGACCGTGTTCCAGAAGGGCTATCTGCTCAACGAGCGCCTGCTGCGGCCGGCGCTGGTGGTGGTGGCCGCCGACTGAGCGGTCGATCCGGGAGCGGCCGCCGGGCATGGCCCGGTGCTACCCCCGGATCGTCATCGCCGGGCCATGCCCGGCGAACCTTGAACGGCTGAACACAGCGTTCGGGAGATGGCTTGAATGTTCCACGAGCCTCCCCCACATCCCATTCATCCACCGGCCGAGCGGCCGGACTGACATCCACACAGCATTTCTCAGGAGTCTCCCCCATGGGCAAGATCATTGGTATCGACCTCGGCACCACCAACTCGTGCGTGGCGATCATGGACGGCGGCAAGGCCCGCGTCATCGAGAATTCGGAAGGCGATCGCACCACCCCGTCGATCGTCGCCTACACCAAGGACGGCGAAGTCCTGGTCGGTGCCTCGGCCAAGCGCCAAGCGGTGACCAACCCGAAGAACACCTTCTACGCGGTGAAGCGCCTGATCGGCCGCAAGTTCACCGACGCCGAGGTGCAGAAGGACATCGCCCACGTCCCGTACAGCATCCTCGCCCATGACAATGGTGATGCGTGGGTGGCCACCAGCGACGCCAAGAAGATGGCGCCGCAGGAAATCTCGGCCAAGGTACTGGAGAAGATGAAGAAGACCGCCGAGGACTTCCTCGGTGAGAAGGTCACCGAAGCGGTCATCACCGTGCCGGCCTACTTCAACGACAGCCAGCGCCAGGCCACCAAGGATGCTGGCCGCATCGCGGGCCTGGACGTCAAGCGCATCATCAACGAGCCGACCGCGGCCGCGCTGGCCTATGGCCTGGACAAGGGCGACAACAAGGATCGCAAGATCGTTGTGTACGACCTGGGCGGCGGTACCTTCGACGTCTCGGTGATCGAGATCGCCAACGTCGACGGCGAGAAGCAGTTCGAAGTGCTGGCCACCAACGGTGACACCTTCCTGGGCGGCGAAGACTTCGACAACCGCGTCATCGAGTACCTGGTGGAAGAGTTCAACAAGGACCAGGGCATCGACCTGCGCAAGGATCCGCTGGCTCTGCAGCGCCTGAAGGACGCTGCCGAGCGTGCCAAGATCGAGCTGTCCAGCGCCCAGCAGACCGAAGTGAACCTGCCGTACGTCACCGCTGACGCGTCGGGTCCGAAGCACCTGAACATCAAGCTGACCCGCGCCAAGCTGGAAGCGCTGGTGGAAGACCTGATCAAGAAGTCGATCGAGCCGTGCCGCGTCGCCCTGAACGATGCCGGCCTGCGTTCGAGCGACATCAGCGAAGTGATCCTGGTCGGCGGCCAGACCCGCATGCCGAAGGTGCAGCAGGCGGTGACCGAGTTCTTCGGCAAGGAGCCGCGCAAGGACGTCAACCCGGACGAAGCCGTGGCACTGGGTGCGGCGATCCAGGGTGGCGTGCTGGGCGGCGACGTCAAGGACGTGCTGCTGCTGGACGTGACCCCGCTGTCGCTGGGCATCGAAACCATGGGCGGCGTGTTCACCAAGATCATCGAGAAGAACACCACCATCCCGACCAAGGCCTCGCAGGTGTTCTCCACCGCCGAGGACAACCAGTCGGCTGTGACCGTGCACGTGCTGCAGGGTGAGCGCGAACAGGCCCGCTTCAACAAGTCGCTGGCCAAGTTCGACCTGTCCGGCATCGAGCCGGCGCCGCGTGGCCTGCCGCAGGTGGAAGTGTCCTTCGACATCGACGCCAACGGCATCCTGCATGTGTCGGCCAAGGACAAGAAGACCAACAAGGAACAGAAGGTCGAGATCAAGGCCGGCTCGGGCCTGTCCGAGGAAGAGATCGCGCGCATGGTCGCCGACGCGGAAGCCAACCGCGAAGAAGACAAGAAGTTCCAGGAGCTGGTGCAGGCCCGCAACCAGGCCGATGCCCTGATCCACGGCACCCGCAGCGCCATCACCGAGCACGGCAGCAAGGTCGGCGGCGATGTCATCGGCAAGGTTGAAGCGGCTCTGGCCGATCTTGAAACCGCGATGAAGGGCGACGACAAGGCACAGATCGAAGCCAAGTCGAAGGTGCTGGAGGAAGCCGGCCAGTCGCTGTTCGCCGCAGCGTCGGCAGAGCAGGGCGGTGCCCCGGGCGCCGATGCCGGCAATGCGGGCAAGGGCAACGACGACGTGGTGGACGCCGAGTTCACCGAAGTCAAGGACGACAAGAAGTCCTGATCCGGACCGACGCGGGACGCTGCCTGGCAGCGTCCCGTTGTCGCATCAGGGTCCTGACCGCCTCCGGCGCGTCGGGGCGCCCGACGCAAGAGCGGACCTGGTTCCGCTCTTCCGCTTTGACGAATCCCGACATTCCGGAAGCCGATTCACGATATGAGCAAGCGCGATTACTACGAAGTGCTGGGCGTGGCCCGCACCGCCAACGAAGAAGAGCTGAAGAAGGCTTACCGCCGCTGCGCGATGAAGTTCCATCCGGACCGAAATCCGGGTGATGCGGCCGCCGAAGCCTCCTTCAAGGAGTGCAAGGAAGCCTACGAGGTGCTGTCCGACGGCAACAAGCGCCGGATGTATGACAGCCACGGTCATGCCGCGTTCGAGCACGGCATGGGCGGGGGCGGTCCGGGTGGTCCGGACATGAACGATATCTTCGGCGACATCTTCGGCAACATCTTCGGTGGTGCCGGCGGCGGTCCGCGCCAGGCACGCCGCGGTGCCGACATCGGTTACGTGATGGAGCTGGACCTGGAAGAAGCGGTGCGTGGCGTCGAGCGCCGCATCGAGATCCCGACGCTGGCCGAATGCGGCGATTGCGATGGCAGTGGCTCGGAAGACGGCAAGGTGGAGACCTGCAACGTCTGCCACGGCCGCGGCCAGGTGCGCATCCAGCGCGGCATCTTCGCCATGCAGCAGGCCTGCCACAACTGCGGCGGCCGCGGCCAGATCATCGCCAAGCCCTGCAAGACCTGCCACGGCAATGGCCGTGTCGAGGAAGACAAGGTGCTGTCGGTGAAGGTGCCGGCGGGCGTCGACACCGGCGATCGCATCCGCTTGGCTGGCGAGGGCGAAGCGGGGCCGGCCGGCACGCCGCCGGGCGACCTGTACGTGGAAGTGCGCGTGCGCGAGCACCCCATCTTCCAGCGCGATGGCGACGATCTGCATTGTGAAGTGCCGATCCGCATCTC